>NZ_JBANFI010000005.1:0-314479 GCF_045055655.1 Marinospirillum alkalitolerans | reverse complement strand
GGTTTCCTAGAGAGCCGATCATCTCTTTTTGATTCTTCTTCGATTGCAGAGCATAAAGAACACCTCTTCTTTATGCTCTTTTATTTCTTATTGATGATCACGCTGCTCGATCAATGCCACCATCGCTGCAAATTGTTTATCTTGAGAGTAATGCTGGGCAATCCTGAGCCCTGCGCTCACTGCATCACGCTGTAAAGCATCCTGCTCGCAAAAAGCAACGACCCGATCCACCCAGACCTCAAGCTCATGCGATGGTAAAGGAGATAAGGGATAATCCTGCATTAACTCAGTCGCCCCAACCCATTGACTGGCCAGCACTGGCAGCCCACAGGCTAGGCTCTCTGGAATAACACGGCCGTATTCTTCTAATAAAGCAGGATAAAGGTGCAAGTCCAAAGCATGGTAAAGCCGATCCACTTCATCCTGAGGCTCAACAAAAAGAATCTGATCACCGAGACCAAGAGCAGCAGCCTGCCTTTTAAAAGAGGCTAAATCCGCTGTTTTACCGGCAACGACAAAACGCAAGGGCCGCTTCACACGCTGGATAACCTGACCCGCAATGGATAGAAACAAAGCAACATTTCTTTTTTTGAAATCCCCAGATGTCACTAAGCCAATGCAGAAAAGATCATCTTCGATTTTCAGCCTTGCCCGACCCTGCGCTCTCTTCAAATCATGCTGATGATAATTAAAACGATTTAAATCCACGCCCTGATAAAAAACTTCGATTTTACTTTCATCAATACCAAAGCGCTTAACGATGTCCTGCTTCATCATGCAGGAATTCGCAATCAGCAGCCGATAACCTGCAGCACGCAACATGCGCTCATGAAAAAATGCAGCATCACTTAAGGGTGTGCCGACGCGCTCATGATGTAAATGTAAACAGTTATGCAAAACCAAAACATCATTTGATAAAGCATCACCATGACTAATAAAAACATCGACCGGATTTTTCTTCAGCCATCTTTGCACACAAAGATTAAACCATAAACGTCGCCACTTTCCTTTGATAGGCCACTTCCAAACTTTGACCCATTCTGCGCGTGCCTCTTGAAGTAACTCAGGAGCCGTTTTTTCGGCTAAGAGCGTCACTTGATAACCTAGAGCAGCCAAATACTGGCATTGCTCAATAGCATTTCTCACTGCACCAGTGGAACGATGAAACTGACGCAGCGCTAAAACAGCCTGTTTAGTCATGAGCGATCGCCTTCTTTAACTGGTCTACATCCACACATAAAGCCTGACTGGAATAAGGAAAAACAATTTTCTGATAATTCAGGCCAAGAATAGTCGCAATTTCTTCAAAACAACGTGGCTGATAGTCTTCTCCAAAAATCTCAACAACAGCCTGTTCAGGGTGACTAAAGACAAGATTAGTCAGGCCTGCACCATGCACAGCCACTACCTTTTGAGCGCTATAAAAAATAGCCGCCTGCTCTGCGACGCTATAGTCTTCTAAATAAATTTTTTTATATCCAAGACTCTCAAAGAAATCGACGACTTCATCATGATTGCTAAATGAGCGAGGATGTCCTTTTTGCCGACAGATCAGGATCTTTTCAAACCCCTCGACCTTCTTAAGTAGACGAGCAAAGGCTTGCCGAACCTGCATCACCACCTGTGGTTGCACCTTTGCAAATGAGTCAGGCAAAGCAGGCACCACCAAACAGGCTGCAGTCCAGCATTGCCGACGAGTAGCCCTTATTCTTCTGTCCTGATCCACACCCAGCAGATCCAGTGTTTCTTGTTGAAAAGGCAAGATATCCTTCGCATAACTAATCAACACCTGATCCCAGAGCTCTCTTGATCTTTGTAAGTCGATCAACCGAGGAACAAGATCCAGCATCCAATGAAAGTAATTATGGTCTGCGCTTGTTGCCGTCGCTACAGCCAGCCGCCCCTTCGAAAAACGCTTCCAGATTAAGTTATAACGAGACAGTAATTTGTGTTTTTCTAATGAGCCCAATCTATCTAGCATCGCACGATTGGCTGAATAACATCCGACTAACTTTGATGAAGCATCCACAATCGCCCCAGACACACCGACAGCAGTGGCATGCTCCAAACAGATCAGCGGATGCTCTTTTTGCTCTGCTGGATTCAGTGCAATTCCATTTAATCGCCCTAAGAACATCCTGGACTCTCACTCTGAGTTGAATGCATGACGGTCATCAGAATCATCCCCAAGAGTAAAGCGAGATTCTGCCACCAGCTAAAAAAAGAAAGGTAGGTCTCAGTCATAAAAGAAAGTACGAGTACATTCAAGACTGACACCCTCATCAAGAGAGCATAAATATTGATATAAGAACCTAAATAAGCCCTCCAAACAGCAGTATAAACCGCTATTAAAAAGGCAAGGAAAAGCAAGAGCCCAAAAACACCCAGCCGCACAAAAAGATCGATAAACTGATTATGAAAATGATCAAAATCCTTGGCCCACACTGGAATGTCTGCTTGGGCAATCAGCCCTTCTGGTGCATACCATCCTGCACCAAACCAGAAGTGAGAGAAACCAGCGTCTAAACCCGCTGCCCATAAATGGGCTCGAATACCCCACGAAGACATCTCCAAAGCATCCAGCCCCGATACCAATAAGGTTTGTACTACGCTGGCTTCTTGTAAAAGCCGCTGGAGTACAAAATCAGCTGGAGGTATGAAGCGAGAAGACACCAGAATCGTGGCGATTAAAACGACAAAGACCAGAAGCCCCGTCACTCTAAACCGCTGCCAAAAATAAAATAAGGCCAATACCGAGAAGTGAACCAACAACGCGATCCACGGCCCTCGTGAAAGAGAGCGCAGAGTTAAAAAAAGAAAAGCGCCGATCAAAAGGCCAACCATGCCAATCAGCAGCCAGTCCTGAACAGACTTGCCTTTTTTTGCCATCCATTCAGCCAAAAGAAAACTATAGACAACAAAGAAAATCGCCGCGAGCAAGCCCAAGTGTTGGGCATTCAGCTTTCTCACTCCGAGGCGTTCAAGACTGGTAAAAAAAGCCAGGCCCTCTCCACTGGCAAAAAAAACATAGGCTAAAAACCCCAAGGACATCGACACCCAAAGAAACTTGAGCGAACGTTCACTCAGCACGAGCAGAGCAATGGCAAAGAACGGCAAGAAAACCCAAACCTTACGCAAAAACCTCAGGTTTTCTTGCTGACTCTGTTCGAGCCAAAAAACATCTACTCCGACTCTCAACAAAAGATATGAAAAAAAAACCAGGCCCAATAAAAGGGGATAATGATCTGCCAAAGACAGTTTATTTTTTCCCGCGAGCAAACTCACCAGAAAGAAGGCCAAAAGAACAAAGTTGAGTGCTAGGGTCAGTGCAGAAGACCAGTACAAGAAGAAAAGTAAAAGAGCCAGAACCCAGAAAGAAAGCTGTTCTCTCTTCTGTGATTTAAGCGCGGCCAGCATGGGTCAACTCCTTCACCCCTAAGTGCAAATCCTTCAAGCACCTTGTATGCCCCAAAGGACATTCACGCTTAAAACAGGGCGAACAATCCAGATTAAGCGAATGAATCACCTTGTTTTCCGTTAACGGCGGTGTAAAAGCAGCCGAGGAGGAGCCATAGATGGCATGGACGCGTGTTCCAACAGCGGCGGCCACATGCATCAGACCAGAGTCATTCGTCACCACCTGTTCGGTCAAAGCCAGTAAATCCACCACATCGGCAAGCTGAGTACGGCCGCACAGATTAACAATAGAGGGATGCTGGCTTTGGGCAATCACCTCACCTGCGGCACGATCTTTTGGACCACCTAAAACCCACACCTGATAGCCAGTGGCCACCAGTTCTTCAGCCAGTTTTTGAAAGGAGCTTAAAGGCCACTGCTTGGCTGGCCCATATTCTGCACCTGGCATCATGGCAATAGCTGGCAGCTGCTGATCGAGGCCAAACTCTTGCTGTAAACGTTGTTGCTGAACAGGATCAACGCGTAAAGCAGGGGCAGGCAGCGGCGTTGTCATCACGGCCTCGTTACTGTCGAGCCCGAGGGCCGCAAAGCGCTTCACTGTTTGATCGAGCTGTTTTTTATCCAAGGGGCGTCGCTGATTAAGCAAAAAGAAACGCTGCTCACCGTGAAAGCCTCTACGCTTTGGGATACCGGCAGCAAAAGGCACCAAAGCCGATTTCCAGGAGCGAGGTAACACAATGGCTTGTGTATAGGCTTCACTTTTAAGCTGCCGCCCTAGCTGCCAACGACTTCTTAAACCCAGCTGCCCATGACCAAGCGGCAGAGTAATAGCCTGAGTGACTTCAGGCATCCGCGCCAAAATAGGATGAGACCAGGCCGGTGCCAGCACATCAATCTGACTTCCAGGAAAGCGCTGTTGTAAAAGCTTAAACAGGGTCTGCGCCATGACCATATCTCCGACCCAACTGGGGCCCACAACAAGAAACTTCTCCACCTGCACCTCTTTTAGCTATCCGACCCAAGCTTTGCAAAGTGCACATTGTACCTGTTTATCCTCATCTGCCTAGTGATCCCCCTGACCTCCTTGTTGCGCACAAGAGCATGGATGTTTTCTTTTTTGTGTCTTGATGCACAAGAAAGATGAAGAGCGGCAAGTCACAACAGGTGTTTTAGGCTAAAATGGGCGACCTTTGCACAAGGAGCCTTTTATGTATGTAATCACTGGTGGCGCTGGCTTTATTGGCAGTAATCTGGTTCATGCACTGAACCAACGCGGCATCAACGATATTCTTGTTGTTGATGATCTGAGCGATGGACAAAAATACAAGAATCTGGCTGATCTTCAGATCGCCGATTATCTCGATAAGGATGATTTTATTGCACGCGTTGAGCAACGCCGCCTTGGCTTGCCGATCACGGCGATACTCCATCAAGGTGCCTGCTCAGACACCACCGAGTGGGATGGGCAGTTTATGCTGCGCAATAACTTTGAGTACTCCAAAAAACTACTCCAGTTTTGCCAAGAACAGCGCGTGCCTTTTCTCTATGCCTCTTCAGCCGCCGTCTACGGTGGCAGCGCAAATTTCATTGAACAACCAGAGCACGAGAAGCCCTTAAACGTCTACGGCTACTCCAAGCTCCTGTTCGATCAATATGTACGCCAGTGGACCAAACAAAAGGGCCTGAGCGCTCAGGTGGCTGGTTTTCGCTACTTTAATGTCTATGGACCGCGTGAGCAGCATAAAGGCAAGATGGCCAGTGTTGCCTTTCATCTAGACCAGCAAATTAAAGCGGGCCAAAACCCGAAGCTGTTTGGTGCCTATGATGGCTATGCACCTGGCATGCAAGCCCGCGATTTTATTTATGTTGGCGATGTTGTTGATGTCAATCTGTGGTTCCTTGAGCATCCCGAGCACAACGGCATTTTTAATCTGGGTACTGGGCGCGCTGAACCTTTTAAAACTATCGCAGAATCCGCGATCGAGTTTCACCAACAAGGTGAGATCGAATATATCGATTTCCCCGAGGGCTTAAAAGGCCACTACCAAAGCTATACCTGCGCGGATATCCGTCTCTTACGAGAAGTCGGCTATCATCAGGAAATGAAAACGGTGCGCCAAGGTGTCGAGGCCTACTTAACCTGGTTGAATCGTCAATGATGCCGATGGATTGGGCTAGGCTGGCACAACAGCATCTACTGGTGATCGGTGACGTGATGCTCGATCGCTATTGGTTTGGCCCCACGGAGCGCATCTCTCCTGAAGCCCCTGTGCCTGTCGTACGGGTCGCGCGTCAAGAGGATCGAGCCGGCGGAGCCGCCAATGTGGCGATGAATCTCGCTGCGCTGGGCGCACAAGTGACGCTGATCGGCATTGTGGGTGACGATAGCGAAGCCGGTCAGCTGACCAGACTCTTGCAGGAAAAGGGGGTGCAGACTCACTTTTACGCCACACGCCTGGCCCCCACCATCACCAAAACACGCGTGATGAGTCGTAATCAGCAGCTGATCAGAATGGATGCCGAAGAGCGCCATGATGCCTTTGCCTCGGCGCTGCTCCCTTTGGTCAAACAGCAACTGGATCAGGTCGATGGTGTGATCTTCTCGGATTATGGCAAGGGCGCTTTAAGCCAAGTACAAGCGCTGATCCAACTGATCCAACCCTTGGGTCGGCCGATGCTGATTGATCCCAAAGGGCGAGATTTTGCACGCTATCAGGGTGCGAGCTTACTGACACCCAACCTGAGCGAGTTGCGCGCCATCGTGGGGCCAGTCGCAGGAGATCAGCAAATAGAAGAGGCCGCCCAGAAGCTGATCGAGCAGTTGAATCTGGAGGCACTGCTGGTCACGCGCAGCGAAGAAGGGATGAGCTATATCGGTGCTGATCAGACCTGCCTGCATCGCCCAGCCCAAGCACAAGAAGTTTACGATGTGACCGGCGCAGGGGATACGGTGATTGCTACACTGGCACTGGCTTTGTGTGCAGGGCTGACGAAAGAAATGGCGATTGATCTGGCCAATACGGCTGCTGGAATCGTGGTCTCCAAATCAGGCACCGCCACAGTCACCCTTGATGAGCTCCGCGCCGCCATCGGCTAAAAACCACGGATTCTCCAGACTGGCTGCGCGTTGGTTATAGCGCAGCGGCTGGCGATCCTCCCAGCGCACGACCCGCCCCCCTGCTGCTTCCAGTACAGCCTGGGCTGCGGCAGTATCCCATTCACTGGTTGGGCCAAGGCGCGGATAGAGATCGGCCTCTGCCGCCGCAATTCGGCAGAGTTTGAGTGAGCTGCCGAGTGCTTGATACTGCGCTGCTGGGTGCTCTGTTTGCCACTTTTGTAAAGCCTGACTGGGGTGCGAGCGGCTGGTCAGCACAATCCAATCCGCCTGCTGGGCAGGCAAAGCACGTACTTTGATGGGCTTAGGCTCTTGCCCTTCTCGCTGCTGAAAAGCCTGCGCGCTCTTGGCTGACGCAGGCAGATCCAGCAAGGGCAATTCGCTGGCTTCAGCCAACCAACCCCAATAGAGCTGATCCAAAGCGGGAGCATAGACCACACCAAAGACAGCACGCTGCTGATGCACCAGTGCCAAGTTAACGGTGAACTCACCATTGCGTTGGATAAATTCCTTCGTGCCATCTAAAGGATCAATCAACCAATAGGTGGTCCAGCTTTGACGCTGTTGATATTCGGCGGCAGGCGTTTCTTCCGATAAGATCGGTAGCTCTGGCGTCAAACGGCCTAAGCCTTCCACCAGACAATGATGCGCAGCCAGATCTGCCGCTGTCAGGGGGCTTTGATCCGCCTTAGATTGCACAGCAAAAGGCCGCTGATAGATGGTCATAATCTGTGCGCCAGCATCACGCACCAGATCAAGCAGTTTTTCTAGACTTACCACACTCGATATAGGCATCACCAAGTCTCTGATCAGGGCTTAAGCTCACAATAAAGCGCAGAGTATAAGAAAATCAGCCTAGGCGAACAAACCTTCTTCTCATTCCTTAGTCGTGTTGCATTGCTTCAACAAGGCTTTAGACTGAAATCACCAGCTGGCTCAACAGGGTTCAGCGGTAAAGACAATAAAAACAACAGATAAGAAACCTCTGATCAATGCAGCATCACCAAGCGCAATATCACCAAGCGCAATATCACCAAGCGCAATAGTGAATCAGAGGTTTCATAACAAGAGCAGGAGCCCCACCATGACCTCAGCCTTGAAAGTGCTTGTTGTCGATGATGAACCCAATATTCTGCTGTCTCTGGAATTTCTGATGCAGCAGGCTGGTTTTGATGTCACAACCGCCGAAGATGGTGAAACAGCGCTCAGTCACATCAGCCAACAGACACCTGATCTGATCCTGCTCGATATCAGCCTGCCTGGGATCAGCGGCTTTGAGGTGCTGGAAAAACTGCGCCGTCAACCGGCTTATCAACGCCTGCCGATTGTGATGCTCACCGCCCACGGACGCGAGGTAGAACGCGAAAAGGGCCTCGCTCTGGGAGCCGATGATTATATTACCAAACCCTTTTCTACTCAGTTGCTGGTCGAGAAGGTCAAGCACCTACTGAGCGACCCTCTGCTCAAGTCTTAATGCCATGCCTAAATACCAACGTCTGCTGGGCCTGTGGCTGATCCTCACTGGTCTGAGCTTTTTTATTGGGTTGGCCTTGGCTCTTGCGCTGGACACACGCCTGAGTGAAGACTGGCTACTGCGCGTGACGCTCTGGGGCAGCTTGATGGCTCCAAGTCTGATCTGCCTGCTGCTGGGCTGGTGGCTAGAATGGCGCTTATTTGGCCCTCTACGTCGTCTGGGCGTTTTATTTTCTCGCTGGTCAGCCCATCCTGATGCGCCCACCGACTATCCTCCCGAGGGCTGGCTCAGCAGCTTGCAAGAGGATATTCAGCGCATTCGATTGGGTTGGCAGCAGGATCGTGTCGCGCTCAAAACCGCTCATTTTGAAGGGGCCAAGCAGGCGGCGCGGATTAAGTTTGAGCTTGAAGCGGTGATTCAAGTCTTACAGGTCCCGCTGCTGCTTTATGATCAACACCAACGCCTGCTGCTTTTTAATCCAGCCGCTGAGGCCTTTTTCCAACAGCAGGCTGGGTTGGGGCTTGGCCGCCAACTCAAAGAACTGCTACCCGCATCCAGTCTGGCCGATGCACTCCACCATCTGCCCAAAGATGGCAGCGCACGCCAGTTGCTGATCCCGCATCAACAACGCTGGTATCTTTGTGATGTGCGGCGTGTTCTGGCCAGTCGCGGTGAGGTCTTAATCACGCTAGAAGATGCAACCGAACAGCAGGATGAACAACGCTGGCGTCAGCCGCTCGCCAGCCTGCTACCGGCCTTGCGCGGCCATGCTGCGAATCTGGCCACCGCCGCTGAAGTCTTTATGCATGACAGCGCCAACCAGGATTTAAAACCTGAGCTGATCACGCGTCTACAACAAGGCATTCATCAAGACAGTCAAGCGCTCAGCCAGTGCATTCAAGAACTCGGGCAGGTTTTTGAGAAGCTCTATCTGCATCAGGGACGACTACGCGATACCTGGTCGAATGATCTCTGGGCGGCACTCTGCCCCAGTTTAAAAGAACAGGGCATCCAGCTCACCCCGATTGGGATTCCCTTGTGGTTGAAAGCCGATACACCCAGTTTGCTTGCATTGCTCCATCAACTGATGCGTCTACTGCACGCCTCTGACTTGAGCCGCAGCGCCGACTATGAGGTTGAAATGCAGCTGGGCAATCAGCGTGTTTATCTCGATCTAATCTGGCAAGGCGAAGCCCTGAGCCTGGATCAGCTGAATCGCTGGGCAGAAGTGACCCTGCATGATGATCCTCTGGCTCCTCGCTTAGGCGATCTGTTACGCCGCCATTCCAGTGATTGGTGGAGCCTCCAGGATACCCAGAGAGCAGGACACGCACGCCTGCGCCTGCCTTTGCCCAGCGCCAGCCGTGTGTATCCACCCAGTCAGATCAGCCCTCCTCGGCCGGAATTCCATGATTTCAGCATTGCGGATTTGCCCGCCCCTCAGGCCAATCTTGCCGCCTGCCCGCTGAATCAACTGAATCTTTTGGTTTTTGATACCGAGACCACCGGGCTTGATTTGCGCGGCCAGGATCGCGTGATTAGCTTGGGGGCGTGCCGTATTTTAAATGGCCGCCTGCTGGCGCAAGAGAGCTTTGACCAGAAGATTAATCCCGAGCGCCCGATTCCCGCCAGCAGCACGCAGATTCATGGTCTCACCGATGCCGATGTAGCACAGAGTCCGCCAATGGCCGTTGTCTTACCAAGGTTTATGGATTATATCGGTGATGCAGTTTTGGTCGCGCATAACGCTGCGTTTGATCTACTGGCGCTGGAAACAGCGGCGACAGCGCTGCATTTGCAAATCCAGCGTCCGGTTTTAGACACGCTGCTGCTCTCGCGTGCACTGGACCCAGATCAAGAGCAACATAGCCTGGATGCACTGGCCGAACGCTATGGCCTGCGCTTTCCTCCCGGCACACGCCATACCGCACTGGGCGATGCGCGCGTGACCGCTGAGCTGTTGCTGCTGTTTTTACCGCGCCTGGAAGCCCGAGGCATCATCACACTGGCGCAGGCGCTGGCACTGCAAAACAGTGTGCAACAGCAGGTCGCACCATGAAGGCCCCTGCGCGTTCAGCACGCTTAATCAGCTTAACGCTGCTGGCGGTGATGCTGCTGACACCGCCACTGCTTTTGCTGTTTGATCGCCCCAATACACTGGGATTTTCGACCTTGCCTGTTTATCTGTTCACTGTGTGGCTGCTGATCCTGCTGGCCGCCGCGTGGATCATGGAAAGCCCAGCCCACCCGCCAGCACCAGAGAAGCAGACTGAGAAGAATCCGCCGTCCGCAAAGGCGCTGGCCACCACTCAGGAGCCAGATGATGCCTCTTGAGTGGATTGCCTTGGGATTAGCCTTTAGCTATCTGGCCTTGCTGTTTTTATTAGCCGCTTGGGGGGATCGACGCGCTGAGCAAAAACGCTCTCTCATTAATTCCTCGGTGGTCTATAGCCTCTCTATCGCGGTTTACTGCACGGCATGGACTTTTTATGGCAGCGTGGGGCGCGCGGTTGAGGCTGGCCCCAGTTTCTTGCTGATTTATCTTGGGCCGACGCTGGCAATGCTGCTCGGCTGGATGCTGTTTCGCAAGATGATCCGTATCGCCCGCGCACAACGTATTACCTCCATCGCCGATTTTATCAGCGCACGCTATGGCAAAAGCGCGACACTGGGTGTGCTGGTGACGCTGATTGCAGTGGTCGGCATCATGCCTTACATCGCCTTACAGCTCAAAGCCATTGCCGTCAGTCATGCTGTTCTTACCCACTACCCACAAGCACCTGATTTAAACGCTTCGGAGATCTTCTGGCAGGATCACTCCTTCTGGATTGCCGCTGTACTGGCGCTATTTATTATTCTGTTTGGTACCCGCCATCTGGACGCCAGCGAGCGCCATGAAGGCATGGTGGTGGCCATCGCTTTTGAATCGCTGATCAAGCTGGTGGCTTTTCTGGCTGTGGGCTTGTTTGTGCTTTTTGGCTTGTTCCACGGCCCGCGTGATCTTTTCACCCAAGCCGCGGCTGTGCCTGATCTGGTGTCCGCACTGGGATTAGCCGCCGTGCCCGGACAAGCACTTGGCTGGGTTGGCCTACTGCTCTTGTCAGCGCTGGCCTTTATTACGCTACCACGTCAGTTTCAGGTGCTGGTGGTTGAAAACGTGGATGAAGATCACCTGCGTCGTGCCACCTGGATGTTTCCGCTTTATTTGGTTGCGATCAACCTGCTGGTGATCCCGATAGCACTGGCTGGGGTGCTGCTCAGTGGTTCCAGCTTCGGCGCAGATCGCTTTGTGCTGACGCTGCCGCTGAGCGCGGATCTGGCCGCCCTGCCCTTACTGGTGTTTATTGGCGGGCTGTCTGCGGCCACTGGCATGGTGATTGTCGAGACCATCGCCCTTTCCACCATGGTCAGCAATCAGCTGGTCATGCCTTGGCTGCTGCGCTGGAAGTGGCTGCATCTGGATCCAGAGCGTGATCTCAGCCGCTGGATTCTCGGCGTGCGCCGTGTCGCGATCCTGCTTATTTTGCTGCTGGGCTATCTCTATCATGCGCTGATAGGTGAATCCTACAGCCTCGTCACTATCGGTCTGGTCTCTTTTGCCGCCGCAGCCCAGTTTGCACCGGCTTTATTAATTGGCCTCTACTGGGCCGGTGCCAATGCCAAGGGGGCGGCTTGGGGACTCATTGGCGGCTTTCTGGTTTGGGCCTACACCCTGCTGCTACCGGGTTTTGTCCAATCCGGCTGGCTGAATACGCAGCTGATTGAGCTTGGCCCTTGGGGCATCAGCTGGCTGAAGCCCTATGCGCTTTTTGGTCTTGAAGGCTGGGATATCTATACTCATGCGCTCTTTTGGAGTCTTCTCTTTAACATTGGTCTGCTGGTGGGGCTTTCTTTGTTCACCCGAGCCTCGCGTCTAGAGCACACCCAAGCCGCGCTCTTCACTCAGGCACTGCGCCCACAAGTGATGCAAACCCCCTTGTGGCTGGGGCAAACATCACGCCAGGAAATCGAGCAGCTCCTGCGCCGCTATTTGGGTCAGAGGGCGACCCATCAGGTCCTGGCTTCCGTCGAGACCACAGCACAATCCAACGCGGCCTCACCACAACTGATTACCGCCGCTGAGCAAGCACTGACCGGAGCCTTGGGCAGTGCTTCGGCGCGTGTCTTGATTAACTCAGTGGTCAGGGGTGAGGCTCTCGATCTAGAGGCGGTTCTGAGTATCTTGGATACCACCTCGCAGGCGCTGGAATATACGCGTCGTTTAGAGCAAAAGTCGGCCGAGCTGACCCAAACCAGTGATGCGCTGCGGGCCGCCAATGAACGATTGCGTGAACTGGATCGTCTCAAGGATGAATTTGTCGCGATGGTCAGCCATGAGCTGCGTACCCCCTTAACCTCGATTCGCGCCTTTGCTGAAATCCTGCGCGATACACAGCAAATCGAATCAGCGAAAAAGCAGCAGTTTTTAGAGGTGATCGTCAAAGAAAGCGCGCGCTTATCTCGCTTAATTGAGGAAATTCTTGATCTGGCGCGTTTAGAGTCTGGCCGCCTCCAGCTGAATCGCCAGCCCTTGGACCTGGTTCTCGTGTGCCAAGATGCCAGTGCCGCCATCACTCAGCTGTATCAAGAAAGAGGCATCCAGCTCCAGCTCCAGCTGCCATCCAGCCCCTGCCCTATCCTGGGTGACAGCGATCGACTCCAGCAGGTGCTGATCAATCTACTCGATAATGCAAGTAAATTTGCTCAACAGCAGGTGCTGGTGACCTTAACGCCGACCACCAGCCAGTTCACGCTGGAGGTCGAAGATGACGGCCCAGGGATTAGCGATGTCGAAAAAGAAAAGGTCTTTGAGAAGTTCCATCAAATCCAGGCGCAACAAGGACGACAAGGACGGCCTAAAGGCAGCGGTCTGGGCTTGCCGATCAGTCGAGGGATTGTTCAACATCATGGTGGTCACCTCAGCGTGACAGCGGCACCCACCCTGCATGGCGCTTGCTTTCAGCTCAGACTACCGCGCCTGTCTGAGCAGGCAGACCTAGCCCAGCTGGCGAATCCTTCATCAAATTGACCTATTCACTGGCTTCTTATTCCAAAAGGTGCTCAAGCACTCCTTGTCAACACTGGGTGGAAGGAAGGAAAATATAGAAAATTACTATTAAAAGGATATTGATTCACTATGGTCACACGCACTACTCACGGTTTTTATTCACTCAGGACTCAACTCAAATTACTGGTTGCGCTCTTCTGTTTGGTCGCAATCATCATCATTGGCCTGGCCTACTCTGGCTTTGCCTACAAACAGCAACAGTATGCGGATAACTATCACCACCGCATGGTGCCGCTCTATCAAGTTGAGCGCATTGGTGCCCTGCTTGAAGAAGCGCGCGCTCAGCTGTTACTCTCGATGCAGCATGACCCCGCTGGCGCTTTTGCGCATGAGCATGATCATGCGACCAGCATGCACACTGATCGCGTGCGTCATAACTTGCAGGAAGTCGAGCGCTTATGGCGCAGTTTTCGTGATACCCCGCGCGGGCCCAGAGCCGCACAGCTGGCAGATCAGTTTGAACAGGCTTTTCAGCGCTATATCCAAGAGGGCGTTCAACCTGCTTTACGCCTGCTTGATCAAGGCCAATATCATCAAGCCAATAGCCATTTATTACGCTCGGTGAATCCGCTCTTTGGCCACAGTGCTCAAGCTCAGGCCGCCATGAGCGCACGCTTACTTGAAGGCGCCGAAGAAGCCTATGCGCATATGCAACAGCGGGCTTTCGCTCTGACCAGCGGACTCTTGGCAACCGGCTTGATCGGCCTGTTCATCGCGCTGGCCTTTTCTTTTTATGTCTCGCGGACACTGACACTGAGCATTGAAGCCCTGTCATCCCTTGCCGCACGCATGGCCAAGGGTGATCTGCGCGTTGCTGGGCAGAGTGTGGAGGTGCGTGGTGAACTGGGCGAAATTCTGGAGCAGTTCCGCCTTGCTCGCAGTGCACTGGGCCAAACCGTGCATCAACTTTTAGATTCCAGCCACCAACTTGGCAGCCTTGCTGAACAAGGACAGGTGATTGCCGAGCAAACCAGCCGCAGTGTAGGCGAACAGAAAGAAGAAACCGATATGGTCGCCACAGCAATGAATGAGATGAACGCCACGGTTCATCAAGTGGCCCAGAATGCCGAAGATGCCGCGCACAGTGCCCAGCAGGCCGATAAGGTGACTCGCCAAGGCCATCAAGTGGTGCAGCAAAGCGCGAGCAGCATTCAAGATCTTGCCACACAAGTTGAGCAGGCCAATCAGGTGATTCAAGCCCTGGTCGCAGATGCTGATGAAATTGGCAGCGTCATTGATGTGATTCGCGGCATTGCCGAGCAGACTAACCTGCTCGCACTGAATGCGGCGATTGAAGCTGCCCGTGCGGGTGAGCAAGGCCGTGGTTTTGCCGTGGTCGCTGATGAAGTTCGCTCGCTGGCCAGCCGCACTCAAGAATCGACTGAACAGATACGTTCGATGATCACCCAGCTGCAAGAAGGGGCGCAAGAAGCCTCTGTTGCGATGGAAACCAGCCTGCAACAGGCGCGGATTGGCGCAGAGCAATCCCATCAAGCCGGTCAATCGTTGGATGAAATCACCCAGCTGATCTCTAACATGAACAATATGAACCTGCAGATCGCCAGTGCTGCCGAACAGCAAAGCGCTGTCGCCGAAGAGATGAACATCAACCTGAGCCGCATCAACGAGGCTGCCGATCACACCGCTGAGGCCGCCGCACAAACCGCACAAAGCAGTCAGGATATCGCCCAGCTGGCCCAGCAGTTACAGCAGGCAGCGCAGCGCTTTCAGGTTTAAGCGCGCTTGACAGCCCAGCAGGGTCGGCTTATTGTCGGCCCTGCACAGTGGGGGGCAAGGGCGCACAGGCTGCACTCAGCCAAAGAGCCGTTGCAGAACACCCCGCTCTAGTCTGCTTTTCACTGCGAGGTGCAGGTGGTATCACTCCAGCTTAATCGACAGCTCAATACCCTGCTTTTGCTGCTCGCTCTCGGGATGATCAGCCATCGGGTGCTGCTGCCGTTTAGCCAACCTCCCCTGGTCGTGCACCAAGATGGCCGCATCGAAATCTGCTCTTGGCATGGTGCGGGACAACGCCTGCTTCTCAGCCCGACAGACGCAGGCCCCCTGCAGGTAGAACTCAGTGGCACCACCTGCCCAGCCTGCCTCAGTCAACCACTGATCCATCCGAACCTGCCCTCCTTGCAAGTACAGATTGAACAGACTCCCCTCCTGCCACGACTGACAAGCCGCGTGGATTTAGAACCTCCTGCCTTTCAGCGCCCTTTGTTGCGCGCGCCTCCAAGCCTTTGGACATGATCAAGACCGAATTTTGTTTGTGACCCCCCTCGATTGATACAAAAGGTAGACCTATGGCTGTCCATCGCCCACTGCTGATCTTTGGATTGGCGGCTCTGTTGTTCTTTGCTGGCGTGCAGATCTGGATGGGAGTGCAATCTAACGCACCTCGCATTCAAGAACGCCCCCAAGGTGCTCCGTTTGTGCTGCAAAGCGCAAGCGGTGATTTTGATCTGGCCTCGCTCGACGAGCGTCTGGCACTCATTTATTTTGGCTATACCTGGTGTCCTGATATCTGCCCCGCTTCAATGATGTTTATGGCAGGGGCAATGGCAGAGCTTCCAGAGGCCTGGCAGGCCAAGATCCAGCCTATCTTTATCTCTGTCGATCCTGAGCGAGATACACCAGAGCGCCTCGCCGCCTATGCTGACTTTTTTGAGGCCAATATTCTTGGTCTAACGGGCGAGGCCGATCAGCTTGAAGCGCTCGCGCGCAGCTATGGCGCTTTTTATCGCTTTGTTGAGCTGGATTCAGCGATGGGCTACGCGGTGGATCACTCTTCTGACTTTTATCTGGCTTCCAGCCAAGGAGAGCTGCTCGCCACTCTACCCCATGCCAATAGCAGCAATGAGCTTTATCGCGCCCTCAGCGCAGCCCTGGCACGACTGGCGCAAGACAGCTAAACACCCGATGCCCGCCAAAATGCATCGGCTCGCTTGATATCATGCAAGACACCGACACTAGCACAACAAGGAACCGAACATGTTAAAACACATCACACTGGCACTCAGCGCCCTCGTCTTCACCAGCCTAGTTTGGGCACATCAGCCCCCGCTTGAGGTTCAGCATGGCTTTGTCCGCGCAGTACCGCCCACCTCTGAAGTCAGTGCCGCCTTTATGCAGCTGCACAATCCGCATGATCGCCCAGTGCGTCTTGTGCATGCGACCAGCCCAGCCTCAGAGGTTGTTGAGCTGCACACCCATACACAGGTGGATGGCGTGATGCAGATGCGGCGGATTGATGCGATTGAGGTTCCCGCTCAGGGTGTCACCCACCTGCAACCTGGTGGCCTGCACCTGATGCTGATTGGACTCAAGCAACCGCTACGCCGAGATCAGCAGGTAGAAATCCAGCTGGAACTGGAAGATGGCAGCCTGATCGAACTCAGCCTCCCTGTACGACCTGTTGAGGGTGGGCATCGTCACCAGCACTAGAAAGAAAGGATCGAGGGTGCTGAATCACATCTGCGGACACGCAGCAGCACCAGGAGAACCTAAGAGCGGCAGGTGAGGTGAGCTGATCACACCTGCTGCTGCGTCCAACGTACAAAATCACGCAGCTGGGCCAAACAGAGCTTGAGTTCATCCACTTGAAGCGGTGTCAGCTGCGTAGTATCCAGCCAATAATCTGGCTGGCGACCCTCTTGCAAGGCTTGGAGTTGCGTATTCAAGGCGAAGGCCATCAGTTGATCCAGCACCTGCGCCAGATCCTGCCCCCAAGCACGACTCAGACGACCAGCCGCGACCAGCGCTTGTAATCGCTCATGCGTAGAGACAGCCTCAACACCAGCCAGCAGACTGAGCAAACGTACACTCGATTGCAAAGGTAGCAGGCCCCCTTGTTTAAGATTCAGCGCCTGCGCATGAGGTGCGCCCTCCCCGCCAGTACGCAAACGATCCCAGCGCTCCAAAGCGACGGGGATTTCATCCAGCAGGCTCACCATCTCGTGTAAAAACAAAGACGCCGCTGGAAAGAGTGGCAGCCAAGCCGCTCGCAACTCTTTGGCCAGCTGCTGATCGCCAAACACCGGATGAAAATCGAGCAGAATATTGCTCAACTGGACTTTTTTGACGCTCGGCTGCTGCGTCCACAGTTGCATTTGCTGCTGCCAAGAGGTCACAGATTTGCGCCACTGCGGCCAGCAGGCCATCACATGCCCACCACAGAGCGGCACGCCTGCCTGATCCAGCCGCGCATTCATGCCTGCGGCAAGATGCTGAAACCACAGATCAATCTGGGTATGCTCAGCATCGGGATAGGGCGCCAGCAACATGGCATTATCCTGATCTGGGCGCAAAAGCGTCTCACTTCTTCCCGCCGAACCCAACTGAACCACACAAAAGGCCACCGGCGGCGCGCCCCAGCCGTGGGCGGCCATCTGGCTTAATTCTGCTTCTAACACCTGACAATAGAGGGCATCCTGATGATCACTCAATACTTGACTGATCACACGGGCAGGCAGCTCAAGATAGAGCAAGGCTTCGACGAGCTGTTTCTGCCAAGAGCGCAGCGCCTCAGCCTCAAGCTGATGAGGGCGCTGTTCAAGCACCTCGGTCAATCCCGGAAAAAAAGCCAAGGCTTCAGCCGGTGTCTGCAGCAGCTGTCGCCAAGGTGAGGCGAGACGCCAGATCTCCATCTTGCTCTCCTTTGATGGGCAAACGTGAGTTGGCCTGGGTATCAAAACGATCCAAGTGGCCAGCACAATCTCGCCAAGGATCAGACTCAGGATCGTGGGCTTTCCTGGAGGTTGCTCCTAAGAAGAAGGCAGGGCCAACAAAGGTTCCTGAGGCTGCTCACTGAGAGAGCGAAAAGTCACCCGCACCTCGCGCTCATCCACCCAAGCGGCAATCAAACGGCTGGGCAGCAAGTCAAAATAAGCATTGCGAAAGCTCACCGGTGCGCCAATATCAAACTCGATTTCATCCACCGGCATCTCCTCCAGCTGGATGGACTCTGGCGGTATGCGGCTATGCTTAAAGCGATCGGCCAGCACCCAAAGAGGAATACCCGCATCACGGGCAGCTAAGGCCAGTAGATGGCTTCCTGCTTTGGTGACCGCACTGCCATCACGCAGTAGGCTATCGGCACCAATGATCACCTTGTCTGCCTCCAGCACACTCAGTGCCATCTGGGCATCAGTGATAAATTGGGTTGGAATGTCCAGCTTTTGCAGAAAACGCGCCAGACGTCGCCCTTCCATACCCGGGCGCGATTCAGTAATGATCGCCTGCACAGGAATTTGATCCGCATGGCAGGCAGCAAACAGCGCCATCACACTGCTACTGCAACTATGTGTCATCAAGGTCATGCCGGGGCGGATCTCGTTAATACAAAGATTGACCAGCTGACGGTTGGCCTGCTCCAGCTCATCAATAACCTGCTCTGCCAGCTGACGGGCCAGCTGCCGCGCTTCTGGCAGCGTTTGATCGGCCAGCGCAGGCAAAACACAGCGCCAGCGCTCCAGCACGTTAGAAACCACCACTCGGCTCGGGCGAGCCTGCGCCAGCTGCAGCGCCAAGTCATCCAGCTCATCGATCAGTTCACCCGCATCGGCGGCATCGCAAGCCAAGGCATAATCAATTAAATCTTCCAATGCCTTGCGTGCCAAAATACGTGCACTACTGTTCACATCTTCTTGCACGGCACGCAAGCGACGGCGCTTAAAATCAGCATTGTGGCTCATCGATATCTCCTGCTATCAAGGCTGGCCTGAATGGACGCGGCACTGGCGCAATAAAAAGGCCTGTTGACGCTGGCGTTGGGCTTCTTCTGACGAGATATCCAGCATCCAGGCACCCCCTAGGGCCAAGACAGAAGGCAAGGCAAACCAATCAGCCAGATCCGTCGCTTGTAACCCACCTGTTGGCACCACCCGTAACTCGGGAAAGGGCGCTTGGAGTGCGCGCAGATAATCAGGCCCACCCAAAGCACGCGCTGGAAAGAGCTTGACGCAGTGATAGCCAGCGGCCAAGGCTTGCATGGCCTCCCCCGCAGTGGCGATACCGGGCAGCAGCTGAATATGCTCGTCTTGCGCTTGACGCGCTAAGTGCGGACACCAGCCAGGTGAGACAGCAAAGCGTATACCCAGCTCACGCAGGCGCTTGAGCTGGCTGAGCTGACGAACACTCCCTGCTACCAGCGTCATTCCCTGCTCCTTCAGCGCCGTCAAGACCGACCAGGCCGCCTCATGGCGCAGTGTGACTTCAACCACGCCATAGCCTGCCGACTGAAGCCGCTCTGCCTGCGCCTGAATGCCCTCAGTCGAACAAGGGCTCCAGACGGGCAGCAAGGGTTCTTGCTCCAGCAGAGAACCCCAGTCAAAGGGCGAAATCGAGGCCATCATTTACTCCTTGATAAACTGCTGCACCTGCTGATAAAAAAGCTCAGCCTGCTCCGCGTGTAGCCAATGCCCTGCATCGAGATCAGCCACTTGCAACTGAGGAAAGGCCGCTCGAAAATCAGGCAGATAAGCTTCGACAACATAATCTGAGCGCGTGCCGCGCAGCGCCAGGGTGGGGCCAGTAAAGCTCAGCGACTCAGCCATCGCCGGTGGTGCATCGATAATCGATGCATAATCACGATCGATTTCTTCCAGGCCAATGCGCAACACCAAGCCTTCTTCAGCACGCACCAGATTGGTGAGCAAAAACAAGCGTGTCTGCACATCATCAACATAATCAGCCAAGAGCTGATCTGCTTGACGTCTTTCATGCCAAGGCGACTGAGCATGCAGCGCGCGCAGACCCTGCAAGATTTCTGCATGCGAATGTTGATAAGCCACTGGCGCGATATCCGCCACGATCAGTTTTTTGACGCGAGAGGGATAGCGTAGCGCAAATTCCATCGCCAGCTTGCCGCCCATGGAATGCCCAAGCAGATTCACCTGCTCAAGATCCAGGCTGTCCATCCAGTACAAAAGATCTTCAGCCTGTAGGCTATAGTTCATCCCCAGCGCATGAAAACTCCGCCCATGATTGCGCAAATCCAGACAATAAACAGCACAGGTATCGCTCCAGCGCCGCGCCAAGCCGCGCCAGTTATCGGCACTACCAAATAATCCATGCATCACCACAAGCGGTTCGCCTTCACCATAACGCTGGTAGGCCAAAGTATTCATATGCACTCCTTGAAGAAAAAAAGCAGATCACCAGACGGATCTTGATCCACAGGATTATGCCAATAAGCAGGCGGCTCGGCTAGGCGCGATGACAAGACCTTAGCCCAAGGCCAGCCACTCAAGGCATGACAAGCGCCTGTCTGCTTTGCGCTGACTCAACAGCATAAAAAAACCGGCCCCAAGAGCCGGTTGAGATCACGCGAGCCTGCCACCAATAGAAATGGCTAGGCCTGAGGTGAGGTTGCCAAGGCGGCTTCTTCGCGCAGCAAGCGCTTTTGCAACCAAGCCAAGACCAACCCATAGGCAGGCAAGAAGAACAGGAGGCTAATGCCCAGCTTGAAGACATAGTCCACCAGAGCAATCTCCGGCCAATGCACGGCCATAAACGCATCTGGGCTGGCATAAAAAGCCACGGAGAAGAACACCAACGTATCCACACCATTACCGACAATCGTTGATGCAGCGGGGGCAATCCACCAGTGCTGCATTGCACGCAGGCGATCAAAGACACGAATATCAAGCAGCTGGCCAAAGGCATAGGCCATAAAACTGGCCAACGCAATTCGGGCCACAAACAGATTAAATTCAGCCAGGTTCTGCACGCCAGTAAACTCACCTGCGGCAAAGATCACCGACACCACATAAGAAATCAGCAGCGCAGGGAACATCACAGCAAAGATAATACGCCGCGCAAGCTGACGACCAAACACACGCACAGTCAAATCAGTTGCGAGAAAGATAAAGGGAAAACTAAACGCCCCCCAGGTGGTATGAAAACCAAAAATTTCAAAGGGGAACTGCACCAGATAGTTACTGGCAGCGATAATCAGCACATGAAAGGAAGCGAGATAAACCAAGGCCTTGAAGTAGCCTTGCGAATTGAGCGTCAGCATGGGTGGTCCTTTTTATTAAGCAGGGGGCGAGGGAACCCTGATGAATGAAGCGGCGCATTATAAGCAAGCCACCTCAAAATAAAAAGCCCCCTGATTAAGAGGGCTCTCTTGCTGATCCATCACCCGCTCCAGCCGATGATGGATGCGTGACGACTTAAACCAAGCCCTGTTGCTTCATCACGCTTTCGATTTCATCCAGACTGGAAGGATCATCGATCGTGGAGGGCACTTGATACTCCTTACCATCCGCAATGCTGCGCAATAGCTTACGCAGTATCTTGCCAGAACGGGTTTTGGGCAAACGATCGACAACCAGCGTTTGGCGATAGCAGGCAATGGCACCAATTTCTTTACGCACCATCGCTGCGAGTTCTGCCTCCAGTTCAGCGGGATCACCCTCCCAACCATCCTTGGTGATCACCAGGCCGACAGGCAGCTGGCCTTTTAGCTCATCGGCGATCCCGATGACCGCGCATTCAGCCACACCCGGATGCGAGGCAACGATTTCTTCCATCTCGCCAGTGGAGAGACGATGCCCTGCCACGTTAATCACATCATCGGTGCGCCCCATAATAAACAGATAACCATCTTCATCAAACTTACCGCCATCACCCGTCAGGTAATAGCCGGGGAAGGCCGCCATATAAGAGCTATGATAACGCTGATGATCACCCCAGATGCTGACCAAGCAACCAGGTGGCATCGGTAGTTTAATCACCACGCTGCCTTCTTCATCGGCTTCCGCCGGCTGCCCCTGGCCATCGAGAATCTGCACGTTAAACCCAGGCGTTGGATAGGTCGCCGATCCAGCCTTGGGGGCCACTGGCTCTAGGCCCATCATATTACCGGCAATCGCCCAACCTGTTTCGGTTTGCCACCAGTGATCAATCACAGGCACCGGCAGCAGTTCGTTGAGCCAATGATAAGTCGGTGGATCTAGGCGCTCGCCCGCCAAGAAGAGGGTTTTCAAGCTAGAAATATCATACTGGGCCAGCAGCTTGCCTTCTGGGTCTTCTTTTTTGACTGCGCGAAAGGCCGTTGGGGCCGTAAAAAAGGCGGCGATCTTATAATCTTGAATCAAACGCCAGAAAGCACCCGCATCCGGCGTTTTAACCGGCTTGCCTTCATAAACAATCGTGGTGCAACCTGCCAGCAAAGGTGCGTAAACGATATACGAGTGCCCCACCACCCAACCGACATCAGAAGCGGCCAGAAAGACCTCGCCTGGCTCCACATTGTAAACGGTCTTCATACTGTATTTGAGCGCCACAGCATGGCCACCATGATCACGCACCACGCCCTTGGGCTTACCTGTGGTGCCAGAGGTATAGAGGATATACAGCGGATCAGTCGCCTTGACTGGCACTGGATCAACAGGGTCAGCTTGGATCACGCTCTCCCAATCATGATCGCGACCACTGATCAGCGCACAAGTCTGCTGTGGACGCTGCAAAATCACCGTCGCTTCGGGTTGGTGGTGCGCCAGACTGATAGCCTCATCAAGCAAGCCCTTATAAGGAATGACTTTATTCACCTCGATGCCGCAAGAGGCAGAGACGATCACCTTCGGCTGCGCATCATCGATCCGCACCGCCAACTCATGCGGCGCAAAACCACCAAACACCACCGAATGCACCGCCCCTAAACGCGCACAGGCATAGATGGCAATCAAGGCCTCGGGCACCATCGGCATATAAATCACCACCCGATCTCCCTTCTCGACCCCAAGACGACGCAGGCCGCCAGCAAACTGCGCCACCTGATCACGCATTTGGCGATAGGTGAGCTGGGTGCGGGTATCCGTGACAGGGGAGTCATAAATCACCGCAGGCTGTTCAGCACGACCGTTTTCGACATGATAATCCAAGGCGCAATAGCTGGTGTTCAGCTCACCATCGACAAACCAGCGCCAAGTGCCCTGCTCATCCTGCTCAAGAATCCGCTCTGGCGCTTTAAACCAAGGAAGGTGTGCGGCCTGTTCACGCCAAAAGGCCTCTGGCTGCGCAATGGAGCGCTGATATTCTGCTTGATAGCTCATGTTCTGCCTCTGTGAGTCTTTATTTTATCGATCAACCCCTGCGACAACTTGCCGCAAGTGTCGACACTTATCGTCATTGCTTAGCGGGTTACTCTAAAGCAAGCCAAGGCAATTGAAACTAATACCAAAGCCGCAAAGCCTATAGACTTAAGCCTAAGCAGTTGTCATGTAGGTCTGCTGACTCATTTTTACCGGCATCCAAGCAGAACATAAAAAACAAGATTGCTGACAATCCTCTTTTTTTATGTTTCAACCCTCGACATCACTGACCTAAGTCAGCAAAAATAGTCATCTTAATCTGACTTACAAAGTCGCCTTGGTTTCACTTAATATATTGATATCACTATGAATAAAGCTACTCATCTACCCCAAGAGCAAACCAGCGGCCTCACGGATGAACTGCGCGCGAATGCCCAACAGGCGACTCGCCTTTTGAAAGCCCTAGCCAATGAAAATCGGCTTATGATTCTCTGCCATCTCGATGGACGTGAACTCTCTGTTACCGAACTGAACCAGTGCCTCGATCTTAGCCAATCGGCCTTATCTCAGCATCTTGCGGTGCTCAGACGCGATAATCTGGTGTCAACACGCCGCGAATCTCAAACCATCTACTACTCCCTCAAAGGAGAAGAAGCCAAGCGCATCATCAGCACCTTGCATGATATGTATTGCCGCAGCTAAGTCTGCTTGACGCCTTCTGTTCTTGATCAGCAGGCCAGTCAGCGCACACTCAAGAAAACTCTGGCTGTCATGGCGAGAGTTTTTTTGTTTTAACACTTGATTGAAACATTCGTTTGAAATATCCTCTTCTACACATCGACACAAGTGACCCACCACCATGGTACTTGTGCTTCACAGCTGAAAGTAAAACAAGAGGATAGACTCATGGCCGACCTGAATAGCGTTATCGAAGGCTTGAAAGACAAGTTCAATGCAAGCGCCGCTGCTGGTATGGAAGATATCTTCCAATTCAATATCGAAGATGGCGATAACTACCACATCATCATCAAAGATGGCAGCTGTGCAATCAACCAAGGCGACCACGCTGATCCTTCTGTGACCCTGATCATGAACCAGGAAACACTGAAAGATGTACTGACTGGCGAACAAGACGGCATGCAAGCCTTTATGGCTGGCAAACTGCGCGCAGAAGGCGACATGATGCTGGCAACCAAGCTCTCTGCCTTATTCCCAGTTTAAGATTTTGGCCCTGCCTCCCCTGCGGGGCCACTGACTTGTATCACCCTGCAATGTGACCTTTTGGCAGCCCTGAGCTGCCTTTTTTATTGTGCCTTTTACTCCACTCCTGCATCAGGCTAGAATCCCTCCGATAAAACTGGCATAATTTTATGCTAATAAAGTGCCTACTCCTGTGACTCTCTTTTCTATTTTCTTGTGGCGATCCACTCGCTGACCACCAACGGACCTGATTTTGATCCTCCGACTCCTGCAACGCACCCGCTCTTTACGCTGGCTTTTTTTGATCTCGATTATGCTCAGTAGCACGCTGGTTTTTCTGGGTGCAACAGGGATCTCTTCTTTGCTCTATGAGCGCTTACTGGCTGAGCAGGCGTTGATGCTGACCCAGCAGCTAGATCCACCACAGCAACTCCCTGTCATCGAAATCAGTGCTGCTGTTCGACTGGCTTATATTCTCACTTTTGTGCTGCTCTCTTGTATTGTGCTGGCGCTGGCTGCCTGGCTGGCCCACTGGCTGATGAATCGGCTGCAACAGGGACTCGATCGCTTTCAACAAAAGGTCGCGCAGATTCAATCTAGCCGCGACTTGGCGCACTTTAACGCGCAACCTGAGACGCTGAGCTTTAAAGAGCTGGAACCGGCCTTCGCCAGTATTAACCAGCTCACACGCCAGCTTGACTCGATTCTCGTGGATAAAAAGCTGCTCGAAAAAGCCATCAATCAGGTCGATCAAGAAAATGAAATGGCGGCCAATATCCTCTATGGTCATCTGCTGGTCAAAAGTGCTGATCCGCTGACCAGCGTCACATACAGGATTCGCTCGTCCACCAACTTTAGTGGCGATCTGGTGCTGGTTAAAAAATCTCCCAGCGGTCAGGTGTTTATTCTGCTCGCTGATGCAACAGGACACGGTCTTGCCGCCACCATTACCATCATGCCAGTGATGTCGGTTTTTGATTCGATGGTCAGCAAAGGGCATCAACTGCCGGCCATTGTCAGTGAGATGAATAAGCGTCTGCTGCAGGACTTACCGGATGACCGCTTTGTGGCAGCAACTCTGATCGAGATTAACCTGCAACGTGGTGAAATGAGTGTCTGGAATGGCGCCATGCCACCCAGTTTTTATTTGAATGCGCAAGGGCAGATTCTCCATAGCTTTTGCTCGCGCAATATGGCACTTGGCATTCTTGATCCAGACGTATTCAATAGCAGCCCCGAGCGCTATCCTCTGCCGCAAAAGGGTTACCTCTTGAGCTATAGCGATGGTTTGATTGAGCAACCCAATCAACAAGAGCAGCTTTTTGGTCAGCAGCGGCTCAAAGACCTGCTCGCCTGCACAGCTGGTGAACATTGGATCGAGGCCATCTTTGATGAAGTGGCAGCCCATGCACAGGCACTAGAGCTGCTGGATGATGTTTCCGTCTGTCAGATCGATTTTGCACAACTGAGCCGCGAGGTGCCGCTGCTGCTCAGAAAAAGCCAGCTTCAAAGTCTGCATCAGGATCAGGAACAGCCATTAAGCAGCCCTTTTGAGTGGAAGTTGCGTCTTCAAGGTGAGCAGCTATCACGCCAGACTCTGCCAGCCCTCTGTCATGATCTGCTGCATAATCTCGGCATGGGCAAGGAGCTCGCCAGTCGCGCCTACTCCTGCCTGCTGTACTTTAGTCAAATCGTTCTAGACCAGCTCTTGCTGAAACTCGACCCCAAGCTGGCCTTAGTGGATTACTACCAACAAAAATCAGCCGCACTCAAAAAACTGAGTGCCGCTGATTTTATCGAACTTCAACTTGAAGGACGGCTTGCGCCAGAGGCTCAATTGGTCATCCGCATCCAGGCCAGCCAAGGCGGCCGCGTCCGTTCACTGACGCCCCCCCTGCCCTTGCAACCAGCCGATCAGATCTCACCCACAGAGCAAGGTGTGCTGATTCAGCTCAGTGGCAACAGGCCGCTTCACCACTCATCAGCACAGCCTGAAAACGCCTTCACCCTAGAATAGATCGACTTCGCCCACTTCTGGCTTGTACTCGACCTGTTTCAAGTAACGGCTTTCGCGCTCGATCAGCGTGTTGTTATGCAGGCTGTTGATCTTCTTCAGCATGACACGCCCAGTGCGTGGAAAAAAATGCACCTTGCGCGGATAGGTATTCAGCACATCCTGCGCCGCAACGGGGATGCCCTCATCACGCAGATGCTGCATCACAAAGCGCACATTACGCTCGCCAACATTGGCAAAACTAAAATCTTTAATAACGCGACCACCACCAAACACCTTGGCTTCAAGCCTTTTTCTTTGTGCACCAAGCTTTAAAAGATGGTTCACCAACAGCTCCATCGCATAAACACCATAGCGCGCAGATTCAGTCAGTGGAGAAGCATCAGCAGAGCGGTCTTCTGGCAGCAGAAAGTGGTTTAACCCGCCGATGCCTGAAGAGCGATCGCGCAAACACACGGCGACACAGGATCCGAGCACTGTGACGACCATTTCTTCACCCTGGGTCGCATAGTACTCACCTGGCAAAACCTTCACTGCTTCAGTCTCGAAATGACGATCATAATAGTGAGAGAGCGCAAAGTGCTTGTCTATCTCCATGCTAGCCTACCCGAGCGCAAGCTTTACGCCCACCCTGCTCAAACGTGAGTTGTGTTGTCAGGCTCTTCACCAGCTGAAGACCTCGCCCAGACAAGGCATCCTGTGGCTGGGCCAGCACCGCTTCTGCATCAAAGCCAGCGCCACTTTGTTCAACCTCAATTTCTAAATAGGCCTGCTGCTGATCCCTGACCCAGGCCAGAGAAAGGCGCAGCTGATCCTGTGCAGTCAGCTGATTCAACCTTTCCAAACGCTGAATATAGTAGTGAGAAAAGCCATCCAGATCATTCTTTAAACTCGAAGACAAACCCAGGATACCGTGATCGATCGCATTATTGACCAGCTCACTGATCACCGTAAAAGCACGCTGACAAAAGGGCTGATTCAAGCCAAAACCTTGCAGCATATCGTTACACAGAGCTGGCAGCTCCTGATCACCTATCTGTCGCCCTTGCAAGGTCAACGACCAGACAAAGGGATCGATACGCTGCCGTTGCTGTGTCTGCTGATCCATCTCTTGTTGCTGCTGCACAAAATGCGCCAGCTCACCAAAATGAAGATAAAAGAGCGAAACATCATCATCAAAATGCGGCAGACCAGAAAATTCTTTTAAATCAGCAATCAAGCTACTCATCATGCTATGACGCGAACAGCCCGCCAAACGCTGCTGCAAGCGCGACTGAGCAAAGCTCTCCCCCTGTGCATTACACTGCTCCAGCAGGCCATCACTACAACCAAAAATCCCGCCACTTTTCGGCAGAGGAAAGCGATCTACCGCTGAATCAAAATCAGCATTACTGAGCACCCCTAGCGCCATAAAGCGTGATGGATAGCTAGCTTCTACCTGCCCTTGCTCAGACAACAAATAGATCGGCGGCATGCCACCATTCCACAAGCTCACCTGATCATGGAGCAGATCCACCTCGATCAAACTGGCCGCCACAAAGCGATCAGGGGGGAGCTTATAGTTCAGCTTACGGTTCATCTCGCGCACGATCATCGGCAGGGCATAGCCCTTATCCACCATGCTGTGAAAAATATCGACCAACGGCAGCAGAGTCACTGTCGCAGATAAGCCATGTCCCATCGCATCCGCATGCAACACAAAAGTGCTGCCAGAAGGCGAGCTTTTGGCCAGCACCAGATCACCGCAAAAATCAGAACTGGAGTGAATATAGCGATTAAAACCCAGCAGGTGATCCGAGACCTGATCCAGCAAATTATTGTAAAAGAGATAGGAGGCCATCTCGGCTTCACGATGGCTATGCTCTAATAGGCGCTCAAGATACTGACTTTGCTGATTCAGCTGACGACCCAAACACACTCGCTCGGCCAAAGAGCGCGCCTTCAGCAGCAAATGCGAGGCCAAAATCGGCTTATGCAGCACATCATCGATACCGAAAAAGGTGCAACGTAGATAAAGTGCTTCATCTGGCTGAGATTCCGTCAGTAACAACACTGGAATACGACCAAAAGCAGGATGATGGGGCAAGGTTGCCAAGAGTTGGCGTAGCTGAACCTCCTCTAACGCTTGATCAATAATCAGCAAATCGGCTGTTTGCTGCTCAAGCAAGGTCACTGTGTGCGACCAGCCACAAGTGCGTAAAGCAAAATGGGGCGTCAAGGCATGCAGATAGTCCGCATTCGGCTGCTCGGTAATAATCAGAACCGAATAGACCAGATCAGTATCAGTCATGAATTTCTATAAACTGGGCAATATTGGCGACCTTAAGAATATCCTTGGCCGTCCCATGAGCATGTTGAATGATGACTTTACGCTGCACTGCCTTGGCCTTTTTTTGCAGGTAGATCACCATCCCCAACGCCGCGCTATCGAGATAATGCACGGTTGAGAAGTCCAGCGCGATCACGGTGACTTCTGGGTCCTTCAATAACTGGTCTGTCTGAGCGTTAAAGTTCTTATGACAGGAAAAGTCGAATTTTTCAGGTACACGTAATACTTTTTGTGTCATGGGTATTCTCACAGGAAATTAGAAAAGATCGATATCGCCACTGCTCATCGAGCTACTCGACACAGGGTTGGATTTACGCGCTTCACGCGCACGACTAAAGGCTTCAACACTCTGACGCAGTGCCTCGTGGAAGCGATGGGGATCATCTGCACCCTGCCTGAGTGCCTCGACCAGCAAGAGAAGATGCTGCTGTTCTGCCACCGTATGCTGAATCGTCTGCGAACTCATATCCTCAAACTGCATGGCACGCATGGCATCATATAGAGCGCTTTCCAAACCTTGTGAGAGCTGTTCCAGCTCCTGAGTCACCAGCTGATCACTTTGTGATTTGCTCATCAGCAGCTGGATCGCGCCTTCCACTTCTTTTTTGGCATGCAGAATAAAACTCATATCCTGTGAGGCGATTTTACCCACATCCTTCACCAGAGTTTCAATGCGGCGATTCATGGCATTCAGATTATCTTGAATGGTACGGCTGAACTCTGAGGAGCGCCCTGAGAGGGTGCGCACTTCATCGGCCACCACCGCAAAGCCTCGCCCATGCTCACCGGCACGCGCAGCCTCAATGGCTGCATTCAAGGCCAGCAAATTGGTTTGCTCGGCAATATTGTCGATATCATCTAAGGCCCGCATCAATTCCGGCATCCCTTCAGATAACTCGGAAACACGATCGAGCATTTCCATCAGGTCTGCGCTGGTCTGAACAGAGCTTTCAACAAAGTTATTCAGTGTTTTCATCGTGTCTTCGGCAAAGTTGCTCATCTGTTTATGAGCTGAATTCTGTGCCTGGGCATCCGACTGATGACTTTCACTGCTGCCATACAACAAGCTATGCACTAGACTCTGCTGCTGATCAAGATCAGACTTGAGTGCATTAAAAGCCTGACCAAGAGTCGCCAAGGCATCACTTTGCATAGATTGCAACGCATCCATATCGTGCAAGGACTCTTTCACCACTTCAGAAATCGTCTGCCCTACCTGATGATAGTCTTCCTGCAAGTCCACCTCAGAAATACCGATCACCTGTTTTTCCGGTATTCTCTGTGTTTGGACCTCTTCAGAAACGCAAGACAAGGCCTGTCCAAACAGTCCCCCTGCAAAAAGACCGAGAAGAGCCATCAACCAACCCGCCGCCTGCTGCATGCCTAGCCAAATCAGCAGGACCAGCAGCGCCATCGAGAGTCCAAGCAGTATCTTATTGACCTTCATATCCATACCTTCCTTTTAGACCCGGTTCATTCTTTGTCCAACCCGCTCGATGACCGCTGTGGCAAGCTGATTCAAAGGCAGTACCCGATCAACACCACCCGCTGCAATCGCTTCTTTGGGCATCCCAAAAACAATACAACTGGCCTCATCCTGCGCTAAAGTATAGGCACCCGCCTGATGCATTTGCAAAAGCCCTTGCGCGCCATCCCGCCCCATCCCAGTCATAATGACACCGATGGCATTTTGCGCGACCACCTGTGCCGCTGAGGCAAAGAGCACATCAACAGCAGGACGATGCCGGTTCACCAGCGGCGCATCGCTTAAACAAGTCAGATAATTGGCGCCACTGCGCTGAATAGACAGATGCTGGTTACCGGGCGCAATATACACATGACCAGGCAGCACCCGCTCACGATGCTCTGCTTCTTTAACGCGCAAAGAGCAGAGGCTATCCAAGCGCTCGGCGAAGGTACGCGTAAAGTTTTCAGGCATATGCTGAGTAATCAGAATACCCGGCATGTCGGCAGGCAAATCGATCAGAAACTCCTTAATGGCTTCTGTACCGCCTGTCGAAGCACCAACAAAAATCAGCTGCTCGGTTGAACGGTAGCCTAACTGAGGACGTGGTGATGAGGCAGGTGCTTTATGGTACTGAGAGCCCACCTTAGCCTGAGCACAGATGCGAATTTTTTCAGCGATCTGCTCTGCATAGGCTGTCAAACCTGAGGCAATATCAATCTTCGGTTTGGCGATATAATCCACAGCACCCAGTTCCAGCGCACGCAGCGTGACCTCAGAGCCCTGCTCAGTCAGTGATGACACCATCAATACCGGCATCGGGCGTAAGCGCATCAAGCGCTCAAGAAAATCCAGGCCATCCATGCGCGGCATCTCAACATCCAAAGTCAATACATCCGGGTTATGGCGCTTAATTAACTCGCGCGCGACCAACGGATCTGGCGCTGTATCGACAACACACAGATCAGGTTGATCATTAATAATTTTAGTCAGTAGCTGGCGAATCAAAGCCGAGTCATCGACGACAAGGACACGCGTTTTATTTTTGCTTTTCATTCGCTAAACAACTCGATATTCCCTGAAATATGAACCTGGAGCAATTGCTCACAATAGGCCGCCTCACGCTCAAAAATAGTATTATTATTCAATCTTTTAAGCTTTTTGACCAGCACCCGCCCTGTAGCGGGGAAAAAATAGATCTTTTGTGGGTAGGGACCAAGCAGACTTTCACTGATCAGCGGGATCTGCTCTGCTGCCAAATAACTGCGCATAAAGTCGACATTGCGCTGCCCGATCATTTGGCTGTCTGGTGCGGCCAACACATCACCACCACCAAAGGCTTTGGCCTGCAAGCGCTCGCGCACTGCCCCACGCTTAATCAACTGATTGACTAGAATTTCAAGCGCATAACCACCATACACCAGCCCTTGGTCAATCAATTTAGGGGCCCCAAAATCCAGTGGACACATAAAATGCGTCATGCCACCTAGGTTCAAGTGTGGATCACGCAAACACACCGCAACACAGCTACCTAACACTGTCACCAGCATTTTATCCTGCCCAGTGACATAGTACTGACCTGGCAGGAGCTTCACGGCTGGCTGGTCAAAATACGGGTCGTGATAAGTGGTCGGCGTCAGTATATGCGCTTCTGGCTGTCCATCCACACGCGCGCTCCAACTAGAGTCCTGCACGCACTGGTGCAAACACAGTTTTACCCTTGAGCTTGAACAAATCAGCCGCATGCTGGAAGCTTTCTGAGTGCCCAGCATAGAGCAAACCCTGCTCAGTCAACAGGGGATGAAAGCGCTGTAATACCTGATACTGCGTTGGCTTATCAAAATAAATCATGACGTTACGGCAGAAAATCGCATCATAAGGCCCTTTCAGCGGCCACTGGGGCGCGAGAAGATTCAACGTATTAAATTGCACCAACTGGGCGAGCTGTTCACGCACCTTGACCTTGCCAAGACGGGAGCCTTTGCCCTTCACAAAGAAGGTTTTGATGCGCTCTTTCTCGAGCTTACTGATTCGATCCGCTTCATAGATGCCCTGTTGAGCATGACGCAGCACTTGCGTATCCACATCAGTCGCCAAAATCTTCACTGGGGGCGTCCAGCTGCCAAAGGCTTCAACTGCTGTCATCGCCAAAGAGTAGGCCTCTTCACCTGTGGAGCAGGCGCTTGACCAGATCTGAATCGGGCGCTTAAGCCCCACCTCTGCCAACTGCTGTAGCTGCTCACTCAGCAGATCAAAGTGATGCGCCTCACGAAAGAAGGCGGTCAGATTCGTAGTCAGCGCATTAATAAAATCCTGCGCTTCATGCTCTTCCTGCTCTAAATAATGCAGGTATTCTTCAAAGCGGGTTAAACCCAAGCTACGCAAACGACGTGCAATACGGCTATACACCATATCGCGTTTACGGGGGCTTAAGAAAATACCGGCTCGCTTATGGGCAAGAATACGAATCCGATCAAAATCCTTATCTGTAAAATCAAACTCGCGTTGTTTTTCTGTCACTGCGCTCTCGCTCTTAATCTAACAACCTCAGAATTCTTCCCACTCATCGTCCTGATGACGCTGAGGTGCCGGTACGGGGGCTTTTTTGGCTTGGGGCAAGGCGGCTGTCCTCGACTGAGCTGGAGCGGCAGCTGAACGCTGAGCGCGTGACGGCGCAGCAGAGCGCATCTTTGGGGTTGGCGCGAATACCGCAGGTTTTCTTGGTGCAGGTGCGCTGCGCTGAACATCCTGCACTTTGAAGATCGACACAGCTGCTGCGAGGCTTGAGGCCTGCTCCTCCAGTGATTCAGCTGCTGCAGCGGCTTCTTCAACCAGAGCGGCATTCTGCTGTGTCACGCCATCCATTTGCATCACCGCCTGATTAACCTGCTCGATACCTTGGCTTTGCTCATCTGAAGCCGCTGAGATCTCACCCATAATATCGGTCACACGCTGTACCGAAGTGACGATTTCTTCCATCGTTTCACCGGCATCCTTCACAAAACGGCTGCCACGGTCAACGATCTCACCATCAATACGAATCAGCTCTTGAATCTCTTTGGCTGCACTGGCCGAACGCTGCGCTAAGGAGCGCACCTCGCCTGCCACGACAGCAAAACCTCGACCTTGCTCACCCGCCCGCGCCGCCTCCACAGCGGCATTCAGCGCCAGAATATTGGTCTGAAAGGCAATGCCATCTATCACGGAGATAATATGGCTCATCTTCTCGGCGCTGGCCTTGAGTTCATCCATCTCGCTGACAGCCAGACGGACTTTATCACCGCCTGCCGTTGCCACCTGACTGGCACTGGCGCTCAGCTGATTGGCCTGACGGGCATTATCGGCATTTTGGCGCACAGTGGAAGTCAGCTCTTCAAGGCTGGAAGCGGTTTCTTCAAGGCTCGAAGCCTGTTCTTCAGTACGCTGAGATAAGTCTGTATTGCCTGTCGCAATTTCTTGTGCCGCCGTTGTGATGGCATCCACCGAGCCTTTAATCTCTGTGACCAGCTCACGCAGCCGGGTTTGCATCGCATCCAGTGCTTTCAGCACCCGACCAATTTCATCATCGTTATCGATCTGAATGCGATTATTCAGATTACCCTGTGCGATCTGGTCAAAATAAACGACTGCACGCTCTAAGGGACGTGCAATAGCACGAATCAGCAACCAGCCCACCAGGCTGGCCAGCAGGATACCGACAACGATCATGATGATGGCGAGATTTCTTGTGGCCTGATATTCAGCGATGGCTGCACGGTACTCTTGTTCTGCAACCCGTTGCTGTAAATCCATTAAAGCATTTGCAGCCTGATAGGCTTCAGTAAATGCAGGGTTCACAACGCGAACCATATGCATATTGGCAGCCATATAGCGTCCAGCTTCAAAATCCTCTATGGCGGGCAGCAAGCCTTGATCAATAAACTGCTGATTTAAGCGCTCTAACTCTGCGGCCAGCCTAGTCTCTTCCGGCGTCAGGTAGGTCTGAAGGTAGCGTTGCCAAATATCTTGTGCACTTCTTATATTGGCGCGCACACGATCAGTATGCTGCTGTATTGGATGATCATGCAGCACATGCTCATCGAGTCGCGGGTCATGCATTCCCGCCAGCTGCAGTTCAATAATATTACGCTGCATCATCACTTCAATAGCAGCGATTTGATGGCTGGGTATGAGGCGGTCTTCATAGACGGTGGCCAGACGCTGAGAAGCATGATCCATCCCTCTGAGCCCCATCAGGCCCATCACGACCAGCAACAAAGACAAGAAACCGATCACAAAGATCAGGCGTGCTTTGACAGTCAGTTTATTAAGCATGCTTCTGTCCTTTTTAGAGTTAGACTTATACCTGCCAAACCAGCCCACTTTTCTGGCTAAGACCGATCAACAGATGCCGCTGAGTTTAGGCCGAGGCCACGGCATCCACCAGTCCCATTTCTTGGCTGGTCATCAGACGTTCAATATCCACCACGATGACCATGCGCTCTTCCATACTCACCAGCCCTTTGATGTACTGGGTATCCAGCGCAGCACCAAACTCAGGCGCTGGCCGAATCTGCTCAGCATTCAGCGCAACAACATCAGAGACGCCATCGACCACCATGCCCACAACTCGCGCACCCAGATTCAGGATAATCATCACGGTAAACTGATTGTAAGTTGCCTCGCCAACATGAAACTTCAAGCGCATATCAACCACAGGCACGATGACGCCACGCATATTGATCACCCCCTTGATATAGTCGGGTGTATTGGCAATACGCGTGACGCCGTCATAACCACGAATTTCCTGTACCTTCAGAATATCAATGGCATATTCTTCTTCACCAAGCGTGAAGGTGAGAAACTCTTGTTGCCCACTGGCGATAAAATCCTGTTCTTCCATTACTTCACTCATACGTCACCCCAAACTAGCTTGTGCCTGCATCAACGGACGGTTCATCCGTGCGAGTTGCTCTATATCGATAATCAACGCCACACGCCCATCACCCATAATCGTGGCCCCCGAGATCCCTTGGACCTTACGATAGTGGGCCTCTAGGCTTTTGATCACCACCTGCTGCTGCGCAATCAGTTCATCCACAAAAAGTGCTAGTTTGCCTTCAGCACTTTCAACCACCACCAGGATGCCTTCTTCTGGACGCGTCACACGAGATTCCAAGCTAAAGACTTGATACAGCGGCACCAGCGGTAAATACTCACCACGAATATGGACAACACGGCCCTTGCCTGAAACACTCTTGAGCTGACTTGATGTCGGCTGCAGGGATTCGATGATTCTGGTCAGAGGCAGAATAAAGACCTCTTCACCAACTCGCAGCGACATCCCATCCAGAATCGCCAAAGTCAGTGGCAAGCGCAGCCCAAGGCGCGTCCCAACACCTGGCTCGGAATCAATTTCTATCTGGCCTTTCATTTCGGTGATATTGCGCATGACGACATCCATGCCCACGCCGCGCCCTGACACATCGGTGACTTCCTTGGCTGTAGAAAAACCAGCCGCAAAAATCAGTTGCCAGACTTCTTTATCGGTGGGATTTTCGCTCAGTGGGATGCCTTTTTCCTGCGCTTTTTGCAGTAGCTTTTCGCGATTGAGGCCAGCACCATCATCGATCACCTCAACCAAAATACTGCCACCTTGATGGCTGGCACTGAGGGTGATGGTCCCCTGCTCAGGCTTACCCGCCGCCAAGCGGGCTTCAGGTGTTTCGATACCATGATCAATCGAATTACGCACCAAATGGGTCAAGGGATCAGAGAGCTTTTCAATCAAGCCTTTATCCAGCTCGGTTTCTTCTCCAATCATCTTCAGCGCGACCTTCTTCTCCATTTTATGGGCCAGATCGCGGACCACGCGAGGAAAGCGCCCAAAAACAAAGTTGATCGGCAGCATACGGATCGACATCACCGCTTCTTGCAGATCACGCGAATTACGCTCTAAATTGGTGAGGCCATTATGGATGGCTTCATATTCGATGGGATCAAGCGCAGAGGCGGATTGGGCCAGCATTGAGCGAGTAATCACCAGCTCACCGACCAGGTTGATCAGCTGATCCACCTTTTCAACGCCTACACGGATCGAGGTTTCAGCCGGCGCCGCTTTGGCAGGTGCTGCAGTCTTGGCTGGAGAGGCTTTCTTTGGGGCCGAGGTAGCCAAGGCCGCAGGCGGCGACACTTCAGTTTCCGCTGCTGACGATACGGGCAAACTCGCCTCATCGACGAAAAAGCCAAAACCCTGCGCCTCTTCCTGAACCGCCTGTTGTGCGGGCAATTCTGCCTGATCAACAAAAAAACCGAAGCCTTGATCATCCTCTTGTGCGCTTTGCTGCGCGGGGAGTTCCGCCTCATCAACAAAAAAGCCAAAACCCTCTTCTGCTGAGTCTGCTGCACCAGCCGTGACATCATCCAGCGGAGCAAAGAAACCAAAGCTCTCGTCTTCGATGACTTCAGGCAGGATCTGAATCTCCTGCGCCTGACACACATAGCTAAACACTTCTTCTATCGCCGCACGATCTTGTGACGTAGTTAAACGCCAGAGTGCACACCCCTGATTCAGCGGTTCAAGCAATTCAAGCTGACCCAGGGCAGCCAAGTCAGCGTTTAAAGCGTCCCAAGAAGCGCCTTGGGTAAAAATATCTTGCTCTGGAGAGAGGCGCAGCTGCCAGACTTGCTGGGGTAGATCGGATGGAGTGGTTTGGCTTACAGCCGCTGAAGCGGCTTCTCCTGCGGCCAGACCGATCAGGCGTGCTTTCATCTCTTCACGTGGGGCCGCTTCAAACTCGGTTCCTTGTTGATGCGCATCAAGCAAAGAGCCGAGTAAATCACAGCAGCTGAGGAAGGCATCGATCATCTGCTCAGTGGGATCCAACTCTTCCTTGCGCAGACGATCCAGAAGGGTTTCTAGCGCATGAGTCAGATCGGCGATATCAGTAAAACCAAAGGTTCCTGCGCCCCCTTTAATGGAATGCGCCGCACGAAAGATCGCATTCAGATCATCCAGGCTTGGCGCACTCAAATCCAATGCAAGCAAGAGCTGCTCCATCGTCGCCAAGTGTTCATAGGCCTCATCCATGAAGACTTGGTGAAACTGGCTTAGATCGACACTCATCCGTTCAACCTCGTTGATTTAGGGGTGGAATCAGCCTCAGCCGATCACTTTTTTAACAACATCGATCAGCTTTTGTGGATCAAAGGGCTTCACCAGCCAACCTGTCGCGCCAGCAGCACGCCCTTGCTGCTTCATCGCATCGCCTGCTTCGGTGGTCAGCACCAAAATCGGGGTGCGGCTGTAAGCTGGCAGAGTGCGCAGATTTTTGATCAGCGTTAAACCATCCATGTTGGGCATATTCTGATCTGTCAGTACCAAATCAAAACGCCCAGCCTTGGCCTTATCCAACCCCTGTTTACCATCCACGGCTTCCACCACAGTGTAGCCTGCGCCCTTTAAAGTAAAAGACACCATTTGACGAATGGATGCTGAGTCGTCAACTGTGAGTATCGTTTTTGCCATAACCAAATGATCTCCAATGATTTTTTATTGCGGCAAGATGATCCCCTATCTCACCGATAACTGCAAATACTGACGGATCAACTCTGCTCTATCGATGCTGAAACGGTAAAGCTCGCCACAGCTTCACGCAAGGCGACGGCCTGCTCTTCAAGCGACTCAGCGGCGGCAGCAGCTTCTTCGACTAAAGCGGCGTTTTGCTGCGTGACATTATCCATCTGCAGTACAGCTTGATTCACCTGCTCTATACCTTGACTCTGCTCGACTGAGGCCGCCGAAATCTCCGACATAATCTGACTGACCTGCTTCACCGAGCCTAGCGTAGCGGCAATGGTGTCGCCAGTCGCATCGACTAATCCGCGTCCTTGCTCTACCTGCGCAACCGAGGCATCGATCAACTGCTTAATATCTTTGGTCGCTGCAGCCGAGCGCTGAGCCAAAGCACGAACTTCGGCTGCCACTACGGCAAAACCACGGCCTTGCTCGCCAGCACGCGCGGCCTCTACCGCTGCATTTAAGGCCAGAATATTGGTTTGAAAGGCAATGCTATCAATCAAGCTGGTGATATCGGCAATCTTGGCAGAAGAAGAGGAGATGGCTTCCATCATCTGTATCGCCTGTTGTGACTGCTCACCGCCCTTCACTGCATTCTGATGCGCCTGCATCGCCAACTGCTTCGCCTGACCGGCATGCTCAGCGTTATGCTTCACTGTTGCTGTGAGCTCTTCAAGGCTTGAGGCTGTTTCTTCCAAACTCGAGGCCTGCTCCTCGGTGCGCTCTGATAAATCGGCATTGCCTGCCGCAATCTCTTGAGCCGCGATCGTGATGGTGGAGACGGAGGCCTTCACATCCGCCACAACCATCTCTATTTTGCCAACAAAGTGATTGAAGTGCTGTGAGAGTTCGGTAATCTCATCCCGGCCTTGCACAGGCAGCCTCACCGTTAAATCACCATCTCCTTGGCTGATTTCTTCTAGCGTGCGCGCCACTTGCCGCACTGGCCTGATAATGGCCAGGCTCAGCCAGAAAGCAAACACAGCGCCAACCAACGTAAAGATCAAGGTGGTGAGCAAAAGTGTCCATCTCAGTGCCACCAGCCCTGCCAGCACCTCTTCTTCTTGGGCGACCACAGCCAACACCCAGCCGCGTTCAGGCAAGCGCACGGCGCCGACCCATTGACGCCCAGTGTGACCCGTCATCTGCACGACCAGTTGATCTTCTGCCAACAGGCGACGATAAGCCTCTCGGTTCACTTCATCCGTTGCACTGAGCGCCTCCATCGGACGCTCTTGGGCCATCACCCGCTCGCGATCAGGCGAGGCGATCAGCTCACCACGCTGATTCAACATAAAGGCTGAACCTTGCTCACCCAAACCTAAATCATCGGTAATATCACTGAGCAAGGTAGCATCCATCCGAGCAATCAACACCGCCACAACCTCGCCCTGATGCTCAATCGGCGCAGCCAGCATGATCACCGGACGGTTAATGACACGGCTAATCAGCACTTCTGAAATATTGGCCTCTCCAGCAAAAGCGCGCTGTATGTAATCCCGCTGGGCCAGATCGGCGGTGGTGCCATCGGGATAGTGTGCGACACCCTGACGATCGACCCAACCCATACCGAGATAACCCAGGCGCGCCGAGCTGGCCTCCAAAAAGGCCATCTTGCCAGCACTGCCTGCCTCAATCAGCATTTCACGACGGGCCAGCTCGCTTAAACGCCCGAGCTGAGTCTCGATCCGACTTGAAACCAACCGAGCGGCATCCTGTGCCATCAGGGGCAGCGTTTGCTCGACTTGATCGATCAACGCACTCGTGGCCCTTTGTGTGGCCATCCACCCTAGTCCACCCGAGGTCGAGAGCAACAGCAGCAGCAAACCCAGCATTAAGCGCTGGCGCAGACTCAAAGACCAACGCCAAGAAGGCGGCACTGCTTCTAAAGAAGATAAACGCGTCATACTGTCCCCTGTTTGCTATCGACTGGTTGACCTTCATGCGACCTAGGTCGAATAAAATGAGCGCACTATAGCAAAAAAATGAGCGCCCTAGTCAAAAGTCAGATAAAAACAAGGGACTAAGCGATTAAAACTCCTCCCACTCATCTTGATCTTGACGGACTGGAGGAGGCGGGACTTTCTTGGGACGCGCCACGACCGCTGTAGGACGAGGTGCTGTAGCAGGCACAGCTCTCTGGGGTGCGGCTGCGGCTGAAGGCGTGCGCCGTGCCGGGCTCTTGGCCTGTGTTTTAACATCACGGCTGATTTTAAACATCGCCACGGCATCACTCAGGGATTGCGACTGCTCTTCCAAAGACTCAGCCGCTGCCGCCGCTTCTTCAACCAGCGCGGCATTTTGCTGGGTCACATCATCCATCTGGATCACAGCCTGATTGACCTGCTCTATCCCTTGACTTTGCTCATCTGAAGCAGCCGAGATCTCACCCATAAGATCCGTCACACGCTGAACCGAAGCCACAATCTTCTCGATCGTCTCTCCCGTTAAGCGGACCTGATCGCGACCGTGACGCACTGTTTCGACCGAATCAGTAATCAGCTCTTTGATTTCTTTGGCCGCTGCCGCAGAGCGCTGTGCCAACACGCGGACTTCACCCGCCACAACAGCAAAACCTCGCCCTTGCTCACCGGCGCGTGCAGCCTCAACAGCGGCATTCAGCGCCAGAATATTGGTCTGAAAGGCAATGCTATCAATCATGGTGGTGATATCCGCAATCTTGTCCGAGCTGGCGCTGATCTGCTCCATGATCGTCACCACCTTGCGCGCGCCCTCACCCCCTTGAGTGGCAACCTGACTGGCATCTTGCGACAGCTGGTTGGCCTGACGGGCATTATCGGCATTTTGGCGCACCGTCGAGGTCAACTCTTCAAGGCTGGAGGCTGTTTCTTCAAGACTGGAAGCCTGCTCTTCTGTGCGCTGCGAGAGATCGGTATTACCAACCGCAATTTCTTGCGAGGCAAGGGTGATCGCGCCCACAGCTTCTTTAATCTCGGTCACCAAATCTTCAATCTTTTGCACAAAGGTATTAAAGTGCGTGGTCATCGCCGTGACTTCATCGCGCCCATCGGTGTTCAAACGTACTGTCAGATCACCGTCGCCAGAGCTAATTTCTCTCAGTGCTTCGGCTGTCTGACTGATCGGACGGATAATCGAGCGCGCAATCAAGGTGGCAAAAACCAGCATCACCACCAACACAGCCAAGGCAATACCCAGCAAGGTGATCAGGCTATTACGGAACATCTGATCCAGATCATCGATATAAACACCCGTGATCAAAATCCAATCCCATTGGGTGTTGTGGCGCGCAACAGAGAGCTTAGGAATCAGGTCGTCATTGCCGGGACGGTTCCATAGATAAGGCACCACAGAGCTACCCTGCTGCACCGCGCCATCAGCCAGCGCGCGAACAAAATAAGCACCAGTTGGATCTTGAATGCCAAAGGAAGGATTCCCACGTAAGCGGTCGCTAGGATGCACCAGCATGATGCCCTGACGATCAAGCACCCAAATATAATCATCTTCTGGGCCAAAGATCATTGCGCCTAGCGTGGCCGAAGCCCGGCGCTGAGCTTCATTCAGAGACAGCTGACCACGCTGCACCTGTTGCTGGTAAGACGCGATAATACCCTCTGCTGTATCGAGAATATTATTTAGCTCCTGAGTCTTCATCGACTCCATATCGGCATACTGACGATTCATCGCGACCGTCAGTATGACCAGCATACCGATAACCGCGAGCAGGTTGATAATCCAAATACGGTGATTGATCTTCAAGTTTCTTAGCAGCATGTTATTCATCTTTCATCTGGTGAAGATACATTGACGCTCAACGACTTAACCTCTAGTCAATGACGCATCCCTGGCGATTCTATTCAGGTTCAGTATAACGATTTCATGACAACAGCCCAGTTAGCCTTTAGCACTAGCTCTGCTCACAAGCCTTGGTTTCTACTGACATTTCTGAGCAGCCATGTCAAACGACGATCAGCTGGTGTTATCCCTTTGCTTCGGCTCTCTCATCCACAAGCTCCCAATAAAAGAGTATAATCGACACCAGCTTGGCTTTTTTAAGCCCAGCTGGCAAGGCAAGTCCTCCGATGCGGCACCTTGCCTCGTCTCCTTAATGCGCTACGTCCGTTAGACTCGCTGTTCTTTTCTATTATTTTGGATTTCGGCATGACTGAATACTTTTTACTTTTAATCAGTACAGTGCTAGTCAACAATTTCGTTCTTGTCCAGTTCTTGGGCCTCTGTCCTTTTATGGGTGTCTCCAACAAGCTGGAGTCGGCGTTGGGTATGGCCTTGGCGACCACCTTTGTTTTAACTCTCGCTTCGGCACTTAGCCATCTGGTTTATCACGGCCTGCTGCTGCCTCTCAATCTGGAATATCTGCGCACGATTAGCTTTATTATCATGATTGCGGCAGTGGTGCAGTTTACTGAGCTGCTGATCCAAAAAACCTCACCTGTCTTACACCAGACACTCGGCATTTTCTTACCGCTGATCACCACCAACTGCGCCGTACTGGGTGTTGCGCTGCTCGCCGTAACACAAGAACTGAGCTTTGTTCAATCGATCGTCTATGGCTTAGGAGCCGGCCTGGGTTTTGCGCTGGTGCTGGTGATGTTTGCTGCCTTAAGAGAAAGAATTGCGCTGGCCGATGTTCCCCTTCCTTTTCAAGGGGCGGCTGTGGCAATGATCACAGCGGGAATGATGTCTCTAGCTTTTATGGGCTTGACCGGCATGATTCAGCTCTAGCGCTTGAGCGCACTGATGAGCTGGGACTCTGCTGATTTTTTACTCGACCAATAGAAACACTGAACATGCCATTTGCTTCTTTACCATCTTTACACCCCTTGCTTGCTGCGCTACTGGTGCTAGGTCTGCTCGCGCTGTTGATTGGGCTGCTGCTCGGCTATGCGCAGGTGCGCTTTTATATTGCCGGTGATCCTCTGGCGGAGAAGATTGATCAGCTGCTGCCTCAGACGCAATGCGGCCAGTGCGGCTACCCGGGCTGCAAGCCCTATGCTGCGGCCATTGCGCAGGGCGAGGCCATCAACAAATGTCCTCCAGGCGGTGAAGAAACCATGCTGAATCTGGCCGACCTGCTTGGCCGAGAACCACTGCCATTGGAAGAAACCACCGCAGAACTCGGCGGCAAAAAGGTGGCCTGGATTCGTGAAGAAGAGTGTATTGGCTGCACCAAATGTATTCAGGCCTGCCCCGTTGACGCTATCTTAGGGGCCGCCAAGCAGATGCATACGGTGATTGCCGAGGAGTGTACTGGCTGCGATCTTTGCGTTGCGCCCTGCCCGGTGGATTGCATTGATATGCTGGATATCACACCGCCTCGCTATCCGCGCCCTGCTGGCCCTTGGTCCAGCCAGCAAGCGCGACTGATTGCCACCGACCTCTCGCCCTTAGGGAGCCAGCCATGAGTCTTTCCGTGCGCCGTCAGCCCATTGGCCGCTTTCATGGCGGCATCCATCCCGCTGAACACAAGGCCATCTCAGCCAAGTCCCCCTTGCGCTCTGCCCCACTGGCAGCAGAAGTCATCCTGCCGCTAGGCAAGCGCCCTGATCGTCTTGCTACGCCCTGTGTGGCGATCGGAGAACAGGTTCAGCGCAATCAAGTCATCGCCTCCAGTGACCAGCTGGATATCCCCTGGGTGCATGCCAGTCTCAGCGGAGAAGTCATCGCGATAGAAGCTCGCCCTGTTGCTGGCAGCGCACAACCTCTGCCCTGTATTGTGCTGCACAGTGATGGACAGGATCTCGCCCGACCCAGTCAGCCTCTTGCCGCTTGGTCAACCGCTGATCCTGCTGAGTTATGGCGACGGATCATGCAAGGCGGACTCAGCGGCCTTGGCGGTGCAGCCTTCCCCAGTGCGCTCAAGCTACAAGGCGCGCACCAGCAGGGCATCCGTGCGCTGATCATCAATGCCGCTGAGTGCGAACCCTATATTACCGCCGACGATGCGCTGATGCGGACGCGCCCAACAGCGCTCCTCGAGGGCATGGCGATCCTCAATCATCTACTGCAACCTGAGCAGCTGATGATCGGCATTGAAGACAACAAGCCAGAAGCCATCGCGGCACTAGAAACCGCCTTACAAACAGAAGACTGGCAAGCTCTGGCCGCGAAAACCCAGCTGGTGATCCTGCCCACCCTCTATCCTTCTGGCGGTGAAAAACAGCTCATCCAACTGTTAACTGGCGAGGAAGTCCCTGATCGAGGCCGACCTCTGGATCTGGGTCTACTCTGCCATAATGTCGGCACTCTGGTGGCCCTTGCCGATGCGGTGATACGCGATCAACCGCTGATCGAGCGACTGGTCACCGTCACAGGGGCGCAGGTCGCCCATCCCGGCAATTATCTGGTTCGTCTGGGAACGCCGATGCAGCACCTTTTGGACCTGGCTGGCTATCGGCCCAGCCCAACGCCTCGCCTGATTCTCGGTGGCCCGATGATGGGGCAGGCGCTGCCCAGCAGCCAGTTTCCGATCACGCCAGGCTGCAACTGCCTTTTGCTGCCTTCAGTGCAAGAACTCCCACTGCCTGGGCCAGAGCTGCCTTGTATTCGCTGCAGCCGCTGCGAAGAAGTCTGTCCGGCTCAGCTTTTGCCACAGCAGCTGTACTTCTATGCCAAGGGGCAGGACTGGGAGCAACTGCGCGCCCAGCAGCTCCAAGCCTGTATCGAATGCGCGGCTTGCGCCTGGGTCTGCCCAAGTGAAATCCCCTTGGTCGACTACTATCGCCATGCCAAGGCTGAGCTGGCGCAGCGTGATCAAGACGCATTGAAAGCCGAACAGGCCAAACAGCGCTTTGAAGCTCGCCAAGCTCGTTTAGAACGCGATGCCGCTGAAAAAGAAGCCAAGCGCCAAGCTCGTGCCGCAGCCGCGCAGGCTGTACAGCAGCAAGCCGCGCCAGCCGTCAAGGCCGTCACGCCAACCACCACGGCCGCTGTCTCGACACCACCCAGCGAGGCCGCAGCAGCCATCAAAGAAAAAACGAGCGCGACGTCGACGATCCAGCCTCAAACGCCCCCCCAGACAGTCGCTGCTTCAGCGCCGGTGGATGAAAAACGCCTCAAGCAGCTGAAAATCGCTCAGGCTGCTGCACAAGTTGCGCTGAAAAAAGCACGCAAGACCCTGCAGAATCTGCAAGCGGATAGCCATACACCCGCTGAGCAATTGGCAGAACAAGAAGCACGCGTCGCCGCTGCAGAAGCCCAGGCGGCCAAAGCCGCCGCTCAACTGGCTGAAGCCGAGACAACCACAAGTGAGACTCCCTGATGCGCTGGATGCAACTTGCCTCTCCCCACACTCTGCATAGCCTGACGACAGCACAGGTGATGCGCCAAGTGATGCTCGCCTGCCTTCCTGGCATTGCCGCATTGAGCTTTTTCTTCGGGCCAGGTGTGCTGATCAACATCCTGCTCGCCTGCTTGAGCTGTGTCGCGTCTGAAGCGCTGGTTCTTTACTGGCGTCAGCGTTCGTGGCGCTGCCTGCATGATGGCTCAGCCCTACTCACCGGCTTGCTGCTGGGGATTTGCTTACCCGCCACGGCACCTTGGTGGATTCCAATCAGCGGTGGTTTTTTTGCCATCCTCTGCGCCAAACAGCTTTTTGGTGGTCTGGGCCAGAACCCCTTTAATCCGGCCATGGCCGCCTATGCACTGCTGCTGATTAGTTTTCCGCTGCCGATGAGCCAATGGCCACTGCCCTTGACGCTGGATTCTATCGAGGGCTGGCGCTCTGTCGCACAGCTGGATGGCTGGACAGGGGCCACAGCCCTCGATGCCTGGCGGAACAAGGGCCTGTTGATGGCCGATGAATTCTGGGCCAGCGGGCAGCTTTTGCCAGAGATGCTCCATGCCTGGGCCTGGATCGCCGGTGCTTGGTGCCTCGGGGGTGGCTATCTGCTCTGGCGTCGACTCATCCCTTGGCAGACTCCCGTGGCTTTTTTTGCCACTATTTTTCTTGCCGGAGCGCTGGTGTGGGGATGGGATACCAGTCACCAAGCCCCGCCTTGGCTTCACTTTGCGGCTGGCTCTGTGGTCTTTGCTGGCTTTTTTATTCTGACCGATCCAGTCAGCGGTGCCACCAGTCTGCGCGGCAAGGTCTACTTTGCGATGGGTGTGGGCCTGCTGGTGATCAGCATTCGCACCTGGGGCAGCTACCCTGATGGCGTGGCCTTCTCGGTACTCTTGATGAATGCCGCCGCACCAGCACTGGATTACTTCACACGTCCGCGCACCTATGGTCAACGCAAGGCGGCGCGCACAATGGGGCATCGGGAGCCAAAAGAATGAGCAACACACCTCCACAACTGGGTCGCAGCCTCTGGCAAAGCAGTCTCAGCCTGGTCGTCTTTGCACTGGTCACCGCAGGGCTGGTCGCCAGCACCGCCCTGCTGACCAGTGAACGGATCAGCGACAATCGCGCCCAGGCGGCGGCCCGTCTGATGCATGAACTCCTGCCTGAAGACCAGCAATATCAGCTCGATTTGCATCACCCGCTGCAACTTCCAGCCGCCCCCACTCTGGGACAAGACCAGCCATTTCAGGCTTATCTTGCCCGATCGGCTAGAGACGCCACCCAGAGCGCGCTGATTTTGCCACTGATCGCCCGCGATGGTTATAGCGGCCAGATCCATCTGCTGATCGCGCTGAATTCACAAGGCGAAGTCCTTGGCGTGCGGGTGGTTGAGCATCAGGAAACCCCAGGCTTAGGGGATAAGATCGAAAGGCAAAAATCAGCCTGGATCTTAAGCTTTAACGGACGCAGCCTCAGCAACACTTCAGGCTGGGCCGTGCAGCGCGATGGCGGCGAGTTCGATCAGTTTACCGGCGCCACCATCACCCCGCGCGCGGTCGTCCGCGCCGTGCACCGTGCCTTGATCTGGCAGGAGCAGCACTCAATGCTACTCGATTCAGCCTTAGCTGACTGGCAAGCCGAAGCCGAACGGCGCGATCAGGAGACATCACCATGACGCACTACAGCAAAATCGCACAAGAAGGCTTGTGGAAGAACAACCCAGCTTTAGTGCAACTGCTTGGCCTCTGCCCGCTACTTGCGGTTACCAATAGTCTGGTCAATGCACTGGGCCTTGGGCTGGCGACCCTACTGGTGCTGCTCGGCTCTAATCTGGTGATCTCTCTGTTACGCCACCAGATTCCTGCCAGTGTGCGCCTCCCTGCTTTTGTGATGATCATTGCTTCTTTCGTGACCTGTGCCGAGCTGCTGATGCAGGCCTTCACCTATGAGCTATATCAGATTCTGGGGATCTTCATTCCGCTGATTGTCACCAACTGCATGATCTTAGGGCGAGCAGAGGCCTTTGCGAGCAAAAACACCCCTTGGGCAGCCCTATTTGATGGCCTGATGGTCGGCTTGGGCTTTGCGGCTGTGCTACTGCTTTTGGGTGGTCTGCGTGAAGTCTTGGGGCAAGGCACGCTATTCAGCGGTATGGATTTGCTGCTCGGGGCTTGGGCAGCTGACATGCAGGTCACTTTATGGAGCGATTTTCAGGTGCTGATTTTTTTGCTTCCGCCAGGTGCTTTTTTTGGCATGGGTTTATTAATCGCCGCCAAAAACGGTATCGATCTGCGCCGCAAAGCCAAGGCTGCCAAGTCGATTCTCGCCAGTGATCGGGATACCGCCTTATGAATGCACAAAAGCGCTATCAAATTTTTAGTCGGCTCAGAGAGGCCAATCCACATCCCACCACCGAGCTCAACTGGACCACACCCTTTGAATTGCTGACAGCCGTTCTTCTTTCTGCGCAGGCGACGGATGTGAGCGTCAACAAGGCCACAGCCAAGCTCTTTGTACTGGCCAATACTCCCCAAGCTCTGCTGGATCTTGGTTTAGAAGGGCTAAAGGAGCAGATAAAAACCATCGGCTTGTATAACACCAAGGCCGAAAACCTGCTCAAAACCTGCCGCATCCTGCTGGATCAACACCAAGGCGAGGTGCCCAAAACCCGTCGTGCGCTTGAGGCCCTGCCCGGTGTCGGTCGCAAAACGGCCAATGTGGTGCTCAACACCGCCTTTGGTCAGCCTACTATCGCGGTGGATACGCATATTTTTCGCGTTAGTAACCGCACGGGCATCGCGCCGGGTAAAAATGTCGATCAGGTTGAGCAAAAGCTGCTGCGTCATGTGCCGCGTGAATTTAAGCAGGATATCCACCACTGGCTGATTCTGCATGGGCGCTACACCTGCTTAGCGCGCAAGCCTCGCTGTGGATCGTGTCTGATTGAAGATTTATGTGAATTCCAAGATAAAACTGAGTAAGATAAAACAATGCAAAAGGCCTTGACGCTTGGCCTTTTTTTATGACTGTGATCCAACAAAATCCATGAGGCCCACCGTGAACCAACAACAACTCGCGACTGCTCGCCGCTCACGCGCGATCACCACTGAAGAAGTGCTGCTGATTTTGTGCCACTCAGTAACTCAGGTATTAAATAACGCCGGAAACGAGCAGGTCACCTACTCCCCAATGGTGCAAAAGATCAATAAAACCTGCTTACGTCCAGATATCGGCTGCTTTGTGCTGTTTGATGGTGGTTTTTCTGGCTTGGTCATCATCAACTTTACCGCTGAATCTGCGATGGAAATCTATCGCAAATATCTGCTCAGTATGGGCATGCCAGAAAGCGAACTGGCCCAGTTTCATACCGCTGATGAAGTGGGCAATGTGATGGGTGAGATCATGAACCAGATCGTTGGCGACTTCACCAACAAGGTTCGCGTTCAACTGCGCACTTCAATCACCCAAAGCCAGCCCAAGATGATGGCGATCAATAAACAGGTGCAGATTTCGGTCAACACCACGCTGGATCAGCCTCAATCACGCCGAGTGACTTTCAGCACTGAAAACCATAATATCTTCTATCTCGAGTTATCTATGGATAAAACTGAATTTATCAAACTCCATGATTTTGAAGATTCAGAGCTTGAAAACCCAGATGATATTCTTGAGGAAAACCACCGAGATCGTCACTCATCATCTCACGCCGCTTCTCGCGACGATGCACACGATGATCTGATGAACGACCTTGGTATCTAATATCCGCGCCTCACAAGGGCGCATCCAAGCTGTGATATAAGGAAAATAAGAATGGCTACTGCATTTGGTACTGTTTTTATGCCAGAAATGGCAAGAGTTGATTTTAATGGTCAAGAATGGGGCCGCGCAGCCATGGTGCCGAGCGACCAGCTCGTCCTCCACCCCGGTGCACATGTATTACACTACTCCAGCACCTGCTTCGAGGGGCTAAAAGCCTTTCGTCACCAAGATGGCTCTGTCCATGTGTTCCGCATGGATCGCAATATCGCACGTTTAGCACAAAGCAGCCGCCTGCTGGCACTGCCTGAGATCGATGAAGCACAGGTGGCCCAGATGATTCGGGACACTGTGGCACGCTTTGCCGATGAAGTGCCTGCCCCCCCTGGCTCACTCTATATTCGTCCTACGCATATTGGTACAGAACCCGCCATCGGCAAGGCTGCCGCGCCTTCTACCCAATCCTGCCTCTATATTCTTGTCTCACCTGTTGGCGATTATTTTGCAGGCGGGGCCACAGCACTGCGCTTGTTACTCGAAGATCAAGGCATGCGTTGTGCGCCTCATATGGGCATGATCAAAAGTGGTGGCAACTACGCCAGTGCACTGCGCCCGATCACCCAAGCGCGCGCCGAGCAGCAGGCGGATCAAGTGCTCTTCTGCCCCAATGGCGATGTGCAAGAAACCGGCGCGGCCAACTTCCTGCTGATTGATGGCGATGAAATCATCACCAAAGCGCTGGATGAAAGCTTCCTGCATGGTATTACGCGCGATTCGATTCTCACCCTCGCGCGTGATCTTGGTATGCGTGTTTCCGAGCGCCAGTTGACAGTCGATGAGCTGCTGGAAAGAGCGGCCAAGCCTGAGTGTGAAGCCGCCTTATCCGGCACAGCCGCCGTGCTGACGTCGGTTGGCACGCTGATTCATCACGGTCAGGAATATGCTGTCGGCAGCGGCCAGCCAGGACCGATCACCGCCAAGCTACGCCAAGCACTGAATGCAATTCAGTGGGGCGAAGCAGAAGATCGTCATGGCTGGTTAACGCGGATTTAATCCTCGCGAATCAGCACCCGTTCTCCGCTCTCCACCTGATCAAAAAGTGCCACCATGGCATCAGGATGGAGACGGAGACAACCATGCGATAAGGGCACGCCCAGAGGTTGATCATCGGGCGTGCCATGAAGATAGATATACCGCCTTTGCGTATCCACCTGCCCGCCACGATTCACACCCACTTCCTCCCCACACAGCCACAGAATCCGACCCAGTATCCAGTCACGCTCTGGATGCGCTAGGCTCAATTCTGGCGTCCAGATCTCTCCGGTTGGACGACGCCCGACCAGCACCGCGCGCGGATCTAAACCAGCACCGATACAGGCGCGAATCCGATGCCAGCCACGCGGAGTTTGCCCGCTGCCCTGCTGCTCTCCAGCCCCAGCCAAGCCGCTGGACACGGCGCAGGACCAGATCACCCGACCCTGGGCATCTAGCCGCTGCAAGCTTTGCTGTGCAAGGGAGATCTCCAGCATCTAAGCCGCTGTTTCCGCCATGCGTGGCGGCTGAGGTGGTACAGGGGCATGCATGGCCGCAGTCACCACAGGTAAGAAGCGTGCAACCAGATCCTTCACACGGATTTTCTCATCATAATCACTGGCGGCAATATCTTTCAGCGCATCCAGTGATGACAGGGTAAAGACCACCGAACCCAGCATAAAGTGCAAACGCCAGAAGCGCTCAGCATCCGGCAGTTCAGGCGTCGCGTTTTTCAACAGCTGGGCAAAGCGATTAAATGCCTTTCCATAATGCTGTTGTAGATAGCGCCGCATATGCCCCTGCGCCTGGGTATAGGCCAAACCCAGCAGACGCATAAAAATCGACAAGCTGCCTTTTTGTGCAGGAATACTCAAGGTGGTGCGTGCGAGAGTTTCGAGTAAATCCTCCAAAGTCAGGCTTGGGCGGCGCTCCAGCACCTCCAGCTGAGCATTAAATTCTTCGCAGAAAGGATCCAGATAGCGCGCGAAAACCGCCTGAATCAGGGCCTTTTTAGACCCAAAATGATAGTTGACTGCCGCCAGGTTAACCTTGGCTTTACTCGTAATCGTCCGCAATGAGGTTTCGGCGAAGCCTTTTTCTGCAAAAAGCACTTCGGCCGTATCCAAAATACGGACGACTGTTTCTGATTGTGCCATGATGACTCCACTTGAAACGTTTGTTTGAAACATTATCCTTTCAAGTGAAAAAAGCGTCAAGCCACATCTTGTCCGGCCAGACGATCACGCCAAGCCTCGACGCCCGCCAGCAAGGCCGGAATCACCAATAAAACAAGCAAGGTGGCCACCCCTAAACCAAACACCAGCGACGTGGCCATCGGGATCAAAAACTGCGCTTGTACCGAGCGTTCAAACAACAAAGGTACCAGACCGACAATGGTGGTCACGGAAGTAATCAGCACCGCTCTTAACCTTTGACAGGCCGCCTCGACGATGGCCAGCTCTCGCGCCAGCCCTTGATCACGCAACACTTGATAGAAGCTGACCAGAATAATCGAGTTATTGACCACGATCCCCGTCAGGCCAAATAAGCCAAACAACGAAAGAATCGTCAGCTCAAGCCCCAACAGGCCATGCCCGATCACCGCGCCCAAGAGACCAAAGGGAATAATCGCCATCACCACAAGGGGCAGTAAATAGCTGCTAAACATCCAGGCGAGCACCACAAAAATCGCCACCAGCGCAAACAACAAGCCCATCTGCATATCGCCTAGGGTTTCCTGCTGATCCACCGCCCGCCCCTGAAAAGACCATTCAACACCATAGCGCTGGGCCAAATCAGGCAGCACTTGCGTAGCCAGCCCCTCACGAATCTGGCCTGCATTGCCCTGCGCTCGATCAACCTCGGCAGAAACATGAATCGCCAAGCGCGCATCCGCATGACGCAAGGTTTCAAAACCAGGCTGATAATCCAGCGTCATCAGTTGATCGAGTGGAATCCAGCCTCTTTCTGCCTGCTGCAAGGGCAGCGCCAGCTGTTGCAGGATTGCTGCATTGTGGCGCTCATCATCCGGCAGGCGCACGCGCACCTCGATTTCATCCAAACCTTCTTGATAGACCTGCACCACACTGCCATCAAAAAAGCCGCGCAGCTCAGCCGCCAGGCTAGCGGGGGTGTAGCCTAGATGCCAAGCTTCAGGGCGCAGGCGCACCAAGAGCTGTTCACGACCATAGGGCGTATCATCCTCAATCGCAAAAAGGCCCGGGATATCCTCCATGCGTCCGGCCAGCTCCAAAGCGGCGCGCTTGAGCGTCATCGCATCAGCACCGGTTAAGCGCACATCCACATCACGCCCAGGCGGACCACCCGTGACCGCAGTGATGATCACCGCATCCAGACCCGGCGCACTGGGCAGGCGTGCATTCCACGCATCAATCAGCGCCTGATTGGTGACCTCGCGCCGATCCGGTGAGACCAGCTCAACCAATAAGGAGGCAAACTGATCCCCCTGCGCACCACCGCCTTCAGCACTCAACAGCTGTCCAAGGCGCACCACCTGGGTTTGTACCAGCCCACCTCCCAGCTCAGCTTCGGCCTCGCGTAACGCAGCCTCAAGACGCTGCATCAGATTCTCTACCTGCTCAGGCGAGGTACCGGCCACAAAAGACACATTGGCACGCAAGGTGGTGCCATCAGGACTGGGAAAGAAGGTGAAACCCACCCGCCCACCGGCAAGCAGGCCAATCGAGACAATCAGCAAGCCAGCCGCGCAAGCCAGCGTCAACCCCCGCTGCGCTACGGCACGGGTGACCAGACGCCGAAAACGCCCATCACGGAAATGAATCAAACGTCGCTCAAAAGCAGCTGAAATCGGGTTTTTAGTTTGGGTGGCAGGATCTTGCTCCAAGCCTTTTTTGAGCTGGTGCGGCAAAATCAAAAAGCTGATCACCAAAGTCGCCAGAATCACGCAAATCACCACCAAGGGGATCTCAAACATGATCTTGCCGATAATGCCGCCAACCAGCATCAATGGGAAAAAAGCCGCGACGGTCGTCAACGAAGAGGCAATCACTGGGCCCAGCATCCGCAAAGCACCTGTTTCGGCGGCCTCTTCTGCACTCTTGCCCTCTGCGCGCAGCGTATAGGCATGCTCGGAGACCACGATCGCATTATCGACAATAATCCCCAGTGCCATAATAAAGCCGAACAGAGACATCATGTTGATACTGCCGCCAAACAGCCACAGCGCGATAAAAGCAGCGGTAAAGGCCACCGGAATACCCAGCGCCACCCGCACCGCCAACTGGCCGCTTAAAAACAAAAACAGAATACCCACCACCAGCACCAAGCCCGTCAAACCATTCTTGAGCAGCAGGCTGATACGTTCATCAATCAACTCCCACAGCTGGTCATAGACCACCAGTTGCAGATTAGGAGGCAGCTGCGCTTGAGTTTCTTCCAACCAGAGTGCAAATAGGCGTGCAGCGGCCAAGGCATCAGTGCTTTCTGTACGCTGCAACAGCAGCTCCACTGCGGGCTGACCTTGATAGCGCACCAGCGCCTGACCATCCCGTGGGCGCTGCTCAATCTGGGCGATATCCCCTAAGCGCACATAGCCCTCACGAGCAGAGGACTGCACAGGCAAGCGTGCAAAATCTGACCAGCTACGCGCCTGCTCCAACAAGCGTAACTGACGCGTCCCTTGGTCTCGCCCAACCAGACCCGCTGGCTGATCCTGAGTAAAAGCGCGCAACTGCTGCGCCAGCTGCTGAGGCGTCATCGACAGCGCCAGCAGCTCAGCTAAGGGCACCTCGATCGCGACCACCTCCTCTGGCAGTCCACCAAGATCCACACGCTCAATACCACGATCGAGCAAAGCCTGTTCAAACTGGCGTGCCACAATGCGCAACTCATCCATTTCGGCCAAGCCAGTCACCAGCAGGCGCGCAATCGGCTCATAGCGCACCACACGCGACACCACCGGGGTTTCTGCGGCTTCGGGTAGCTGGCGCAACTGCGCCACCCGATCCTCAACCTGCGCGAGGGCCTGCGTCATATCCGTGCCGTCGTAAAACTCCAGCGTAATCGCGGCAATCCCCAAGGAAGAGGTCGAAGTCATGGATTTCACGCCATCCACACTACGCAGACTGTTCTCTAGTGGCAGAGTCACGCCCAGCTCGACATCCTCAGCACTGGCACCAGTCCACACCACGCGCACCGTGATAAAATCCAGCGAAAAGTTGGGAAAGAACTGCGTATTCAGCTTCAATAAGGCCCAGCTGCCAGAAATCAGCATCATCACGATCAACAGCTGACTGGCCAGACGATGACGTAAAAACAGCCCGATCAGCTTCATTCGCCTTGCTCCTGCCGCACGAGCTCAGGCTGCGCACTGCGCTCACTGACAATCTCAACCAGCAATCCGTGCATCGCATTCGGCAAGCGTGTTGCCAACAGCTGATCTGCAAAGGCCAAACCGGCTCGGCTCACCAGCACACCCGGCTGACCATCAAGACGATGCTCACCCAACAGCTCCACCTGCAAGGATTCAAGACGCCCATCCTGCACGCGATAAACACGATTACGCCCCTGCACCGCCTCCTGCGGTAACCAAAAGACCGATTCGAGCACCGGCAAGGCCAACTGCGCATCAATAAAGCGTCCTAGCGCCAGTCCTTCAGCTCGACCTTGCTCGAGCACAAAAGTCGCCATCACGCCCGCGCCCTCGGTGGTCAAACTCGCCAGATTCTGCAAGCGAAACACCAACGACTGACCATCCAGTTCTGTTGTTGCATACACCGCCGTCTGTTGATCCAAAGCCGCGCTGACCTGAGGCAAGGCCGAGATGGGAATACGCGCTTCTAGCTCCAGTTCATCGGGTCGATGCAGGCGCACCAGCGGCTCATGAGCCGTCACCCTATCCCCTTCTGCCACCAGGACTTCTTGAATCCGCATCGCGGCAGGCGCACGCAGTTGGGTGGCGGCCAGATCACGCGCGGCAACCTCCAGCTGCGCACGCGCACGGCGTAACTGGGCCTCCAACTGCTGCACCTGAGAAGGGAAATAAGCCAAGGCCAGCTCACGCTGCAGGCGGGTCAAACGCTGCTGGCTCAAGGCTTGCGCGGCTTCTTCAACCTGACGCGCAGAGGCACGATCGGCCTGAGCTAACTGCTGCTGACGCTGATACTGACGCTCAGCAAGGCGATAGAGGAGTTCTTCTTCTTCCAAGGCTTGTTGATCGATCTGCTGCTGAAGGCGTCTTTGCTCTAGCTGGCTTTCCAGCTCCTGTACCTCGGCCTGACGCTGACGATAAAGTGCCTGGGCATCGAGATCCTCCAGCACCAGTAAGAGCTGCCCCGCCACCACCGCTTCACCACCGCGAACCAACACCTGAGCCACATCACCCGCTGTACGCGCACGCAATTGAATATCGCTTGAACTGACCAACTGACCAAACAAGCGCAGCTGGGGTGCAAGATCCTGCGGTACCAGATTGAATACCGCGATCGGCCAGCGTCTTTCTTCATCACCGGCTGGAGGCGGCTCAGGCCGTGTGGCGCGCAGCAAGATAAAGATCAGCACTGCCAGCAGCAGAATCAAGACGGGGAGCAGACGTTTCAGCAGCGACATAAATAAGAAATCCTTAATGTAATAAAGGGAGCAAGGTTAAACCAAGGATCAGCATCAATCTAGAGACGGCTCATCAAGTTACAACTTGATCCACAAAAAGACTTAGGTATAGGCTGAAAGACGATTTCGCCATGGAGAAAAGACACGATGACGCTTGAAGATCCCCATTTACAGCTGCGCCACCTGAAGAAAAAAGATTATACACAACTCAAACACCTCATGGACAAGGTTTATGATGACATCGGTGGTGCCTGGCCTGAACAGACCATCAACAAGCTGGTGCGTGACTTTCCAGAAGGCCAGATCGCGATTGCTGATGATGGCAAGCTAGTGGGTGTAGCGCTCAGCCTGCTGGTCGATTATGCCACCTTCTCTGAACCCCACAAATACAGTGCATTGATTGATGAACAGCATTGCATTCGCCATCAGCGCCGTGGTGATGCCTTGTATGGTTTGGATGTGCTGATTGATCCTGCCTATCGTGGTCACCGTCTTGGACGCCGCCTCTATGAAGCTCGTAAAGAACTCTGCCGCGCGATGAATCTTCGCGCTATTTTAGCTGGCGGTCGTCTCCCCGGATATCAGGAGCAGGCTACTGAGCTCAAGCCTACCGAGTATCTGGATCAGGTCGCCAGACGCGAGCTGCATGATCCGATCCTATCGTTTCAGCTGGCGAATGATTTTCAGGTCAAGCGCCTAATGCGCGGCTATCTGCCTGAGGACGACAAGTCACTGGGCTATGCCACCTTACTGGAATGGAACAATATTCTGTTTGAGCCTGAAGCCAATCTGATCGAAAGCAGTCGAATGGAAGCCCGCGTTGGCGCGGTGCAGTGGCAGATGCGCGAATTTGATTCGGTTGAGGCCGTGCTCCAGCAGGTGGAATACTTTGTCGATGCCCTTTCTGACTATCAAAGCGATTTTGCCGTCTTCCCTGAGCTGTTTAATGCCCCCTTGATGGGCCTGACGGATCAATCCGATTCGCTGCAAGCGATCCGCTTTTTGGCCACCTTTACCGAAGCCTTCAAGACCGAGCTGCTGCGCATGGCAGTGAGCTACAACATCAACATTATCGCTGGCTCCATGATTGAGGAAGGCGAGGATGGACGCCTGTATAACGTGGCCTATCTGCTGCGCCGCGACGGGACACTGGAGCGTCAGACCAAGCTGCATATCACGCCACAAGAAAAGCGTGACTGGGTCATCGAGGGTGGACATGATCTGCAAGTCTTCCAAACCGATGCCGGTCGCATTGGCATGCTGATTTGCTATGACGTGGAATTCCCCGAACTGGGTCGTCTGCTCGCCGATGAAGATATGGATATTCTCTTTGTGCCCTTCTGGACAGACACTAAAAATGGCTATCTTCGCGTACGCCATTGCGCGCAGGCCCGCGCTGTTGAGAACGAATGCTATGTTGTCATCTGCGGCAGTGTCGGCAACCTCCCTTCGATTGAAAGCCTGGATATTCAATACGCCCAGTCTGCCGTCTTCTCGCCGTCCGATTTTGCCTTTCCTCATGATGCCGTGCTGAATGAAACCACGCCCAACACCGAGATGATCTTCTTCTCTGATCTGGATTTCGCACGCCTCAAAATTGTGCGCAATGAAGGCTCAGTCACCAACCTGAAAGACAGACGCTTGGATCTATTCAGCCTGAAACGCCGGATGCATAAGAAAAAAACACCCGCCGCACTCAGCGCCGCCTCAACCCATACGGCTTCGTCAGCGCCAAGCGATGCTGCCTCAGCTTCCACTCAGCCAGTATCACCCAAGCCAGCACGCAAAAAGAAAAAGGCCACGCCCAGACGTAAGAAAAAACATCACTCTTGATCCGAAGACAAACAGTAAAGCTTCTCATCAAGATTCGCTTGCTTTCTCCTGAAAAAGAATTATTATTGTTTGCAGTGAGATTTTTCGGGAGAAAAGCAATGTACGTTTGCATTTGTCATGGCATTACAGATTCGCAAATTCGCCAAGGAGTGCAGCAGGGCATGCAGCATGTGCGTGACCTTTACCAGCAGATGTCGCTGGGCAGCCAATGTGGTAAGTGTGTCTGCACCGCCAAGCAAGTGCTCAGTCATTGCCAGAGCGAGGCCGTAACAACGCTTTACCATCAAGCCTAAACCACTCAGCTCATCAGGCGACAGCCCATCGGCGACAGCCTCTTCCTTGCTCTACCTGTCTTAGATAGGTGGAGCTTTTGTCTTGCGTTTAACCTAGCAAAAAGCTAGGCTTATCTCCGTTACTTCGGCAAGCCATCTCCTTTTGCTTAGCCAGCCGAGTCGCCTCCCACTATGCACAACTTCTTCTGTAAAAGGAGCTTGAATATGCAAGGCAACAAAGCCGTCATCGGCCTGCTTAACAAGGTGCTCACCTATGAGCTCACCTCGATCAACCAGTATTTTCTTCATGCGCGCATGTTTGGTAACTGGGGCTTTGAGAAGCTCAATAAAGCCGAGTACAAGAAATCTATCTGCGATATGAAGCAGGCCGATGCGCTGATTGAGCGCATTCTATTCCTCGAAGGCCTCCCAAATCTTCAACATCTTGAGCGGCTGCGCATTGGTGAAAATGCACCAGAAATGTTCAACTGCGATATGGAGTTCCAGAACGAGCAGCTGGCCTTATTACGCCAAGCCATTGCAGCCTGTGAAGAGCATCAAGATTATAATAGCCGCCATCTGCTTGAAGAAATCCTAGAAGATGAAGAAGAGCACCTCGACTGGCTTGAAACGCAGCTGCACCAGGTCGAAGCGCTGGGCTTGGAAAACTACCTTCAATCTACGATCAGCAACGACTGATCTTGACCTTCACTGATCGTTATTGAACAGAGGATGACACTATGAAAGGCAACAAAAAAATCATCGCCGCACTCAACAAGCTACTGGCTGGCGAGCTCACTGCAATGGATCAATACTTCATCCACTCACGCATGTATCAGGACTGGGGCCTGAACAAGCTGTTTGAGCGCATCGACCATGAATTTGATGATGAGAAGGGCCACGCAGCGGCATTGATTGAGCGGATCTTATTTTTAGAAGGCACACCTGATCTGGTGACTCGCGAGCCCATCAAGGTCGGCAAAGATGTGAAAGAGATGCTCGAAAACGACCTCGCATTGGAATATGCCGTCGTGCGAGATCTGAAAGAGGTCATGGCACTGTGCGAGAAAGAGCAAGACTATCAAACTCGTGAAATCCTGCGTCAAATGCTTGATGACACTGAAGTGGATCATGCCTACTGGCTAGAAAAACAGCTGGGCCTGATCGAGCGCTTGGGTATGAAAAACTACCAGCAATCTCAGCTTTAAGAGCAAGTGCTGCGCACTATCAGCATCACAAAAAACGGGCGGCCTTGGCAGCCCGTTTTGCTGAACAGCTAAAACCAGCTCAACTTCCTGCCCAAACCCTAAAACCTGGCTCAATCATTAGCTGGCGTATATCAATACCCACTCATTATCAACAACAGCCGACAATAAAATCGCTTATTGTTCATGTAGGCCGCAAGTTCTCACGCATGGCGCGGTAGTTGGCCGGCCCCATGTTCCAACGCTCACGATCATTGAACTCAAAGTCGATATGAATGTTTCCGACTGAAGTCATCTGAATCAGCAGCTGTACAAATTCATACTCACAGGCTTGTCGAATGGCTTCACGGAATTCAAGTATTTTATTATCCAGCGCCATCATATCAAATTCAGGCCTAGCTGATGCAGGGATCACCTTATCGCCGACATAGATAAAACCTGAATTGGCCATATGGCCATCCCCCACATCAAACACAAAAGCCAAGGCATCCCAGCTCTCTGTTTCAACAACATCCTCACAACGCAAAATCAGCTCGCCTAACTCTTGTATATATCTTGAATCTATATTCATTATTTCCAATCCTTAGCGTAGCACCACACGCGGCAATCCCACGACAGCGTTGCCCTGTTGCTGCCAGTTTTAATAAGGCGATGGCTTGTTGTTCGGTTAATGGCTCCACTCTGTGATTACAGCCTAGCCAGTTTGCCAATGTCCATCATAATTTGGCGATCAGCGAGCCCTGCCAAAATAACTAAATGCTCCACCGCTGATAGTTTCTGTAAGTTCTCAAGCTTCGCTAAGCCGCCTAACGCCAGTGCAGGTACAAAGCCGTATAGAGTGTTGTGGTCCAGTTTGCCTAAGGCTGAAAGAGCACGCTCGAACAGGGGCGTTTCGTTGATGTCCTCAAAATCCATATATTCTTTGTGCAAAGAAGTAAAAAAGACTTCTAAGCATTTATCTGCACCATATTTCAATAAGCGCCCCCTACAATCATTAGGATAAATTTTCGAATAACAGGGTTGAATAGTTAAAGAATCACCGCTTTCTCGGCCCCATAAATACAGCTCTCCAAAGGCACTGCGCGCAATCACATAATATTCGTCTTGCTCCATAAAAGGCGTATCGCCTATCCAGGCTTCGAGCGCCGGCTCCCATTCATCCGGGTCGACTGTCCAGAATAAGCCTTTAGCGTAGCCACACCAGCCATAAGTTTGCCAATACTCCAGCAGTTTATCCGGCAACTTGCCACGAAAGCGGGCTATTTTATCAGAGGGCACAACCTTACTTTGCATCGCTGGGCCAAAGCCCGCATAGTCTAAAAAATCTTCTTCAAAACGGTTCATTCAGTTTCCTTAACTGTCGAATTCCAGATGATCAGATCTCATTCAAGAGTAATCCTTTGCTTGCAATCAAAAATGACCTGTTGCAACGACGCCATCAACCCAAGCAGTCGGTTTGGCTGTGCTAGAGTTGAAGCTGTTGAGAATGCGCAGCTTCTTTGTATGCATAATATCATCTTGATTTCTCACATTATCAGGAGTCTAGTATGCGTCATCTACTGATCATCTCTCATGCGCCCTCGCCGAACACTCAGCGCCTTCAAACAGCGCTGCTCGCAGCCGCAGACCATCCTGATCTTGATTTAACACTGCGCTGCCTCTCGCCTTTTGACGCCGCACCGCAGGATGTTCTGGATGCTGCTGGCGTGCTGCTGTTCACACCAGAGAATTTTGGCTATATGAGCGGCGCCATGAAGGACTTTTTTGATCGCTGCTATATGCCCTTGCTTGAACAGACTCAAGGGCTCTCTTGTGCCGCGCTGGTGCGTGCTGGCATGGATGGCACAGGAACCTGCCGCGCACTAAAAAGCATCACCAGCGGCCTGAAATGGCGCTGGATTCAAGAACCCAAGGTGCTACAAGGAGAGTGGCAAGATCACTGGCCGGAAGAAGCCACCGAACTGGCGCTGACTTTTGCTGCCGGATTAGAAGCCGGGCTCTACTAAGGAGCCTCGAATGAACGTCATCCAGATAGATGAGCTAAAAAAACCGCGCTCAACCAGCTGGTTCAGCGCGGTTTGTTAGTACTTTAGATCAACAATCTGATCAACTCAGACGCGTTGGCGTCAAGGCTGACTGGGCAAGGATCGCTTAATCTTCGAGCGTCAGGCGCTCTAGCCCACCCATATAGGGGCGCAGCACTTCAGGAATGACCACTGAACCATCTTCCTGTTGGTAGTTTTCCAACACGGCCACCAAACAGCGGCCAACGGCCAGACCCGAGCCATTCAGCGTGTGTAGCAACTCAGGCTTGCCTGTTTGCGGATCACGAAAACGGGCCTGCATACGGCGCGCCTGAAAGTCTTCACAATTCGAGACAGAGGAGATTTCACGATAGGTTTTCTGGCTGGGCAACCAAACTTCTAGATCATAGGTTTTCGCCGCACCAAAGCCCATATCACCGGCGCACAAGGCCATAACACGATAAGGCAGCTTGAGATCCTGCAAAATCCGCTCGGCATGACCGACCATTTCTTCGAGCGCCGCATAGGACTGACTGGGGTGCACCAGCTGCACCATTTCGACCTTCTCAAATTGATGCTGGCGAATCATGCCGCGTGTATCACGGCCATAAGCACCCGCTTCTGAGCGGAAGCAGGCACTCAGCGCAGTCAGTTTCACGGGCAGTTGTTCCGCCGGCAGGATCTGATCTCGCGCTAGATTGGTCAAGGGCACTTCAGCCGTCGGGATCAGGTAATAAGGCTGCTCCTGTTCCAAATCCAGACGGAATAAATCCTCAGCAAACTTGGGCAGCTGGCCGGTGCCAAACAGGCTATCACCATTGACGATCAACGGGACTGCGCATTCTTCATAACCATGCACATCAACCTGCACATTCAGCATCCATTGAGCCAAGGCGCGGTGCAAGCGCGCCACACCGCCGCGCATCACATTAAAGCGTGAGCCGGTGAGCTTGGCTGCCATTTCAAAATCCAGCTGACCGCTGGCTTCGGTGAGATCGACATGGTCACGAATCTCGGCCGTGGCTGGCCGTGGCTCACCCCAGCGACGCACTTCTTGATTATCGGCTTCATCCCGCCCGGAAGGCACAGAAGCATGTGGCAGATTAGGCAGGCTTGCTAGCAGCGATTGATAGGCTTCTTGCACCTGCACCAGTTCCTGCTTGGCCTGATCAAGCTGATCGCCTAGATGGGCCACATCGGCGAGCAAGGGTTGGATATCCTCACCTGCCGCCTTGGCCTGACCAATCAGCTTCGAGCGGCTATTGCGCTCGGCCTGGAGCTGCTCGGTTTTGACTTGCAGCGCCTTACGCTGCTCTTCCAAAGCACTAAAAGCTGCTTGATCAAGCATAAATCCTCGTGCGGCTAAGCGCGTGGCAACCTGTTCGAGTTCGGTGCGGAGTAACTTGGCATCTAACATAATTTATCCATTCATTTCTATCGAGCGCGAGCGGCGCAGTGGACTGACCTTGGTCTTCTTGGCACGCCCCTTGGGGGCGGCCTCAGTTTCGGTTTCTTGATCGGTTTCTTTTTCAGCTTCTTTATCACGAAGCTTTTCAAGCCGCTGGGCTATTTTCCCATAAAGCGTGTTTTTCGGCCATTGGCCCTCGGCATTTCTCTGACCAGCCGCCAAACCCAGTAGCAGCTGTATCGCTTCTTCAACCTGACTCACCGCCCAGATATGAAACTGACCTGCGGCGACGGCATCACGGACATTCTGGCGCAACATCAACTGCACAACATTCTGACGCGGGATGATCACACCCTGCTGCCCTGTCAGGCCTCTGGCTTGGCAGACTTCAAAGAAGCCTTCGATCTTTTCATTCACGCCGCCTATCGGCTGGACTTCGCCAAGCTGGTTGATCGAACCGGTAATCGCCAGTTGTTGATTCACTGGCTGCTCTGCCATCGCGGATAAAAGCGCGATCAGCTCACCCAGCGATGCCGAATCGCCATCGACCTGACCATAGGACTGTTCAAACACCAAACTAGCATCCAAGGGCAGACTGTCCTCAGCACCGAATAGACCGCATAAAAATCCGGTGAGGATCATGACACCCTTGGAGTGCAAAGCGCCGCCAAGATGGACGCTACGTTCAATATCCAGCACTTCACCATGGCCATAGTGAACCCGTGCGGTAATACGCGATGGCTGACCATGATAAAAATCATGGCTACCCACAACCGTCAGGCCATTCACCTGTCCGACACGTTCACCCTGGGTCGCAACCATGATGAAATCATCACAGATGGATTCCAGCACCTGTTCTGGGTAGCGCCCCGCGCGACGACGTCTGGCCGCCAAGGCTTCCTCGATATGCACAGCACCGATATCAGGACTCAGCTCTTTTGTGGCCAGATAATCAGCCTCGCGCAGCAGATGATTGAGTTCAGCTGCATTCAGCGAGATTTTTTTCTGATGCTCAGCAGAGCGCACGGCCTCTTCAACCAAACGCATCACACCATCTTTGGCAACGGGCAAGAGTTCATCACGCGCCACCATGCTGGCAATCAAGCGCGCATAGAGGCGCTGGTTTTCAAGTGAGCGCGGCATCTCGGTTTCAAACTCAGCCACAATTTTAAACAGCTCAACAAACTCTGGGTCCTGCTCTTGTAGCGCATGCAACAGCTCATAATCACCCATCAGCGCGACGGTGCAGTTCAGCGGTATCGGCTCAGGTTCTAAGCTCACACTGCCAGAAACAGACAGCTGCCGTTCCAGCGTGTCGATACGGAGCGTGCCAGTGCGCAGGGCCAGCTTCAAACCATCCCAGGCATAGGGCTGATTGAGAAGGCGCTCGGCATCCAAGAGCAAAAAGCCACCATTGGCTCGATGCAGCGCACCAGGGCGAATCAAGGAGAAATCCGTGGCAACGGTGCCTTGATAGGTCACATTCTCAACATGCCCGACCAGATTGTTATGGGTGGGCAGGGCTTCTTCAATCACTGGCGCTCGCCCTTGAGCCGCATGGGTTACCAGCAGATTGACTTGATAGCGTGTTGGAATGCGCTTATTGGCTGACACACTGGCTACAGCCTCACTTTCTTCGTCAAAGTCTTCAAGAAACAGCGCCAGATGGTCGTGGATATCGCGATACAGCGCGGTCAGATACTCCTGCAATCGAGGATGCTCACCAAAGCTGGCCTGAAGTTCCGCAAAGCTCTCACTGAGGGCATCATCTGTGACTTGCACATTCAGCTTTTGCTGCTCTTGGCGACTGGTTTTTTCTAGCTGCGCCAACTCACGCAAGACCAGACGCAGTTTTTTCTCCATCTTGTCGATCTGAACACGCAAGGTCTCGCGTTGCTCTTCCGGCAGGCTGGCATACTGCCCAGCTTCCATCGGCTGACCTTCTTCATCAGCAGGAACGAACATATACCCGCCGGGTGTTTGCAGCACCAGCTTCAAGCCCTGCGGCTCTGCCTCTTGTGCCAAGGCCTTAAGCTGCTGGCTTTCTTGCTCAGCAAAGTGATCCTTGATCTTCTCTGCCCGCTCAAAGAAGCCTTCATTATCAAAAGCGGCTGGAATCGCCTGCTTGGCTTCAAGAATAAATGCCTGTAAGGCATCGGCAAAAACCTGACCCTGTCCAGCCGGCAGACGCACAGCCCAAGGACGACGCGTATTGGTAAAGTTCTGTAAGTACAGCCAGTCTGATGGTGATTCCAACTCGCCCGCCTTCTGTTCTAGAAAACGACGCAGCATCGTACGTTTTCCCAGACCGGCCTGTCCTACCGCAAAGAGGTTATAACCCTTGCGCTGAACACTGGTTGCAAAACTAATCGCTTCTTCAGCGCGGGCCTGACCAATAAAGCGATCCAGTGGCGGCAAGCGGCGCGTATCATCAAACGAAAAATCCTTGGCTCGACAAGGTTGGTACAATTTACTAGAAGGAAGGGGTTTGGGTGTTCTCATGCTTTTCCTTGGCGATCGACATCATGCTCAATAAAATCAAGACCGAATCGAAACAAATTGAATAAGATCAAGGCGACCAACTGTAAAAATTCATCGATTGAAAGAGCGCAAGGGTAACAGTCCAGCAGCAAAAGAGCGATAGGCAAACACGAGGACAGCAAGTAAGATACCCTTGATCTTAAGCCACCCGATCTGTTGCCAAGAGTGAGTGCATGAAGCATTTAATAGCGCGTTTCGCCTTCTTTTACCTGCTGACGACCGTATTTGGATTGAGTCTGCTCAGCGCCCAGGCCAGCCAATCTGAGCTGCCGATGAGTCAGTTCAACTTTCAAGGCTTTGTTCCTGAAAGCCGTCATGAGCGTGGCCGTGATGAGCCAGCCGATCTGATTCGATTGGCTGTTGATCCTGATCTTGAATGGGTCTTGCATCGCGTGATTGACCGCTATCAGGAAAACAGCCAGCGCCCTTTTCGTATCCATGTTGGTCATCATCAGCAGGTCGAAGATTTTTTAGATGATGGCGAAGTTTTTGACATCATTATTAGCGGACGCATGCGTGATGCACACCAGTTTGTACGCCGTGGCTTGGCCACTGAATCCCGTGTCTGGGCAGTCGGGCGCGTCGCCCTCTGGGCCCCTTTAGAAACCGTGCGCAGCACTAGCGTATTGCGTCTTCAGAACCAGGCCATAGGCTTGCCTCCAGCGACCTCACCCTACCATCAAGCCGCGCTAGATATTCTTGAGCGCCATGAAATGCTCGAAGAAATGCAGCCTCGCCTTCAGGAAGTCTCGCCTTTTCAAAACTATTTTGAGCTGATCCGTACACGCGAGATCCCGATTGGCTTTTTACCCTATCAACGTACCGTTGAAGGGGGTGTTGCCCAGCAGCGTGCAGTGCTCAAAATGCAGGCTAACCACCATGCACCGATTATTCATGCCGCAACACTGATGCGCGCAGGGCAGAATAGAGAAGAAGTCGCTCTTTTCTGGGCGCACCTCTTTGGTCCAGCCACCGCCAGCATCCTGCGCGAAGCTGGGTTGGATTAGGGCAGGCGACCCGAAACTTCCTGAGTGAGCGACTCAAGATGAGGCGTGACCTGCTGCGGGTCCCATAAGAGCAGATCACGAATCAGCTGCACCTGATTCCAATCGCTGGCCGCCTCCTCGACTGGATACAAGCGCAGCGCCTGCTGCTGATGTTGAGGCAGGCCCAGATACTCGGCCAGCACCTGAAACAGCCAGATCTCGGCATCCCATTCTGGATAATGCTGCTGTTGATAGGCCAAAGCACTAAGCGGCTCCTGACTGTCCAGCACATCCAGATACAACCCCTCAACGGCCTGCTTCATCAACGGCCAGCCTGTCTCGACCTGCGTTTCTGCTTGCTGCTGACTGGGTGCGGCCTGTTCGCTGAATCTTGCTGTAGGATGTTGCAAGGCAGGCAACTGATGGAGATGCTGCATCAAGGGCTGCTGTTGGAGATCCTCCAGCGTCAAGGCCGCGGCAGGCAGCAAGGGTGCGGCCACATTCAACCATGCGGGGGGCTGCAGCTGCTGTGCATAGTTAGGCAGCGAATAATTGGGATGTTCCTTCAAAAAGCTGAGCATGCCCTGCGCCAGAAGACTGCGAGCCTGCTGCTGGCGCCAGCGCGCCATCAGCTCGATCAAGCGAGCCTGAACACTTCTTAAGCTGGCGTAGTGACGACTCACCTGCTGCTGCAACTGGCTAACCAATAAGCGCCGCAAGGGGCCAGAGCCTTCGACTTCTTCAATCAACTGGGCAAAATCAATCAGCGCTAATCCATCGAGCAAGCGGGTAATCTGCTTTTGTGCACGCTCATTTTCGCGGATTTTATCACTCAGGCGAGTGACAAAACCAAAGTCACTGTTGAGCCGCTTCCAGAGACTATCGATAGCGTCACTGAGACGGCTATTCAGATGATCCACTTCCTGCACTAAACGACGCTGATGCTGATCCTGCAACAGATAATCACCGCGATGCTGGGCTTCACGGTAGGCCTGAATCAGCAGATGAAGTTTTTCCAGTGTTTCGCCCACATCGGCATGCACCTGACGCCTTTGCTCATCGGCCAGCATTTCCGCCAATAGATCCGCCACACGGTGACTCAGCTTCAAACCGGGTTCATCCTCTGCGCGCCAGAGAATACGGGCCGCCAAAAGCTTCTTCAGCGCCGCATCGCTCAAGTCGGCCTCACTGATGGGTTCACCGAGGTAGGCGCGCATCAGCAGCTTGGCATGCTTACCCAGCAGAGCAAGGCGTGCTGCGCCCGCTTGGAGCATCTGATCTGTCCACTGCGCCATTAAAACCTGACCTCTTGTTGCTCTGGCTCATCCAAGGGCAGCTGCTGTTCATCACGAATAAAACGCAGCATGTCGAGTAGATAGTTCACCTTGGTGGTCACCACAAAATAACCCCGCTCCTGATGCGGCTGAACCAAATAGCCCTGCTCTTTCATCCTTTTAAAAATCAACTTGATTTGTTGATCCAGCGCCTCACTCTGGGAGTTAAAAAAGCGATCATTGGCCAGCTGCTGCACACGCGCTCTCAGCGCCTGATGCTCTTCGCAACGCTGTAGAAATTCAGAGGTGCGCAGCAGATCACCGGCATTGAGCAGCGCATCTCGGCCAAGCGCCTCCTGCACCAGCTGCATCCATTCCAGCACAGGAATCAAGCTCAGATAGAGGTGGTTGAGCTGTTGTTCAAGCTGTTGGCGAGCCGTTGGAGTGAGCTGCTTCCAGGCCAGATAAAAAACCTGCTCCTCACTGTCTGTAGCCAGACGGCGGTTCAAAGGCTGTAAATAGTGATTGATCTCTTCTTGTAAATCCGGCTCACTCAAACGACGAAAAGCCTCTTCATCAGTGACGGCACAGATAAACTCTCCCGCCAGCAGGCGCTCAACAAGACTCCCTAAAACCGACATCAAAGCTTCTCCTCTGCGAGCTGGCGGGCTTGCAGCTTGGCCGCAAGACGACTGAGTTGTGGTTGAATCCGCTTGAGCTGACGCAGATGCGGACGCTGCTGGTCACGGTCAATCAAATAGCGCTGCTGAAAGAGCATCAACACCTCTGATTCAGGATTCGGGAAGGCTCCGACAATGCTGATCTGGTGTTGATCACAGGCTTGAAAGAGCTTTTCAACATTGTGATAGGCCAGCGTGCCGATCTCATCAATCGGCCAATGAATCACCACCTGAGCCGAACCACGCAATAAGCGTGTAAAAGCCAAGAGGAACTTGCACAAAATCAGATAGGCCATACCGTGGCTCGAAGATTCCAAAAGCTGACGATCATTACGAATAATCAGATCACTGCCGCCTTCATTCAGGTGTAGCTCCAGACGCAGCAAACTGGCAAAACTCAGCTCTTGATCACTGCGCAGCAGCTCTGCCACTTCAGAGAGGGCATCCAGATAGGCTTCTTCTGGAAGTGGATGACCCGCCGCACGCCATTCTTGGTAGAGCTGGGAAAAATGCTGTAGCGGCTTCCAAAAACCCAGCTCATCAATCGTTGATTCGATTTTGACCTCGGCCTTTTGTATCCCCTCTAACAGCAGATCATCCGCCACCTCGGCACTGAGTCGGCGACTCTGCTCACCGATGCGGCGATTTAAATCACGAAAAACAGTAAAGAACTGGCTTAAATCTTCACCATAGTTGCGCCCTGTCAGCAAGAGGCTCGCCTGCTGGCTGGCCAGCACCTGAACACAATCTGCGAGCAGCGCCAGCCACATCTGCGCGGTGACCGGACCTGCCGCTTCAAGCTGCTCTTTTTCTTTCAGCAAAGCGGCACTAAAGTCGGCACTGGCCTCTTTGAGCAGCTGTCCTTCAAAGGCACTCAAGGCTTGACGCTGCTCCTGAGCGCGTTTTTGCTGATCTTTCAAGGCTTGGCGCGTTCGATCCAGCAGCTCGGCGCTCGAACGTGGCGGGTCGATCTCGGCGACCTGAAGGCCAGTCAGCTCCAACGCGCGCCATTGATCGCGCAACTGGATCAGCTGATCAATAAGGATGCGCTGCTGTTGAGCTTGCTTCTGCGCTTGATGGAGCTGCTTGTGGCACTGCTGCTCTTGCTGCTGCTGTTGTTGCTGTACGCTGCGCAGTGTCTCTTCGACTTGCCAGAGCTGGCTTTTCAGCTCTTCTTCTTGCTCTAGCCACTCAGGTTTGAGCTGCTGCCAATCCACACGGATAAATTGCTGATAATCCAGTAGCTCGGCCTTGCGGGCGCGCGTTTTCTGGATGCGCTGTTGGCGTTGCTGAATCCGCTGGCGCACTTGACGCAGGGTGTCAGGATCAAGTTCACGCTGCTGCAGCTGTGCATCACAGGCCGCTTGCAGCTCTTGTTCTTGCTCACGCTGGGCCTGCTGAAAATCAGCCAGCGCTTGCTCCAGTTGCTGCCAGCGTTGTTGAAATTCGGCCCGCTGCTGCTGAGCATCAGCTTCAAGTTCCAGACGCTGCGCCTCGCGCTGCTGATCCAGAGCTTGAAAGGCTTGCTGGGCCTCGGCTTCCAGCGCTTGAATCTGCGCCCAACAAGCCTGATGCTGTTCGCGCAATTCAGCCTCTAGCGCGCGCTCTTGTTCGGCCTGCTCATCCACTAAACGCTGCCAAGCCTCCTGCGCATAGATCAACTGCTGCTGGGCCTGCTGCTCAACCAGTTGCGCCTGATCAAGCGCCTCTTGCGCCGTCTTGACCTCCTGCTCGGCCTGACGCAAGTGCACTTCTGCCTGCTCCAGCTCAGCTTGGCGGGCCTGCCGCTGGGCTTGGGCTGCGGCTATCGATTGCGCCAGCATCAGCTCTTCCTGTGCACCAGGCGCACAAGGCAGGTTGCTCAGATCCAGCTCAAGGCCATAGCACTGCGCTGCAGCTGACTCGGCTAATTGCGGCGCGAGATCACGACGTTCCAACAATTCATCACGCAACACCTTGCCCAGATGCTGCTCCCACCCTGGATGTTGTTCACGCAAAAAGGCGCGCAGACTGCCTGCACTGGGGTGACGCTGGCGCTCTAAATCAGCCAGCTGGTCTTCGCTTTCATTGAGTGCACGCCGACAAACAAGCTGCTGCTCGGCGGCCTGCTCACGGCGTTGCTGCTGGCGTCTGAGCAAACTTGCCTGCTGCTGCACTTGTTGCTGATGCTGTTCTCGCTGCTGCCGTGCCTGCTCAACACGCTGCTGCGCAGCTTGCAATGCCTGACGCTGCGCCGGATCACTGCTGGGGTAATCAAGGCGCGCTTGTAGGCTGGCCAGTTGCTTTTCGAGCTGATGCTGTTGCTGTTGATAGGTGGCACTGACATCCTGAAGCCGCTGCAGTGCTTGCTCTTGCAAAGCCTGATGCTGCTCTTGCTGATGCAGCTGCTGCTGTTGCTCCTGTGCGCGCAGGGCATCACGCTGTTGTTGATGCTGCTGCTGAAAAGCCAGCTGGGCTTCAGCCTGCTGGAGGCGTTGCTGCTCAAAAAAGCGGCTCACATCCTCGGCCTGACGCTCAAGAAGCGCCAGATGCTGCTGATCCTGCTCAACCTGCTGCTGCCAGACTTCAAGCTGCTCCACATCAGCAGCGAGGCTGGTCATCCCTGCATCCTGATATGCCGCATAACGCTGGTGCACATCATCTAAACGCAGGCTGATCTGTTTTAAATCACTTTTAAGCTGGCTGAGCTGATCCTGATACTGAGTCTTCTGAATCTGATAGTGCTGCTGCGCCTGCTGCATGTGTGCTTCCAGCGCTGAGATCTCTTCTTGTGCGCTGGCTTGGGTCTGCTGGGCATCGCTCAGCTGGGATTCGACCAGTGGCCCCAGCGCCTGTAACTCGGCTTCAAGCCTCGCGAGCTCCTGTGCGCCCTGCTCAAGCTGCTGCAGCTGGGCCTGCAAACCTGAAAGGCTGCGCGATTGACGCATGGCCTGAATCCATTCGCGTACACGACTGGCGCGTAGCTGGGTGCTGGGCAGTTCAACGCCTTCTTCTTCAAAAATCGCCGCCAACATGGTCCGCAGCGTATCCATCTTGCCCTCTTTGGCATGGACAGCAGAGACGAGCTTTTCCATGTGTCGCAAACGCTGCGCGCCAGAAACCAAACTAAAATCCTGAGCCAGACGACGTAACTGCGATTGGGCGGAACGCGGTTGAGCACGCAAAAAAGAAAAATCATTTTGCAGCACGCTGCGATACTCAGAAGTAGCGCTGATTTTGGCAGAGGCGCGCCTTTGTTGCTGGCGGAGATGGCTGGCCCAATCACTATACTGGCGTGCAACCAGCCCTTGATCTTGCTGCAAAAGATACAGGCTCGGCTCATAGGCACCGGGCACAAAGCGATAATCCACGCCCCCTTCGGCACGGCGGGTTAACACCACCTGACACAGATCACCCTGTTCACGCTGATATTCATAAACCAGATAGCTATTGGTGTGCGGGAGATAGAAATCATCAAACTTCTTCCGTGTTTTTGGCACCACCTTATTCGGCAGCTCGCCATAAAACACCGGAATCAACCGCTGGAGCGTCGTTTTGCCCGAGGCATTGGTGCCACAGATATTGGCATGGCCTTGCAGATCCAGCTCTACGACCCCTTCCAGATGGGTATGAATTAACACAATACGCAGTAAGCCTGCCATACACTTCTTCTCTCTATTCAACAGTGAAGGACCACGCGGGACTTAAGACGAACGCGCGGCACTCAGCAGCACCATCGCCTCACTATGGGCTGTCTGTGGGAACATATCCATCGCGCCCCAGCGCTCGATCTGATACCCCTGTTGCTGTAACAAAGCCACATCGCGCGCCAAGGTCACGGGATGACAAGAGATATACAAAATCCGTGGGATTTTTGGCAGGGCGGGGAGCTGTTCAATCACCGCCTGCGCACCTGCGCGCGGCGGGTCCAGCACCAGCACATCCCACGTCATCTGCATAAAGGGCTGATCGGCAAGGGGCAGGCTTAAATCGGCACAGACAAAGCTGGCCTGTGTCAGCTGATGGCGTTCGGCATTGCGCTGCGCCTGCGCCACCTGAGCAGGAACGACTTCAACACCCAGCACCTGCGCGGCTTGTTGGGCCAGTGGCAGTGTCAGATTACCAAAGCCACAAAACAGATCCAGCACCCGCTCTGTGCCTTGTAAATTCAGCCAGTGCAACGCTTGATCCAGCATCGCCTGATTAATCGCGGCATTCACCTGCACAAAGGCACCGGGCGTCAGCTCAAGCTGTAAAGGACCGCGTGGCCCAATCAGCGGCAGATGCAGTGGCTGGGAGGCCAACAGTGTCTCGCGCTGTTCGCCATCATCCAATAACAGCACCAGTTGATACTGGCGCGCAAAATCCTGCCACAGCTGGCGATCCTGCGAGGCCAAACGCACCAGTGGCCGCAAAAGACGCACCAGCAGAGCACGACCATCTGGCGTGGCGAGCAGTTCAAGATGACCAAGATGCTTCCCCCCGACCAGCTGCGGAATCAGCTGATAAAGTGGGGCAAGAAGCGCGTTGAGCTCAGGTTCGAGCACCAGACACTGGTGGATTTCGGCCAGATGGGACGATCCGGCCTCACGAAAGCCCAATAGCAGACGACCATCACGACGCCACTTCACCCCAAGGCGGGCACGACGACGATACCCCCAAGGCTCGGCGCTCAGCATCGGCGCTGGCGCGAGCGGCACGGGCATCAGCGGCAAGAGCAAACTCGCCAACTGCTGCTGTTTTTGTTGCTGCTGAGCACTGGGCGCAAGATGCTGCAATGGACAACCGCCACAGGTTTCGGCATGCACACAAGCGGGGGTCACCCGATCTGGCGAGGCCTGCACCAGTGTCTCTAACTGCGCCTCATCATAGCGCGCGTGCTGCTTGGTCACACGATAGGTGACTCTCTCCTGCGGTAAGGCACCCGTGATAAACAGGGTTTTCCCTTCAGGGCTGCGCGCCACACCACGGCCTTCATGGCTTAAACGCAGGATATCGACACCGGGTCGATCATCCACAGGAGGAGAGGATGCACGCTCGGCAGCAGGCGAGGTCACAGCAGGCGCTGTTTTGGTGCGGGCAGGTCGGGGTTTTTGGCGCAGTAGAGACATAGCTTTCCACAATCAACAGAAAAAAGCGGATGAGCCTCGCCCACCCGTGGGAGCGAAGCTTACCATAGACCGAGACTTTGGCAGTAGAAGCCGCGCAACAGAGCAGATGAAGCGCGGCGGAGTAAAAGATTGGAGTAGAAGATTAAGGCGCGGGGTAATCTGCCCAAACAGCCAAATGCTGGCGAGCAGGATCAAAGCTCAGCACCTGATAAGCATCCACACGGCCTGTTTCCATCCCAGGCGAGCCATGCGGCATACCTGGCACAGCCAAGCCCAGGATACGCGGACGCTCACGCAGCAGGCGTAGAATCTGCTCAGCAGGAACATGGCCTTCTATCAGATAACCATCCATCACCCCTGTATGACAAGAAGCCAGTTGCGGCGGTACGCCCAGTTCTTGCTTCTTGTGATTGAGGTGAATCAGATCCACCGCTTCCACTTCAATACCTGCCTCACGAACGTGATCAATCCAATCATTGCAACAGCCACAGGTTTCCGATTTGTAAACGGTCATGGTTTGGGCCAGCAGGCTGCTGGACAACCCCAGCAGCACGATAGATAACAGCAGTGATCTCAGTCTGTTCATTTTTCACCCCTCACTTCACCAGGATGCTGGCCATCATGCCCAGCTCTTCGTGTTCAATAATGTGGCAGTGGAACATCCACTCCCCCGGCTGTTCAAACACCAGACGAATTTTCTGACGCTGATTCGGCTTCAGGTTGATGGTGTCTTGCCAGCTGCGCCATGCTGGTGGCTGCCAGTCACCCCCGGCATCCTGTACCGCCACCACCTGAAACTGAGTGCCATGAACATGGAAGGGGTGATCCATATGAGACGCATTAAAGACTTCCCACTCTTCCACCTGCCCAACACGCCCCTCAAACAGGATGCGTCCTGGCTGGAAGGTTTCATCATTGATCATAAAACGAATGGGGGGACGCTCAGCCAGCATGCCGTGATCGCCATGCCCACCAGCCATCATCCCGTGACCGCCATGCCCAGCGTGACCAGCGTGACCAGCGTGACCAGCGTGACCAGCGTGGACGTTATGATCAGAGTGCTGCGTCTGGCCACCATGAGCGGCATGATTATCCGTTGCACCACCCACGCCATGACCGGGCATCTCCTCACTCAATACCACTGTGCGTTGCACTGCTGGCTCACCCAATGAAGGAATAGACGTTAACCGAGCCGGCAAGGGGATGGCAGGTTGCACATCGGCATTGGAGGTATGCAGGGTCAGCAGGGTTTCGGTTCGGGTATAGTGGGCAGGTACCGGCCCCATCCAGTCGCGGTCATAAGGCAGTTTCTGCAGGGCAAACGTCTGCCCCTTACGCTCACTGGCACGTACCAGCAGATCACAACGCTGACCAGGCACCAGCAGCAGCTCGTTCAGTGCCACTGGCTGCTCCAGATAACCACCATCCGTACCGATCAGTTGCAACCCATGATCTTCCAGCTGCAGACGCAGATAACGACCAGCGCAGGCATTCACCATCCGCAAACGGAAGGTGCTGCCGGGTGCCACATCCAGACGCGGATTACGTTGACCATTCACCAGCAGAATCTCGCCTTCACGGCCATTCATCCAGTCTATAGCGGTATGGGGAGCAACCCGTGCATTGGCATCCAGTCGCAGGTCAGTGACCATCAACAGGTAAGAAGGAATGGCTGCTGGCATGGGGTCCTGCTTCGGACGCACCAGCAGGGCACCGGCCAGACTGTGTGCAATCTGTTCGGCCAGGTAATTATGGGGGTGTGGATGAAACCAGTGCAGGCCTGTATTGCCCTCCGGGACGGTGAACCGATAGGTGCGGCTACCGTGAGATGGAATCAGATCATGGGGACCACCGTCTTCACTGACAGGCACTTTGACACCGTGCCAGTGAATGGTGGTGGGTTGCTCCAGATGGTTGTTGGCCACCACCTCCACCTGATCCCCTTCGGTGATTTCAATCAGGGGTGCCACCTTGCCGTTGTAGAGCCACAGCTCGGTACGCACATCCGTAGTCAGCGGCACCTGGGTCGGCTGTATGTTTAAAGTGGCACGAAACTGTGGCGCACTGGCCTGATTGGCAATGCGCGGCAAGGCTTGCAGGGGTTGATGCTGGGGTAAGAGTGCAGTCCAGTCCATTTCTGGAGCGATGCTATCTACCGCAGAAGATGAGTGATCATGCCCTTTCGGCAAACAGGCGGCCAAAGGAGTGAGCATAAAGCCCAATGCGCTTAAGCGCAAAAAATCGCGACGTTGCATAATAGATACCTCGTTGATCATAAAAGAGAGAAGCGAGCGATCAATGAGGTTTGGGAGGCCGTTCGAGAAGAAAGAGGGTCGATTGAGGTTGAGCCACAACAGCCAGTGAAAAAGAGCCGACAGGGCGCGGGCATTCTCTAGGCGTTGCTGGCAGTAAGCCAGCACAAAAATGACATTGCCAGCACCCAGACCCAAGCTCGCAACAATCTGATCCGTGATCCAAAAGCTGCGCCACTGCTTGATCAGATTCGCTGGCAGCAGCTCGCTGGCTTAAGCAGGGTGGGCTGAGTTCAGCAGAAAGCGCTGTCGCTTCTTGTATGGCATGTGATGCCGCGATGGGGGAGACCAGCGCCAGGCTGAACGGCGCCCACAGCAATACCAGCAGTGCCATCAATGCGCACAGAAAAGGCTGGTGCTGGGAGCGTAAATCAGACATAGATTGGTCTCTATTTTAATAGACTGATTCAGTCTATCACAGTGGCCTCTAGTGGTCTCAGCCACTCAACCTCCACTGGCGTTAAAGCACGCCACTGTCCCGGCTGTAGGTGGGGATCGAGTTCGACAGGGCCAATGGCCTGACGATGCAAATCCACCACCTTGTTCCCCACCGCAGCGAACATCCGCTTCACTTGATGATAGCGCCCTTCATGAATAGTTAACCAGGCCTGATGCGGATGGATGACTTGCAAGGTCGCAGGACGGGTGGTCAGATTTTCATAAGCAAAATAAATGCCTGCACGAAACACTGCCTCTGTCTCTGGCGCAATCGGATCACGCGTGGTAACAAGATAGGTTTTGGGTAGCTCAGATGTCGGCAAAGAAAGAGCACGCGACCAGTGTCCATCATTGGTCAAAAGCAGCAAACCCGTGGTGTTAAAATCTAGCCGACCCGGCAGATGCAAGTGCAGAGCGGCAGCAGGTTCAACCCAATCCATCACGGTCGGGTGGCGTGCATCCTGCGTTGCGCTGACACATCCCTTGGGCTTGTGCAGCATCAGATAGCAGCGTGGCGCACCAGCTTGGAGCGTTTGCCAAGAGCCATCAGCGGCTTGCAGCTCAATCTGGCTCCACTGATCCACCGGATGCAGCCCATCCTGCACGCTTTGGCCCCCGACCCTCACGCGTCCAGCGAGTAAAAGCTGGCGCGCTTTTTGACGACTGAGTTCAGGGCGATGAGTTAAAAAACGATCTAGACGCATATCGGGCTTCGCTAGGCAATCGATGCAGAAGATGAAGATAAGGGCAATAAACAGGCCGCCTGCTCTGGGGTGATCACCCCGCGATAGCGCAACCCCGCCACACCTTGCAAACCGCCGGTATGCCAGAACACCAAACGGCTACGGGGCGGTAAGGGCTGAGTTTGATAATGGCGCAATAAGCCACGCAGGGCTTTGCCGGTGTAGACAGGCTCCACACCCAACCCAAGCTGCGCGCTGGTCTGCACACAAAAATCCAGCAGTTCGGGATCACAACGGGCATAGCCTGCGCCCACCTGATCTGTAATCAGCTGCCAGTTGGTCTGATACGCTGTCCACTCTTGTAGGCGTGCGAATAGGCTTGCATCCTTGACCACCGCCACACCCAGCACCTTGAGCTGAGGATGCCCCAAAGCCAAGCCAGCCAGTGTGCCACCACTGCCCGTGGCTGTGGCGATATGCGTTGCCGGGCCTGCTGGGGTCTGATGTAAGTCCAAACGGGCCACACCCGCCACTGCGGCCGCACTGCTGCCTCCTTCAGGCACCCAAAGGTAATCGGCATAGTCTGATTGGAGCTGGGCAAGAAAAGCTGGATCATGACGTTGGCGATACTGCTGCGGCGTTAAAGCACGCAACACCATGCCCTGTTGATGGCAAAAACTCAGTGTAGGATTCGCCCTATCCAGCGCCTGAAAACTGCGCACCCAGCCCACAGAGGCCAGTCCCAATTGCGCACAGGCCGCTGCGGTGGCCGCCAGATGATTGGAGAAGGCACCGCCGAAGGTCGCCAGTCCGCGACGGCCTTCCGCCAACGCCTGCTGTAAGGGCCGATCCAGCTTGGCCAGCTTGTTCCCTGATAACACACGGCTTGGCTCTTGCAGCTGATAAATCCAACAATCGACCTGCTGCGCCGCCCATTGCGGATGCTGCCAGCGCCGCCAATGCCCACGCTCAGGCGACCACCAGGGCCAGTCTGCTGGCAAAGAAGCCGAAGCCAACATCAGTGATTGCCGTGGCTGGCAGCGACAGCAGAGGTGCAAAAGCAGGCCGGATCTTGCACGACCTGCAGGCTTCGCCAATCGGCACGCAAGGCATCATAGGTGAGCAGGCGACCCACGCTGGGCGTCCCAACCTGCGCCAATAGCTTGAGTGCCTCCACCGCCTGCAGGCTGCCGATCACCCCCACCAGCGGCCCCAGCACACCACTGGTTGAGCAGTTGAGTTCTTCATCTGCGGCCTGCTCATCATACAGGCAGGCATAACAAGGGCTGGCCGCTTGGCGCGGGTCCATCACCAGCAGCTGACCAGAGAAACGAATCGCGGCCCCCGACACCAGCGGGCGACCTTGCTCGACACAAGCACGGTTCACGGCAAAGCGCGTTGAAAAACGATCACTACAATCACACACCAGATCGGCGGCTGCCACCGCCTCGTTCAAAGCCGAACCCGTCAAACGCTGCGCTGAAGTGATCACGCGTGTACTAGAAGATAAGGCCGCCAGACTCAAAGCAGCTGAATCCACCTTTGCCTGCCCGACTTGATCCTCGCGATGAATAATCTGCCGCTGCAGGTTCGTGATATCCACCTGATCATCATCAGCCAGATGCAGTGTGCCCACACCCGCTGCTGCCAGATACATCGCCACTGGAGCGCCCAAGCCACCCGCACCAATGATCAAAACACGGCTATTCAGCAGGCGTTGTTGGCCCAGCACATCCAGCTCAGGCAGTAGAATGTGGCGGCTATAGCGAAGGAGTTGTTCGTCGTTCATATCTTCTCAATATTGCTGCTTCCACTGGCCTGACCAGCCGCTACGAGGGTGCGCTCCCCGCTTGTGCAGGCCGCTAGGCGTGATGGGTTAGCTTTTAGTGGTCTTCAAATTCTTCTAAGGTGGGGACATAAATAGAGGCATCTTCTTTTACCTCCTCCATCACCACATAACTTTTGGATTCTTTTACGCCGGGCAGGGTGAGCACCACATCCCCCAACAGCTGGCGATAGGCGCTCATTTCAGGGATACGACATTTGAGAATATAATCAAACTGGCCTGAGACCAGATGACACTCCTGAATTTGCGGCAAGCGTGCCACGGCCTTACGAAACTCATCAAAAACCGTAGGTGACTGGGTTTCAAGACTCACCTCAACAAACACCAAGAGATTAGCGCGCAGATAACGCGGATTGAGCAGAGCTTTATAGCCTTTGATCACCCCATTCCGCTCAAGGCGTTTCACACGCTCTAGACAAGGGGTAGTCGACAGCCCAACCTTATTGGCGAGGTCGACATAAGAGATACGGGCGTTTTCTTGCAGGGCTTGCAAGATTTTTAGATCGATTTTATCGAGCGCATGCGGCTTGCCGTGTTTCATAATCAGATGACCTTTTTATTGTTGTGCACTGGATACAAAAAGGCGCTCAAGCAAAAAATCTCACTTCTTACGCCCTGTATTTCAGTTTTTTTATCATCTTCTTTGCTGCTTGACCAGCCAATCTCAGTCGAAAGCGCCAATTTGCGCTTAGCCTGCACGCTGTCCTAGCGTGATGCGCCACTGACCAGCCCAATCTCGTTCACTGCGTACCTGCACCAATCCTGCCTGCACAAAAAGTGCGTGCACGGCCTCAGCCTGATCATAGCCATGCTCAACCACCAGCCAACCTTGCGGCGCTAAACGCTGATCACAGGCGGCCAATATCTGCTGATAGGCCGCCAAACCCTGCTGCGCGGCCACCAACGCTGTATGCGGCTCATAACGCAGATCGCCCTGCTCTAAATGTGGATCATCAGCACGAATATAAGGCGGATTACTGACGATCAGATCAAAAACCCCAGCGGGCACGGCCTGCCACCAATCCGACACAGTGATAGAGACCGCTAACTGGTGCGCCAGCGCATTACGTCGCGCCAGCTCCACTGCCTCGGGGATCAGATCGACCGCCTGCACCTGCCAAGCGGGGCGCTCTTTTTTCAACGCCAACGCCAGCGCGCCTGTCCCTGTTCCTAGATCGATCACCTGCGCCTTGGCGGGCAGATCCAGCGCCAGCACTTGCTCCACCAAGGCCTCGGTATCGGCACGCGGAATCAAGGTGGCCGGTGAGACGGCCAAAGCCATCCCCCAGAAGGACCACTCGCCCAACACCCAAGCCAATGGCTCACCTTGGCAGCGGCGCGTCAAATCAGACGCCAGTTGATCGAGCTGAGTTGGAGTCAACTGGGTTTCTGGATAGGTATAAAAATAAGCCCGACCCCGCTTGAGCTGATGTTCAAGCAGGCATTCGGCTTCAAAACGGGCTGCCTCGACCCCCGCCTCCACCAGCCTCTGGGTGGCAGAATTCAGCCAAAGATCCAGCTGCATCCGCTTACTGGGCTCCCATCTGCGCCAGCAACTCGGCCTGCTGCTCACGCGCCAGAGCGCCGACCACCTCGCCTAAATCACCTTGGATAATTTCATCCAGCTTATACAGAGTGAGGTTGATACGGTGATCCGTGACACGCCCCTGCGGGAAGTTGTAGGTGCGTATCCGCTCGGAACGATCACCACTGCCCACCAGGCTGCGGCGCGTATCCGATTGGTTTTTGTGTGCGGCATCTTCGGCCTGCTGCTTCAAGCGCGTGGCCAACCAAGCCATAGCTTTCGCCTTGTTTTTATGCTGCGAACGCTCTTCCTGACATTCGACCACCAGCCCCGTTGGAATATGGGTGATGCGGATTGCCGAATCGGTGGTGTTGACGTGCTGCCCCCCCGCACCAGAGGAGCGATAGGTATCAATACGCAGCTCAGCGGGGTTGATTTCGATCTCGCTCACGGCATCGGCTTCAGGCATCACCGCCACGGTACAGGCAGAAGTATGAATACGCCCTTGCGATTCAGTGGCCGGTACACGCTGCACGCGATGCGCACCAGATTCAAACTTCAGATGGGAATACACATCCTTACCGATAACACGCGAGATAATCTCTTTATAGCCACCCATTTCGCCATGACTGGCGCTGATCACCTCAACCTGCCAGCCCTGCTGCTCGGCATAGCGGCTGTACATACGAAAAAGATCGCCAGCAAAAAGCGCGGCCTCATCTCCGCCTGTTCCAGCACGCACTTCAAGATAGACGTTGCGGCTGTCATTCGGATCACGGGGCAAAAGCAGACGCTGGATCTCGGCTTCCAGCTCAGGCAAAGCGGCTTGTACGCGCTCGATCTCTTCTTCGGCCATCGCGCGCATATCGGCATCGCTATCCTGACGCATCAGCTCAGCTTCTTCCTGCTCGACCAACAGGGCCTGACGCTGCTGATAGGCTTGAATCAAGGGCTCAAGCTCTGCGTATTCAATCGAGAATTGGCGAAACTTATCCTGCTGACCCAGCACTTCTGGATCTGACAGCAGCGCAGACAGCTCTTCAAAACGCTCGGCCAGTTTTTCTAGCCTTTCTAAAAGCGATGTTTTCATCATTTTTACTGATTAAACCTTATGCGTGGAGAAAAAAGGGCAAGGCAGCAGCAGTGCTAAGGCTGCTGGGTTGAGGAGGCCACTGGGGAGGCAGGCTCACTCGGTATTAAATCGCTCAGATTCAGCAGCTCCACTGCCGCACCCAACAGCTCATGACGCTGATCAGCAGAGGCTTCACGCAATTTGAGCGTAGGATGATGCAGCCACTTGTTGGTCAGCTGGCGCGCAAAACGGCGCAAGATTGCCTCGGCATCCTGTCCTTGCTGCAGCTGCTGCAATGCCTGCGCCAGCTCTTGCTGGGCGAGCTGCTCAGCCTGCTGACGAAAGGCACCGATGACACGCCCAGCATCTCTGACTCTTTGCTGGCGCTGATATTCGGCAACGCCCTCAACAATCAGGGTTTCCGCCTGGCGTGCCGCATCGCGGCGAGCCGCCAGATTCTCATCAATGACCTCTTGCAGATCATCCACTGTAAAGAGGTAGATATCCTCCAGCTCACCCACCTGGGGTTCGATATCGCGCGGGACAGCAATATCCACCATAAAGACAGGCTGATGGCGGCGTAGGCGCAAGGCGCGCTCCACCATGCCTTTACCCAGAATTGGCAGAGGAGCCGCGGTTGAACTGATGACGATATCCGCTTTAACGAGCTGATCCGGAATGGCGCTCAAGGCAACGGCTTCCGCCTGCACCTCATCCGCCAGCTGTTTTGCTTTTTCAACCGTTCGGTTGGCAATCACCAGCTCACGCACCCCCGCCTGACGCAGATGCCGAGCAACCAGTTCAATGGTTTCACCTGCGCCGATCAAAAGCGCACGACTGGTGTGCAGATCAGCAAAGATTTTTTGCGCCAGATGCACCGCCGCATAGGCCACAGACACGGGATTCGTGCCTATGCCGGTTTCAGTGCGCACGCGCTTGGCCGTTGCGAAGACTTGCTGAAACAAGGGCTCCATCAAACGCCCCAACAGACCTTGCTGCTTGGCGGTTTCATAGGCTTCTTTAATCTGCCCCAGAATCTGCGGCTCGCCCAGCACGAGAGAATCCAGCCCACTGGCCACACGCATCAAATGACTGATCGCTTGTTGATCTTGATGCAAATAGGTGTAACGTGCGATGTCTTCCAGCGGAATTTGATGAAAATCACTCAGCCAAGTCAGCACGCTGCGCGTTTCTTGCGCGGCCAGCAGCGCATAGATCTCAGTGCGATTACAGGTAGAGACAATCGCCACTTCTTTGATAGTCTGGTGATCTTTGAGGGCAGCACAGGCCGCCTGCATCTGCTCTGGAGGAAAGGCGACGCGCTCACGGATCGCCACTGGGGCGGTTTTGTGATTGATTCCTAAGGCGATCAATTGCATAGGCTGCACTGCGGGCAAGGTCAAACGTCACTCCAAGAAGTCGATCAGCTCGGCTTGGCTTATCAAGTTAAAACAGTGGCCACTCAGCGGCGTGCTTGAATCAAAGCACTTGTTTCAGCAGCACTTTAAAACAATTTAGATGCAGCCGTGAGCCTGCGAAGCGGCTATGATAGCACATAGAAAAAGTACAGGTATGTTCGAATGATCCACTCGCTTCGACTCTTTTTGACGCACCTTCCACTGCTGCTGAGCATGCTGCTGATCCTTGGCTGCGCGACCCCTTCCAGCCCGCCCACTGCTGAGCCAGCACAGATCCGCCCCAAGAATATAGCGCAGGAACCCAGCCAGCTGACTCAGTTGGACCCAAGCCAGTTCCCGGCATACAGTGGCTTGAACCAATCTCTGCTGCTGGCCTTATTAAGCGCCGAGATCGCTGGGCAGCGCTATGCTGTTGATCTGGCGCTTGAGATCTATTTTGAACTCACTCTCGCCACTCGCCATCCGGCTTTGGCTGAGCGCACCACCTGGATCGCGCAGTTTGCAGAGCAGCCTGAAATTGCCCTTGATGCCGCCCTGATCTGGGCCAGTCAAGCAACAGAGAACCCGGATGCGCAGCGCGCGGCGGCCGGCCTATTGCTCCAGAACGAACAATACCTTGATGCTTTTGAGTTTCTCTATCGCTTTGAGCAGCTCGGCGGGGGCAGCAACTACACGCTGCTCGCCAGCTCGATGATCGACAGCCAGCAGCCGGGGATCAGTGATCTTTATCGTCTTTTAGAAGCCGCCACGCCTCATCCAGAAACACCATCCAGTGATTACACTGCTGCGCTGGCCTTACTCAGCTATGAGATGGGCGATCTGAATCAGGCACGCACCCATATTCAGGCCACGCTGAGCAGCGATCCTCGCCATCTGCGCACACTGCAACTCCAGGCTCGACTGCTGCGCGAGACAGGCGAACTCGATCAAGCCCAAGCCCTGCTCAGCCGCGCACTGACTGAGCAGCCGGATCAAATTCATCTCTGGCTTGAGCTGGCCCGTACCCAGCTGGCGGCGCGCCAATATGAAGCCGCAGAGGCCAGTTTTGACCAGCTGATTCAGATTGAGCCAGACCACCCACCCGCCTATCTCGCACTGACCCGTATTCAGCTTGAGCTGGGCGAATATGCCCGCGCCGAACAAACGCTGCTACGTTTGGTTGATCTAGATCCACATCAGGATCAGGCCTGGCTGCTGCTTGGTCAGCTCGCCGAGCGTGAAGATCAAACCCAGCAGGCCCTGCACTACTATCGTCAGGTGGGTGGCGGCCAAGCCTTACTGGATGCCAGTTTTGCCACCCTGCGCCTGCTCGATACACCACAACATACGCCCGAGCTACTGCGTTTCTTACGCCTTAAGCAGGTGCAACACCCAGAACTCGCCCTCGAACTGACCCTAATCGGCGAGTATCGCCTGCGCAGCGAAGCCGCCTATCAGGCCGCGCTCGACTGGCTCGACGAGTCAGCCCAGCGCTTTCCCGAGATCGCATCAAAAAGCGAGCTACTCTATAGTCGCGCCATGCTCTTCTACTTTTTGAATGACCTCAGCGCAATGGAAGCCGAACTACGCGAAATACTGCACCACGAGCCTCACCATGCTCAGGCGCTGAACGCGCTTGGCTATACACTTGTTGATCGCACAGACAGGATTCACGAAGGGCTACTGCTGATTCAACGGGCGCATGCTCTGGATAGCACGGCACCAGAGATACTCGACTCTCTTGGCTGGGCCATGTACCGCCTAGGCCGCTACGAAGAAGCCCGCGAATATCTCGAAGAAGCCTATGCCCGCTTACAAGATGAAGAAATCGCACTCCATCTGATTCATACACTGATGGCGCTGGAGCTACCCGAAGAAGCCCAGACCTTACTTGATCGCCTGCCAGCGAGCCAACCCGCTTCGGCTGATCTAGAAGCACTCTTAGACCAATATCCAGAACTGCGCTATGCCCAACCTGCACACCAAGACAACCCCAGCACATCGCCCACCGAGTAGGAGCGACCACTTGACTAGACCGCATCCTGACCATACCCAGACAGCACAACGCGGGCTGCTGATCGGCCTGATTCTGCTGCTACTGAGCGGCTGCGCCACCCAGACCACACCACTCTCGCCAGCGCCCCATGCCACTGAGCCAAATGCAGCCCTCTGGCACTGGCAACTCCAGGCGCGCACAGCGCTGAGCCACGGCAATGAACGCCAAACCGCCAATCTGGACTGGCAACAACAAGGGCCTGACTATCAGCTGCGCTTATTTGGTCCCTTCGGCCAAGGTGCAGCCTATCTATCTGGCGCACCCTTTTTAGTCACACTGACACTCAGTGATGGCGAACAACACCAAGCCGCAACGCCTGAACAACTGCTCACGCGCGAACTCAACTGGCCACTCCCTTTATCCAACTTGGTTTACTGGGTGCGCGGCCTGCCTGCACCTGGCCCTTATCGCCGCTTAGAAGATCAACAGATCGAACAGGATGGCTGGCAGATCCGCTGGAGTCGTTTCAGCCAGCAAGGTGACTGGCAACTGCCTGGGCTGATCGACCTGCATAATCCACCCCTGAGTATCCGCATGGCCATTCATACCTGGCAACCCGGCCGCCAACAGATGACTGAGGAGCCCAACCCATGACGCCCGCGCTGACTGAGCTCAGTCTGGCTGCACCGGCCAAGCTGAATCTTTTTTTACAGATCACCGGCCAGCGTGCTGATGGCTATCATCAGCTGCAAAGCCTGTTTCAATTTATCGATCTGCATGACACCCTGCACCTGCGATTGCGCCAAGATGGACAAATCCACTTTCACAGCCAGCTCCAGCTTGATGATCCACAAGAAACCAACTTGGTAGTGCGTGCCGCCGAAGCATTAAAAGCCGCAGTGCCGATGGCAAAACGCGCCCAGCTCGGGGTGGATCTTCGGCTGGATAAATGCCTTCCGCTTGGCGGTGGCGTCGGGGGAGGCAGCTCAGATGCGGCCAGCACACTCCTTGGACTGAATCACTTGTGGCAGCTCGGGCTCTCTCTCCAGCAGCTTGCCGCCATCGGCCTGCAACTCGGTGCCGATGTGCCTGTTTTTATTTGGGGCCACAGCGCTTGGGCCGAGGGGATAGGCGAAGAGCTGACACCCTGCTCGCCACCTACACCTCAGTATCTACTTTTTTCTGTCGGGAGCCACTGTCATACAGGCAGGATGTTTGCCGAGGCAGACCTAGAACGCAATAGTCCGCGCTGCCAAGCAGAAGAAGCCCTCCAGCAGCTGGGCCACAATGCATTTGAGCCGATTGCTCGCCGCCTTTATCCCGACATCGAACTGGCTTTTCAATGGTGTCAACGCCATCAACTCCAGCCGGCGCTCACCGGCAGCGGTGCATTAATCTATGCGCCCTTGGCCGAGCCAGCTCTTGGGCCTCAGCTGCAACAGGCTTTCTTGCGCAGCTTCCCACGCGCCCAGGCCTGGATCGCCCAAGGACAAAATCGCTCACTGGCCCACCAACAGCTGGCTGCGCTTGACGCTGCATCTAGCGACTGCGCGCCCCATCCAAGCTGAAGCAGGCCAGTCTAAAAAAAAAGCACATCAAGGGCTTGACGCTCTGATGATCCTTGCTATAATTATGCCCCGAAATGCTGGGGTGTCGCCAAGTGGTAAGGCAGCTGGTTTTGGTCCAGCCATGCGTGGGTTCGAATCCTTCCACCCCAGCCAATCTATTCGAGTGAACAACTCCTCAGGCAGCAATCTCTCGCTGCCTTTTTCTTATCCTCTCAGTTCAATCAGGGTGATCCGGTGTCAAACTTGATGGTGTTTTCGGGCAATGCCAACCCGGAACTAGCACGCAAAGTCGTTGATTGTCTCGATATCCGTATGGGTGATGCGACAGTTGGCCAGTTTAGTGATGGCGAAATTGCGATCGAAATCAACGAGAATGTGCGCGGCAAAGATGTCTTTGTCATTCAATCCACCTGCGCCCCCACCAATGACAACCTGATGGAACTGATTCTGATGGTCGATGCACTGCGTCGTGCGTCCGCCCATCGTATCACGGCCGTTATTCCTTATTTTGGCTATGCCCGCCAAGATCGCCGTGTCCGCTCTGCACGCGTACCTATTTCAGCCAAAGCCATTGCCGATATGATGTGCGCCGCTGGCGTTAACCGCGTGATGACAATGGATCTGCATGCTGATCAGATTCAGGGCTTTTTTGATGTCCCTGTCGATAACATCTATGGCTCACCGATTCTGCTCGACGATATCGAACGTCAGGGTTATGAGAATATGGTTGTCGTCTCCCCCGATGTTGGCGGTGTTGTCCGTGCGCGCGCCATAGCGAAAGAGCTGAACGACACAGATCTGGCGATTATCGATAAGCGTCGCCCACAGGCCAACCAAGCCCAGGTGATGCACATTATCGGTGATATCGAAGGCCGCACCTGTCTGCTGGTCGACGATATGGTCGATACCGCTGGCACACTCTGCAAAGCCGCTGAAGCGCTGAAAAACCGTGGCGCCAAAAAGGTGGTGGCCTATGCGACTCACGCCGTTCTCTCTGGTGCCGCCTTAAGCAACCTGGCTGGCTCAACCCTGGACGAACTGATCGTCACCGATACGATTCCACTGACTGATGAAGCCTTAAAAACAGGCAAAATTCGTCAGCTGACGATTTCTGGATTGCTGGCTGAGGCCGTACGCCGCGTCAGCAACGAAGAATCCATTAGCGCAATGTTCCGCTAAGTTTTCTGCTCCCCTTCGGGAGAACCCATAGCACTGCTCTGCTTGGTCGCGGGCGAGCCGTGTTTTTACCTTTAGCGTCCACGAGGACTCACCATGACACAATTTAAATTTGAAGCTACAGCACGTAACGACCTGGGTAAGGGTGCGAGCCGCCGCCTGCGTCGTGAAAACAAGTACATTCCTGCCATCGTTTATGGCGGTGAAGAAGCGCCACAAAGCATCGCTTTAGAGCAGCGCGAGTTCTACCGCGTTCTGGCCATTGAAGAGTCAGTTTATTCTTCTGTATTGCTGCTCAACATCGATGGCAAAGAGCAACAGGTTGTCATCAAAGACATGCAGCGTCACCCCTTCAAGCCGACTGTCATGCACATGGATTTCCAGCGCGTTGATGCAACACACACAGTCAGCATCCTGGTGCCTTTCCACTTCCTGAACGAAGAAACCTGCGTTGGCGTGAAGCAGCAAGGCGGCATGATCCAACACCTGCTGAACGAAGTTGAAGTGACTGCACTGCCACAGAACCTGCCTGCTTCTATCGATATCGATGTCGCTGAGCTGAAAGAAGGTGAAACCATTCACCTGTCTGATCTGAAACTGCCAGAAGGCGTGAGCATCACTGCTCTGGCCCACGGCGGCGACACTGGCGTTGTCAGCGTACACGCCAAGAAAGGTGGCGCACAAGAAGCTGAAGGTGAAGAAGCCGCTGAATAAGCCGCTCTTTGCAACAAAGACCCAGAGGCCTGATCAGGCTTCTGGGTTTTTTCACATCTATGCGCTGCATTTTGATTGCCCCACTCCCTTTATCCGCTCACTTCTGAGCCCAACACTAAGCACAGTAAGATGACGCTACCGATTAAGCTTCTCGTCGGACTCGGCAACCCAGGTGCTGACTATGCCGCCACCCGCCATAACGCTGGTGCCTGGCTGATAGAAAACCTGGCCGCAGAATTGGGCTGCCAGCTCAAAAGCAGTAAGTTTCACGGCTTACACTGCCAAACCAGCCTGCAAGGACACGCCCTTCACCTGCTGGTGCCAACGACTTTTATGAATCGCAGTGGCCAGGCGATTGCCGCCCTCGCGCACTTTTATAAAATTCTTCCCGAGCAGATTCTGGTGGCACATGACGAGCTCGATCTTCCCGCTGGCGTTGTCCGCCTCAAGAAAGGCGGCGGTCACGGTGGGCATAATGGGCTACGTGACACCATCAGCGCCTTGGGCAACCAAAAAGATTTTTACCGCTTGCGCCTAGGCATAGGTCACCCAGGACACGCCAGCCAAGTCACTGGCTATGTCCTTGGTAAACCACCCAGTGCGGAACGTGAGGCCATAGAAGCGGCGATTCAGGCAACGCGCCAGCATCTGCCGTTGATTCTCGAAGGCCAGTTCAACAAGGCCATGCAAAGCCTGCATGCCTTTCAGGGCTAAAGGCCAAGCCTTCTATTTTATCATTGCGCAGCAGCATCGACTGCCACGCCATCCAGTATCAAGGAGAACATCATGGGTTTTAATTGCGGCATTGTTGGCCTGCCCAACGTTGGTAAATCAACACTCTTCAATGCACTGACACAATCAGGCATAGACGCTGAGAACTTCCCTTTTTGCACCATTGAACCCAATACCGGCATCGTCCCCATGCCCGATCCCCGCCTGGATGTGTTGGCTGAAATCGTCAAACCAGAACGCGTCCTGCCAACCACGATGGAGTTTGTGGATATCGCGGGCTTGGTCGCCGGTGCCTCTAAGGGCGAGGGGCTAGGAAACAAGTTTCTGGCCAATATTCGTGAAACCCAAGCCATCGCGCATGTCGTGCGTTGCTTTGAAGACGAAAACGTGATTCATGTCGCCAATCGCGTTGATCCTGCCAGCGATATAGAAATCATCAATATGGAACTGGCACTGGCCGATTTGGACTCAGTCGAAAAAGGCATTCAAAAGCTGGCCCGCTCTGCAAAAGGTGGCGATAAAGAAGCCATCGCGCAAAAGGAGATTCTTGAGCGCATTCAACCCCATCTCGCAGAAGGCCAACCCCTGCGCAGCTTTGGACTGAGTGAAGCAGAAAAACAGCTGGTGAAAAGCTATGGCTTCCTCACCCTGAAACCCACCATGTATATCGCCAATGTTAACGAAGAAGGCTTTGAGAACAACCCGCACCTCGACACAGTGCGCGCCATCGCTGAGCGTGAGCAGGCGCTGGTTGTCCCCGTCTGTAATAAGATCGAAGCTGAAATCGCTGAACTGGACGACCCAGAAGAAAAGGCCATGTTCCTTGAAAGCATGGGACTGGAAGAGCCAGGCTTAAACCGCGTGATTCGCGCAGGCTACGCACTCCTTGGGCTACAGACCTACTTCACCGCTGGCGTCAAAGAAGTGCGCGCCTGGACAGTCAAGCAAGGCGCAACCGCTCCTGAGGGTGCCGGTGTGATTCATACCGACTTCCAGAAGGGCTTTATCCGCGCTGAAGTGATCGCCTATGAAGACTTTGTGCAGTACAAGGGCGAGCAAGGAGCAAAAGAAGCTGGTAAGTGGCGCTTAGAAGGCAAGGACTACATCATCAAAGATGGTGATGTGATGCACTATCGCTTTAACGTTTAAGCCTGCGCTTTCCGAGCTAAAGTCTTGACACTGGCTGCCTGACTGTTAAAATACGCCCCACTTTGTGCTTCGGCACAAATGGCTATGTAGCTCAGCTGGTTAGAGCACATCACTCATAATGATGGGGTCCCCTGTTCAAATCAGGGCATAGCCACCAAAGAATCAACCCCTTAAGCTTCGGCTTGAGGGGTTTTTTTATGCCTGCCTGCTGAGACTAAAACACCCAAACCAGACTAAAGTGCATAGAGACAAGATGCCAAGCCTTGTATCCTTGATTTTTGGGAGGGTCGTTTATGAAAATACTGGCATCTCTATCACTACTGCTCAGTCTCGCCATCACACCGGCTTGGGCCAGCGTGGTTTGGCAAGGGCATTGCCGTGACCGAACCCCGTTCATCTGGGTCACACCCACGGGCTGCTCTGGGCCAGGCATAGAGGTGATCAATATCGCCATAGAGCGCCTCGGCCATCGCGTTGAATGGAACCCTGTCCCTTGGGCGCGCACCCTTGCCTTTGCAAGAAGCGGTGAGGTGGATTTAATTCCATTACATTCAATGGATGCTGAGCGCGAGGCCTTCCTCGACCCCATTCTGATCGGCTATGCAGAAAGAACACTGCACTTCTTTAAAAACGCCGACAACCCACTCCAAATCAGCCATGCGGATCAACTGAGCAATCTCAGCATTGGTGCCTTGAACTCAAGCTTTTATTCTGAAACCTTTAACCTGTCGATGGCCTCACTCAATATGGTGTTTGTGACCCAGACAGAGCAACTTGTACAAATGCTCCAAGCTGGCTACATCGATCTTGTTGTGACCTCAGAACAACACGGACTGGAGATTTATGAGCAGAGCGCTGGCCTGGCAGCAGTGGCCTACCAGGAAGTCAGCCTGAACGGGCGTTATTTCAGCGTCCCTTTGGGTTCTGCGCACCATCAATATGTGCCAGCGTTACGAGCTGAGATTGAAAAAATGCGTGCCTCTGGTGAGATCACCGAGATTTTTACGCGCTTCGGTGTTGTAGCTCCGGTTTCTGGTCTTGGATTCAAGACAAGAATACCCCACTCTCTTGATTCTTTACCGAACATCATCCCTCAATCCTTCAACCCCATGAGCTGAAGAACCCCAGCAGGAACTTTTGCTCTGCTGAGGAGTCCAGCTTAAGATACGCCCTCGCAACCTTCTTCTGGCTGTTGAATGGATAATCTGATGACCCCAACCCTCTTCTCAACTTCTGCACGCTGGCTCCGACTCGGTTTGATGCTCTTCAGTCTGCTGCTGATCACCCTTGCTGAAGCACAAGCCTCTGCATGGAACAACAATACGCCAGGACGCTTTTCATCCTGGCTCAGCAATGGCAGCAGCCCACAATTCTTACCCGCTGAGCGGGCCTTTCAACCTGAAGCCTGGATTGAAGGCCGTCAAGTTTTTGTACGCTGGAGCATCGAGCCCGGCTACTACCTTTATCAACATAGCCTTGCCTTAGAAAGCGACGCGGACAGCCAGTGGCAGCTCGGCGAGTTGAGCTATGCGCCCAGCATAGCGCACCATGACGAATACTTTGGCGAGAGCCAGGTCTACTATCAGCAGGCAGAGATCCGTGCTGAACTGCAGCCCCAGACGGATCTGGCGCTTGGCCAACCTATCGAGATCACGCTGCGCTACCAAGGCTGTGCGGATGCTGGGCTCTGCTATCCACCTCAACAGCAGCGCCTCAGTCTTGCCTCCAGCGGCTTTGCTGCTGATGCCAACTTGCAGGTTTTTGCAGCCAGCGAGTCGGTTACCAGTTCACGCGCGGCCCCACCAAGCAATACCAGCAGCCAACTGACGGAGCGTCTGGCCTCGAGTTCGGCCTGGGTGATTGTGGCAGTTTTTGTATTGGCCGGTCTGGCCTTAACCTTTACCCCTTGCGTTCTGCCGATGCTGCCTATTCTGAGCGCGATCATTCTTGGCAAGGGCGAAAACCAAGCCCCCCCTTCTGCACGCCGTGGTTTTTTGCTTTCCAGCGCTTACGTCCTGGGGATGGCGCTCACCTATGCCCTGATTGGTTGGCTGGTCGGCTGGTTTGGTGCCGGACTCAACCTGCAAGCCACCCTGCAATCACCTTGGCTGTTAATTCCTTTTGCCCTGCTTTTTGTGTTGCTCGCGCTGGCGATGTTTGGTGTGTGGCAGCTGCGCCTACCCGGCTGGCTTGATCAACGCTTACAAGCACTTCAACAACCCCGTGGCTCCACCTTTTTTCATGTTGCGCTGATGGGGGCCATCTCAACACTGGTGGTCTCACCTTGTCTCACCGCACCCTTGGCGGGGGCACTGGCCTTTATTGCCGCAACCGGTCAAGCCACCACAGGGGCACTGGCCTTATTTGCGATGGGGCTGGGCATGGGGATTCCGCTGATCATCACCGGCACCTTTGGCGCACGCTGGCTACCCAAAGCAGGCGCATGGATGAATCAAGTCAAACATTTCTTTGGCTTCTTACTGCTGGTGGTCGCGCTCTGGCTGGTTGACCGTTTGCTACCACCAAGTGTATCGCTGATCGCCTGGGGGGTTCTCCTTCTGGCCGCTGCCTTGGCTTTAGGTGCCCTGCACTGGCAGCAAAGACAAGGCTGGGCCTTGGTTCGTTTGACGCTGGCCATTAGCCTGCTGGTGTATGCCCTCAGCCTCATGATCGGCGGTCTATCAGGAAGCCAAAGCCTGCAACAACCCTTAGCCGGACTCACATCCTCAAGCAGCCATTCAGCGGCCGCGCCACCAGCACCTCGACTGAACAGTCTTGATCAGCTAGAACAGCTCATCAGCCAGCAGGCAAATCAAATGCTGCTGATCGATTTTTATGCTGACTGGTGTATTTCATGTCGGATTATGGACACGCAGGTGTTTCCACAACCTGAGATCCAAGAGCAGCTTAATCATATTCAACGCGTGAAGTTTGATCTGACCCAGATCGATCCGGCTACCCGCCAGTGGCTGCAAGAATATGAGGTTTTTGGCCCACCCACATTTATGTTCTTCTATCAAGGTGAAGAGTGGCGTGATTGGCGAGTCGTCGGTGAGATGAACACCCGCCAGCTTAGTACACATCTTCAGGCGCTGAATCAGGCTTGGCGCTGATCACACCCGACGCGCCCCTTGCTGCGAAATCCAGCAAACGGGCGTTTAAATTCGGAAAAAAGTCAACAAACTGTCATCGATGCCTAGACAAAAAGTACGACTTTAGGCACACTTTATTGAATCTGCTGCCTCAAGTCGTCTTTGACGACTTTTTTCTTTATAAGGGCAGTAGATCGCAGCATTTTTTTACACTTGATTGCATTTAACCTCTGGTTTCTGAGCGCCGCCTTCATCATGACTAAAATTTTGTTGTTACAAGGGCCTAATCTCAACCTGCTCGGCACCCGCGAGCCTGATGTCTATGGCAAAGAAACACTCGAAACCATCCATCTGCGCTTGCAGCATCAAGCCCTGACACTCGGTGTACAGCTTGAATGCTATCAAAGCAATGCCGAACATCAGCTGCTGGATAAGATCCATCAAGCCCGCGCAGAGCAGGTCGATTTTATTCTGATCAATCCAGCCGCTTTTACCCATACCAGCGTGGCACTGCGCGATGCGCTGGCCGGTGTGGGAATTCCGTTTATTGAAATCCATCTGTCGAATGTTCATGCGCGCGAGCCGTTTCGACGCCATTCCTATTTCTCAGATCTTGCCGAGGGCGTCATTTGCGGCCTTGGCAGCTTAGGCTATGACCTGGCCTTACAAGCCGCCTATCAGCGGTGTGAGCAGCACATTTCATCTTAACTAATAACTAACGATCATTGCAGAGAGTTGAAAAATGGATATTCGTAAAGTCAAAAAACTGATTGAACTCCTTGAAGAGTCCAACATTAGCGAAATCGAGATCAAAGAAGGCGAAGAAGCGGTGCGGATTAGCCGTTATAGCGCACCACCCGCTGCACCTTATTATGCACCTGCCGCCGCTCCAGTAGCCGCTGCACCTGTTGCAGCCGCAGCGACACCCGCAGCTGAAGCCCCAGCACCTGTTGCCAGTGGCCACCAAGTGCTGTCTCCCATGGTCGGCACCTTCTATCGCTCACCCGCTCCTGGTGCCAGCGCCTTTATTGAAGTTGGCAAGGCAGTTAAAAAAGGCGACACCCTGTGTATCGTTGAAGCCATGAAAATGATGAATCAGATTGAAGCCGATAAAGATGGCGTAGTCGAAGCCATTCTGGTGGAAGATGGACAGCCTGTTGAGTTTGATCAGCCGCTGGTGGTTCTGGTTTAAGCCACTGCCCAACTGTCTTTCCATCTTGCTGCTGCGGCATTTCGGTGCCGCATCGAGGGATCACCATGCTTGAAAAAGTCGTTATTGCCAACCGCGGTGAAATTGCACTGCGTATCCTGCGTGCCTGCCGTGAACTTGGCATCAAAACTGTCGCCGTCCACTCTAAAGCGGATCGTGATTTAATGCATGTGCGTCTGGCTGATGAGGCGGTGTGTATCGGCCCTGCCCCTTCGACCCAGTCCTATCTGAATATTCCTGCGCTGATTGCCGCCTGTGAAGTCACAGATGCCACGGCCATTCATCCTGGCTATGGCTTCTTGGCAGAAAATGCCGACTTTGCAGAGCAAGTTGAGCGCTCTGGTTTTATCTTTATTGGCCCCAAGGCAGAAACCATCCGCTTGATGGGCGACAAGGTTTCTGCGATTGCCGCCATGAAAAAAGCGGGTGTACCCACCGTCCCAGGTTCTGACGGCCCACTGCCCGATGATGGTGATTACATCCTCAGCATGGCACGCAAAATCGGTCTACCCGTGATTATCAAAGCGGCCGCTGGTGGTGGTGGACGCGGTATGCGCGTGGTTCACACTGAAGGCGCGCTTTTAAATGCCGTGCATGTCACCAAAACCGAAGCCAAGGCCGCTTTTGGCGATGGCACTGTGTATATGGAGAAGTTCCTTGAGAACCCTCGCCATGTTGAGGTGCAGGTTTTGGCAGACGGCCAGGGTAATGCCGTACACCTTTATGACCGTGATTGCTCCTTGCAGCGCCGCCATCAGAAGGTTATTGAGGAAGCGCCTGCCCCCCTGTTAGATGAAGAAGCACGTCGCCAGGTACTCAAAGCCTGTGTCGAAGCCTGTAAAACCATCAATTATCGTGGTGCAGGCACCTTTGAGTTCCTCTACGAAGATGGGCGCTTCTATTTTATCGAGATGAACACCCGCGTGCAGGTAGAGCACCCAGTGACAGAGATGGTCACTGGTGTGGATATCGTCAAGGAGCAATTGATGATTGCCTCGGGTCAGCCTTTGCGCCTGCGCCAAGAGAACATCCAAGTGATGGGCCATGCTTTTGAGTGCCGGATTAACGCTGAAGATCCGAAAAACTTCCTTCCTTCTCCGGGTAAGATCACGCTGTTTCACGCGCCTGGTGGCTTAGGTGTGCGTATGGATTCGCATATCTACAGCGGCTACACCGTACCGCCTCACTATGACTCGTTGATTGGCAAGCTGATCACCTGGGGTGTGGATCGCGAAGCCGCACTCACCCGTATGCGTGGCTCTTTAGATGAACTGCTGGTCGAAGGGATCAAAACCAATACCGATCTGCATAAAGATCTGGTGCGGGATACCCATTTCGAACGAGGTGGCGTCAATATCCACTATCTGGAAAAGAAACTCAGCCTCTAGGCTAAGCTTGTCTTTTTCCATCCGCTGCCTGTCTGGTCATCATGCCAGCAGGCAGTTTTTCTTTAATGCCCCTCTGTTGCTGAAAGGAACCTCTTCCATGTCCTGGCTACAAATCAAAACCCTGATCCACCCTGAGCAAGCAGAAGCGCTGGAAACCTGGCTGCTCGAAGCGGGGGCCTGCGCCATCACCCTCACTGATGCCGAAGACAATCCGGTTTTTGAACCCATCCGTGGCACCACGCCCCTCTGGCAGCTCACCCAGCTGACTGGACTCTATGATGGCACGATGGATATAGACCGCTTGCAACAGGCTCTGGCCGCCGACTGGGCTGAGCGCTTTGCCGATCAACCTCAGCCACAACTGCATGTCGAGATTTTGGAAGACAAGGACTGGATTCGCGAGTGGATGGATTCCTTCCATCCTCTGCAAATGGGCTCGCGCCTGTGGGTGGTGCCTAGCTGGAGAACCGCGCCTCAGCCAGAGGCGGTCAACCTGATTCTTGATCCAGGTCTGGCTTTTGGCACAGGGACGCACCCAACAACCGCGCTCTGCCTCCAATGGCTGGACGGTCTGGATTTACGCAACAAAAGTCTGCTTGATTTTGGTTGCGGCTCTGGCATTCTTGGTATCGCAGGTTTACTGCTCGGTGCAGATCAGGCGTGGGGCATCGATATCGATCCACAGGCCCTGCAAGCCAGCCACAGTAACGCTGAGCGAAATCAAATCGATCTGACGCGCTTTCCGGTTTACTTTCCGGAACAAGCACCACAAGTCACCTGTGATGTGCTGGTCGCCAATATTCTTGCTGGGCCACTGATTGATCTTGCTCCCTTGCTGGCCAAGCAGGTCAAAAACGGCGGACTGATGGCGCTTTCTGGTATTCTGGCGCATCAAGCTGAAGCAGTCAGCCAAGCCTACCAGCCTTGGTTTGATCTTGACCCAATTCAGGAGCGCGATGGCTGGATCCGCATCACAGGAACACGACGCGCTGAACAAGACTCTTAACCCAACAGAGACGAGATATGGAGATGAATGCGCACACCAAGCTGGCTCGCTGCCCCCATTGCGGCAGTACCTTCTCGGCGACCGAAGCCATTTTAGAGCAGGCTTTTGGTGCAGTGCGCTGCGGTGAGTGCTTAAAGATTTTTAATGCCTACCATCATCTTCTGCTCGTCGATGCCCCCGTCGAGCAAGAGCTGCATTCGGCGACAGCTTCATCGACAGCCGATATCAACTTATCGACAACCTCAGTCCACAGTGAACATTGGGCCGAACCAGCTGGACCCAGCTCCGCAGGCGCTCTGACTGCCTCTCACACTCAAGTCGAGCACAAGGGCGCTCAGGCATTCAGCACCGAGCTTTTCGCTAACGAGCCAGAAGCTGCTGAGACAAGTCAAACAGAGGCCAGCGATACTGAGCCACTGAGCACGGAAGCCCGCCCTCCAAGCGCCCAGCCCGCGCCTTGGATGGCCAGCGCACGTCACTGGTGGCAGTCTCAGATGCGTCCACATCCTTGGCGCTGGGGAGTAGGGGCACTTTTGGCCCTGGTGCTGCTGGTTGGACTGAGCCAACTGTCCTTCACTCCCGCTAATCCTTATCTGCTGCGCGAGGTACGCTTTGCACCCAGTCAAGAAGCAGGCTGGCTGCAAGTGGAATTTGAGTTGAGCAACCCGGGCGGACGCACACTCCCCCTACCTGCGCTCCAGGTCGATTTACTCAACCTGAGCCAGCAGAGTCTCAGCAGTCAGCGCTTTAGCCCTGATGATCTGCGACTGAATCAACAACAGCTTGAACCCGGAACCGCCGTCATGATTCAACTTCAGGTTCAGCGGCCGCGCACACTGGTGCATTCAGTGCGTGTGACGGCTGAATAGAGTTTTTAGTCAGATGCCTTTTACCCTGTCGCCGAAAGGGGTAAAATGCACGCCCTTTGCACTGGCAACCCTGACACAATGAACGGCAAGACTCAGATTGGCTTTTCAATCGGCCCTTATCCTATAGAGAATGGCCTGGTACTCGCCCCTATGGCGGGGGTGACAGATGCGCCTTTTCGCGCCCTGTGTCGCCAACAAGGTGCTGGTCTGACGGTCGCTGAAATGGTCACGGCAGATCAAACGCTCTGGCATACCCGTAAATCCCGCTTGCGCCTGCCTCATCTCGATGAGCCAGAGCCACGGATGATTCAGATTGCGGGGGCTGATCCACAGATGCTGGCCGAAGCCGCCCAAGCCAATGTTGCGCTAGGCGCGCAAATCATCGATATCAATATGGGCTGCCCAGCCAAAAAAGTCTGCAAAAAAGCAGCGGGGTCAGCGCTGATGCGCGATCCTAAGCTGGTTGAGCAGATACTGCATCAGGTGGTGCGCGCGGTCGATGTGCCTGTCACCTTAAAAATGCGTACGGGTTGGTCAGCCAGCGAACGCAATGCGGTTGCCATCGCTAAGATTGCTGAGCAAGAAGGGATTCAAGCGCTCACCGTGCATGGGCGCACACGAGAAGACAAGTTTCAGGGTGAGGCAGAATACGCCACGCTGGCGGAAGTCGTGCAGGCGGTGGGGATTCCCGTCATCGCCAATGGGGATATCACTTCAGCGCGTAAAGCGCAGGAAGTGCTCCAACTGACCCAAGCACAAGGCTTGATGCTGGGACGCGCTGCGCAGGGACGGCCGTGGATTTTCAATCAGATACATCACTATCTTGCCCAAGGCGAAGAACAGCAAGACCCCAGCCTGGCCGAGCAAGAGCAGATGATTTGCACGCATTTACAAGGCTTGTATGCCACCTATGGTGATATAATGGGCGTACGCATTGCCCGCAAACATCTTGGCTGGTACCTGAAGGAGCAGGGACAAGCTGAACGTCGCCATGCCTTTAACCTGCTTGACAGCCCCGAAGCACAACGCCTTTGGGTTGCTGAACAGATGAACCTACTACAAAGAATGAAACACTGTGACTGAAACCAGCAATATCCATTCAAGCCCGACAGAACAACCCCGTCCGTTACGTGAAAGCGTGATGGCCGCCCTTGACCAGTATTTTGTCCAGCTGGAAGGGCAGCCGGTGAACAATCTGTATGACATGGTGCTTGAAGAGGTTGAAGCCCCCCTCTTAGAAGCCGTGATGCGCTATACCGAGCACAACCAAACCAAGGCCTCCAATCTGCTTGGACTCAATCGCGGCACCCTGCGCAAAAAACTCAAGCAATATAATCTTCTCTAAGCTGCCGAAGGAGCTTTAGGTCTATGCCTACCTCTCAACTTGCCCCCCTGCGTCGTGCGCTGATCAGCGTTTCGGATAAAACAGGAATCGTCGAATTCGCCCGCGCCTTGGCTGAGCGTGGCGTCCACCTGCTCTCTACTGGCGGGACTTTCAAGCTACTGCAAGCAGAGCAGATTCCGGTCACTGAGGTTTCTGAACACACAGGTTTTCCGGAAATGATGGATGGCCGCGTAAAAACCCTGCACCCTAAAATTCACGGGGGCATCCTGGGTCGACGCGGACAGGATGATGCAGTGATGGCCGAGCATGGCATTGATCCGATTGATCTGGTCGTCGTCAACCTCTATCCCTTCCAGCAAACCATTGACCGGGATGATTGCACCCTCGAACTGGCAATTGAAAATATCGATATCGGCGGCCCAACCATGGTGCGTTCTTGCGCCAAGAACCATGCGCACACCACGATTGTGGTGAACAGCACTGACTATGAGACCATCCTTGCTGAAATGGATGCCCATCAAGGCCAGATCAGCGGCGCAACTCGCTTTGATCTTGCCGTGAAGGCTTTTGAGCACACCGCAGCCTATGATGGCGCCATCGCCAACTACTTGGGTCGCCGTGTAGAAGGGGGTAATGAGGACTTCCCACGCACCTTTAATAGCCAGTTTGTGAAGCGCCAAGAAATGCGCTACGGCGAAAACCCTCATCAAAAAGCCGCTTTTTATGTAGAAGCGCAACAAAGCGAATCGAGCGTATCCAGTGCCGTGTCTTTGCAGGGCAAGGCCTTGTCCTACAACAATATTGCCGATACTGATGCCGCCTTTGAGTGCGTCAAAGCCTTCCAAGAACCCGCCTGTGTGATAGTCAAACATGCCAATCCCTGTGGTGTGGCGGTGGATCAGGATCTATGCAGCGCTTATGATCGCGCCTTTAAAACAGACCCCACCAGCGCCTTTGGCGGCATTCTGGCCTTTAACCGCACACTTGATGCCTTAACTGCGCGCACTATTGTTGAACGCCAGTTTGCTGAGGTGATTATTGCCCCTGGTATTGAAAAAGCCGCACAGGAAATCCTTGCTACCAAGCCTAACCTGCGCGTATTGGATGCCAGCGCCTTCTGGCCAGGTGAAGATCAGGTCGCGCTGGATTTCAAACGCGTTACTGGCGGCCTGCTGGTGCAGGATAAAGACCTGGGTGTGGTCGCTGAAGATGATCTTAAGGTGGTCACTGAGCGCGCCCCAACCGAACAAGAGCTGAAAGATCTGGCTTTTGCCTGGAAGGTTGCCAAGTATGTGAAATCCAACGCGATTGTTTATGCCAAACAGGGCATGACCATCGGTGTCGGCGCAGGGCAGATGAGCCGCGTCTACTCAGCCAAAATTGCGGGCATCAAGGCCGCTGATGAAGGCTTAGAGGTCGCGGGTTCGGTGATGGCCTCTGATGCCTTCTTCCCCTTCCGTGATGGGATAGATGCGGCAGCAGCAGCCGGCATCACTGCGGTAATCCAGCCAGGTGGTTCCATGCGGGATGAGGAAGTCATCCAAGCTGCGAATGAAGCCGGTATTGCGATGGTCTTCACTGGCATGCGCCATTTTAGACACTAGGCCAAACCTGCCCAGCACAACCCGCCCCCGTGGCGGGTTTGTTTTTTTGCCGCCCGCCGCTTCTTGATCTGTGCGATAAGAAGCCTTATAAGCTTTGTTGAATTGATCAGAGACCCAGACGAGCATGAGCCAAGCACAGCGTCAAGCCAGAATCCTCGAACAGATTCAGCTCAAGGGCTACCAGAGTATTGATGAGCTGGTGGCGACCCTTCACGTCACACCGCAAACCATCCGCCGTGATCTGAATCAGATGGCAGACAGAGGGGAGCTCGAGCGTCATCATGGCGGTGCTGGCCCCATTTCCAGCACGCAGAATGCGGCCTATCAGCTGCGTCAACGCAACGCCACAGCAGAAAAACAACGTATTGCGGCCTGTATTGCGCGCCAGATTCCGGATCAAGCTTCGTTATTTATTAATCTGGGGACCACTAACGAGCTGGTGGCTCAGGCGCTACTCGGCCACCGCGAACTCAAGATCGTCACCAATAATCTGATCGTGGCCTCCATTTTGAGTGCCAAAGCCGATTTCAGCGTGATTATTGCCGGTGGCGAGGTTCGGCATCGTGATGGCGGCATCGTGGGTGAGGCCACCCGCGATTTCATCCATCAGTTCAAACTCGATTACGGCATTATCGGCATCAGCGGGATAGATGAAGATGGTAGCCTGCTCGATTTTGATTATCAGGAAGTGCGTATTGCTCAAGCGATCATGAGCAATTCACGCGCTGTTTTTCTGGCCGCCGATCACAGCAAATTTGGTCGTCGCGCCATGGTCCGCCTGGGGCATCTCCAGCAGTGCACAGCGCTGTTTACTGATCGCACACCGCCAGCTGCGATCAAGGATCTGCTCCAGAGAGAAAATATTCGGCTCCATATCGCCGAATAAAGAACATTATCGAACGCAAAGACTTGTCTCCAATACTTAATCAGCCTTATATTGTCCAGATCGAAGCCAGAAAGTTGAATTTATTTTCGTTTCTTTTCATTTTGATGACAAAAGGAGGGCAGCATGGAGTCAAGGCACTATGATGTGCTGGTGATCGGTGGCGGCATCAATGGCGCGGGCATCGCAGCAGATGCGGCAGGTCGCGGACTCAGCGTCGCACTGCTGGAGGCTGAGGACTTGGCCAGCGGCACCTCAGCCTGGAGCTCAAAGCTGATTCATGGTGGATTGCGCTATCTGGAGCATTATGAGTTTCGCCTGGTCCGCGAAGCACTGGCCGAACGCGAAGTCCTGCTGCGCATAGCCCCCCATCTGGTCACTCCACTGCGCTTTCGTCTGCCGCACCATCAAGGCCTCCGCCCCGCATGGATGATCCGCGCCGGACTTTTTCTTTATGATCATCTCAGCCGCCGTGTCAGCCTCCCAGCTTCACACGCCATCACCTTTGATGCTGACTCAGCACTGAAACCTGAGTTTCATCAGGGCTTTGAGTACAGTGATTGCCGTGTTGATGATAGCCGTCTGGTCGTGGCCAATGCACAGCTTGCCGCTGAGCAAAGGGCCAGTATCCTCACGCGTCATAAAATGCTTCGCGCTGAACGCCAGCCTGGTGGATGGCAGGTCGAGGCACTGAGTCCCTCCGGCAAAACACTGACGCTCTTGACCAAGACCTTGGTCAATGCCGCTGGCCCATGGATTCGTCAGGTGCTGGATCAAATACAGGGCAGCCAGAGCAATCAGGATGTCAGATTGGTCAAGGGCAGCCACCTCATCGTCCCCCGTCTTGATGCCAGCGATGCAGCCTATATTCTGCAACATCAGGATGGACGTATTGTCTTTGTCATCCCCTATGGCGAGGCCTATTCACTGATTGGGACGACCGATGTTGACTATCAAGGTGATCCACGCGCTGTACAGATTGATGCCCAAGAAATGGATTATCTGCTCACCCTCGTTAACCAGTATTTCACCACTCAGCTGAAGCCTGAGGCTATCCTATGGAGCTTCTCCGGCGTGCGTCCGCTGATGCAGGGCGAGCAGGCAGGACAAGCTGCGGCCAAGGTCACGCGGGACTATCACTTGGAACTCGAACAGCCCGCTGGACAAGCACCACTGCTGTCGATCTTTGGCGGCAAGCTCACCACCTATCGCAAACTGGCAGAAGCGGCCTTAGCCAAGCTCCAGCCTTTTCTACCCCAGATGGGGCCCGCCTGGACAGAGCAGGCACGCTTACCAGGCGCTGAATCCATCTCGAGCCTCTCTCAGGCTCAGGCAGAGCTTCAGCAGGCTTATCCCTTTCTGCCACCAGCGACGGTCAAGCGCTTAATACAGGCCTATGGATTACGTGCTCACCACTGGCTCAATGGGGCGCAGTGTCTTGCTGATCTCGGCCCCAGCTTTGGGCCGCTCTTTGCCCGCGAGGTGGATTACTTAATCCGCCATGAGTGGGCGCAGACAAGCGAGGACATCCTATGGCGGCGCTCAAAAGCAGGCTTAGGACTCAAGGAACAAGATCGCCTCGCACTGGAAGCCTACCTCACCCAGAAGCCACCTGCCTAGCTTCCTAGCTTCCTAGCTTCCTAGCTTCCTAGCTTCCTAGCTTCCTAGCTTCCTAGCTTCCTAGCTTCCTAGCCCGCCAGCTTCACTAAATCATACCCACACACCAGCTTGCTGCTCGCTGACGCCCTCGGATCAAGGGCGCTCGGCTGAGTCAGCTGCGCGTCACGGATGACTTGCCATCTTCGCTCAACAAAACAGTCATCAAACTGTTGTTTGAAATTCATCTTCCCTCTCTAGTCTCAGCCCTCTACTTCTCTTCCTTCCAATAAATGAAACAAGAGCTACAGGGAAAAAACATGAACAAGAGCCGACTTTTAGGCGCGTTAATGCTGAGTGTTGCTTGCGGACAGGCCATGGCGACCACCACGCTGCACTGGTGGCATGCAATGGGTGGCGAACTGGGTGAAAAAGTAGAACAGATCGCCGCTGATTTTAATGCCACACAAAATGAGTATCGCGTTGTTCCTAGCTTTCGCGGCACCTATGCTGAGACGATGACGGGCGCGATTGCGGCCTTTCGCGCGCGCCAACAGCCCCATATAGTGCAGGTATTCGAAGTGGGCACAGGCACCATGATGGCGGCAGAAAGCGCCATCTATCCAATTTATCAACTGATGAATGAGCAGGGCTATCGCTTTGAGCAACAGGCTTTTCTGCCCGCGGTAGTCGGCTACTACACGGATCCACAGGGCAATATGCTGTCCTTCCCGTTTAACTCATCAACGCCAATCATGTATTACAACCGCGACGCTTTTGTCCGTGCTGGCCTCGATCCTGATCAGCCACCACGCACCTGGGAAGAGATGGCCGTGGTATCGCGCCAGTTACGTGATACGGGCGCCAGTCGCTGTGGTTTTACCACTTCTTGGCCCAGCTGGTTAATGCTGGAGAACTTCAGCGCTTGGCACAATTTGCCTTTAGGCACCCGCGCCAATGGTTTTGGTGGTTTTGATACCGAACTGGTCTTTAATAACCCAACCGTGGCCCGTCATTGGGATAACCTGAAAACCTGGCAGGATCAAGGCCTCTTCCGCTGGGGTGGCCCAGGTCCAGGTGCCGATGCGGCACCGATGTTCTACTCAGGCGAGTGCGCGATGTTCTTCGGTTCCTCTGCCAGCCGCGCGGGTGTACTGGCCAACGCTCAGTTTGATGTCGGCTTTGGTTTCCAGCCCTACTACAGTGATGTTGAAGGCGCACCACAAAACAGCATTATCGGTGGCGCGACCCTTTGGGTCCTTCGCGGTCATCGTCAGGCTGACTATGCTGGCGTGGCGGCTTTCTTCAATTACCTGTCTCAGCCAGAAGTGCAAGCCGCTTGGCATCAGGATACCGGATATCTGCCGATCACTCAGGCCGCTTACAGCTTGAGCCAAGAGCAGGGCTACTACGCAGCCAACCCAGGTTCGGACACCTCGATCCGTCAGATGACACTCAATCCACCAACAGAAAACTCGATGGGGCTGCGCTTTGGTCAATTTGTGCAGATCCGCGACATTATTTCTGAAGAGATGGAAGCGGTGATGACTGGGCGCAAAACTGGCCAGCAAGCCGCTGACGCCGCCGTTCAGCGTGGCAACCGCCTGCTGCGCGAGTTTGAAGCCACCCACCGCTAAATGCATTTTTGAGTCTGCCCCCAGCCAACTGGGGGCTTTTATTTGTCTTGGATTGTTCGTTTTTTCACTATTTGGATTCGCTATGCAAACCAAACGTATGACCTTTCAGCACCGCTGGCTACCCTATGCGCTGCTCGCTCCTCAGGTCATGATCACGCTGATCTTTTTTATCTGGCCGGCTTCCCAGGCTCTTTACCAATCCGTGCTCAGGCAGGATGCTTTTGGTATTCATACCAGCTTTGTTGGTTTCAAGAACTTTATGGATTTGTTGACCGATCCGCTTTATCTGAACTCGATGAAGGTCACGCTGGTTTTTGCACTGAGCACCACCTTGCTGTCGATGTCTGTCGCGCTGCTGTTTGCGCTGCTGGTCAACAAGATGCTCCGTAGCCGCGATGTCTATACAACCCTGCTGGTCTGGCCCTATGCCATTGCGCCGGTCATTGCTGGGGTGCTCTGGTGGTTCTTATTTAATCCCTCTATTGGGATCATGACCTATCTACTCCAAGGCCTGGGCTTTGAATGGAATCATCGCGCCAATGCCAACCATGCTATGGCTTTGGTCGTCATTGCCGCCGCCTGGAAGCAAATCTCCTATAACTTCCTGTTTTTTCTTGCTGGCTTGCAATCTATCCCACAATCCTTGATTGAGGCGGCCGCCATTGATGGCGCAGGCCCCTTCAAGCGTTTCTACAGCCTGATCCTGCCTCTCTTATCGCCGGTGACCTTTTTTCTGCTGGTCGTCAACATAGTCTACGCCATGTTTGACACCTTCGGGGTCATCCACGCCACCACCGAAGGCGGGCCAGCACAAGCCACCAACATTCTGGTGTACAAGGTGTTTCGTGATGGCTTTATCGGCATGAATCTTGGCTCATCGGCAGCCCAGTCAGTGATTCTGATGCTGATTGTGATCGGGCTGACCGTGGTGCAGTTCCGCTTTATTGAACGCAAAGTGAACTATTGAGGCTCAAGTTATGGTAGAGAATCGTCCGTGGGCCAATATCCTGGCTCACCTGCTTTTGATCAGCGGCGTGGCACTGGTTGCCTTTCCGATCTATGTCGCTCTGATTGCGTCCACCCATCCAGCAGGCAGCTTTGTTTCAGGCAGCATGCCGCTGTTGCCCGGCGGGCATTTCTGGGAGAACTACACCACCGTGATCCAGGAGGGGCGTTCACGCGCAGGCACACCACCCATCGGCCTCATGCTATGGAATAGCCTGCTGATGGCGCTGGCAATCACCCTGGGCAAGCTGGCTGTGTCCCTGCTGTCGGCCTTCGCGATCGTCTATTTTCGCTTTCGCTTTCGGATGGTGTTCTTCTGGCTGATCTTTCTGACGCTAATGCTGCCTGTCGAAGTCAGGATTGTGCCAACCTTTCAAGTGGTGGCCAATTTAAACCTGCTCAACAGCTTTGCCGGCTTGTCTATCCCGTTGATTGCCTCTGCTACCGCCACCTTCTTGTTCCGTCAGTTTTTTATGACCGTGCCAGAAGAAATGCTCGAGGCTGCACGCGTCGATGGCGCAGGCCCGTTTAAGTTTTTAAAAGATATTCTGCTTCCGCTTTCGATCACCAATATCGCAGCCTTGTTTGTGATCATGTTCATTTATGGCTGGAACCAGTATCTCTGGCCCCTGCTGATCACCACCGATCAAAGCTACTACACCATTGTGATGGGCATACAGCGCATGGTGACGGCAGCTGATAGCGAACCCTTATGGCATCTGGTGATGGCGACCGTCATTCTTGCCGCACTGCCCCCAACCCTCGTCATTTTGCTGATGCAGCGCCTTTTCGTGAAAGGCCTGACTGAGACAGAAAAATAATTGGAGAACAACAAGATGGCAACGATTCAGATTCAACAACTCGCCAAAACCTATGCGCAGGATGTGCATGCCGTGAAGGGGATCGACCTAGATATCGCCGATGGCGAATTTATTGTGCTGGTTGGCCCCTCCGGCTGTGGCAAGTCGACGCTGCTGCGCATGATTGCTGGCCTTGAAACCATCACCAGCGGACAGCTCCATATTGGTGATCGCCAGGTTAACCATCTCGAACCCTCTGAGCGGGATATCGCGATGGTGTTTCAAAACTATGCGCTCTATCCGCATATGACCGTGTATAACAATCTTGCTTATGGCCTGAAAAATCGCGGCTATCGTCAAGCCGAGATAGAAGAGCGGGTACAAAAAACAGCCAAGATGCTTGAAATTGAGCCCTTTCTGGCACGCAAACCTAAGGCTTTATCCGGCGGACAACGCCAGCGTGTTGCCATGGGGCGAGCCTTAGTTCGTGAACCCGCCGCCTTTTTACTGGATGAGCCACTCTCGAATCTGGATGCCAAACTACGCGTCCAGATGCGGGTTGAAATCAAACAGCTACAAAAGCGTTTGCACACCACGACCCTCTATGTCACCCACGATCAGCTGGAAGCCCTCACCCTGGCAGACAGGTTAGTCGTCATGAACCAAGGCCGCGTTGAGCAGGTCGGCAGCCCGATGGAAGTTTACAAGCGACCTGCCAGCCTGTTTGTTGCCCAGTTTATCGGCTCACCCGCGATGAACCTGCTGCCGATCGAGGCACTGGCCAGCAGCGAAGTGGCCAAGCTGGCCTCACTGCCGCCAAAAACAGATATTCTGGGTGTGCGACCAGATGCACTGAGCTTGAGCTGCCCACAAGAGCCAGCCCTGGCGCTGGCCTGTCACTGCACCCTCTTTGAACCCGCTGGGGCAGAAAGCCACCTGTATCTGACGCTGGATCAGCAGCAGCAACCTCTATGTGTGCGTGTTGAGAGTGACTGTGCTATTCGAGAAGGTGAGGCCGTGACCCTCTATCTGCCGCTGTCACAGATCCATCCCTTTAATCAGCACACGGGGCAGCGCACTGATTCAGACCCAGCGACCTCCTCCCCCAAAGCCTCTCCGTCACAGCAGCATGATCTGGCAACGCAATGGCAGGCGCAAGCGCGTCCAGCACTAGAGATCAGGTGATAAAAAAATTAAGGCAGTGAGGATCAAACGCCAAGCCCTGCAAGCCCTCGGACTGACATAGATCCTTGAGGGCTTGCGTGGCGTACAGATGCAAACAGCCTTCAATCTGAGATTTAAACACCCATTGACCGCGCGCATCCTGCGGATCAAACACCAATCTGGTCAGCTCACCGGTTCGAGGACAAACTTGAGTCTGGCTTGGGTCTTCACGCCAGAAGGACAAGACACGCGCCAGCGTCGCAGGCTCTCCATCAACCTTGAGCGGCAAGAACTCGACATCTGCAGCCAACTGAGCACGTACAAGCTGCTCGGCACGTGAGTTAAGTAGCAGAAAAGCCCCCCATACAGCCAGATCCGGCCGTTGAGTGCTAGAGCTATCACGCATCACCCAGCGTGCAGAACCCGCCTCCCAAACATCGGCCAGCGGCTGTGGATCCTGCGCCTGATGGCGTAAACGCCGCAACAAAGCCAGATCTTGCTTCTCAAACGCGCGCTGATAGAGATCAAATTCGAGGTGGCAATCCGCCTGCTGCGCATTTTTCAATAAATAGTGATGCATGCTCATCCGTCATTTAACTGATACAAACCCTGCCCTCAGGGACAAGGGGAGCTTGTTCCTGCTGCGCAGCTTGGCGCGCACGGCGACGCTCCCAGATCTTCTCGTGAATATGGTAAGCCACGGTATTCACCGCCGGTTCAATGATCGCTGCCAGACTGCTGATCAGCAAATCCCCGGTCATCAACCAAACAACAGTAAAAGCAACACTGAAATGGGTGATCGCAAAAGTGATGGTCTTGGTCATGGTGGATCTCCTCTTATTCATTGATCAGCGGCCGCAGCCGATAAGTGAATGATACTCATTCTTATCAATAAATCGAGAAAATCGTTATCATCAAAAAGATAGCTAGAAGCTATTTAGAGGAGCGCATCCAGTCCAGCAGCAGGCAGCAGATGACCCAGACCTGAGTCTGGGCCAGCACAGGGTCTTAGAAACCAGCGCGCAGGTAAGCGCCGACATAGGGGCCGCTGAGCGTCAGATCACCATAGGTGTCATCCAAGTCATCTAGCTCAAGGCTCATACGACGATAACCCAGCTCAACACCCGGTTTAATCAAAGGTAAGGCGTTGTATTGATAACGCAGATAGGCGCTCATATCGCTGAGGCTGTTACCACTATAGCCTATCGCATTCACCTGCCCACCCACAGAAAGATTCAGTGGCAGATCTAGGCGGCCACCTAGGTAACCCATCGGCACTGGCGCGCTCAGGCTGATGCTTTCGCGTGCTTGCTCGCCGTTACTATTGCTACCTTCAACGGTAAACTCACCATCGAACAGGCGCAGAGTCACACCTAGCTCAAGGCGCGCCGTCACCAAAGGCAAAAAGGAGGTGACACCATCCAACAGACGATAGTAGGCCGTGACATCGGTATGCGATAAGTCGACTCGGTTATTCAACTGGCCGTTAAATTCGGTGCCATTGAAGGTAAAGTTGGCAGTGCGCTGCCCGGTCAGATCAAGCTGGGTTTGGCTCAAACGCAGATTCGGCAGCACCGGCAGGAAGTGATCAATCTGCAGGCTCAGGGCTGTCGCGCCTTCACTAGAAAGACCAAGGCTGTCTTTCAGCGCAATCGGATCTTCAGTGCTTAAACCTTGAATCTCACCTGAAGGACTGGCATTCCAGTACTGACCGGCTAAAGAAACATTCAACTCAAGAGCCTGAGCGCTTGTTGCACCCAGTAAGGAAGTCGCAGCAACAGCCAGTGCGAGAAGGCGCATAAAAAAATCTCCGCTATCAAGGTTAAGAATAGCGGAGATCTTAGCGGCTTAGGTTAAGCAATACCAGCGCTTCAGTTGGGCTTTGTTTAGCTGGTCACAGGATATAAAAAAAACAGCAGATACAAGGCCGTCAAAAGACTGCTTAACCCCAGTGCAACCCAGACAAAAAGCTCACCGGCATAATGCTCAGGAGATCGACGGATCGAGCGCAATGCATAAAGGGCCGCACCGATGGCAAAGGGTAGAAACCAAGGGCCAAAAGGAATGGCCGCAAAAGCAAACAAGAGCGCAATAATCGACCAGTTATGATTGATACGCTGTTGCGGTTCCTTCTGCTGTTCATTGATCATGATCAAAACTCAACAAGTGGCTAAAAAGTACACCTTTTCACTCGAGATCGCGCTTGGCACTCAGCGTGATGGACACCGAATCAGAAAAACGCAAAGCATGCGGCTTATCGACTTCAACCTGCGCCCAGAGCACCTGCTGATGCTCCATGACCAGATCGAGCAGCTCACGGGTCAAGCGCTCTAAAAGCGCAAAGCGGCCCTGCTCAACATGCTGAATCAGCTTTTTGGTGATGGTGCGATAATTGAGGGCTTCATCGATCTGGTTAAAAGCTACAGCACGATCCGCTGGGTATTTTAACACCACGTTGATCACAATATCCTGCTGGTTTTGTATCTCGTCTTCTTTAATTCCGATATAGGTGCGCAGGCGCAGATTTTTAATTCGGATGGTGGCCAGGGCATCAGCATCACTCAGCGGCATCATCTATTCCTCTTGATCATCTTATGACATGCTTGACTCTGGCTGCGCCATCACTTCACGCAGCCACAAGGACAGGGATTATTCCACCAGTTTAAGAAACTCTTGGCGGGTCATGGCTGAGCTTTTTAACTGCCCCAGCATCACTGAAGAACGCATGCTGGCATTTTGTTTTTCAACGCCACGCATCATCATGCACATATGCTTGGCTTCGACAATCACACCCACACCGGCCGCACCAGTCACTTCTTCGACTGCCTCAGCAATCTGTTGCGTCAGCTGCTCTTGAATCTGCAAGCGGCGCGCAAATAGATCCACAATACGTGCAAATTTAGACAAGCCCAAAACCTTGCCTTGGGGGAGATAACCAATATGGCAATGACCAATAAAAGGCAGTAGGTGATGTTCGCACATCGAATAAAACTCAATATTCTTCACCACCACCAGTTCATCTGCACTGGAGCTAAACACGGCACCATTAGTGACTTCTTCCAGCGTCTGGCGATAACCTTTGGTCAGATAATTCATCGCCTTGGCAGCCCGCTTGGGGGTATCCAGCAAACCTTCACGCTGCGGATCCTCACCCAGCTGAACCAACAGCTGCTGATAAAGAGGTGTAATGGCTTCTATTCTTTGTTCATCCGCGTTGACATTAAGGCTTAGGTTAGGCGTAGGCAGGGTCATCTTTTATACCTTGTTCGTTCTTGGTACAACTACTGTATATGTTTTGTCTGGCAAGAGCCAGCCTTTTTCTGACTAAAAGAGTCAAGTTATTCTATCATCATTGCTTATGCGCAGGGCGAGCTGAAGAAACTCAGCCAATAGGTTAACAGATGCGTCAAATTGACATGAAACATCACGCGCGGGTGTTTGCTATAATCGGGCGATCTTTATTCACCATTCACCGAACTGGATTGAATCATGAAAAAAATTGCAACAAGCCTTCTTCTTGCCAGTTGTTCCTTTGGTCTCCTTGCTGACACCAGCCTTCCTCTTGCCAGCGGCTTACAGCTCGAAGGTGAGGTACTCAGCCAAATCGAGTTGAGCGATGGGCAACGCAAAGAGAATGTCTGGTTCTCGATCAATACCAGCCAAGTTCAGGGAAGTTCCAGCGAATCGCTGTCGAATTGCATCCTGACCAGCCACCTGAGCCTACAGCAAGGCAGCTTGCAAGCCCAACCTCAGCAACTACGCTGCATTACACTAGAAGGCGAAGTCTTCACCAGCCCAGCTGGATTTCCGGCTCGCTTGAATCTGGCAACAGCGGATGTCTGCACTTCTTCTGGCGCTAGCTGCACACAGGTAACACTGCAACCTCAGGCCACCTATCTGTTTCAGCTCAGCGCGAACACGCAGCTGAATGCTGAATATAATGCAACACGCGAACTCAATCGTATGCGCTTAGAGCTAGAGCCTGATCAAGCACCTTGATCTCGCCCTTGCCTCTCGCTCACCCCAGCCATCGCTGGGGTTTTTTGTGCTTGAGAAACAAAAGCGCGAGCGCATGAGCTCAAATTGCTGCTAACGTGCAGCCAAAGCCCGATAGCGCTGCTGCGCCTCAGTGACCTTGCGAATATAGCCGCGTGCTTCAGCCGCAGGGTGGTTGTGGTGCAAGCGGTGATAGACCTGCTCAGGCGTCAGCTGATTAATCACCTGCACCGCCTGACGACGATCCGAGTGGAAGGTTCGTAGCACATTACCCGCGCCACCATTGTAGCCAGAGATAATCGCATACTCGCGCGACAGCGGGTGGGTGATATCCTTCAAGTAGATATCACGCAGGATCGAAATATAAGCCGCACCCATATCAATATTGTTCGCGGGATTAAAAAGATACTCACGTGTTGGCTGGTCATTGCGCTGTTTGATGCGCTGGAAGACATCACGCCCTGCTGTTGAGGGAACGATCTGCATTAAACCATAGGCCGGAATATGGCTGGTGGCGTAGGGGTTGAAATGGCTCTCGGTCTCCATAATCGCGTAGATCAGCGTTTCATCCACGTTATAACGCTGGCTGGCCTGACGCACCAGATTTTCAAACTGCTGCCCACGAACCTGCGTATGGTTTTCAACCAGAGGGATTTCTACACGATAGATGGTGCGCCCATCGCGTTGCACTTCTTGTAACTGGTTCTCGACCAGATAATCGGCATAGCGATTGGCGCGCCACTCCCAGCGCACTGGCACACCCTCATGGTCAAGCACCTGTCCAGCGAGGAGTGCAGGCCCCGTGTAGGTGATCGCGCGATCTGAATAGATCTCTGGATTCTCGGCATCAAAAGGCGTCAAGAGAGTGGTCACGATGGCCTCTCTGAGTCTTTCGCGCGGCTGATTAGGGTCCAGTGTTTCGACCACTACGCGCCCTTGATCAAAATCCATCGCGCCACGACTTTGGAAGGCATCCGTATATTTCACAAACTGATGTGCATTGGTCGCAGTGGCGGCGGCCTCACCCCAGCGCTGGCTAACCTGCTGCTGCAACTCACTCAGACGCTGCTGATATTGACGCAGTTCCTGCTCCAGCGCCTGAATGGTTTCTTGATGGCCTTGTAAGTCCTGCGCCAGATTAGGGTAGCGCGCCAGCCAGCTGGGCGTCTCTTCCTCTGTGGGCTGAGATTCGCGTTCTGGTGCAGCAACCGGCAACGGAGCCAGGGGCGCAGGCACACTCGATCTCGTCGGTGAGGCTGCGGGGGGTGGCGGCGTCAGCTCAGGGCGCGGCAGACTGATGACTTCGATCTCGGCATCATCCCCTAAAGGCACACCCTGCTGTGGATTCGCGGGCAGCACCTGCACATGCGTCACAGGCGCGGCCGTAGAACGAGGCTCAGGGGCCGGCGTGGGTGCAGGACGCGCTGGCGCCGGCGGCGAAGGCCGACTCTGACTCTCTGCTGCGCGCGGCACTGCTGGTGTATGCATCACCCCTGTTGGCCCTTCAGTACGGCCTACAGCCACATGCCCAGAAGTCCCATGATTGATTCCGCCCTGACAGCCTACCAACACCAGACTGACCGATAGACCTAGCCAGCGCCACTGACGACTCCGCCTCACACTCACATCTCCTTGGGTCACCCACAGGGGCCCGACTTCTGATTCAGCGTTGACTGACCAAACCGATCCCGACAGGCAACTCTGCCTTCGAAAAGCCGACCTGATCATAAACGGCCGATTATAAACCAAAGAACAAGACAAGCGCCCAAGGCTGGTCTAAAATCTTTGTAAACAAAAGCAACAGACTCGTCGGCAGCGGGTTCTCAGTGAAGTTTTGTGTACTGCGGCCGATACCTGAGACTCTACCTGCCCCGCTGTTACAGCAAGGGCCTAGATCTTGGATTCAATATGGTCATCAACACCTCTCACTTACAGCCCAGCTTCACCAGCTTGGCACGCCCTAAGTCTGCGACTAGCGCAGAGACGTCTTCGGCTTTTGCTGCTGAGTTGAGCGCTGCCGCGCCAGCGCTACCACGCCAAGAAGTTCAACCAACACAGCTTCATGCCCAACAACAAAGCGAAGAAGCCTTCTGGTCTCAACTCGCCTTCAATAGTGCGCCCAATGAAGAAGCAGCCGAAGAGGAAGAAGCTGTACTTAACTATCGCACCAATGAAAAGCAATTTCGGCCACCTCTGCCGATCAGCTTTGCTTTTGGTATACCAAGGCCACGCGCTGTGGCGGTGATGATGCGCCACCCGATTGTTGGCAACGAAGCACCAGCCAGTCGCGCACAAGCCATACTGGAAACGCTACAACTGGCCGCAACCGACCGCCTGCCCTATCTAAAAGGTGCAGGCTTTTATGTGGCGGCCTGATCAGCCCGCTTTATCGCTTCGCGCTCTGACCCCTGCGATCCCTTTTCATTCTTCACAAGCACAACGCCAGGTCATCAATTCGGCTTGACACTGCTGAGAATATCGCCTAAGTTTCAAACATACGTTTGAACACTCAGCTCAACGTAGCTAAACAAACAATAACGAGTCTACCCTGTGAGGTCTTTCTATGCCGACTTATAAAGCCCCTTTACGCGACATTCGCTTTGTGATGAATGAGCTGCTGAATTTCAATGGCCACTACGCAGCCCTGCCAAATGGTGAAGAAGCCATTGAAGTAGTGGATGCGATCCTCGAAGAAGGCGCTAAGTTTGCCGAAAATGTGCTCACGCCCTTGAATCAAATTGGTGACCAGCAAGGCTGTACTTTAAAAGATGGCAAGGTCATTACGCCTGAAGGCTTTAAAGAAGCCTACCAGCAGTATGTCGATGGTGGCTGGCCCTCCATGACTCAGAATCCTGAGTACGGCGGCCAAGGTCTGCCCCACTCTTTGGGTCTGACCCTGAATGAAATGATCTGCTCTTCTAACCTGGCATGGGGCATGTACCCAGGCCTGTCTCACGGCGCCATGAGCGCACTGGAGCACCATGGTACAGAAGAACTCAAGCAAACCTACCTGACCAAACTAGTAGAAGGTCGCTGGACAGGCACCATGTGTTTGACCGAGCCTCATTGTGGTACTGACTTGGGCCTGATCAAAACCAAAGCCCTGCCCCAAGAAGATGGCAGCTTTAAAGTCACCGGTACTAAGATCTTTATTTCTGCTGGTGAGCATGAGCTGTCTGAAAACATCGTTCATCTGGTGCTGGCGAAGCTGCCAGATGCGCCAGAAGGCAGCAAGGGTATCTCCCTATTTGTGATTCCTAAGTTCATGCCAGATGCACAAGGCGAAGCTGGCGAGCGTAATGCTGTTTCTTGTGGTTCTTTAGAGCACAAGATGGGTATTCACGGCAACTCGACTTGCGTCATGAACTTTGATAACGCCACTGGCTTTATGGTGGGTCAGCCCAACAAAGGTCTGGCGGCGATGTTCACCATGATGAACGCTGCACGTATCGGTGTTGGTATTCAGGGCCAGGGCCTGATTGAAGTCTCCTTCCAGAATGCGTTGGCTTATGCACGTGATCGTCTGCAAATGCGCGCTCTGTCTGGCGCCAAAGCACCAGAAAAAGCCGCTGATCCAATCATCGTTCACCCTGATGTACGTCGCATGCTGCTCACGCAAAAAGCCTTTAGTGAAGGTGGTCGTGCGCTGATTCTTTATACTGCTCAGCTGATCGATCTGGTTGAAGCAGGTAGCGATGAACAGAAGAAAGAAGCCGATGAGATCCTGGGCCTGCTGACGCCTATCGTCAAAGCCTTCCTGACTGAAGTCGGCTTTGAAGCCACCAACGAAGGTCTTCAAGTCTTCGGCGGTCATGGCTTTATCCAAGAGTGGGGCATGGAGCAGTTTGTACGCGATGCGCGTATTACCCGTCTCTATGAAGGCACCACCGGTATTCAAGCACTGGATCTGCTCGGCCGTAAAGTACTGATGAACCAAGGTGAAACTCTGCGTAAATTCACCAAGCAGATTCACAAATACTGCCAAGCCGCTGAAGCCAAAGAAGGCATGAGCCAGTTCACTCAACCCCTAGCTGAGCTGAACAAAGAGTGGGGCGAGCTAACGATGAAAATCGGTATGAGCGCCATGCAGAACCGTGATGAAGTTGGTGCGGCCTCTGTCGACTACCTGATGTACGCTGGCTATGTGCTGCTGGGCTACTTCTGGGCACAGATGGCAGAAATTGCGCAACAGAAACTGGCTGAAGGCACCAACGAAGCCGCCTTCTACCAAGCCAAGCTGGACACAGCTGTGTTCTACTTCAAGCGTCTGCTACCACGCACTAAGACTCATGCTACCGCCATGACTGCGGGTGTTGATTCTTTGGCTCGCATGGATGCTGATGCCTTTGGCTTAGGTTTTGAAATCTAATCCCTGATGTTCCTTTGTGTTTGAGTCTTTTGGGCAGCCCTGTGCTGCCCTTTTTTATGCCTGATCAATACGCATTTCTAACATAACCCTAAAAGTTCAAGGGATTTCTACTTCTTCGCGCTTGCAACCTGAGCTTCATCAAGCCAAGCTAGACTCAACTGACTCAACCCAGCGCCACATCAACAAGACTTATAGGTCACACACTAGACTTGTCGAGCGAAAGGTAAAGTCAGTAAGCTTGTTGGATCAATCAGTTAAGGAATTTCTGCGACAGTACTGAGCATCTTGCACCAGTGGCATAGCCTCAGACGCTGCTCGGGCATTCCTTAAGTTCATCTAGGATAGAGGTATATCATGGCAAAGTATAAGGCCCCCCTGCGTGACATGCGTTTTGTTTTAAACGAAGTTTTTGCAGCTGATCAACTCTGGGCTTCGATGGAAGCGACTCAGGAAGTGACGCCTGATCTGGCCGAAGCGATTTTAGAAGAAGGCGCTAAGCTGACTGAAAATGAGCTGTTCCCGCTCAATCTCAGCGGCGATGCAGAAGGCTGCCGCTTTGAGAATGGCCAGGTATTCACGCCTAAAGGCTTTAAAGAAGCCTATCGCGCGCTCGCCGAGGGTGGCTGGATGGGCCTAGGTGGTAATCCTGAGTTTGGCGGCCAAGGCATGCCAAAAATGATGACAGTGCTCTTCGAAGAAATGCTCTACGCTTCCAATGCAGCCTTTACCCTCTATCCTGCGCTGAACTCTGGCGCCGCGCTGCTGCTCGATTCCCACGCCAGCGAAGAAATCAAGGCCAAGTACCTCTCCAAGCTCTATGAAGGCCAATGGATCGGCACCATGTGTCTGACTGAGCCTCATGCAGGTACAGATCTCGGCCTGATTCGCACCAAAGCAGAACCCAATGGCGATGGCACCTACACCATCACCGGCAATAAAATCTGGATCACTGGCGGTGAGCATGATCTGGCTGAGAACATCATCCACCTGGTGCTGGCAAAACTGCCTGATGCCCCTGCAGGAACACGCGGCATTTCTCTGTTCTTGGTTCCCAAATTCAAGATTCATGAAGATGACAGCCTGGGTGAGCACAACCTGGTCAACTGTGGCTCCATCGAGCACAAGATGGGTATCAAGGGCTCGGCCACCTGTGTGATTAACTTCGATGGCTCACAAGGCATCATGATTGGCGAACCTCATCGCGGCTTGGCGGCCATGTTCACCATGATGAACTACGAGCGCCTGTCGATTGGTATCCAAGGCTTGGGTCTGGGTGAAGTGGCTTATCAAAGCGCGATGGACTTTGCGAAAGAGCGCATCCAATCTCGCGCCCCTAAAGGTCCACAGCAGCCTGAAAAAGCAGCAGATCCTATTCTTGTGCATCCTGATGTGCGCCGTATGGCCTTGAATGTGCGTGCCTTTAACGAAGCCAGCCGCGCCTTTGCTTCTTATGTCGGGATGCAGCTGGATATCAGCAAGTACCATGCTGATGACACTCAACGCCAACATGCGGCAGATCTGGTTGCCCTGCTAACACCTGTCGCCAAGGCTTTTATTACCGATCGTGGTTTTGATGCGACTGTCGAAGCCCAGCAGATCTACGGCGGTAGCGGCTATTGCTCTGAATGGGGTGCTGAACAATATGTGCGTGATGCGCGTATTGCCCAAATTTATGAAGGCACCAACGGCATCCAAGCGATGGACCTGATGGGCCGCAAGATCTTTGCCAATGGTGGCAAGTTCCTCAACATCTTTACCAGCGATGTCCGTCAGTTCTTGGCTGAGCAACAAGGCCAAACAGGCATGCAAGACTGGTGTGCCACTCTAGAGGTCGAACTGAAGCGTCTTGAGTCGGTCACTGAGCAGGTCATGCAGATGGGCAAGGAGAACCCAGAAGAAATCGGCGCCGCCGCGGTGGATTACCTCAACCTGTTTGGTTATGTTGCCTATGCCTATATGTGGGCGCGCATGGTTGCTGTTGCGCAGCCCAAAGCCACAGGCGCAGCGGATGACTTCTACACCAGCAAGGTCAAGGTGGGTCAACACTATCTGAAGCGGATTCTGCCACGTACGCTGGCTTTAGAAGCACAGATTCAGGCCGGTGCCGATGTGCTGATGAGCTTGGATGAGCAGGCTTTTTACGCTGAGTAAACACCTGCACACCTAAGGAGCCTCTGATTAACGTCATGAGCGCAGGTCAAGGCAGCATCACCCAGCGCAATAGTGAATCAGAGGTTTCCTAACCAGTCTATGCCAAGAGCCCTCGATGATGAGGGCTCTTTTTTTGAATCGGACTTAGCGTTCAGCAAAAGACGCAAGCACCGCATCCACATCCGCCGCCGCATGTCTTTCTTTCAGCTGCGGCCCCTCGCCCCAAGCTAAATTCACGATTCGACCACGCTGCACAGCAGGACGCGCGGCAATCTGCGCAGCCCAGCGTTGCAGATGCGAATAATCCTGCACCTGTAAGAACTCCGCTGCGTTATACAGCTCTCCCAGTGCCAGCACACCATACCAAGGCCAGATTGCTATATCGGCCAGCGTATAGTCTGCGCCAGCGATATATTCCCGCTCTGCCAACAGGCGATCCAGGACATCCAATTGACGCTTGGTTTCCATCGTATAGCGATCAATGGGATATTCAAACTTCTGCGGGGCATAAGCATAAAAATGACCAAAACCACCGCCAACAAAGGGAGCACTCCCCATTTGCCAGAACAGCCAGTTCATCACTTCAGTACGCAGGCTGGCAGGTAAAAACACACCGTGTTTTTCTGCGAGATAAAGCAGAATCGATCCCGACTCAAACACTCTCACTGGCTCAGAGCCGCTGAGATCCAGTAGCGCAGGGATTTTGCTATTGGGGTTCAAGGCAACAAAACCACTCGAAAACTGCTCTCCCTGCTGAATATCAATCAACCAAGCATCATACTCTGCCTCTGCAATACCCAAAGCGAGGAGTTCTTCCAACAGGATGGTGACCTTGACGCCATTCGGGGTCGCCAAAGAATAAAGCTGTAACGGCTGCTCACCTTGCGGCAGGCTCTGCTGATAGCGCGCTCCCGCTTCTGGACGATTAATCGCAGCAAACTGCCCACCCGATGGCTTGGCTTGCCAAACCCGAGGGGGTTGATAGATTTCGGACATCGGACACCTCTTTAATAAAACACCAGATCGATTTTGCAATCCCTTCTCAATACAGCTAAAGTCGACTTTTCTTTTCTGTACTAGGTCTTTCTATGAAGCACAAGCTTGTTGATTTAATCGCTGCCTGCCCCAAAACCGAGCTGCACCTGCACCTTGAAGGTAGCTTAGAACCCGCCATGGTCTTTGCCCTGGCTGAACGCAATGGCGTGATTCTGCCCTACGCCAGTGTGGCCGAACTCCAGGCCGCCTACCAGTTTAACAATCTACAAGAATTTCTGGATGTCTACTATGCAGGGATGTCCGTCCTGCTGCATGAGGCCGACTTCTATGATCTAACCTGGGCTTATCTGCAGCGTGTGCATCAAGATGGCGTGGTTCATGTTGAAGTCTTCTTTGATCCTCAAGCGCATCTAGAGCGCGGTATCCCTCTGGCAACGCAAATCCATGGTATACGTCGTGCGTTAGAACAAGGCCAAGCCGAACTGGGGATCAGTTTTCGCCTGATTCTTTCTTTTTTACGCCATCTTTCTGAGGAGAGTGCTTTTGCCACTCTGGCACAAGCAGAAGACTTCTTCCCGCTGATTGATGGCTTTGGCCTCGATTCTTCTGAGAAGGGTCATCCACCAGAGAAGTTTGCGCGGGTGTTTGCGCGCTGCAAAGAGCTGGGCTTTAAGATCACTTTGCATGCTGGTGAAGAAGGCCCAGCAGACTACGTCTGGCAAGCGCTGAATCTGCTCCATACGGATCGCATCGACCATGGCAATCGCTCTCTTGAAGATCCACAGCTCATTCAAACCCTGGCTGAGCGCCAAATGACACTGACGGTCTGCCCTCTGTCTAACCTGAAGCTGCGCGTTGTGCAGCAGATGGAACAGCACCCGCTGATTCAGATGCTCGATTCAGGCTTAAAAGTCACGATCAACTCCGATGATCCAGCCTATTTCGGTGGCTATATGATGGATAACTATCGCGCTTTGATCGAAGCCTTACCGCTGACAAGCGAACAGCTGCATCAACTGGCACGCAATGCCTTTACTGGCTCTTGGCTCAGCCCTGAAGAGCAGCAGCCTCATCTTGAACAAATTGATGCTTTATTTGCCGCATTCCAAGCCTAAAACGAGAACACTATGACACCTATTGCATGGATTGTATTTGGTCTTTTTCTGATTCTCACTGAGCTTCTCGCCACCAGTATCGTGGCGGTTTTTCTTGGTTTAGGCGCACTGATCACCGGCCTTTTGCTCCACCTTGGTTGGATCGAATCCTCAGCCATGCAGATGCTGGTCTTTGGCAGCAGCAGCTTGGCCTTGCTGCTGATCGCTCGCAAAAAACTGAAGCGTTATTTTGTCGGAGAAACCCGCTCCGAGAAGAAAAACACGCTGCACTTTCAACAGGAAATCGGTCAACGTGTGACAGTGGTCACTGATTTCCAGCAAGGCAGCGGACGCGTCAGTCTGAATGGCGTACACTGGCATGGCCTCAGCGATGAGGATTTAAAAGCCGGTGAAGTCGCTTGGGTGGTTCGCAACCAAGGTATAGAACTTTACCTGTCGCGGACACCACCCTCTTCACCCGATCAGGGCAGATCCCATGAAAAGTGAAACCCTGAAGCACCAGAGTCACCCCTCACTCATCGAAACCACACAGGATGTTTTTACTATGTTCGATATCGGCACTATTTTAGGACTAGGCTTTGCGCTTTTTGTCATTATCACCATCATCAAAACAGCGCGCATTGTTCCACAAAGATCCAATTTTATCGTTGAGCGGTTAGGTCGCTACCACCGCACCCTCGACTCAGGCTTCCATCTGCTGATTCCTTTTATTGATAAAGTGGCTTATGTTCACACTTTAAAAGAAGAAGTCATCGATGTTGAGCGTCAGGCTTGTGTGACCAAAGACAACATTCAGGTCGGCATCAATGGCGTGATGTATATTCAAGTTGTCGATAGCCATCAAGCCAGCTACGGCATCAACAACTATCGCTATGCGGCCTCTCAGTTAGCACAAACCACCATGCGCTCGGTGATCGGGCAAACGGATCTGGATAAAACCTTTGAAGAGCGTGCCAAGATCAATGAGGAAGTCGTTTTAGCCTTAGATGACGCGGCTAAACCTTGGGGAATCAAGGTCTTACGCTATGAAATCTCAGACATCGAGCTGCCTGCCAGCATTAAAGATGCGCTCGAACAACAGATGCGCGCTGAGCGTGAGCGCCGCGCCGCCATCGCCAAGTCAGAAGGTGAGCGCCAAGCCATGATCAACGTTTCTGAAGGTCAGAAACAAGAAGTGATCAACATGTCAGAGGCCGAAAAGCAGAAACAAATCAACGAGGCTGAAGGTCGCGCCAAGGAAATTGAACTGGTCGCCGAAGCCACCGCAGAAGGTCTGCGCAAAATTGCTCTGGCGATCAAAGAAGAAGGCGGGATTGAGGCGGTCAATCTGCGTGTTGCTGAGCAGTATGTCAAAGAATTTGGCAACCTGGCGAAAACCAACAACACGATGATTATTCCTGCTGAACTGGCCAATATCGGTGGCGCTGTTGCCGGCATTACTGAAATGCTCAAGTCCACCACTCAAGCAAAGAAATAACGCGCCAGCATCACCAAACAGAGCGTGACTAATAAGGGGCGAATCAAGCGACTTCCGCCCCTGATCACCGCGAGGGTGCCGAGCCAGGCACCCAGCATCTGCCCTAAGAGCATCACCCCACCTAAGATCCAGACGACCTGACCACTGGCGACAAAAATCAGTACGGCACCCAAATTAGTAGCGAGGTTTAACCATTTGGCCTGCACCGTAGCTTGCAGCAAGGTCATCCCCCGCAAAGCCACACCTGATGTCGTGTAAAAAGAGCCTGTGCCAGGGCCAAACATCCCATCATAAGCACCGATCGCAGGCAACACAGCGCGTTGGTAAAGCTGAGGGCTGACCCTTGGCTGGGTTTCCAACTCTCCAGCCTGGGGGCTCAGTAGATAATACAGCGCTATCGCAGCTAAGACACAGGGTACTATAAAACGCAGCCAGTCCGGGTTGATCCAGTGTACCGCCAGCGCGCCGCTCATCGATCCAAGAAGCGCTATCAGAAAAACTCCTTTTAAAGCACGCCAATCCAGCCAGCCACGGCGTATCAAAGTCACTGAGGCCGTTAACACACCAAACACACTTTGCACCTTGTTGGTGGCCAGCGCGGCTAAAGGCGGCACACCAGCCAGCAGCAAGGCTGGGATGGTTAACAAGCCGCCGCCACCGGCGAGGGTATCAATAAATCCTGCAGCCAGAGCGGCAAAAAACAAGATCAGCAAAACAGTGGTCGAAATATCCATACTCTTTTTTCACGCTTTTTACATGAGTTAAAATTGATTTTTGTGCTCTGAATGAGAGCACGCAAGGGCAAGGGCATTAAGCCTGTAAGTGCTTTAAAGACACCTGCGTCTTATCCACCACCTTGCGCATCACAAAGCTGGAATGCACGCCAGTCACGCCTGGAATCTGGGTAATAGTATTGAGTAAAAACTCCTGAAAATACTCCATATCCGGCACGATCACCTTGACGGTATAGTCAGCAGATTGCCCCGTAACCAGCGCACATTCGACCACCTCTGGACAACGACTAACCACCCGATCAAACTCAGCAAAGCGATCTGGCGTATGCCGATCCAAAGCCACCTGGATGTAGGCAGTCAGCTTTAATCCTAGCTGCGAGGTATTCAAGCGGGCGCTATAACCCTGAATATAGCCTGCCTCTTCAAGCTGCTTGACCCGACGTGAACAAGGTGAAGGAGACAACCCAACCTGTTCGGCCAAATCCTGATTACTTAAGCGACTATCACGCTGCAACACTTCCAGGATACGCCGGTCTATTCGATCTAAATCCATCTTCTCCCCCTTTGTGCCCAGTCTGCTGCGCTTTGGTGCATCAGACCATTCAAAAACCAGATAAGCTAATTTGATTTGCAGATTCTACGCTTTCTGCGCAACTTTTAGCTAACAATAAAGCCAAGACTAAATAATCATGGCAAAAAAAATCTTTCTGACGACCTTTTTGCAATCTTTCACCCTTTGTCCTGAGTTAGACTAGCCCTATCTTAGGCTTTTCTTCCCTGGACTCTTTTTGCGACACAGAGGTTATTTATCATGTCCAATTTTGATCATACCAAGTACCGCCCTTTTACCCCTGTCCGCTTAACCGATCGCCAATGGCCCGACCGTACACTGGATCAAGCGCCGATCTGGTGTAGTGTGGATTTAAGAGATGGCAACCAAGCACTGGTTGATCCAATGACGGTGGCGCAAAAAAAACGCCTGTTTGCCTTGCTGGTCAAAATTGGCTTTAAACAAATTGAAGTGGGCTTTCCGGCCGCCTCCCAACCTGATTTCGATTTTGTACGCGAGCTGATCGAAGAAAACCTGATTCCTGACGATGTGACGATTCAGGTACTGACCCAAGCCCGTGAACATTTGATTGATCGCACCATTGAGGCCTTGCAGGGAGCAAAAAAAGCCATCATTCACGTCTACAACTCGACTTCTACCGTGCAGCGTGAACGCGTGTTTCGGATGAGTCGTGCCGAAATTATTGCCATCGCGGTGGAAGGTGTGAAGATGGTCAAAGAGCGTGTTGCACAGCATCCAGACACAGACTGGCGTTTGGAATACTCGCCTGAAAGCTTTACCGGTACTGAACTGGATTTTGCAGTCGAGATCTGCGATGCCGTTGTGCAGGCTTGGGGCCCGACTCCCGAGAAGAAGATTATCCTCAACCTGCCCGCCACGGTCGAGATGTCGACACCGAATGTGTTTGCCGATCAGATCGAATGGTTCTGCCGTCATATCCAGCAACGCGAGTTGATCGAAATCAGCCTGCATACCCATAATGACCGGGGCTGTGGTATCGCTGCCGCAGAGCTGGGCCTGATGGCAGGCGCAGATCGTGTTGAAGGCACCTTGATGGGCAATGGCGAGCGCACCGGCAACATGGATGTGATTACACTGGCGATGAACTTCTACAGCCAGGGAGTTGATCCACAGCTTTATCTGGCCGAGGTGGATGAAATTATCGAGGTGGTCGAGGCCTGTACGCAGATCCCCACCCATCCACGCCACCCCTATATTGGTGAGCTGGTGTATACGGCCTTTTCTGGCAGCCATCAGGATGCAATCAAAAAGTGCCTGAGTCAGCAAAGTGCTGAAGAAGGCTGGCAGGTGGCCTATCTGCCGATTGATCCGCAGGATTTAGGGCGCTCTTATGAAGCCGTGATCCGCATCAACAGTCAATCTGGCAAGGGCGGTGTGGCCTATGTTCTCGAAGCCGACTATGGCTTGCAGTTGCCACGCTGGCTGCAAATTGAAGTCGCGCGTGCGGTGCAGGCCAAAACAGAAGCCTTGGCACGCGAGCTAAAGCGAGAAGAAATCTGGCAAACCTTTGCTGAGCAGTATCTCGCCACCGAGCAGCAGGCGCACTTGATCAGTTATAAGTTAGAGCGCAGCGATCGTGATCAGCTCGAAGCCGTGATCCAGCATCAAGGCGAGCACTTTACACTGAAAGGTGAAGGCAAGGGCGCATTACATACCCTGACCCAGGCCTTGAGTAAGCGCTTAGGCCAAGCCATCGAGATCAGCGAATTCAGCGAACATGCTTTAACCCAGGGCAGCGCAGCACAGGCGGTGACCTATATTCAACTCAGTCTGGGTGAGACGCGTTTTGTGGGTGTCGCAATCAGTGAAGATACAGTGGCCGCTAACCTGAATGCAGTACTGGCCGCATTAAGCCCTGCTTTAGCTCAACAGCGCGAATTGGTGGCTGCCGACTAGTCGGCTACTGACCCATCAACATAAAGCCCACTCAAAAGTGGGCTTTTTAGTGCGTGCTGCCAACCTCGGGGCGGCTCTTCACTCAACCAGCTGCGCAAAAATCAGCCTCGGCTTTGACGCGCTCTTTCTTTGCCTGCTATGACCGCGCGCTGAATATCGGATTGAAAGGCATCCTCTTCTTCCTCAGCCTGCATGCCATCAGCTAAGAGGTTCGGGCCTTGGTTCAGCTCCTGCTGTGCCAGTGGTTTGATGCGATCCAGCGTCGCCCGGACATCATTGTAAACATCACGGAATTCAGATTGATCTGTACCGCGATACTTCTTTAATTCTTTGAGGATATTCTGATAGTAGATCATCGCCGCACGGTACTTCTTGGCCTCTAGCTGCTGCTCGGCCTGAGAGAGATTCATCTCCACCACCACCTGTGTAGCCGCATGGCGCAGGCTGGTTAAATACTCCTGTCCTTTGGCCTCGCTCAGCTTGCCCTCGCGATATTCTTTCATAATCAGATACTGCACATTCTTCAGCAGATTCAGAGCTTCTTGCCCTTGTTTATTATCGGCAATACGCTGAACCTGAGGCTGACTGGTGCTTTTGATCTCACTGACTAGCTGCTCTGCTTCCTGCAAGTGGGCCTGAAAAGCCTCGCTCTTATCACCAAGATCACGACGGTTGTGCAGAATACGGATCCAGCGCTCGGCCAAAGCCGCACGCAGATCGTAAGGAAGAAGATGGGGTCTTAAACGGGTCAGCAAAGGCTCAACACGCTTGGCTTGCTGCTCTAATTCGCGCACAAGACGCTCAAACTGTATGCGTTTTTCCTCTTGTGCCTTACGATGATGCACAAAAAAGATGGTTACAAAAGCCAGCACCACGACCAAGCCCAAAAAGATGAAAATCAGCATGGTTGTTTCCATTCCAGTGATGAATTAAAGGGCTCTGAATATACCCCTTATCTGCACCAGTGACCAGTTTTGCTTGCTCCTTGATGCGTTTCGGCCCACTCAAGCGAGTCGGCCGAAACTTCTTAACCCTGCAACTTAGCCCTGCAACAGATCACGCGCAATGATGACTTTTTGGATCTCGCTGGTGCCCTCATAAATGCTGGTGACACGAATATCCCGTGCATAGCGCTCTAGCGGATAGTCCTGCATATAGCCATTGGCTCCCATCAGTTGCAAAGCCACATAGCAAGCCTGATTGCCCTTTTCACTGGCCATCAACTTGGCCATAGAAGCCTGCGTCGCAAAAGGCTGTCCTGCTTCTTTCAGCATTGCCGCTTGCAGGGTCAATAACCGCGCGGCTTCCATCTCGGTGTACTGCTCGGCCAGCATCCACTGCAATCCCTGAAAATCAGCCAAGGGGCGGCCAAACTGCTGGCGCTCTTGAATGTAATCCCGCGCATAATCCAGTGCCGCGCCAGCCACACCTAAAGCCAAAGAAGCAATGCCGATCCGTCCTCCAGCCAGCTCAGTGACTGCGATTTTAAAACCCTGATTCTCAGCCCCCATCAAAGCATCGGCAGGCAGGCGGCAATCAGTGAAGAGCACCTCATGGGTTCCCGATCCCTTTTGGCCCATTTTTTTCTCAGCAGCTTGAACCGTCACACCCGGCGTATTGGCAGGCACTAAAAAGCACGAAATACCCTTGCCTTTGGGCGCTTCAGGATCAGTCACTGCCCAGACCACAAAGACCCCTGCGATCGCCGCAGTCGAGATCCACACCTTGCTGCCATTGAGCACCCAGTCTTCGCCTTCTTTGACGGCGCGGGTTTTCATCGCCGCAGGGTCTGAACCCGCTCCTACTTCACTCAGGCAAAAGCTGCCGCCATACATCTCGCCAGCGCAGAGCTGAGGCAGGTAGCGACTTTTTTGCTCTTCAGTACCTATGGCCTGAATCACCTCAGCGACCATATTGCTGACCGAGACCGTCACCGCCGTTGAGGCACAAGCGCGTGCAAGTTCAGTGATCGCCAGAGAAAAGCTCACCGTGCCAACATCAGCGCCGCCATAGGCTTCATCAATATTCAATCCCATAAAACCCAGCTCAGCGAGCTGACGCAGATGGCTTTTCAGTATCTCAGGATCACCTGTTGCATCTAAGGCGGCGGCCTGAGGTGCGAGCACACCCGTCGCAAAATCTCGCGCCGTCGTTTGGATCAGGCGTTGTTCTTCATTCAGCATCCAACTCATTCTTGACTCCTTACACCATGCGAATGGCGCCATCCATACGGATCACTTCGCCATTGAGATAGGTGTTTTGAATAATATGGCCGACTAAAGAGGCAAACTCTTCTGGCTTGCCAAGGCGCTTGGGAAAGGGCACGCCGGCTTCGAGTTGCGCCCGTGCTTCATCTGGAATGCCACTCATCATCGGCGTGCCGCACACACCAGGAGCAATGGTCATCACCCGAATCCCATGCCGCGCCAGTTCTCGTGCAATAGGCAGGGCCATACCCACCACACCAGCTTTGGATGCGGCATAGCTGGCCTGCCCGACCTGCCCATCAAAGGCCGCGATCGAAGCCGTATTGATCAGCACACCGCGTTCGCCATCTTCTAAGGCGCTGTTCTTCGCCATCGCTGCGGCAGCCAGACGCATCACGTTAAAGCTGCCAACCAGATTGATCTGTACGCCACGACTAAAGGCATCAAGATCAGCGGGGTTCAGCTCTCGATCTAGCAGCTTCTGCACAACCACCACACCAGCACAATGGATCGCGCCACGCAGTGGGCCAAAGTGGTTCTGCGCTAGATCGACGGCCTGCTGTACATCGCTGGCCGAAGTTACATCGCACGCACTAAACAACGCGGCATCACCCAATTCTGCAGCCAAGGCTTCGCCAGCTGCCTGATTCAAATCCGCCAGCACAACCTGTGCGCCTTGAGCAACCAGATAACGGGCTGTTGCCTCGCCCAGACCTGAAGCGCCACCGGTAATGACAAAGCTGCCTTGTGCAATTTGCATAGTCTTTCCTCTTTGTTCAGTTTCACAATTCACTGGCTGGAGGTGTGTATCCAGCCATCACATTTTCAATAGCAAGCTCGATCAACTCTCTTTGGCTCGAGCATCGGCAATGACTTCTGGCGCATCCTCGACATGGATCGGCTCTTCAGGTTCGACCGCCTTGGCACCGCGACCACGAAACTCAATCAACATGTAGAGGACAAAACCTGCGGCCAAACCCCAGGCCGCACCATGCACCGCCAGCACAACACCCATCAAACCTGCGACGCCCATCGAGGTGGCGTTATCGATCTGCTCGACCGCCACTGCAATACATAAAAAGCCGGTAATCAACAGGGTGATCGACAGGGCAATCGGTAGAGCGGGCTTAAAGAAGGTGACCAGTGGCAACAAGAACATGGCAAAAAAACCGACGATCCAGAATACCCCTGCACCTGAATAGATGCTGTCCATGGCTCCACGGCCATAGCGGTAACGCTCAGCAATGGTTGCCATCACGCCAGTAAACAGCGGACCGGCCAAACCAGGATAGGGTGCAAAGAAGGAGTGCATCAGGTTGCGGATACCGGTCACCAGGTGCACACGGTCCACATCAACTTCGATTTTTTCATCTGGGCGCAGGTGATCGACGCGCTTGATCAGACTCTGTCCCACAATAATGTCACCAAAAGCAATGATATAAGCGATGATGGCCGTTGGGACTGCCGCAATAAACACTGCCATCGGGGGGAAGCCCAAGGTCATTGGCAGATAGTCCCAGGTCGCGGCAAAATCAGGCAGATCGATACCCCAGCGCACATCAGGCAGTGGATATTCACCGATGGCCCAAGCAATCGCCATGGTGACCAGAATCCCGGGCACCATGCCATAACCTGCAATCACCTTGGCCCAGCGGTGTTCTTCTGTCCATTGGCGAAACGAGAGCGAAAAAAGAACGTAAGCCGTCACTAACCCACCAATGGTGAGCGAAATAGGCGTGGTGTGCAGCCGCCCACCTGTTGCGATTTCTCCTGAGATGGCAGCAATACCCGCGCCCAGTAGAATGCCGGCCTTAAATGAGTTGGGGATATTGTTGACCAGCGTACTGCCCAGCCGCGTGACCGCCATAAAGAGAAAAATAAAAGTCACCACCAGCTGCAAGGCAACCAAAGCACGAATCGCATCCGGGCCTGGTTCAAACTGGCCGATAAAGAGCAACACCACTGGTAAGGCTGGGGTAATCCAGCCAGGCACAAAGGGTACACCCAGCAGATTGGGCAGCATAAAGCCGATCCCACAAATCACGACATAGGCCAGCGCAACTTCATAGGGCAGTGCCAGATACTGCTCCAACAGTGGGATGGCCGACATAGCAACCACAAACATCACCAGCGCCTGAATGGTTTCTGGCCACTCCCAACGGTAGTGAATAAAGGGTAAACGGATTTTGAACGGGCCAGCTGGCCAGTAGGGGTGCTCTTCGCCATATTTTCGTTTTTGTAACACGATGCACGACCTCAGGTGGATTTTAAAGTCAAGGGACCCGGTGAGGACCACCCGAAGGCGGTCCACGCGGTCTTTTTGTTGGTACTGGGCTGATACCGATTAAGAAGCGACAGCCTCTTCAGCCTGCTTGCGCAACAGGAAGCGCTGAATCTTGCCGCTCGGTGTTTTGGGCAGGGCATCAACAAACTCGATTTCACGCGGGAAGGCATGGGCTGAAAGGCGTTCGCGCACCAGTTGCTGGATATCCTTGACCAGCTCGTCGCTCGGCTCATAATCGCCTTTGAGCACCACATAGGATTTGATCACATAGCCGCGCAGCGCATCCGGCTTGCCAACGGCAGCCGATTCCGCAACCGCAGGATGCTCCAGTACGGTGTTTTCGACATCGGTGGGGCCAACGCGATAACCTGCTGTGGTGATGATGTCGTCATCCCGACCGGCAAACCAGAAGGTGCCATCCGCATGCAGCTCAACCACATCCCCTGTTAGGTAGTACTTGTCGTGGAAGGGCTTCTTCTCTTGCCAGGTATAGCCTTGGAAGAAGAAAGCCGGTGAAGCCTCCATATCCACCGCCAGCTGCCCTGTCTGCCCTGCTCCCAGCTCTTGATACTCAGCATCCAGGATGACCAAACGATAGCCAGGCAAGGGCTGCCCCATGGAACCGACAGGCGTTGCATGGGTTAAGGCATGATGGCAACAGCAGGTCATGCCGGTTTCAGTTTGTCCATAGTGATCCATCACGCGGCAACCTAAATGCTGAGAAACCCAGTTCACCACTTCGGTATTCAAAGGCTCACCGGCTGAACTGGCGACACGCAAGGCCAGCGTATCGGCCTGCCCATCCAGTACACCGCTGGATTTCATCATCCGATAGGCTGTGGGTGCAGAAGCCAGATTGGTAATCTGATGCTTTTGTAAGAAGGCCAGCGTATTTTCTGCTGTAAAGCCCGCCTCATTAAAGTGAGTGGTCGCGCCCAGCAGCAAGGGGCCGGTAATCGCATAATAAAGACCATAGGCCCAGCCCGGGTCTGCCATGTTCCAAAAGAGATCACCCTCTTGTAGATCAACCGCATAGCGCATGTAGATATAAAAAGCAGGCAAGGCTTTGAGCGGCACCGCGACACCCTTGGATTTTCCAACCGTGCCAGAGGTAAACATTTGCAAGAAGGGCTGCTCAGCATCAAGGATCACTGGTGCGCACTCACTGGATTGCTCAGCCAACAGGCCCTCAAAATGAGCATCACCCCAATGGGCCGCCTCTTCTGCGCTGCCGATCAAGACAAGGCGCGGCAGTGTGCTGATCGGCGCAAACTTATCGCGGTTGACGGTATCAGTGACCACCAGCACCGTCTTGGCCTGCGTGAGTCGATAATCGATCGCCTCATAGCCAAAAGCGGTAAACAAAGGCTGATACACCGCACCAAGACGCCAAGTCGCCAGAATCAGGCCGAGCAGCTCTGGTGTCCGTGAGAGCATCGCCGCCACACGATCTCCAGGTTGCACGCCTTGGCTTTTAAGTAGATTGGCGATGCGACCACTGAGCTGATCCAGTTCAGCATAGCTATAGCGTGTGACCTGCCCTGCCGTATCTTCATGAACCAGTGCCGCCTGCTCGGCACGTGATCCCTCTGCATGGCGCGCGCAGCATTCGACATAGGCATTCAAGCCAGTGGCCAAACGCCCAGAGAGCTGGGATTCAATCTCACTCAGCTGAAACTGCTGGTAAAAGGCAGTGTAATCCTGAGCGGGGGCTAAAGTGGACATAGGACCTCCAGGTGTTGTTTGTTTTTCTTGTATAACCTTGACGTAAACGTAAAGTTTGACTTTTAAAAAAAAGCAGCCTGTGCTACTTTGGCAAAAACAAGCAAGCGCTCGGTTTTATGCAAGACTAATCCATGCTGCGCAGCGGAACAAGCCTTTTTTTGCGCTGCCAACTTGCACTTTTGGCGCAGGACCAAGCGCAACACAGCCTGCAGATCAGGCCAATACCAAGCAAACGCTCGGTTTCATTGACCCTGGAGTCACACGCCCTTCTAGTGTGATCCTCCCAGATCAGGCAAGCTCTGCGTTGAGATTCAAAATCGGTCTCCTCTTCATTGACCTTGTTATGTGACCAACAAAAGGAAAGATCTATGCACACTTCTCAAGACCCTATCGTGATTGTTGCTGGTGCTCGCACGCCTATGGGCGGCATGATGGGCGCACTTTCGAGCCTGACCGCCCCCGAGCTGGGCAGCGTGGCCATTCAAGCCGCCGTTGAGCGCGCAGGACTCCAGCCTGATGCTGTTCAGGAAGTCATTATGGGCTGCGTCTTACCTGCTGGGGTGAAGCAAGGTCCAGCGCGTCAGGCGATGATGCAGGCCGGATTGCCTGTTTCAACCGGAGCGACCACGATCAATAAGCTTTGCGGCTCGGGTATGAAAGCCGTGATGCTGGCACATGACTTGCTCGTAGCTGGCACCAACGAAGTGATGGTTGCCGGCGGCATGGAAAGCATGTCCAACGCGCCGCATATCCTCACCAAGGCACGTAGCGGCTACCGCCTCGGTCATGGTGAAATCAAGGATCATATGTTCCTGGATGGTTTAGAAGATGCGCGCACCGGCAAGTTAATGGGTGTTTTTGCGCAGGAAGTGGCTGACGAAAAAGGCTATACCCGTGAAGGGCTGGATGCTTTTGCGATCCGCTCTCTGGAGCGCGCTAAAAAAGCCATCGAAGCAGGCAAGCTGAAAGCCGAAACCGCGCCCGTGGTGGTCAAAGGGCGTCAAGGCGAGGTCACAGTGGTGGATGATGAGCAGCCTCATCAAGCCAAAATCGATAAAATCCCCAGCCTACGCCCTGCGTTCAAAAAAGATGGCACTATCACCGCAGCCAACTCCAGCTCGATTTCAGATGGTGCCTCGGCACTGGTGCTGATGCGCGAATCCGAAGCCTTAAAGCGCGGCCTCAAGCCCAAAGCGCGCATTGTGGCTCACGCAACACATTCACGCGAGCCCAGCGAATTCACCTTGGCACCGATTGGCTCCATAGAGAAGGTGCTCGATAAAGCAGGCTGGTCACTGGATCAGGTTGATCTTTTTGAAATCAACGAAGCCTTTGCGGTCGTGACGCTGCTGGCGACAGATGGCTTGGGGATTCCTGAAGAAAAAACCAACATCTATGGCGGTGCTTGTGCACAAGGCCACCCTATCGGCTCAACTGGCTCACGGATTCTGGTCACGCTGATGCATGCACTAGAGCAAGAAGGCAAAAAGAAAGGCATAGCCAGCCTTTGTATTGGTGGTGGTGAGGCAACGGCCGTAGCGATTGAGTTAATTTAAGGAACCACTGATCAACATCCTCAGCGCAGACCAGGCCAATTGCAACTCAGCCTTGGCAAGCGCAAGAGTGAATCAGAGTTTTTTTTAACGCTCGATCATTGATCCTGCAGCCCCATTAATAAAGCCGACTGCTGTTGCACCAGATCGCGCAAGCCTTGCCAGAGCACTTCAACTCGAGCAAGCCGCTTGCGCTCTGGCTGCGCAGCTAACCAAAAGCTGCGCGTTAGATCCAGCTGATCGGTCAGCAGGGGTTGCAAACTGGGCTCAGGGTCCGCCAAAAAACAAGGCAGGATGGCCACACCCAACCCAGCACGCGCCATCGCAAACTGCGTGACGACACTGGTACTGCGCAAGGGGGGTTCAATCTCGGGTAACAGATGCTGCATATAATTGAGCTGATCCGTAAACATCAACTCATCGATATAGCCAATCAAGCGCTGCTGCTGCAAGTCTTCCAGCGAGGCCAGACGCGGTGCCTGCGCCAAATAGGCCGGCGTAGCATAAAGCTGCAAACGGTAATCGCAGAGCTTGGTGACCACCAAGGAAGTCTGACGAGGGCGCTCAATCGTGACCGCCAGATCCGCCTCCTGACGCGTCAGCTTGACAAAGCGTGGCATCGGCAGCAGCTCAACACTCAGTTGAGGCGCAGCCGCCAGCAACTGCCCCAGATGCGGCGCAATAAAAAAACTGCCGAATCCTTCCGTGCATCCAAGGCGTACACGGCCACTGATCTGCGCATCCAAGCCTTGCAAAATTTCACTGGCTGTTAGGGCTTGCTGCTCCATTTGGCGCGCACTCGCCAAGAGAAGCTGCCCCTGCTGGGTGAGCTGATGCCCTTCAACACTGCGTTCAAAAAGACGCACACTGAGGCTTTCTTCTAAGCGATGTAGCCTTCTTGATACCGTGGAAGCATTGATTTCCAATCGCTTAGCCGCTTCACTCAATCTTTCAGTTCGTGCGACTTCCAGAAAAACACGCACATCTTCCCAATCCATCTGCATCTCCTTTTGGCCGCCATCGACTTGCTATTCAAGCCTTGCAATAATGCAATGATGCTTTGCATTTTCTGCTCTTGTCAAGCGCTGGCGAGGCTGCCTAAGATGGATTCAGTGATACCCAGGGCGTCTCTTCAAGATCCCCATAGAACCAAGACAAACAACAACAAGACACACAACCAAGAGGCTTAACATGACACCACGCCAAACCCCGATGATCATTGACGGCCAGCCGGTCATTTCTCAATCCAGCGACTGGCGCGACGTACTCAATCCAGCCACACAAGAGGTGGTGGCTCGCGTTCCTTTTTGCACCCTGGAAGAAGTCGATCGCGCGATTGACAGCGCACATAAGGCCTATGCCAGCTGGCGTCAAACCTCTCTTGGTGCGCGGATGCGTATTATGCTGAAGTTCCAGCAGCTGGTGCGCGAGCATACAAAAGAGCTGGCTGCCCTGATTACGGAAGAGCATGGCAAAACCCTACCCGATGCCGAAGGCGAAGTTGGCCGTGGGCTTGAGGTGATCGAGCATGCCTGCTCCATTCCTACCTTGCAGCTTTCCGAGCTGGCTGAAAATGTCGCCACCGGTGTCAATGTTTACACCTTGAAACAGCCTTTGGGCGTTGGGGCTGGCATTACCGCCTTTAACTTTCCGGTAATGCTGCCCTGCTTTATGTTCCCGATCGCCATCGCCACCGGCAATACCTTTGTACTCAAGCCTTCGGAGCAGGACCCCACCTCAACCCTGCGCTTGGTTGAACTGGCCCATGAAGCTGGCCTGCCACCCGGCGTATTGAACGTGGTGCATGGCGGCCCAGAAGTCGCGGCGCGCCTGTGCCAGCATGAACATATCAAGGGCGTGTCTTTTATCGGCTCCAGCCATGTTGGCGATATCATTTATCAGCTGGCCTCTCAAGCGGGCAAGCGCGCTCAGTGCATGATGGGAGCCAAGAACCACTGCGTCATCCTGCCTGATGCCAACAAAAACCAGGCCATCGATGCCTTGATCGGCTCTGCCTTTGGTGCCGCAGGTCAGCGCTGCATGGCCAATCCTGTGGTGGTGCTGGTTGGTGAGGCGCGCCAATGGTCAGCCGATATCGTTGAGCGCTCGAAAAAAATGCGCGTCGGCCCCGGCACCGATGTCACTGTCGATGTCTGCCCTGTCGTTTCCCCTCAGGCCAAAGAGCGTATTCAGCGCTTGATCACTTCTGGTGTTGAAGAAGGGGCGACCTTGGCGCTGGATGGCCGCGATTATCAAGTCAGCGGCTACGAGCAGGGCAACTTTGTTGGCCCCACCGTCTTTACCCAAGTCACACCGCAGATGCGCATCTACCAAGAAGAAATCTTTGGCCCTGTACTGTGTGTTGTTGAGGTCGAAACGCTGGATGAAGCCATCGCCTTTATCAATGCCAATCCAAATGGCAATGGGACGTCACTGTTTACCGCTTCAGGCTGGGCAGCACACAAGTTCCAGAACGAGATCGATGTCGGGCAGGTGGGTATCAACATGCCTATTCCTGTGCCTGTGGCCTACTTTAGCTTCACTGGATCGCGCGCCTCACGCCTTGGCCCACTCGGTCCCAACGGCAAGGAAGCGGTCAAATTCTGGACGCATAGCAAAACCGTAACCGAGCGCTGGTTTGAGCCTGACAGTATTTCTGCGGGCGTCAACACCACGATTTCGATGAAATAGCACCACACTGCTGATCTTGCTTCCCCCTTGATCAACACTCTGCCCTGTTGACCCCGCTACGGCGGGGTTTTTTTCGCTCAAGAGCTTTACGTTTACGTCAACTTACCTTAAAGTCAGTTTATTGGTCTGATCAACAACAATAAAAGAAGGACTCAATCATGCACGCACCTTTTCTTGAAATGAACTTTGGCTTGGAAGAAGAACTCAACATGCTGCGCCAGCAGGTGAATGCCTTTGCGGCCGCCGAAATTGCTCCACGCGCTGCCGCGATCGATCGCGAGAACAACTTCCCGATGGATTTATGGAAGAAGTTCGGTGATCTGGGCCTGCTTGGTATTACCGTGCCCGAAGAATATGGCGGCTCCGGTATGGGCTATCTTGCCCATGCGATTGCGATGGAAGAAATCTCGCGCGCCTCGGCCTCGGTGGCTCTGTCCTATGGCGCGCACTCCAATCTCTGCGTCAACCAAATCAAGCTCAATGGCAACGAGGCGCAGAAAAAACGCTACCTCCCCGACCTCTGCTCAGGCGACAAGATCGGCGCACTGGCCATGTCTGAGCCCAATGCTGGCTCAGATGTGGTCAGCATGAAGCTGCGGGCTGAAAAACAAGGCGATCACTACCTGCTCAATGGCAGCAAGATGTGGATCACCAACGGGCCAGATGCCCATACCTACGTCATCTATGCCAAGACGGATGTGAAGGCCGGTGCCAAGGGCATCAGTGCTTTTATTGTTGAGCGCGATTGGGCTGGGTTCTCGCGTCAACCCAAGCTCGATAAGCTTGGTATGCGCGGCTCCAATACCTGCGAACTGGTTTTTGAGGACTGCCGTGTCCCAGTCGAAAACCTGCTGGGTGAAGAAGGCAAGGGCGTACGCGTACTGATGAGCGGCCTCGATTATGAGCGCACCGTACTGGCTGCTGGCCCCACTGGCATTATGCAGGCGGCCTTGGATGTCGTGGTCCCCTATCTGCATGAGCGCCAGCAATTTGGTCAGCCGATTGGTGAGTTCCAGCTGGTACAGGGCAAGGTGGCCGATATGTACACCACCCTCTGCGCCTGCCGTGCTTATCTGTATGCCGTCGCGCGCGCCTGTGATCGCGGTGAAACCAGCCGGAAAGATGCAGCCGGTGTCATTCTTTACTGCGCGGAAAAAGCCACGCAGGTTGCACTGGATGCGATTCAGCTGCTGGGTGGCAATGGCTATACCAACGACTACCCAACCGGCCGTCTGCTGCGCGATGCCAAGCTCTACGAGATCGGTGCGGGTACCAGCGAAATCCGTCGCATGCTGATCGGGCGTGAAATCTTTACTGAATCCCGCTGAAGCCATCGCCCACTGTGCACTCAGTGGGCCTTTTGGCCTTCCCTTTCATTTTTCAAAAGGATATTCAGGATGAGTGTGATCTCTTCTCAGATCAATCCGCGTGATGCGCAGTTTCAAGCCAAAGCACAAGCCATGCAGGCACTGGTGGATGATCTTCATGCGCAGCTTGAGCGGGTGCGTTCCGGCGGTGGCCCAGCAGCACAAGAGCGGCATCGCGCACGCGGTAAACTCCTGCCACGAGAGCGGATCGAGCATCTACTCGATCCAGGCACCCCTTTTTTAGAGCTGTCGCAACTGGCGGCCTGGGGCATGTATGGTGATCAAGTACCGGGTGGCGGGGTGATTACTGGTCTTGGGCGTGTTGCTGGCGTGGAATGCCTGATCGTGGCCAATGATGCCACCACCAAGGGCGGCACCTACTTCCCTATGACGGCCAAAAAGCATCTGCGTGCGCAAGAAATCGCGCGCAAAAATCGCCTGCCCTGTATTTATCTGGTGGATTCTGGTGGTGCCAACCTGCCCAGTCAAGACGAGGTTTTTCCTGATCGCGATCACTTTGGGCGCATCTTTTACAATCAGGCCACCCTCTCAGCCCAAGGCATTCCTCAGATTGCGGCAGTGATGGGGTCCTGTACGGCTGGTGGCGCTTATGTTCCGGCTATGGCGGATGAGTCGATTATCGTCAAGGGTCAAGGCACCATCTTTCTGGCTGGGCCACCGCTGGTCAAGGCGGCCACGGGGGAAATCGTCTCCGCAGAAGATCTAGGTGGCGCTGAAGTCCATGCCAAGATCTCCGGCGTGGCCGACCATCTGGCACTCAACGATGAGCATGCGTTACAACTGGTGCGCCGCGCCATCAGCCGCCTCAACTGGCGCAAACAAGGCGAGCTGGATATCCAACCCTCTCGCCCGCCGTTGTATGACCCAAGCGAACTTTACGGCATCGTGGGGACGGATCTGCGTAAACCCTTTGATGTCCGCGAGGTCATCGCCCGTTTGGTCGATGGCTCAGAGTTTGATGAATTCAAGCGCTGGTATGGCGAGACACTGGTCACGGGCTTTGCACGCTTGCATGGCTACCCCATCGGCATCGTCGCCAATAATGGCGTCTTGTTTTCTGAATCAGCCCTCAAGGGAGCCCACTTTATTGAACTCTGTGCCCAACGCGGTATTCCGCTGCTGTTTTTGCAGAATATTACTGGCTTTATGGTGGGCTCACGCTATGAGCATGAAGGCATAGCCAAGCAGGGAGCGAAGATGGTCACCGCCGTGGCCTGCGCGCAAGTACCCAAGTTCACCGTGGTGATTGGCGGCAGCTTTGGCGCCGGCAACTATGGCATGTGCGGCCGCGCCTATGATCCAAATCTGATGTGGATGTGGCCCAATGCACGCATCTCGGTGATGGGGGGTGAGCAGGCCGCCAATGTGCTGGCGCAGGTCAAACGTGAGCAGTTAGCACGCCAAGGGCAGGATTGGCCTGAAGAAGAGGAAGCCGCTTTTAAACAGCCCATTCTCGATCAGTATGAAGAACAGGGGCATCCCTACTATGCCAGCGCACGCCTCTGGGATGATGGCATTCTGGATCCCTTGCAAACTCGCGATGCACTGGGTCTGGCTATTTCAGCCGCGCTGAATGCGCCGATTCAACCAACACGCTTTGGCGTGTTCCGCATGTAAGGAGCCGATGATGCAACCCGCTTCTCTACTCGATATTGATGCACGTGGCGTCGCGTCGCTGACTTTAAACCGACCAGAAGTGCACCATGCTTTTGATGATCAGCTGATCGCACGCTTGATCGATCAACTTGAAGAGGTGCGTCTGACTGAGGCGCGCTTACTGGTGCTGCGCTCAAGCGGCAAGAGCTTCTCGGCTGGCGCGGATCTGGCCTGGATGCAGCGCATGGCGCAGATGAGCCAAGCTGAGAATCTTCAGGATGCACAACAGCTGGCCCTCTTGATGGAAAGACTGGATCTCCTGCCCTGCCCCACCCTGTGTCTGGTGCAAGGCGCGGCTTATGGTGGTGCGGTAGGGCTCATCGCCTGCTGTGATGTGGCTTTGGCTAGTGATCAAGCCAGCTTGTGCCTCTCAGAAGTCAAACTCGGGCTGGCTCCAGCCGTCATCAGTCCCTATGTCCTGCGCGCCATAGGTGAACGTGCGCTGCGCCGCTATGCCTTGACCGCCGAGGTGATCAGTGCCACCACCGCCGCCGAACTGGGACTTGTCCATCAGGTCGTGGCTGCAGCCGACTTAGAACACAAGTCAGAGCAGCTGGTCCAGCGCCTGCTCAATAATGGCCCCAAGGCGTTACAAGCCTGTAAACAATTGCTGCGCTATGTGGGCGATCACCCGATCAATGCCACCACACAAGCCCGCACTACAGCGTGCATTGCTCAGCTCAGAGTAGAAGAGGAAGGACAGGCCGGCTTAAGTGCTTTTTTTGCCAAGCGGCCACCCCCTTGGCAGCCAGGGGTCTGTGAAGAGCCCCATGAAGAGACCCATGAAGAGGCCCGTCAAAAGAACTGAGTCTTTCGCCCGCCGACAACAACAATCAAGAGGGACGCCCTATGCTGGCTCATCAAGACCTGACTCTGACCAAAATACTCATCGCCAATCGCGGTGAAATTGCATGTCGTATTATTCGTACTGCCCATCAACTCGGCCTGAGCTGTGTTGCGGTGTATTCTGAAGCCGATCGCGATGCACTGCATGTCAAAATGGCAGACGAGGCCATCGCCATCGGCCCAGCCCCAGCGCGGGAGAGCTACTTGCGCGTTGATCGTATTCTCGCCGCTGCCAAGCAAACCGGCGCGCAGGCGATTCACCCCGGCTATGGTTTTTTATCTGAAAACAGTGAGCTGGTGGCCGCCTGCCAACAGGCCGGATTGATATTTATTGGCCCACCTCAGGCCGCTATTGAAGCCATGGGCAGTAAATCAGCCGCCAAAAGCATTATGGAGGCCGCCGGTGTGCCGCTGGTCCCGGGTTATCACGGTGATCAGCAAGAGCCTGAGTTTCTTGCCGCAGAAGCCGCCACAATAGGCTATCCCGTCCTGCTCAAAGCCGTCGCCGGTGGTGGCGGTAAGGGCATGCGGATCGTGCATCAAGCCAGCGAGTTTGTATCTGCACTGGCCGCCGCCCAACGCGAAGCACGCAATGCCTTTGGTGAGGACAAGATGCTGGTTGAAAAGTATCTGCTTCAGCCGCGCCATGTCGAGGTGCAGGTCTTCTGTGATCAGCAGGGCCAAGGGGTGTATCTATTTGAGCGGGACTGCTCAGTCCAAAGACGCCACCAAAAAATCATTGAAGAAGCCCCTGCCCCCCATCTGAGCGCCGAACTGCGTCAAGCCATGGGAGAAGCGGCCCTGAAGGCCGCTCAGGCAATAGGTTATGTCGGCGCTGGGACAGTCGAATTTTTGCTGGATGCCCGCGGCGAGTTCTTTTTTATGGAGATGAACACCCGCTTGCAGGTTGAGCATCCCATCACGGAGATGATTACCGGACAGGATCTGGTCGAGTGGCAGCTGCGTATTGCGATCGGTCAGCCTCTGCCTTTAAAACAAGCCGAGCTGAAAATCCAAGGCCATGCCTTTGAAGCACGCATTTATGCCGAAGATCCAGAGCAGGATTTTCTGCCTGCCACCGGCTGCTTAAGCTATCTGCGCCAACCGGCTGAATCGCGTTTTGTGCGCGTGGATACTGGCGTACTCGAAGGGGATCAGATCAGCATCTATTATGACCCCATGCTGGCCAAGCTGATTGTCTGGGGGCCAGATCGCCAAACCGCACTCCAAAGGTTGATTCAAGCACTGGGCGAATACCGGATTGCTGGTCTGACCACCAATATCGATTTTCTCCAGCGGCTCGCCAGCAGTGCACCCTTTCATGCTGGTGAAGTGCATACTCACTTTATCGAGCAGCATCAAGCGCTGTTGTTTCAACCCCGCGCCCAGGCCGAGGATCACACCCTCGCTCTGGCCAGCCTCTACGCGCTGTTGCGGCTGGCCCAAGAAAGGCAGCAGGAGGCTGCAGGCTCACTCGATCCCTATTCACCCTGGCATGCGGCCAATGGCTGGCGATTGAATCAACCTTCTCAGCTGCCTTTGCGCTTTGCATTGCACGACGGCAGCCAGATGGATATCCAGGCCGAGCAGCTGAGCCAACATCGCCCCCAATGGCGTCTTCACTGGCAAGAGCAACAGCTACTGGTCGAAGGCCGCCTTGAAGGCGATACACTCGAAGTGGTCATCAATGGTCATCGCCAGAGTGTGCCCTTTGCAGCACTGGATACAGCGCTGACCTTCTTCACGGCCGATGGCATTTTACGCTGTCAGTGGCTGCGCCCAGATCAACAACGCCATGAATATGATGAGGTCGCCAACAGCCTGAATGCGCCGATGAATGGCTCAATCGTGACCCTGTTGGTCGCTGCGGGAGAGACAGTTAAAAAAGGCGAAGCCCTGATGGTCATGGAAGCCATGAAGATGGAACATACCCTGCATGCCCCGGCGGATGGGCAGGTCGAGCGCTTCTTGTATCAAGCTGGAGATCTGGTCGAACAAGGCGCAGAACTGGTGCACTTTGCCGCCAGCGAGTCGGCCGCCGATGCCCCTGCCTCCACCCAGCGAGAGGAGACCCACCCATGAGCCTGCCTGCCTCTGTCCGTCTGGTGGAAGTCGGCCCGCGTGATGGCTTGCAAAACGAAGCGCGCCAGATTGATACCGCCACCAAAATCGAACTGATCGCGCGGCTGAGCAGCGCTGGCTTACGCCATATTGAAGCCGCGAGCTTTGTCTCGCCGCGCTGGGTGCCACAAATGGCCGATGGCGCACAAGTCATGGCGGGCCTCTCACGCCAGCAGGGTGTCACCTATGCCGCCCTGACACCCAACCTTCAAGGCCTGGAAGCTGCTTTGGCGGCCGGTGTCGATGAGGTGGCGGTGTTTAGCGCCGCCTCAGAAAGCTTTACCCAAAAAAATATCAACTGCTCGATTGCAGAATCCATCGAACGCTTTGTGCCAGTGATCGAGAGAGCACAAGAAGCAGGTATCCAGGTGCGCGGCTATGTCTCGACGGTGCTGGGCTGCCCCTATCAAGGCGAGATCGCCCCCGAGCAGGTGGCTGCAGTCAGCCGCGATCTTTACCAGCTGGGCTGCTATGAAATCTCTCTTGGCGATACCCTCGGCTGCGGCACACCCATCGCCGCCAAGCGTATGCTGGAAGCCGTACAGCGCGAAGTGCCGCTGACCCATCTGGCCGCACATTTTCATAACACCTATGGGCAGGCACTGGCCAATCTCTATGCCCTGCTAGAAGAAGGGTTGAGCATTATTGATAGCTCGGTGGCGGGGCTCGGCGGTTGCCCCTATGCCAAGGGGGCTTCGGGCAATGTCGCCACTGAAGATGTGGTGTATCTGCTCCACGGTCTTGGCATTCACACGGGCGTTGATCTCGCGCAACTGGCGGCCACTGGCCGCTGGATCAGTACACAACTTCAGCGCCCACTGGCATCACAGGTCGGTCTGGCGCTGACCACCGACACCACGCAAGGAGCCTGAGAATGACGACACCTCTTCCGCTCTGGCAACCCGCTACCCCGTTGCAGACACCGATGGGACAATGGATGCAGCAGCTCAATCAGCAAGGGGATCTGGCACTCAAAGACTATGCAGATCTGCACCAGTGGAGCCTGACTCAGCCTGAAGCCTTCTGGTCGCAGATCTGGTCACTGGGGCAGGTGATCGCCAGCCAGCAAGGCGATCAGGTACTGGTACCCGCACCAGCCGGTGCGCCCTTCTCGCAAGCCCGCTGGTTTCCTGAGGCCAGATTGAATTTTGCCGAGAACCTACTGCGTTTTCGTGATCAGCGCCCAGCCATCATCGCCTGTCGTGAGGATGGCCAGCGTATCGAGCTAAGTTATGCCGAGCTGTATCAACAGGTCGCGCAGCTGGCTGCCAGTCTGCGTGATCTGGGGATTCAGCCCGGCGATCGGGTCGCTGGCTACCTGCCCAATAGTCATTTCGCACTGATTGCGATGCTGGCCACCACCAGTCTGGGCGGCATCTGGTCTTCCTGCTCGCCTGACTTTGGCGTGCAAGGCGTGCTGGATCGCTTTGGACAGATCCAGCCACGCCTGCTTTTTGCCACTGATGGCTATCTCTACCAAGGCAAGCGCATTGAAACCACACAGCAGGTTGCTCAGATTGCGGCAGGGCTGCCCGAACTGGAGCAGCTGGTGCTGCTGCCCTATCTGGATGAGGCACCTCAGCTTCCAGCCCAGTCAAGCACGCCCAGTTATCAGCTGCGCGCTTGGTCAGCCCTGTTGGCCCATCCAGCCACCGAGATCGATTTTGCCCAGCTGCCCTTTGATCATCCGCTGTATATCCTCTTTTCCTCGGGTACCACCGGCGTGCCGAAGTGTATCGTCCACAGCGCCGGTGGCACGCTGCTTCAGCATCTTAAAGAACTGATCCTGCATACGGGCCTGACCCGCGAGGATGTCTTCTTCTACTACACCACCTGCGGTTGGATGATGTGGAACTGGCAGGTCTCCGCACTGGCGCTGGGCACAAGGCTGGTGCTCTTTGATGGCTCTCCCTTTGCACCTGAGCCGCGCTCACTCTGGGATCTGGCTGAGCGCGAGCAGATCAGTGTCTTTGGCACCAGCGCCAAATATCTGTCTGCCTGCGAAAAAGCCGGCCTGCGCCCCAAGCAGACACATCAACTACCTGCCTTGCGTACACTGCTGTCAACTGGCTCGCCCCTCTCGCCTGAGTCCTTTGCCTATGTCTATCGTGAGATCAAGGACGACCTGCTGCTGGCATCGATCTCCGGTGGCACCGATATCGTCTCCTGCTTTGCGCTAGGCTGCCCGCTGCGTCCTGTTTATGCTGGGCAGTTGCAGTGCCGTGGCCTTGGCATGGCGGTTGAGGTCTGGAATGAGGCAGGGCAAGCCGTGGTGGGCGAAAAAGGTGAGCTGGTCTGCACTCAGCCCTTCCCTTCAATGCCGCTGGGTTTTTGGCAGGATGAAGATGGCAAGAAGTATCAGGCCGCCTATTTTGAGCGCTTTCCTGGTGTGTGGGCACAGGGAGACTATGCCGAACTGACGGCAGAGGATGGCTTGATCATCTATGGCCGCTCCGATGCCGTGCTGAATCCAGGCGGCGTGCGTATTGGCACGGCTGAGATCTATCGTCAGGTCGAAACCTTTACCGAGGTCGCTGAAGCACTGTGTATCGGCCAGCAATGGCAGGATGATGTGCGGGTGGTGCTCTTTGTTCGTTTGCAACAAGGCCAGCAATTGACACCTGAGCTAGAACAGCGCCTGCGCCAGCAGATCCGCCAACAGGCCACGCCACGGCATGTGCCCTCTAAAATTGTGCAGGTTGCCGATATCCCACGGACACGCTCAGGCAAGATTGTTGAGCTGGCCGTCAGAGAAGTGGTGCACGGGCGTCCAGTCAAAAACCAAGAAGCGCTAGCCAACCCTGAGGCTCTCGCACTCTTTGCAGGATTAGCGGCCTTGCAAGAAGCCTAATTAGGCCCGCTCTCTGCCAGCACCTTCACCCCTGTGTACACTGCATCAAAAAAACCCCAGATTTCTCTGGGGTTTTTGATTGAGGCTCCCTAGATCAGGCTGATGCCGAAGCCTGACGCTCCTGCACACGCCCCAACACAAAGAAGGCGAGCAACACCAACAAGCAAGGCAGCGCCCAAGCCAAGCCCACGCTAAACCCAGGCATCCACGCCAGCCAGGCCAGACTGAAGCCCAGCACCTTGAAGCCCTCAACGGCACCAAAGAAGACCGACACCACTAAAATGCTCAGCAATGCCTCACGCGGCAAGCCTAACCACTGGCGGCTGAGGCTGTAGAGCATCAAGGAGATGGCCATCGGATAGACCGCCACCAGCACAGGAATGCTGTAGCTGATCAGCACACTCAAATCCAGATTCGCCACCGCCAAGCAGCACAGAGCATTGATCACCACGAACTGGCGATAGGAAACCGGCACCAGCTGCGAGAAGTAGTCAGAACAGGCGCTCAGCAGACCCACCGCAGTGGTCAAACAGGCCAGGGTAATCACCCCACCCAGCACGATCATACCCAGATCACCATATTGGCTGGCGACAAAGTGCGTCAGAATCTCTCCACCAGAAGCGGCACCAGGCACACCAAAACCAGCGCCAAGGAAGAACAAAGACACATACACCACCGCCAGACCGGCCGCCGCAATCAGCGCCGCCCAGACCAAACAACGATACTGCTGACTTGGCTCGGTAATGCCTTTTTTGACCAGCAGATCAATAATCAGCATGCCGAACATAATCGACGCCAAGGCATCCATAGTGTTGTAACCATCAACAATCCCCTGTGCCAAGGGTGCGACCAGATACTGCTCCGCCGTCGGCAGGGTTTCTCGGCCACTGGCCAGCATCACCGTAACGGCCAGCACCAGCAGCAGGACAATCAGCAGGGGCGTCAGGATCTTACCGATTGAATCCATCAAACGGCCAGGATAGAGGGCCAATAAAGCCGCGAGGCCAAAGAAAAGCAGTGAGTAGCTCAGCTGGCTCAGCACAGGTGTTTCACTGTAAGCGCGCAGGCTCAACTCATAGGCCACCAAGCCAGTACGCGGCGCAGCAATCAGTGGGCCGATAATGATAAAAATCACCACCGAGATAGCAATACCGATGCCTGGATGCAAAAGCTGGGTCATCTTTGCGACACCACCACCGGCGCGTGCTACGGCAAACAAGCCCAACAGCGGCAGGCCGACAGCCGTCAGCAAGAAACCAAGCATCGCAGGCCACATGGCCTCACCGGCCAGCATCCCAGCCATGGTTGGGAAGATAATATTCCCAGCACCTAAAAAGAAAGCAAAGGTCATAAAGCCTAAGCTGATGAGATCGAAGGGTTTGAGTGTTGAATTCAAAATAACCTCTAGCGTCTGCTTTATTGTTGAGCTTATCCAGCAGGATAAACCACTAGGGTAAAGATTAAGCGGAAAGCATTTTTACCACTCAAAGGCTGAATGGCAACCAAAAATCCATATTTCTGCATAAAAAAGCCGTTTTTCAGCAAAAAATGAGCCAGAGGCACGCCCCTGGCTTATCCTGACGATCCGCTGCGAGTCTTCCAAGCGCTTCGGTCTTGGCTACTCAGGTTTTCTAAGGAGCCTCTGATCAACGTGATGAGCGTAGGTCAGGCCAGCTTCAACGCAGCATGACCCAGCGCAGTCGTGAACCAGCGGCTTCCTAACGAAAGTTCTTTTCAATAAACTTGGTGATCTCGCCAACAATACCGGCCCGAAACACCAGCACACAGATGACAAAGATGGCCCCCAGGATCACATTGACCCAATCCCCCAATGCACTTTGTGCCAGCTGGTGCTCTATGCCGACCACAAAAGCGGCACCCACCAAGGGGCCGAACAGGGTGCCGACACCACCGACCAGCGTCATCAACACCACCTCGCCTGACATATGCCAATGTGCATCGGTTAACGAAGCCAGCTGAAAAACCACCGTTTTGGTCGCACCAGCCAAACCAGCTAAGGCCGCAGAGAGCACAAAAGCCACCAGCTTGTAAGCATCGGTGTTATAGCCAAGCGAGGTCGCGCGGGCTTCATTCTCACGAATCGCCTTCAACACCTGCCCAAAGGGCGAGTGAATCGTGCGCTGAATCACCATAAAGCCGAATAGGAAGACCGCCAGCACAAAATAGTACATCGCCAAATTATTGGAGAGATCGATCAGACCAAACAGCTGCCCGCGAGGTACACCATGCAGCCCATCCTCGCCTCCAGTAAAATCGGCTTGCAGATAGAAGAAGAACACCATTTGCGCCAGCGCCAGCGTAATCATCGCAAAGTAGATGCCTTGACGCCGTATCGACAGCACACCAAAGAGCACGCCCAGCACCGTCGCTGCCAGTGTGCCCACCAGAATGCCAACCTCGGGCGTCACCGAATGCTGACTGAGCAGATACCCCGTGTAGTAGCCTCCAGTCGCCAAAAAAGCGGCATGTCCAAAAGACAGCAAACCGGCATAGCCCAACAGCAGATTAAAAGCGCAGGCAAAAAGAGCAAAGCAGAGGATTTTCATCAGAAAAACCGGATAGGTGACCCAAGGGGCCACGAGCGCGAGCAGCAGTAAAAAACCGTAGAGCATCCAGCGTCTTTTTTGCTGCTGCGCGGCCACAGCCTTGAGTGTCTCGGCAGGTTGATGCATGGTTAAGCCTCCTTCCCAAAAAGCCCAGCTGGGCGAAGCAGCAGCACTAGAATCATCACCAAAAAGATGACCGTATTCGAGGCTTCTGGGTAATACACCTTAGTGAGACCTTCAATCACCCCCATAGCAAGGCCGGTCAAAATCGCGCCCACAATCGAGCCCATGCCACCGATCACCACGACAGCAAACACCACGATCAGCAGATTCGCGCCCATCGCCGGAGCGACGGAATAGATCGGGGCCGCCAACACGCCGGCAAAGGCCGCCAGCGCCACACCAAAGCCATAGGTCAGCGTAATCAGTAACGGCACATTAATCCCAAAGGCCTGCATCAGCGCTGGATTTTCAGTACCGGCTCGCAGATAGCCCCCTAGCTTGGTTTTTTCGATCATAAACCAGACAAAAAAGCACACCACCAACGCAATACCAACCACCCAAGCGCGATAGTAGGGCAAGAACATAAAGCCCAGATTCACCCCGCCACGCAAGGCTTCAGGCACCGGATAGCGATTACCCGATACTCCAAACCAGTTAGTAAAAATCCCCTGAATCATCAGTGCCAGACCAAAGGTCAGCAGCAGACCATAGATATGATCAATATGGGCAATACGACGCAGCAGAAAACGCTCGATCAACATGCCCGAGATCCCCACCAACAGCGGGGCAAGGAACAGGGCCATCCAGTAGTTCACGCCGAGCAGATTCAGCAGCAGCCAAGCGGCAAAAGCGCCCAGCATATACTGGGCTCCGTGGGCAAAGTTAATAATCTTGAGGAGGCCAAAGATGATCGCCAGCCCCAAGCTCAGCAGGGCATAAAAAGCACCATTGATCAGGCCAAGAAGCAGCTGCCCATAGAAGGCAGCAGCTGGAACGCCAAATATCATTGTCATCTTGATATCATCCTTTTTCGCAGCAGCAGAAGAGCCCGCTTAGCGGTTCACCAGTGAACAGACACTCTCAGCGAGGGGACGATAGGCTTCATCGCCAGGAATGGTGCGGACGATCTCATACAGATCCCAAGGGCCGGTGGATTCAGCCGGAGTTTTGACGCGAGCCAAGTACATGTCATGCACCATACGGCCATCTTCACGCACATAGCCGCCTTGCGCGAACATGTCATTGATTGGATTCGCTGCCATCCAAGCACGCACATCTGCAGCACGATCACTGCCGGTGGCTTCTACGCCGCGCAGATAATGCATGGTGCTTGAATAAATCCCTGCCTGAACCATCGAGGGCCGTGCATTGGTGCGAGCATAAAAGCGATCTGCCCAAGCGCGTGCTTCAGGATTCATATCCCAATACCAGCCGGTGACCAGCTGCGTTCCTTGCGCGGTTTCCACACCCAAAGCGTGCACATCATTTAAGAAGAGCAACAAGGCAGCAACCGTCTGGCCTGAATGGGTCAAACCAAACTCACCGGCGGTGATAATCGAATTCACTGTATCTGAACCCGCATTGGCCAGACCGACCACCTGCGCACCGGAGGCTTGCGCTTGGAGAATATAAGAGGAGAAATCATTGGTCGCTAAGGGATGACGGACGGTATTGACGACACGCCCACCCTGGCTTTCTACCACGGCGCGCACATCGTTTTCTAAGGCGTGTCCAAAGGCATAGTCAGCGGTCAGGATAAACCAGTTTTGCCCCCCTTCAGCCAAAATCGCGGCGGCAGTGCCATGCGCCAAGGGGTAGGTATCATAGGCCCAGTGAATATGATTGGGCGTGCAGTGTTCATTGGTAATACTGGAGGCTGCCGAGCCATTGACCAGCCCCAGTGTATTGGTGCCGTTCATCACGCGCGTGGCGGCAATGGTCACGGAAGAAGCCACCAGACCTTGCACCATATCCACATTATCGCGCTCGATCCATTGACGCACTGTGCTTGAAGCCACATCAGGGCTATTGCGATCATCGGCACTGAGAATCCGAATCGGCTGGCCGTTCACTCGGCCACCAAAATCTTCCACCGCCATACGCAGGGCTTCAAGGCCATTGGGGCCAGCCAGATCACGGTAGATCCCCGACATATCAGCCAGGTAGCCAATACGGACTTCATTATTAGAAACTTGAGCCTGGGCCGCGTTGACACCGAGCAGGCCAATGAGGGAAGCAGCAAGGGCAGTTTTGATTGTTTTCATTATAAAGCTCCAGAGAAGATCGGTCTTTTATTGTTGTTGTGGGTTCTGAATGAAGCTGTTGCCTTGTGAAGGTGTTTATCTAGGTCGGCGATCCTCCTTGGCTAGGTCAAAAAATCAAGTACGCTAAACACCGAGATAGGTATTGAGCAGCTCTTTTTTGCTTTCTAATTCATGCTGGTGGATTTCTTCAACGATCTGCCCGTGTTCCATCAGGTAATGACGATCGGCAATCGGGGCCGCAAAGCGGAAGTTCTGCTCCACCAGCAAGATCGTAAGTCCCTTGGCTTTCAGCTGCATCAGCACCTCGGCCAGCTTCTGCACAATCACCGGCGCAAGACCTTCGGTGATCTCATCCAGCAGCAACAGATTGGCTCCGGTGCGCAAAATGCGAGCCATCGCCAACATCTGCTGCTCACCGCCAGAAAGACGCGTCCCTTGGCTTTTGCGCCGCTCATAGAGGTTAGGGAACATGGCGTAGATTTCTTCCAGACTCATTCCACCACTGCGTACAGTCGGGGGCAGCAGCAGGTTTTCTTCTACATTTAAACTGGAGAAAATGCCCCGCTCTTCAGGGCAATAGCCCACACCCAGCCGAGCAATCTGATGAGCAGGCGTCCCGAGGGTTTCACGACCATTGATCATGATCGAGCCTGTTCTTCGTCCCACCATATTCATAATCGATTTGAGGGTGGTGCTACGCCCAGCGCCATTACGCCCCAGCAGGGTGACCAGCTCGCCACGCCTGACCTGTAAATCTAGGCCATGCAGGATATGGGATTCGCCATAAAAGGCATGCAGATCGGTGATGCGCAACTGCTCATAGGCATGAGAGGTATTGTCTGTCGAAGCGGACATCAGTGGGCTCCTTCTACAGTGGCTTGTTCACTGCCCATATAGGCTTCACGCACCTTGGGATGCGCCGAGACACTGGCATAATCCCCCTCGGCCAACACCGCACCACGCGCCAGCACGGTGATCTTGTCACACAAGCGACTCACGACACTCAGGTTATGCTCCACCATCAGCACCGTGCGTCCTTTAGCAGCCTGACGTATCAGCTCGACAACACGATCGACATCCTCATGTCCCATGCCCTGCGTTGGCTCATCGAGCAGCATCACGGTGGGCTCCATCGCCAGCGTGGTCGCCAACTCCAAAGCGCGTTTACGACCATAGGGCAGCTCAACGGTGATGTGCTGGGCATAGTGCGCCAGCCCCACTGATTCCAGCAAAGCCATCGCTCGCTCATTCAGCTGATTCAGCACCTTGTTGGATTTCCAAAAGTGAAAGGAATTGCCCATAGTCCTTTGCAGGGCCACACGCACATTCTCCAGCACGGTCATCTGCGGAAAGACCGCCGAAATCTGAAACGAACGCACCAGACCCAAGCGCGCGATCTCATTCGATTTCATTTTGGTGATGGATTTGCCGCGATAGAGTATATCGCCGCGAGTGGGGGGCAGATATTTAGTGAGCAGATTGAACACCGTGGTTTTACCTGCACCATTGGGGCCGATCAATGCATGAATCTGCCCTTCAGTCACCTGTAAATCCACCGCATTCACTGCCGTGAAGCCACGAAACTCCTTCGTGAGTTGTCGCGTCTCCAGGATCAACGCTTGGCTCATAGTGCATCCTCTTGCTGTGGGCTTTTGCCCTTTTGTTGTTATTTCAGCAGGTGGTTGATGCTGGGCATGAATGCCACCCAAGCATAACCTTGACGTAAACGTAAGCTATAAAGAGACAGGTCACAACTTTTTTTCTGATCTGTTTGACTTCTTGTGTGACTTAAAAAGCGGATTGCGTTCCATAACCCACGCCATCCGCTTTGCCGCCAGCAGAGACAGACCTAGCGTAAAAAACCAGCCTCTTGCAGTGAATGTTGAATTTCAGGCAGGATCGACAGATCATCAATCGTTGAGGGCGGTGCATACTGCTCACCGGCTGCGATTTTACGCAGTATCCCACGCAAGATCTTGCCCGAGCGGGTTTTAGGCAGGCGCTCCACCACTAATGCGCGCTGGAAGCAGGCCAAGGCCCCGATCTTTTCACGTACCAGAGCCACCAGCTCCTGCTCCAACTGCTCTGCGGGCAGATCGACACCATCCTTGAGCAGGATCAAGCCCACCGGCAGCTGACCCTTCAGCGCATCGGCGACACCGATGACGGCGCATTCAGCGACGGCTGGATGGGTGGCCACAACCTCTTCCATCTCACCCGTTGAAAGGCGATGCCCTGAGACATTGATCACATCATCTGTGCGTCCCATGATGTAAACAAAACCCTCTTCATCGATATAGCCGCCATCTCCTGTGTGGTAATAGCCAGGAAAGCGCTCTAGATAGGCGCTGAGATAGCGCGGGTGATCTCCCCAAAGGGTTTGCGTGACTCCCGGCGGCAAGGGCAACTGGATCGCAATCGCCCCCATTTCGTTGGGTTCAGCCTGAGATCCATCTTCACGCAACACCTGAACGTGATAACCCGGCACAGCGCGATGGGTCGATCCCAGCCGGACTTCTTGTTCGCCGAGCCCAGTCAGCGGCGCTGTGACCGGCCAGCCTGTTTCTGTTTGCCACCAATGATCAAAGACGGGCTTGCCCGAAAGCTCTTTTAACCAGTGATAGGTAGGCGAGTCGAGCTTTTCTCCAGCCACAAAAATATGCTTGAGCGAGGAGACATCATAACGACCAAAGAGCACGCCTTCTGGGTCTTCTTTGCGGATCGCACGAAATGCCGTTGGCGCACAAAAAATGCCATTGACGCGATACTGCTGAATCACTCGCCAAAAGGCACCGGCATCTGGCGTGCGTACTGGCTTGCCTTCATAAAATAAACTGGTACAGCCTCCCATCAAGGGGCCATAGACAATAAATGAATGACCGACAACCCAGCCTATATCCGAGATCCCCCACCAGATATCGCCTTCTTGCATGTTATAAACCTGACGCAGCGCATACTGCAGCGCGACAGCATGACCACCATGATCACGCAGCACACCCTTAGGCCGTCCAGTGGTGCCCGAGGTATACATGATATACAGCGGATGCAAGGCTGGCAGCGGCACCCAATCAGCCGGCGTCACGCCCTCTTGTGCTGCCATCCAATCCAGATCCCGCTCAGGATGCAGCTGGGCGAGCGCGGCTTCTCTTTGTAGTACCAGCACACGGTCTGGCTGATGCTCGGCTTCTTCCAGCGCGGCATTCACCAGCGGCATATATTCGATCACCTTATCAAACTCGATCCCGCAGGAGGCCGTCAGCAGCAGCTTAGGCTGGGCATCATTAATGCGCACCGCCAGCTCGTGCGGTGCAAACCCGCCAAACACCACTGAATGCACGGCACCAATACGCGCGCAGGCCAGCATGGCAATGGCGGCCTCGGGCACCATCGGCATATAGATAATGACCCGATCACCTTGCTCCACACCCTGGGCTTTCAGGGTGCCGGCAAACAAGGCAACGGCCTCTAAAAGCTCTTGATAGGTATAGCTGCGCTGGGTAGGGGTCACCGGCGAATCATAAATCAAGGCCAAACGCTCACCCTGACCGGCTTCAACATGGCGATCAAGAGCCAGATAGCAGCTATTCAGCTCGCCATCAGCAAACCACTGATGCGTACCATCAGGCTGCTCAGTCAGTATCTGGCTAGGGGGACGAGACCAGTCCAGCAACTGGGCTTGTTCGGCCCAAAAAGCTTGTGGATCTTGAAGTGCGCGCTGACGCGCGATTTGCGCTTGCATCATCTTCACCTCTGACTTGTTGTTATTGTGAGGTTGGAGAGACCACTCAGGCCGCGGATAGTCCAGCGAGCTAAGGTATGAAACGACCTAGGAGGCCGCGATAAAAAACTGCTGAACGCTAGAAAAATCCAACCCACCCTTTCCCTGCTGGGCATGCAAGGCAAAGAGGTTGCGCGCCATTGAGCCCATCGGGATGGCCGATTGGCTTTTCAGGGCGGTCTCCCAAGCCAGACCGAGGTCCTTCGCCATCAAATCCACCTGAAAGCCACCCTGATAATCGCGTGAAGCAGGGGCCTGCTCCATCACACCTGGCCAAGGATTATAGACATTGAGCACCCAGTTACTGCCTGAACTCTGCTGCATAATCTGGGATAAAACCGCTGGATCCAGCCCATTTTTGACCCCTAGGGCCAGTGCCTCAGTCGTGCCGGTCATCAGTACCGCCAGTAGCAGGTTGTTGCAGATCTTGGCAATCTGTCCCGCTCCAACACCACCTGCATGAAAGAGGTTCTTGCCCATCGCCGCCAACAGGGGTTGTGCCGCAGCAAAATCAGCCTCACTGCCGCCCACAATAAAACTGAGCGTCCCTGCCTGCGCGCCCCCGACACCACCAGAAACCGGCGCATCAATAAAGCGAATACCCGCCGCCTCTGCCGCCTGCCCCACACGCTGGGCAGATTCTGCTGCGATGGTCGAGGAATCAATGACCAAACAGCCTGCGGGTAACTGGGCCAAGAGGCCTTGTTCACCAAGATAAAGCTGCTCCACCAACTGCCCATTGGGGAGCATCGAGATCACCACTTCAGCGCCCTGCACCGCCTCAGTGGCGCTGGCCGCAGCCTGCCCACCAGAGGCTTGAAGCGCCTCCAGCGCTGCGGCACTCAGATCAAATCCGCGCACCTGATGCCCTGCCTTGACCAAATTCTGGGCCATCGGCCCGCCCATATTGCCTAAACCGATAAAAGCGATTTGACTCATCACGCAACTCCTGTTGTTTTTGTTGATGCTGGCGTTGATCCAAGGCCACGGTGCGCCCAAGATCCGATCACAAATCCTTCAGCGGGGATTCTGGCCACAGCGGGACAAAAAAACCGTCAATCCAGCTGGCCTCCACCTCTCTGACACTGGGATAGCGCCAACGAGGTGTTTTATCCTTATCAATCAAAAGGGCGCGAATACCCTCCGTCAGCTCTCCCTTCAAGGCCGCTTGCACAGACAGGTTCAACTCCTGCTGAAAAACAGCCTTGAGCGAAGCATGACGACAGCGCTCAAGTTGCTGCTGAATCAGCAGCATCGAGCTGGTCGAGCCAGCCGCCAGATTCGCTAAAGCGCGCGCCAACCAAGGCGATGCTGGCTCTGCTGCCAGCAGCTGCTCAATCAGTGCAACTGGGTCATCGGCATCGGTTAAGGCTTGAATCTGCGCATAGTTCTGCTGCACGGGCGATTCAGGCAAGGCTGACTCAGAGCGCGCCTGCTGCGCGCGTAACACCTGATGAATCACCTGCTGCGCTGGCAAGGACCAGTCACTGCGCATCAGCTGCTGCTGGACCTCGTCTTTAAAGGCATGGCAGATAAAGCGATCTGCCAGCCCCACCCAAAGTGCGTCCGCAGCATTGATCTGCGCGCCTGTCAGCCCAAGAAACAGGCCAACACGCCCCGGCATCCGGTTCAAGAACCAACTGCCCCCCACATCAGGATAAAGACCGATGCTGATTTCCGGCATGGCCAAGCGAGAGTGCTCCGTCACCACACGGCAGCTGGCACCCGCAAACAAGCCCATGCCGCCCCCCATAATGATGCCCTGCCCCCACACGATGACCGGCTTGGGATAGGTATGGATCAGATAGTCGAGACGATACTCCTGCGTGAAAAAGTGCTCGGCATAGGGGTTCAGCTGCGCCGGATCGCCACTCGCGGCATAATCCGTCATCGAACGATAGAGGGCGACGATATCTCCACCGGCACAGAAGGCTTTCTCTCCCGCACCTTCCAGCCAAACGGCCGCCACACGCGCATCCTTGGCCCAAGCCTGCATCTGCGGTAAGAGCTGCTCAATCATCTCTAACGACAAGGCGTTTAAAGCGCGCGGCGCATTCAAGCAAGCGACGGCGATCACGCGCCCATCCGCCAACGGCAGCTCACTGAGGAGCAAGGGTTGATCACTCATGCTGATCTCCTAGCGGTTTTTCCATTCAGGGGTGCGCTTATTCAAGAAAGCCTGCACACCTTCACGCTGATCTTCTGTCGCGAACAAATCGACAAAGAGTTCACGCTCTAAACGCCAGCCTTGTTCATGCTGGCTGCCAGTTCGCGCATGCATCACTAACTTTTTGCATGAAGCGATGGAAGAAGGCGATTGCTGGCACGCCATCTCCGCCAATTCCAGCGCACGGTTCAGCGCCTGCCCCTTCGGCACCACTTCTTCAACCAGACCTATCTCCAACGCCTTGGCTGCCGTGACACGCTCGCCGCAAAGAATCATCCGCTTGGCCCAGCCTTCGCCGACCAGCCAAGGCAGGTTCTGGGTGCCACCGGCACAGGGCAGCAGCCCAACGCGTGCTTCAGGGAGCGCCATCTGCGCCTGCTCTTCTGCCACGCGCAAATCACAAGACAGGGCACACTCCAGCCCACCGCCCATCGCATAACCATTAATCGCGGCAATCGATACCCCCCGAAAATCCGTCAGCGCTTCAAATGCCAGGCCGAACAGGCGTGACATTTCCCAAGCCACGGCACGATCTCCAGCCGCAAACTGATTCAAATCAGCACCAGCCGAGAAGAACTTCTCCCCGTCGCCAGTGATCACCAGCGCATAGATTTCCCGATCTGCATTCAGCTGTTCGATCAGCGTTTTCAACCCTGCCAAGGACTCAGCATTCCAGGTATTGGCTGGTGGATTACAAATCGTGATCAGGCCGATATGTCCACGTTGTTCATACTTCAATAAATCAGTCATCAGTTCAGCACCTCTAAAACACCTTCTTTTAATAGACGCCGCGCAATAATCAGCCGCATCACTTCGTTTGTTCCTTCCAAAATGCGATGCACGCGTGCATCACGCAGATAGCGCTCTAGCGGATAATCACGGATATAGCCGTATCCACCATGTAACTGCAGCGCCTCATCGATCACTTGAAAACAGACATCAGTGGCAAAGCGCTTGGCCATCGCACAATAGGCAGTGGCTTCTGGATCAGCCTGATCCAGCTTAAACGCCGCCAGCCGCACCATCTGGCGTGCCGCAATCAGTTCTGTCAGCATATCCGCCAGCTTAAATTGCACTGTCTGAAACTCAGCCAGTGGTTGACCAAACTGCTGGCGCTCCTGCACATACTGGCTCGCCAAGTTCAGCGCGGCTTGCGCCGCCCCGATAGAGCAGGTGGCGATATTAATCCGCCCACCATCGAGCCCCTTCATCGCAAATTTAAAACCCTCGCCTTCTTCGCCCAAGCGATAGTGGGCCGGAATCCGCACCTGCTCAAAGGTGACTAAGCGCGTTGGCTGGCTATTCCAGCCAAGCTTATTTTCACACGGCGCATAATCGATACCCTCGGCATCGGCTGGTACCAGAAAAGCAGAAATACCCTTGGCACCGGATTCCATGCTGCCCGTACGCGCCATCACCACCAGCAGCTGCGTACTGCCAGCGCCGGAAATAAACATCTTAGAACCATTGAGCAGATAGGCATCCCCCTCACGTGTAGCCCGAGTGCGCAGGCTGGCCGCATCCGATCCAGCACCGGGTTCGGTCAAGCAATAGGAACCCAGCCATTCGCCACTGGCCAGACGTGGTCCAAACTCATCCGCCACCTCGGGCTGGGCAAAACTGGAGACCATCCAGCTGACCATATTGTGAATGGTGATATAGGCCGCAGTAGAGGGACAAGCTGCGGCCAGCTCTTCCACGATCACACTGGTATCCAGCCGCGATAGACCCAACCCCCCTTGGGCTTCTGGCGTATACAGGCCACAAAACCCGAGCTCGCCGGCCTGTTGAATCACCTCAACGGGGAAAAGATGCTCGGCATCCCATTGTGCCGCGTGGGGCGCCATCGCCTTATGTGCAAAAGCACGCGCAGCATCACGAAAGGCCAGCTGGTCTTCGGTCAGATTAAAATCCATCACTGATCCTCTTTTTGTCTTGCGTTCTTATTATGCATCGCGGTTGTGGTCTGATCGCTACTGAGCAAAAGCAGAACCTAGCATCCGCTTGGTTTTCTGTAAACTAGCAATACTTGACGCTAACGTAAATTGACTAAATTGTGAGCAAGATGGATGATATTGCGAAATTCAGTAGGAGAAAGCCGCGTGTCTCACACTTCTGACTGGCCGCTTCCTGAAGGCAGCCTTCGTTATCTCGTCCCGCCGCGCTTGGTGGCCGATCTGGCGCAGCACCCTTTAACCCAAGAGCTCTACCCCCTGGCCTTTGGTTTTTATCAACGCGCACGTGGTCATCAGATGCAACGCCAGCAGCATCAAACCGAGCTGCTGATCTATTGCATTGAAGGTGAAGGCCAGGTCACCAGCGGCGGCCAGACCAGCCGCGTTGAAGCTGGAGAGCTCCTTTACCTGCCCGCTGGTGAGCCGCATCACTATGCCACCTTGGAGCAGCATCCCTGGACCATCTACTGGGTTCACTTCAGCGGCAGCCTGGCACCCGCACTGCGCCAGCATCTAGGCTTTGCCGGCACACAAAGAACACGCTGGATAGGACGACAAGCACGCCTACTGGTTGATTTCAACGGCTTGCTGGCAGCGCAGCAGCGCGGCTTTCATAAAGAAACCCTGATTCATGCCAGCCAGCGCCTGCGCCAACTCTTGTGCGCCCTGCCACTGATCCAGCCACAGGATCAACAACAGGCCAAGCTTGATCTTCCGGCGCTCGAGCAATTGATGCGCGCCCATTTGGATCAACGTCTGGATCTCGATACGCTGGCTGCAAAAGCTGGCTTATCGCGCTATCATTTCGTCCACCGCTATAAGGCCCTGACCGGGGTCACGCCGATTCAGCATTATTTGCAGATGAAAATCGAAAAAGCCTGCCAGCTGCTCGACACCAGCTCAGCCAGTTGGCGTCAGATTGCCGAACAGCTCGGCTATGAGGATAGCTATTATTGTTCCCGGCTCTTTAAAAAAATCATGGGGATCAGCCCTCATTTTTATCGGCGTCGAGCGCAGAAAAACTAAATTTCACACTTGATCTTTACGTTAACGTAAACTTTGATTAAAGTCATTTCTGAACACTAGGAAGAATCGATGAGCTTTCAGCTAAACGCGCGCTCTTACACCATTAGCGATCTGGCCAAAGAATTTGATGTCACCACGCGCACACTGCGCTTTTACGAGCAGCAGGGCATCTTGAATCCAGTTCGCCAGGGACAGGCGCGTATTTACAGCCCGAAGGATCGCGTCCGTTTGATGCTGACCCTGCGTGGTAAGCGCCTCGGGTTTAGTCTGGCCGAAAGCAAGGAGCTTTTTGACCTCTACGACTCCACAGCCGGAGGAGATGAAAAACAGCTGCGCACCATGCTGGATATTTTGGCAAAGAAACAAGCCGATATGCAGCAGCAACTGCGCGATATTCAGCGGTTACAAGAGGAGCTGGAACTGGCCGAAGCACGCTGCCGTGATGCTCTGGCCCGCCTGCACACCTCTTAAAACCGCTTGATGTGGCCCTGCATCGGCCACCCAGGGCAGCACAGCCATACAAAAACAACAGCGGCTAGCCCCCAGTTTTGCAGTCTGCCGTGCAGATTCGCGTTCAGAACCAACACACAACAAAGATAAAAAGGTGGGTTTATGAGCAAACAAGCAAGCTATGTCAGCGGGATCAGCAATCAACCCCTGCTCGGCATGACCATTGGCGATCTTTTTGATCACACCGTGGCACAGGCTCCTGATCACGAGGCACTGGTCTCACGCCATCAGCAGCAGCGCTTTACTTATCGCCAGCTTCAGGCTGAGGTGGATCGCTGCGCACGCGGACTGATGCAGCTTGGCGTGCGCAAGGGCGATCGAGTCGGCATCTGGGCTCCCAATTGTAGCCAGTGGTGTATCACCCAGTTCGCCACAGCCAAGATAGGTGCGATTTTGGTCAACATCAATCCCAGTTACCGCACCCATGAATTGGAGTATGCCCTCCAGCAATCTGGCACCAGCACGCTGATTTTTCAAAATCAGTTCAAACAATCCGACTACACACAGATGTTGTGTGAACTGATGCCTGAAATCCACACCTGTCATGCAGCAGAGTTTCAATCCGCCCGCCTACCTGCACTCAAACATCTGGTCTCGCTTGACCCCAGCCCACAGCTTTCTGGGCTTATCAGCTGGGCCGACTTGCTGGCAAGGGCAGACGGCATCACACCCGCCGCCCTCCAAGAAAGACAAGCCAGCTTGCAATTCGATGATCCGATCAACATACAGTACACCTCCGGCACCACCGGCGCCCCCAAAGGGGCCACCCTCTCGCATCACAATATTCTCAATAATGGCTATTTTGTTGGCGAAGGCATGCGCTTGACCCATCAAGATCGCATGGTGATTCCTGTCCCGCTGTATCACTGCTTTGGCATGGTGATGGGCAATCTTGGCTGTGTGACGCACGGCGCAACGATGATCTACCCCAATGATGGCTTTGATGCCGAACTGACCCTGCGCACCGTAGAAGAAGAACGCGCAACCTGCCTCTATGGCGTCCCCACCATGTTTATCGCCGAGCTGGCGCACCCTGATTTTGCGCGCTTTGATCTCTCCAGTCTGCGCACTGGCATTATGGCAGGCTCTAACTGCCCGATTGAGGTGATGAAAAAGGTCATCGAGCAGATGCATATGCGCGATGTCACCATCTGCTACGGCATGACAGAAACCAGCCCTGTGAGCTTTCAAACCCAAATGGATGCCCCGCTTGAAAAACGAGTCGCCACCGTAGGGACGATCCACCCCCATTTGGAAGTCAAGCTGGTGGATCCCGGCAGCGGTCAAGTTGTCCCGCGCGGCGAGAAGGGCGAACTTTGCACCCGCGGCTATAGCGTGATGCTGGGCTATTGGAATAATCCGCAGGCCACCGAGCAGGCGCTGGTCAACGGCTGGATGCATACAGGCGATCTGGCCACAATGGATGAAGAGGGCTATGTCGCCATCACCGGCAGGATCAAGGATATGATTATTCGCGGCGGTGAGAATATCTACCCACGTGAGCTAGAAGAGTTCTTCTACACCCATCCAGCTATTGCCGATGTGCAGGTCATCGGTGTTCCTGATGCCAAGTATGGTGAAGAAGTCATGGCCTGGATCAAGCTGCGAGATGGGCAGACCTTAGATGAAGCTGACTTGCGTGCTTTTTGTCAGGGCAAGATCGCCCATTACAAGATTCCACGCTATTTTAAATTCACCCATGCCTTCCCGATGACGGTCACCGGCAAGATCCAGAAGTTTAAAATGCGCGATCAAAGCATCGAAGAACTCGGACTGGCCTAGAATCACAAGCCAGAACCTCATCTGCTGGCAGCGTGCGACCGCTTTGAACCGCCGTCGCCGCTGCCTGTTGATCTTTCTTCTACAGCCTCTTGAGCCTCTTGCTCGACTCAAAAACAACGCAAAAAAAGCCCACTCAGCAGGCGCGCGCGGTTTTGTGTGACTAAAATCACATCAGTGTTTGTTCTTGCGCCTTTTTCGCAGGATAATACTTAAGTCTTTAACCGCCACTGCAATTGAGGTTTTTATGGGTTTACACGTCATCCAGCACCCTTTAGTTCAACACAAACTCGGGTTGATGCGCGCCGAGCACATCAGCACCAAGAGTTTTCGCGAGCTTGCCAATGAACTTGGCAATCTGCTCACCTATGAAGCCACTCAGGATCTGGCTTTAGAAGTTGAAACCATCACAAGCTGGAGTGGTGATTCAATTGATGTGGCGCGTCTGAAAGGAAAAAAGATCACCGCTGTGCCTATCTTACGGGCCGGCATCGGTATGCTGGATGGCATGCTGCGCCTGATTCCAAGCGCCAAGGTCAGCGTGGTCGGTCTTTATCGTGATGAAGAAACACTGGAACCTGTTTCCTATTTTGAGAAGTTTGCAGGGCGTTTAGACGAGCGTATTGCACTGGTCTTGGATCCCATGCTTGCGACAGGCGGTTCGATGGTCGCGACCCTGGATCTGCTGAAAAAACACGGCTGTAGCCAGATTAAAATCCTGGTGCTGGTGGCCGCGCCTGAGGGCGTCAAGAAGGTGCTGGATGCCCACCCTGATGCAGAGATCTACACCGCCTCACTGGATGATTGCCTCAACGAGCAAGGTTATATCCTGCCCGGTCTTGGCGATGCAGGCGATAAGATCTTCGGTACCCGCTAAGTTCTGTACCAGCATCTCGCTCTCGGCGCGGGGTGCTGGTGATCCTTCACCTGCTTCTGAGTCTCTCCTCTATGCCCTCTTATTCAACTGATACGCCCTTTTGGAATCTGCGTAACCTGCTCGCGGGCGCGCAGATGCTGTTTGTTGCCTTTGGTGCCCTGGTTCTTGTACCGCTACTGACGGGGCTGGACCCGAGCGTGGCTTTATTTAGCGCGGGTTTGGGCACGCTGGTCTTTCATAGCGTCACCAAAAACAAGGTGCCGGTCTTTTTGGCCAGCTCCTTTGCTTTTATTGCACCGATTCAATTCAGCGTACAGCAGTGGGGCGTACCGGCGACCCTCTCTGGCCTGATGGCAGCAGGTTTTGCCTATGTCGTGCTGAGCCAGCTGGTGCGCATCTACGGCGCTGACTTCTTGCAACGCCTGCTGCCAGCTATCGTGGTGGGTCCAGTGATTATGGTCATTGGCTTGGCACTGGCTCCGGTGGCCGTCAATATGGCTCAAGGCCTCTCTGGTGATGGCAGCCTGACACTCTTCCCCTATGCGCAATCGATGGCGGTGTCGATGCTGGCACTGAGCGTCACCCTGTGTCTGGCTTTGTTTGGTCGCGGCCTGCTGCGCCTGACCTCCATTCTCGGCGGGATTCTGGCCGGTTATCTGTTGGCCTTGGCTTTTGGCATGGTCGATTTCAGCCCCTTGCAAGAAGCCAGCTGGTTTGCACTGCCTCAGTTTGTCGCGCCTGAGTTTCATTGGCAGGCGATCCTGTTTATGCTGCCCGTGGCTTTAGCCCCTGCCATTGAACACCTCGGAGATATGGTGGCCATCGGTCAGATTACCGGCAAAAACTACATTAAAAAGCCGGGGCTGCATCGCACACTGCTTGGGGATGGACTGGCCACCTCAACTGCGGCAGCCTTTGGTGGTCCACCCAACACCACCTATTCAGAAGTCACCGGCGCAGTGATGCTAACCCGTAGCTTTAACCCCAAGATTATGCTCTGGGCTGCACTGGTGGCGATCACGCTGGCGTTTGTCGGCAAGCTGGGCGCACTGCTGCAAACGCTGCCCACCCCAGTTATGGGTGGCATCATGATTCTGCTCTTTGGCTCGATTGCACTGGTGGGGATGAACACCCTGAGCCGCGCCAAGCTGGACCTGACCGCACCACGCAACCTATGCATCGCCTCACTGATTCTGGTGGTCGGTATAGGCGGCCTGCATTTAGGACAAGGCCAGTGGAGCCTGCAAGGTGTTGGCCTTGCGGCGGTGATCGGCATCCTGTTGAATCTGCTGCTGCCAAGCGCACCCGCGCCAGCTACAGAAGAGCGCTAACAGAAGAGCACTAAAAGCGCTGCGCATTTCAGATCGATCTAGATGAAAAAAGGGAGCCTGAACTAGGCTCCCTTTTTCTCTCCTACTCTTGGCTTTTATCGCGCTGATCAGATCAGCACTGATGCACGAGGCTTCACTGATTCTTGCTCACTGGCTCTTGCGCACTGAGGCGCAGATCACTCATTCGCACCCTCAACCTGACCAGCTTCAGGAATAAAGCTCAGATAGAGCAGCGGAACGGCCACCAGCGTCAACAGGGTCGCAAAGGCCAGACCAGCCATAATGGTCACCGCCATGCTGGCAAAGAAGGCATCAAAAAGCAGCGGCAGCATACCCAGCAAGGTGGTGCCTGCGGCCAAAAAGACAGGACGCAAACGGCTCACGCTGGCTTGTAACAGGTCTTCACGCCCACCGGCTCCGCCTTGTCGCTGCTGATCGATTTCATCCACCAGCACGATGGCATTTTTGAGCAGCATCCCTGAAAGGCTCAAGAAACCCAGCAAGGACAAGAAGCCAAAGGGCTGACCAGAGAGCAGCAGACCCAGCACCACACCCACTGTTGCCATCGGGACCACCAGCCACACCACCAGTGCCTGTTTAACCCGCCCAAAGAGCAGCAGTGTAATCACAAACATCGCCAAGAAGCTGACCGGCAGCTGTACACCCAAGGCTTTTTTGGCATCCGAGGAGGACTCCTGCTCACCGCCCCACTCCACTTGATAGCCAGTCGGTAAATCCATCTGCTCAACCAATGCACGCACACGCAAATAAGCCTGATGGGTGCTAACATCCAGCGCGGGTTCAGCCTGCACGGTCAAGGTACGCAGGCGGTTACGGCGATGGATGCGCGACTCTTCTGCCACCAGATCAAAGCGCTCAACGATCTGATCCATCGGCACATAGGCCTTTTCAACAGGGCTCCAGATCTGCCGCTCGGCCAAGCGACTCAAATCAAGACGTTCTTCTTGAGTCAGCCGCGCAATAATCGGCAAGCGCTCCACCCCCTCGCGATACTGACCGACGGACAAGCCTTCTGTAGCAAAGCGCAGCGCCTGAGCTAAATCCGAGCGACTAATCCCAGCAAAACGGGCACGATCCTCAAGCATCACCGGATGCAGCACCAGCTCTTGCTCCATCCAGTTATGGCGCACATCACGCAAGGCAGGCTCATTCAGTAGTTGCGAGGTCAAGCTCTCACCCAGTTCACGCAGCTTTTGCATATCCGGCCCAGAAAAGCGCACTTCAATACTGGCATCTGCGCCCGGACCAAAGACCAGACGCTCAAAGCGCACCTGCCCTTGCAAATCACTCTGCGTTTCAAAGCGGCTTTGCAAACGGCTGATCAGCGGATTAATCGCCTCCAACTGCGCGACACGCACGATCAGCTCGGCATAGGCTGGATCTGGCTGCTCGGGGTTATAGGTCAGCATAAAGCGACTGGCGCCTTGACCGATAAAGCTACTGACACTCACCACCTGCTCATCCTGCAAAATCTGCTCTTCCATCCACGCGACATCTCTGGAAGTGGCGCGAATATCTGACCCTTGGGGTAGCTGATAATGCACATAAAAAAGCGGTGTATTGGCATCCGGAAAGAAGGCCTGACGCACCCAGGTGAAGCCATAAAAGCTGCTTAAAGTCAGCGCAAACAAGAGCACCAAGGTGGTACGACGGCGCGCGATCAGCTTCACCAGCAGACCACGGTAGAGCTGATAGCTGCGTCCTGCATAGGGATCAGCCACCGTCTCAGATGTGGCCCCAGCCTGACGACCCAGCAGATAAAAACCCAGCAAAGGCGTCACGGTCACGGCCAACAACCAGCTTAATGCCAACGAGATGGCAATCACCTGGAACAGGGAGAACAAAAACTCACCGGTAATATCCGAAGACAAGCCAATGCCTGCAAACGCCAGCACACCGATCGCCGTCGCGCCCAGCAAAGGCATCTTGGTACGACTGACGGCTTCTTCAGCGGCCTCTAGAGGGCGCATTTTCTTTTGGATATTCATTAACATGCCTTCGGCGACAACGATGGCATTATCAACCAGCATCCCCATAGCAATAATGAGCGCTCCCAGCGAAACCCTTTCCATTTCGATACTGAGTAAACGCATAAACAACAGGGTGCCCAGTACCGTCAGCAGCAGCGTGCTGCCCACCACCAAGCCAACGCGCCACCCCATAAACAGGCACAACACCAGAATCACTATGCTGACCGAGGCCGCCAGATTCAACAAAAAGTCCTTAATCGATTGATCCACTATCTGGTGCTGCTGATAAACCGGATTCAGCTCAACACCAAGTGGCAGGCGATCACCCAGGCTGGCCAGATGGGCTTCGATGGCCTGTCCGACATCCACAATATTGGCATTGGCTAGGCCTGCAATCGCCAGAGAAAACGCGGGTTCACCATTAAAGCGAATCAGCTGCTGGGGATGCTCACTCGGCAGACGCTGAACCTGCGCCAGATCACGCAAACGCAACTGCTGCGTGCCACCAGGAGGCCCCACGCGTAATTCTTCCAAAGTAGTAATCGAATCCAAGCCAGGCGGCACCACCAAACGCAGATGCTGATCGCCGACACGCTGCGCACCCGCCTGTTCGACCGAGTTCTCACGCGGTAAGGCCGCCAGCAGCATTTCAACAGGCAGACCCAAACGGGTTAAGCGTTGATGCGAGACATCAAGATAGAAGACTTCTTCAGGCTCACCTGCGGTATCTACACGCGCCACGCCCGGAACAGTCAGCAGTTCACGGCGCAAAAAGCGCGCTAATTCACGACGCTCATAGTCACTAAAGCCTTCGGCTGTCACCGCATAGAAGATGCCAAACACATCGCCAAAATCATCCACCACCCGCGAGGGATAAACACTGCGCGGCAAGGCCGACTGCGCATCAGAGACACGACGTCGCAACTCATCCCACACCTGCGGCAAGGCATCAGTGGTATAGCGATCTTCGATCACCACCGTGATTTCTGAACGCCCCGGCATCGAGCGCGAGGTGATATGCCGCAGCTGGGGCAGCTGCTGAATAGCCGACTCGATATGCTCGGTCACTTCTTCCTCGACCTCCTGGGCTGTTGCTCCAGGATAGAGGGTGACGACCAAGGCTTTTTTAATCGCAAAATTCGGATCCTCCAAACGCCCCAAGGTCATCAGCGCCCAGATGCCGCCCAAAAAACACACCAATACCAACAGCCAGGTGGCGAGAGGTTTTTCAATAGATAGTCGTGCCCAGTTCATTCTTGACTCCCTGCCTCTGCACCAGGCCTAGTTAAACTGCTCAAAAGGACGCACGCGCATACCTTCTTGTAAACGACTGACACCCGAAGTGACCACCTGCTCACCGGGCTCGACACCCGAAATCAAGCGCACTCGCTCTCCAGTCAGCTGCCCGACACGCACCAGACGACGACTGACTTGGCGCGAATCTGGCTGGAAGATCCACACATACACCTGACCATCTGGCTGAGTTTGTAACGAAGAGGCCGGCAGAGTCAGTTCCTGCTGTTCCAAGACGGCTTGGCTATGCACCACCACACTGACAGTCCGGCCTGGCAGCAGATCGGGGCTGGCTTGGCGCGGGAAACCCAGAGTCACGCGGTAGGTCTGTGCAATCGGATCTGGCTCAGTAACATGCTCGCGATACTCTAGATCAATACGCTGCTCTGGCTGATCTGCAGCTTGTAAAGAAGCAGGGACAATCAGCTCGGCGGCAAAATGTTCAGCCTGATCGATACGACCGATCAAGTCCTCAGGAATACTGATATGCACACGCAGCTCGGTGACATCCTGCACGCGCACCACCGGATGCCCCGAAGAAACCAGGTTGTAGTTCTCAGCCAAGCGCCGTGCGACCAAAGCATCAAAGGGGGCTTCAATACGCGTCAGCTCAACATTGCGCCGCGCCACCTCAAGACCCACCTCAGCCAAACGCAGCTGATCCTGCGCTTCTTCATAAACGGCACGCGGAATCGCACTATTACCCAGCAAGGCCCGCTTGCGCTCTTCATCACGACGCGCTTGATCTAGCTGAATTTCGGCACGACGCAATGCCAGTTGATAATCTGTGGGATCTAAAGCCGCCACCAGTTGGCCACGTGGAATCACCTGACCGGGCGTAATCGGAAGTTGATGGATTTGCCCCGCCACTTGAAAAGCCAGATCCACACTGCTGATAGCATCAACACGGCCGACAAAACGACGACTTTCTTGCAGCTGATACTCACCGAGTGTTTCCAAGCGCACACTGGAGACGCGCTCTGTACTGGCCTGTGCATGACTCATCAACGCAGCACCACACAACAGCAGCCAGAAAAGAACACGGGAAGAGGACGAGGTGACGGGCCTATGCAGCATGGGTGCTTCTCCTTGGAATCCATCAGCAAAACCAACAAACAATCAAAAGGCCCTGCCTCAGCACACCAGGCTGAAGCAGAGCCGTCACGACCACACCTTACTGAGCTTGGCCTTTTTCGAGCAGATAAGCAAAGATCTCTTCTTTACGTTCTTGCGTAAAGGGCTGAATCCCCAAAAGCTCTAACAACTGCATACCTTCAGCGGCCAGCCACATGATTTCCGCCTCTGGATTGTCTGCATTCTCAGCAGCCATCAGCTGATAGCGCTCTGTCAGCACTTCACGCAAGGGCTTCAATAGATCCGGCTTTTGCGCCACACCAGTCAGAATCGCCATCGGAATCTGTGGACTAATATCATTGATACCTTGTGCGACCTTTAAATTCGCAATCAAAGCAGCCTTAGGATGCCCTTGCGCCTCTTCCAGAGACTGCGCATGCAAACCTGAGGTGGTACGAATCAAACGGCTCAGCATCCCTTCAATCAGCGCCGTTTTGCTTGGGAAGTTATACAGCACTCCGCCTTTCGTGAGACCCGCTTCCTTCGCGACCGAATCTAAACTGACCTTACCTGGCCCCAGGTTCTTGGCAACACGCTCGGCGGCATCCAGGGTAATCTCACTCGAGTTATTGCTGCGCTGTTTACGCTGACTCATCAGAAAAACCTCATATATCAATGGATAAGATCTAAAAACAACCAGCAACCCTGCCGAAAATCCTCAGCAGGCACACTTATGGCGGGCCTGCTCAGGACTCTTGTCTAGACCAACAGTTATCTTATACAAGAGCTACACGCACAGTATACTCAAAAGTCTACTTTTTGGCGACGCTTATTATCTATATCTTTTGGTTTAGCTTCTAGACCTATTCGTTTCTAAACCTGTTTGTTTCTAGACCTTAAAGAAAGATAGAGAGATTTTTTCTGTGCACGCAGTCTTGTCATAAAACTACAAGATGCATTATACTTTCGTCTATTGATTTTGGGCTACCCGCCCTCGGAGACGTTCACCATGCTGAATACCCATCAGCTCGAAGAATTACTGCTCAGCCCGCATCCTTTAGAGCGCTATTGGGCAACGCATCTCAATGCCAGTTCCAACAGCTGGGAAACGATTTACGCCCAGCATCCACATCTGGCCTTTTTGCTCGCGCAGAATCCTCATATTCCTGTTGCTCTGGCCGATCAGCTGGCTGAACACCGCAACCCCAAAGTACGTTTGATGGTGGCACGTCATCCACAACTGAGCCAACAGAGTCTCGAAGCCTTGGCCCAGGATGATGAAGCGGCCATCCGTTTACAGATCGCCAAGCGCGACGATCTGCCTGCTTATTTAATCGAAGGATTAGAGCAGGATCCTGATGCAGCGATTCACACTGCATTGCGACGCTACCAGCAGCCTCACTTGCAGCAGGTCGTCGATTTTTAGTTTTTTGGCCAACGCCTGTTTCTCTATGCACTCGCGTAACGGGCCAGGGCCAAGGTGTCACTCAGCAGTCCTTTTTCTTATCGTCAATCACTCGATGGGGTTTCCATCAGAGCAGCTTATCAGCTGCTCTTTTTTTTGCCTGTCGATCAGGCTTGCACTGACTCACCCACAGGCAAAACAGCCTGCACAATAAGCTGTAAAAAAGGCGCTCTTCGCCCACAAAAAAGAGATCATCCGCCCGAGCAGTTATGCACAAAGTCTGTGGATAAAACTGTGAGTAAACCCTGATCAAGCCGCGCTCAGCCCCATTAAAACTAGCTTGATGACAAATTGGCTAAAAAGACACCAACTCTCTTCAGCGCGCCGAGGCCTGAATAGCGCAAGAGGCAGACTCAAAAACAACTCATTGTTTTTAATAGATTTTTATAAATACCTCTTGTCAAGGTGTTGACTTTTTTTGCTCGCCCGTTCCGCTTAGAGAAGAGCAAGGCTGCAGGTTATCAACAAGCTCAGTGGCAAGATGTCGCAAAATTCAAGCTGATTTTCAGGCTGTGGACACTTGACAGTATTTTTTTCACTCGTTCTCTGTTGGCCGAGGCTGAAGTCGACTGGTATGCTGCTGCGCAAAAGATGGATTTCTCCTCCCTCCCTTCCTGCACAAGAGGATGCCAACATGACTTCTCCTTCGTCTTCATTCGCACTTAAAGATCCCAGCTTATTACGCACCCAAGCCAAAATTGGCGCTCAATGGATTGACTCAGCCACCCGCTATGCGGTCATCAATCCTGCAACCGGCATCGAGCTGGCTCAGGTACCTAATCTCGATCATACAGCTACTGAGGAAGCGATTCACGCCGCACACACGGCCCAGGATGCGTGGAAGCAGCGCACCGCGAAGGAGCGCGCAGATCTTCTTAAACGCTGGTTTGCACTGCTGATCGAGCATCAAGAAGACCTCGCTCGCATCATGACACTGGAGCAAGGCAAGCCCCTGAAAGAAGCCCGAGGTGAAGTCAGCTATGCGGCTTCGTTTATCGAGTGGTTTGCAGAACAGGCCAAGCGCGTTCAGGGTGAAATCCTTCCAGGCCCTCAGGCTGATAAGCGCTTAATGGTATTGCAACAGCCAGTGGGCGTGGTCGCCGCGATTACACCTTGGAACTTCCCTGCCGCGATGATCACGCGCAAGGCTGCTCCCGCTCTTGCCGCTGGCTGCACACTGGTGATCAAGCCCGCACCGCAGACGCCACTCACCGCCCTCGCTCTGATGGAACTGGCGGATCGTGCCGGCTTCCCTCCGGGGGTGCTGAATGTCATCACGGCGGATAGCGAGGCCGCCAAGCAGGTTGGTGCCACCCTCTGTGCCAGCCCCCTGGTGCGTAAGCTCTCTTTTACTGGCTCCACCTCTGTGGGGATTCAGCTGATGGAGCAGTGTGCACCCACGCTGAAAAAACTGTCGTTGGAACTGGGTGGCAACGCTCCGTTTATTGTGTTTGATGATGCCGATCTGGACGCTGCTGTCGAGGGTGCCCTGATCGCCAAGTATCGCAATGCAGGGCAAACCTGTGTCTGTGCCAATCGCTTCTATATTCAATCCGGCGTCTATGAAGCCTTTGCAAAGAAGTTTGCCACCGCCGTGGCTCAGCTGAAAGTCGGCGATGGACTCGATCCAGAGACAGATCTTGGCCCGTTGATCAACCAGCAGGCTGTTGACAAGGTGAATGACCATCTTGAGGATGCCTTGGCACAAGGCGCACAAATCTATAACACCCCAGCCAGCTGCCGCGCGCCTTTTATGGCACCGGTGATTCTGACCGAGGCTCAGTCCACCATGCGTGTTGCGCGTGAAGAAACCTTTGGCCCCCTCGCCCCCTTGTTTCGTTTTGATGATGAAACAGAAGTCATTGCACTGGCCAACGCGACCGAATTTGGACTGGCGGCCTACTTTTACGCCCGCGATCTCAGTCGTGTTTGGCGCGTGGCCGAGGCCTTAGAATATGGTATGGTCGGCATCAATACGGGATTGATCTCCAATGAAATCGCTCCCTTTGGCGGGATCAAATCTTCAGGTTTAGGCCGTGAAGGTTCAACGCATGGCATCGATGAATACTTAGAAATGAAGTATCTCTGCCTCAGCATCTGATCAGCACAAGGATAAAAAGATGAACAGCCACTATGCCGATGCCCATCTGCCGCAGCGCTTGCATGAGGCGCTGGAAGCCGAAGGTCTGAACCCTCATCAACTAACACTGGATGATCTGGCGCCACTGGATCAGTTACATGTGGGAGGACGGCGGGCGACCCGCCAGCTGATTGAGGCAGTTGGGCTCAGCGGACCGGCCCAGGTGCTCGATCTGGGCTGTGGTACAGGTGGCAGCAGTCGCCTGCTCGCCCATGAGTATGGCTGCCAAACACTCGGGGTGGATATCACACCTGAGTTTATTCAGGTGGCAACCCGTTTAACACTGGCGACAGGCTTGGCCCAAGCCTGTTCTTTTTTATGCGCGGATGCAGCCCAACTGCCGCTGGCCGAAGCCAGTTTTGACTATGTGCTCTGTCAGCACAGCCTGCTCAATATGCCCGATCTGACCTCTGTACTGGCAGAAATTCACCGTCTGCTCAAGCCAGGCGGCCAACTGCTGTTGCATGAGGTTGTGCAGGGTGAGAACACCGAACCCCTGTTGCTGCCTGTCCCTTGGGCGCGTCAAGCTGAGCAGAGCCATCTGCTGACACCCGAAGCCCTCTATCAGCGGCTGCTGCAAGCTGGGCTGGTGCAGGATTATCATCAAGATATCAGTGCTGCGGCGACGGCTTGGCGCAGCAAGCACGCGCAACGCGAGGCTCGCGGTCAGGCCGGTATCCTGACTCCGCAGCTGATTTTTGGGGCTGATTTTGTGCAGATGGGGCGCAATCTGGCGGAGAATCTGCGCTCTGGGCGGGTCAGGCTGATTGCCGCCGCCTGGCATCGCCCCTGAAGCTCAGCAGAACCAGCGGATCGTTACCAACGTCCGCTGGCACGTCCCTGAAAGCCCTGCTCCAAACCTGGCGTTTGACTGGGAACACTGCGCCAGCGTAATAAGCCCATCCAGCTCAGCAACGGACTGGTGGCATCCAGATCCGCCTGCCCCTGAAAACGCCATTGCTGCGCCAGCACGCTGCCTTCCAAGGTGAGGCGATGCTGATCCTCAACCGCACGCAGCTGCCAGTGCAGCTCTTGCACATCCGCGCAATCGGCTTCAAAAAACACCGCGCCCAGATCCAACTGCACAGGCGCCAGCAGCTGCAACTCACCCTGCCAATGTCCCTCTAGCCCAACACAACTGGCCTGCCGCCAATTGGCCTGCAACGCCAAGTGACCATTCAGCCGACCAGCCAGATCCAGCCCTGCTCCCTGAGGCAGCGCACGCAGATCACCCGCGCTCACACCAAGATCCACACGGCCCCAAGGTGTGGCACTCAGCTGGGCTTGCCAAGCCGCCTCCTCACCAAGCGTGACCTCAAAGCGCGGCTTCAGCAGCACCAAGGACAGCAGCGACCAGCGCCAGCCAAGCTGATCAAGACGCCACTCATGCCAATGCAGCTGCTCAATACTACCTTGGCCGAGATGCCCTGTGACGCCAACAAAGCGTAATTCAGGCCAGCGGCTTTCAAGTTGATGGGTGATCCACACCGCTGGGGTTTGGTAGACCAGCGCCAAGAGAAAAAAAACGCTCAGCAGTATCCCGCTCAGGCTCACCCAGAGGGCTTTTTTGATTCGCTTCATCCATCCGCTCCTGTTATGGAAAGGCCACCAGCTGCACGCGCACTTGCAGAGGCTGACCCTCTAAGGCGACACTGGTCCACAACCATCCCTGCTGCTGCGCCCAGCTCAGCAGCGCTTCGACCTGCCGTGGCCCTTGCACCTGACCAGATACCTGCCAACCACCATCCTGCTCAAGCACCTGGGTCTCACGCCAACCTTGTTCACGCAGCAGCAAGCGCCAGCGATCCGCTGTCATCGGCTGCACGGGGCGGAGATGGCGCTGTGCCTGCTCAACCAATAAGTCCAGCGCCTGCGGCGAGGCATCTAGGGTATGACTGGTTGGAGGCCAGCGCAGATTCAGCTGCCCCACCAGCAGATACAACACCAGCAGCAGGGCGAGCGGCCCACCCCAGCGCAACAAGGCCTGCTCACGCGGTGCGCGCTGCTGCCAGAATTCCTGCCACACTCTTAACATTGCCTACCTCTTGCGATCATTCAAAGTGCCACTGACCTTGCGCCTGCTGTCCATCAAACTGCCAGATGCCACCCCAGGCCTCGACATCAGCACGCTGCGCTTCTTCGACCCCCTCTAGGCGAAGCTGTAATCCCGTCGCATCCGCTTGCCAAGCCACCAAGCGCCAACTGGGTTGCTGTGCGAGTTGCTGCGCGATGGGCTCCCAGAGGCTCAAGGCTTGATGCTGGCGTTCTCGCAGCTGCTGTACGGCTTCTAGGCGCTGCTGTAAATCAAGACGGGCCTGCTCCGGCGTTCTCATCGAGACATCCAGCAAGGGAGCCAAGGGGGTACGCCAATCCTGCGCAGGCACAATCGCCGCCGTAGCCCAAGGCCAAAGGCAGGCGGCCACCAACCAAGGGGCGAGCGGCCTGATTTTTTGCCAAGGCCAAGAACGGCCTGGCTGACGCCATAGTGCACCCAAGCCTGGTCGCCATAAGCGAAACAAACGCCGAGGCAAGGCCGCATCCAGAGCGGACCAGCTCTGCTGATCCAGCAGCTGTGTCTCAATGGGTGGCTCGGCCTCCAGCGCACGCAAAAAGCCAGCTTGCTGGGCTAATAAGGACTCACACTCAGCAGGAAAAGAAATCGCGGCTTCGGGCTGGCCCGTCACCAAAAAACGCCGCTGACCCCATTCAATACGCCAAGGCGACCTCGCGCCCAGTGATTGATGCCAATGGCTTAAAGCCAGCGACATGGGCAAGGCCCCCTGAATGCGCAGCTCCAACGCATCCAGACGCTCTTGCCAAGCTTGCCGCTGCTCTCGTGACCAGCTCAGCAATAAGATTTCTCGCCCCTGACGCTGCCAAACATGATGTTCAAGGGCTTCCAGCGGCTCAGCGAGTTCATCTTCGATCAACAAGGGCGCTTCCTGCGGCTTGACGCCGGGCGGCAGGGCCAGCCGATCGACGCGCACGGCCTTTAGATCAAGCAGCACAAAGGTTGGCCAAGCCGACACCCTAGGCCCTCGGTCATGAAGATCGGCCAGATCCAGCGGCTGCAAGCGGCCAGCCTGCGCAACCCAGAGCTGGTCTTCTGCCGCCTCCTGCCCCAGATAGAGCAGATAATGGGGCTGATGCTGCTGTGTTCTTAGTGCCGGCCGCAGCCAGCGATGACTGAACATACTGCTTTCCTCATTCAACAACCTGATCGACCAAACTCCGTCGCCCATCCACTGGCCCCCAACGGCGCGCATAAATCCGCGTTTCCGCCTGAGGACTCAGATAGAGATCCACTTCAAAAATCAGATCAATATCATGCAGTTGCATCTCTATTTGTAAACGATAAAAATCACTGACCAGCATCAAGCGCCCGCTGACACGACTCTTCCACTGAGGGTCCTGAGCGGCTGCCGTGTTCAGCGCTGTCCAAAAATCATCCAAGCTGGTGTAGCCCACATCTGGGCGCTCACTCCACCAGCTCTGGAGTTCAACCCAGCTGACCTGCCCTTCCATAACCGACCAGAGCAGAAATAAATCCGCCTCGGCCAGATTATTGACATTCAGGCGCAGCGCGCTTGAAGGCAGCTGACAGAGACTGGCAGGTAACTGCGCCAGACGCTCGCGCGAGGCCGGCCAGATCAGATTCAGCTCGGATAGATCGGCCAGCGGCTGGTTGGCCGCTACCCGCGCAGGCTCCGCCATCAGATACTGCCCTGTCTCCGCGCCCCACTCCAGCACTTGGCTATCGGCATCCACCCAATCGCGCACACGATCTAAAAACACCTCCGGCGACCAATCCAGCTGCCAGGCCTCCTGTTGTCGCAGCTGCTCCAAGTACAAGCGCCAAGGCAGCAGCTCGGGCAGATCAGCACTGGCCGCATCACTGGTGATACCCGCCAGATGATTCAGATTCATACAGGTGCGCAGATCCTTCACCTGCAAACTCAACAGGCCTTCATCAACCGGATAGGCCAGAGGCTCGCCCCGCAAGGTGGCCCACCAGCGCGGCTGCTCTCGTAGACGGCCATCCGTTAGTACCTGACGCCCTAAGGCCTCTGCCCCCAGAAGATAACCCCAGCCCTGTTGCTGCAGCGCTTGAATTTCCATCAGCGCCAGATCCTGACGTGTCTGTTGTTGCAGCTGGACCAGGAGACTGGTGACCACCACCAAAACCAGCAAAACAGCGAGCAAAGCCACACCGCGCTGCTGGTCGGCACGCGGCATCAAACGAGAACAAGCTCTTTGGCTGGATTTGTGGATCACGGTGTTTCATCCAAAACTGGGGGACCGCGCAACACGATCCATTCAGGGAGCAAGATAGGGCGCTGATAAACCGCCTCTTGCCAAGTCAGCTGCAGACGCAGCGCACGCGGCAGCTCTTCTGGCAAATTGCGCTGCCAAGCTCCCTGATGAAAAAAGGTCCATTCCACCTCACTCACACCGTCCAGCTGATCAACCAGCTGCCAAGGCGCGGCATCAGCCAGATCGAGCCAGCCGTGACTTTCCAAACGCAGCTGCTGTTCTTCTGCCAGCCAGCGCAGACGCCAGACGCGCAGGCGAGTGGCATAGTCCTGCAAGGGCAAGACCCACTGGCCTGCACTGACCCATTGCAAGCTATCCTGCTCGACCACCAGGGCCTGCTGATGCGGACGCCCAAACTCATGCGGAAAGCGCACCACGGCCTGATTCAGCTGACGATCGACGCGCTGCACAAAGCTGACCAGTTGATCCACACCCTGAGTGCGCCTTTGCGCCAGCTGATCACGCGCATCGATCACCTGTGTCAGCAAGAAGGTCAGCGCGACACCCAAGGTGGCCAACAGAGCCAACGCAACCAGCACTTCCAGCAGTGTAAATCCCTGCTGTACGCCTTCAGTGGGGCGGTCTGGCTGACTAGCGTGGCACTTCTGCATCACCGACATTAGGGCTGCCCCACAAAACCAGAAACACGGGCCAGAGTCCGCGTGCGGGCGGCCTCCATGCCCACTTCAATATCCAGACGACGCAATCGAGGCGCGGGCGTGCCCTGCACCTCAATACGCCAATAGCAAATAAAATGGCCTTGCGGCTGCTCGCCCTCTTGCGTGCCCAGATCTGGCCACTCAGTGGCCAACTGTTGTTCGACCAAGAGACTGGCGGCGCACAAGTGGGCCACTGCACGCTGTTCGGCCTCCAGACGCAAATCTATTGCTTGCGAGACCACCTGTGTGCTGCTGGCAGCCAGAACAGCCAAAATCAACAAGGCCACCAGCACTTCGATCAGTGTCAGCCCCTGCTGCTGTGGCAGATCGACCTTCAATGCTGGGCTCATGGAGTGTCCTCGGATAACCATTCAACGCCCTGTGCGCTGAGTCTGAGCGCACGCTCAGCTTCTTGATACTGCCAATGCAAGGTCAGCGGGGTGACACTGCCATCGGGCATAAAGATCAGCTGCGGCCAGTCACCCTGTTGTGCCTTCTGATCCGATTGCCAATCAACACTGGCGCGCAGGATCATCCCATCAGGCAGTTGGCGCGTCGGCAAGGCACGACTGACATAGGCTTGCCACTCGCCCAAGGAAGTCCGCTGCGAAAAATGACTCTGCTGGGCTTGTAAATGCCAGCCAACCAAACGATGACGCTGGATCGCCAGATCGCGGGCATAGGTAAAATCCTGCGCCAGCAGACGGGCTTGCTGATCGAGTCGGCTTTGCGGGTCTTGACGCAGGCTGATCACCGCCACACCGGTCATCAGGCCAAGAATCAACAGCACCACCAGCACCTCAAGCAGCGTGAAGCCCTGTGCGCGCATGGCGGACACTTTAGAGCTGCCAGTTGCCTATTTCAGCATTGATGCCCTCACCGCCAGGGCGACCATCCGCGCCGAAGGAGAAGATATCAAAGCGGCCATGCTCTCCCGGTGAGCGATACTGGTAGGGATTGCCCCAGGGATCAAGTGGCACACGACCACGGCCTAAATAACCATCAGCACGATAGTTCTGCGGCAAGGGAGCGACTGTCGGCCGCCGGACCAGCGCTTCTAAACCTTGCTCGGTGGTCGGCGGATTAAAGTTATCCAGTCGATAGAGGGTCACGGCCTGTTCGAGACTGGCAATATCCGCCCGCGCCTTTTGTACCATTGCCCGATCCTGATTATCGAGCACATTCGGGGCCACAATCGCAATCAACAAACCAATAATGACCAGCACCACCATCACTTCAAGCAGGGTAAAGCCTGTTTGACGCAGGCGATGCGCAGGCGCAGCAGAAGACATATTCTTACTCCTTTTTTCTCTTATATCCGCTCCTGAAGGCAGGGCCGGATTCAGTCAGTCAAGGCCTCGAAAGGCAGAATCAAAAACTCAAAGCCGAATTTAACTGCATAATCGGCAGTAAAATCGCCATCACAATCGTCAGCACCACCGCCCCCATCACCAGAATCATCATCGGCTCAAAAAGCGCCAGACTCATTTCAACCTTTTGCTGGAATTCACTATCTTGTAAATCCGCTACACGCAACAGCATTTGATCCAGCTCACCACTGGCTTCACCGCTGGCCACCATATACACCATCATCGGTGGAAAGCAGCCCGCCTGCTCTAAAGCACGGTGCAAACTGCGGCCTTCTCGCACTGTCAGCGTCAGCTGATCCACCTGCTGCTGCATAAACAGGTTGCCCAGCGTTTCCCGCGCGACCTGCAAGGCCGATAACAGCGGGACACCACTGGCAGTCAAGATCGCGACCGTGCGCGCCAAACGTGCCGTATTCAAGGCACGCACCAAACGGCCGAGTGCCGGCAAGCCCAGTTGCAGCTGGTGCCAGCGTCGCGCCCGCTGCGGATCACGCAGCAACACGCGAACCAACCACAAGAGGCAGATCAAGGCCAGCCCACTGACCCAGCCCCAGTTCTGTAAAAAATCACTGACCTGAATTAATCCACGGGTAATGGCGGGCAGGGTTTGGTTGGCATGCTCAAACTGGCTGACAATCTTGGGCACCACAAAGGTCATCAAGGCCATCACAATCAACAGGGACACCAAGGTCAGCACCAGAGGATACACCAGTGCCATCTTGGCTTTTTGGCGCTGTTTCTGGCTGATTTCTAAATAGTCCGCTAAACGCAGCAGCACCTGATCCAGACAGCCGGCCTTTTCACCCGCCGCCACCAACGAGGTATAAAGGCGATCAAAGGTTTTTGGCCAGTGCTGTAGGCTCTGCGCCAAGCTATGGCCTTCCCGCACCTGAGCCCGCACGCCAAGCAGCAGACTGCGCTGACGATCACCCTCAGCTTGCCGTGCCAGCGTCTCCAAAGCCTGCTCAAGCGCCAAACCCGAAGATAAGAGCGTTGCCAGCTGACGCGTCATTAACGCCAGCTGGTCTGCACTGAGATGCCCTGAGCGTGAACGCGAGCGTGTGGCGCTACTGGCACGCGGCACGCCTGACTGAACCTGACGCGGAAACAGTCCTTGATCACGCAGGACTTGACGCGCGTGACGCTCGGATTCAGCCTCGACCACACCCTTGTGCAGCTTGCCTTGTTGATCCAGAGCCTGATAACGAAATCCTGCCATGCTGTCTTTTTTCTCCTTCGTGCACGCGCTACTGGCGTGTCACCCGCAGTAGTTCTTCCAGGCTGGTTTCTCCTGCCGCAACGCGGGCCATCCCCGCACTGAGTAAACTCGGCCAACGCTGGAAAACCCACTCGGCCATCTGCGCTTCGGCAGCACCATCATGAATCATCGCCATCAACTGGCTGTCGATTGGAATCCATTCATAGATCCCGATACGGCCTTGATAGCCCGTTTGTTGGCAAGCGGGACAGCCCTGAGGCACGCGAATATGGGTCACACCCAGCGCGGCATCACCTAGCAGCTGAGCTTCTGAAGCCAGCAGAGGACGCGGCTGCGCGCAAGCTGGGCATAAGCGTCTGACCAAACGCTGGGCCATCACGCCCTTCAAACTGGAGGCCAGCAAAAAGGGTTCAATCCCCATATCACGCAGACGAGTAATCGCCCCCAGTGCTGAATTGGTATGCAGGGTTGAGAGCACCAAATGGCCCGTTAAACTAGCTTGCACCGCTATCGAGGCCGTTTCAAGATCACGGATTTCACCAATCATCACCACATCTGGATCTTGGCGCAAAATAGCCCGCAAGCCCTTGGCAAAGGTCATGCCTGCCTTGACATTGACTGCGGTTTGGCCGATCCCCGCAATAGCATATTCCACCGGATCTTCAACGGTGAGGATATTGCGACTGGCATCATTGAGCTGGTTCAAACTGGCATAGAGGCTGGTGGTTTTTCCTGACCCTGTTGGGCCGGTAATCAGCACGATCCCGTTCGGCTGTTGCAGCAGATCACGATAGGCGCTGACGATAGGCTTGGGCATCCCCAGATCATCCAGCCCCATCAGCGCCGCATTTTTATCCAGAAGACGCATGACCACCCGCTCGCCATAGATCGAGGGCAGCGTGGAAACACGAATATCCACCTCGCGTCCGGCGGCGCGCAGGGTAATCCGTCCATCCTGAGGGTGGCGCTTTTCAGCAATATCCAGATGCGACATGACTTTAATGCGCGAGACCAGCATCGGCGCCAGCTGGCGTGGAGGACGCAGCACTTCGATCAACACGCCATCAACACGCAAGCGCACCACCAGCTGCTGCTCAAAGGTTTCGATATGGATATCCGAAGCATGACGACGCAGTGCTTCGCTGAAAAGACCATTGATCAGGCGGATAATCGGGGCCTCGTTTTCGCTGTCCATCAGGTCTTCGATCTTGGGCAGCTCATCCATCAGGCTAGCCAGATTCACCTGTTCACTGAGCCCTTCGATCAAATCTGCTGCCGCACCTGAGCCGCCCTCATAAAGACGCGCCAGCCGCTGCTCAAAAGCCGCCTTATCTAAACGCTCCAGACTGGCCGGATCACCCCAAACCCGCACGACTTCCTGCCAGGCGGCCAGGGGGGCGTCCTCACGCAGGATCAGGTGCCTCTGTCCGGCACGCAGCTCTAACGCCACACCTTGACGCTTGGCAAAACGATAGCTCAGCGCTGGATTCATGGCTGCAACTGCTCGCGACGCGAGGGCAGCACCTGCTGTAAGGTTAACCCTTGCTGGCTGTCCTGATAGGGCCAATCAGGCATCGAGTGGCGCGCCCCTGAACGCAGCAACTGGGCCGCCTGCATATAGCGGTACTTCTCACCACTGACTTGCAGCAGCGCCTCACGATCCTGCACGATGCGCGGCTGGATAAAGACCATCAAATTGCGATTTTCGCGCTGAATACTGGTGGAGCGAAACAGCGCACCTATCCAGGGCAGATCCCCCAACCACGGCACTTGGCGACGGATTTCCTGCTCATCCTCACGAATCAAGCCGCCCAGAACGATAATATCCTGATCATCGGCCATCACGGTGGTACGGATTTCGCGCTTGTTGGTAATGATGTCGCTGGCGCGCGAGGAGTCTTCGATATTGGAAACCTCCTGCTCTATCTCAAGACGCACTGAATTGCCATCGTTAATCTGCGGGCGTATCTGCAAGCGCACCCCCACCTCACGACGCTGAATCGTTTGGAAGGGATTGGTATTGTTATCGCCGATGGTTGAGCCGGTCACAAAAGGCACTTCCTGCCCGACGAGAATCGTGGCTTCAGCATTGTCCAGCGTGAGCAGGCTTGGCGTGGATAGGATATTGAAATCAGATTCAGATTGGAGCGCATTCAGCAGCGCGCCAAAGCTGAGACCACGCGAACTCAAGCGCCCCACGCCACCCGTAATACCCTGCAAACCACTTAAGGATTCCGCCAGCTCACTGGTATTGCCCGATAACAAGCTGCCAGTAACGGCATTCATCGCGCCGCCCGCATTGCCGGGGAAGTTGCTGGATATTAAGGGCATCGAGTTGCCGGATTGATCCCAGAAGAGCCACTGCACTCCCAGATCACGCGCGCGGCTTTCTGACATTTCGACAATAATCGCCTCAACCAGCACCTGAGCACGGCGGATATCCAACTGCTCAATCACCAAACGCATTTCGCGCAGCTGATCTGGCGAGCCAGCAATCACCAGAGCATTCGTCGATTCATGGGCTTGAATGGTCATACGGCGTGTTTGGCCGCTCTGCTCTTCATCCTGTACCAAGGCTTGCAAGAGCCCGACCATCTCGTTGGCCTTGGCATGACGCAGATAAAACACCTGCGTATTGGCGGAGCGCTCAACAGGCTGATCGAGATCCAGCACCAGACGCTCAACCTCTTGCCGCGTGGCAAGATCGCCCCGCACCAATAAGAGATTCAGGCGGGTATCGGCCAGGATTTCTGGCGGCTGACCACTTTGGCCTTCACGCCGCAGCAGCTGAATGAGCAGGTTCTGCATTTCTGTCGCGGCAGCATGTTCAAGCGGAATGACGCTCAGCTGATCACTGCTGGCCTGATCAATACGGCGCACCAAATGGGTTAAGCGCTCAAGATTGGTGCCCCAGTCAGTCAAAATCAGCAAGTTGGTGGGTGCATAGTGGCTAATCACCCCGATCCGCCGATCCATTAAGGGGGTCAGAATATTGACCACCTGCGCTGCATCTGAATGCTGCAGGCTGATGACCCGTGTCGCGAGCAGATCCTGACCATCAGAATTGGGGCCGCTCTCGCCTTCAACAGGAATGGATTCAAGCCGTGCGGTTTGCTCAGGTACGATCCGATAACGATTGTCGGCCAGCGGCACCAAGGCAAAGCCTTGTACACGCAACTGGGAGAGAAAAACCTGATACACCTCTTCGGCGGTTAAACGCTGCTGGCTGCGCAAGGTCACTCGGCCGCGCACACGCGGATCAACCAGATAAATATGGCCGGTAATCCGCTCGACACTGGCGATAAAATCAGCCAGTTCAACTTCCTGCATATTGACAGCAAAACGCTCGCTGGCCGCAACCTGAGTCAGCCCAGCACCCAGCAGCAAACAGCCGACCAGCAGCGTCTTTGCCAGCCAGTCTCTCAACAAGAACCGCGATCCACATGGCTTCACTTGTTCTACTCCATTTCCAAACGGAGGGGGCGTTGTTGGCCCTCTCGCTCTATGATCAGATCAACACTGCGCGCATCACGCAATTGTTGAGGTAAGCGCATCATCGCTGCCGTGTTATTGACTGGCTGTCCATCCACGCTGACCAGCAGATCTCCCGGCTGCAAGCCAAGCTGCTCAAACAAGGCGCGCTGGCTCCCTGGGTTGAGGCGAAACCCATACAGCTGACCTTCCTGCTGCACCGGCACCAGCGTGATATAACGCATTAATTGCAACGGATCATTCAGCAACCGCTGACGAAAATCAGGACCAAATTCATCAATCAATGGGGCCGCACTCACGGCTTCAGTCGCCGCCGGAGGCAGCGCAGGCCGTGCCGCTGGCGGCGCACTGGGTTGAGAGGTGGACGGACGCGTCGTCGTTGCACGCGCTGGGGCAGATTCAGCAGCGGGTCCAATCACTTGCGGCCCGGTCGATCGCCAGTTCAGCGCGACACTTTCGCGCTGTCCATCACGCACAAAGATCAGTGCCTCTGGCTGAATCGCCTCTAAAACCAAGCCAGCCTCCAGCTCATCGCCGGGACTCAACACATAATCTCGCTGACGATAGCGCAACAAGACCACCGAGCGCTGCGGCTCATCGGAGAGAAAAAGACCTTGCAGCTGGATCGACAGACGGCTGGGCTGAATCGGCAAGACTGGCTGAGCGACTGAGGGCGAGGCACTCAGCCAGTATTGATCCAGTTGAGCAGGCCAAATCAGCGCGGGGGCAGGCGGCAAGATCGCCTCGGGTGTGGGCACTGGCTGCCACCAGAGCCACAGACGCCAACTCAGCCCAGCCACCAGCCAGAGCACCAGCAACCAGCCGAGCCAGCCAAAACAGCGACTGACGAGAAGGGCCCAGCGAGCGTTTTTGAATCGAGCAATCACAGCGCACCTGCTGCGGTGGCCTCAGGATGCCAACCGGGATGGCCTTCAACAAAAGCCAGACTCGGCTGCTCCATCTGAGGCAGCGTCCAACTGGCTGGGCGCTGACGCAACCAGCCTTCCATCAACTGCCACAAGGGCGGGCCTTCACCCTGATAACTCGGCGACCAGCCCGCCGTGTCGAGTTGAGCGCGGGTGGTGGAACTTGGCCACTCCAGATCAGCGACCCGCTGTCCCAGCGCGGCCTGATAGCGCAAGACATAGTGGCTACCACTCAAACGCGGCAGATCCCGACTTGAATGCAACCACCAGCTCTCGCCAATCAACTCATCTGCACCCGCTTCTAAACGCGCGCGCAGCTGGGCTTGGGTGGCCGGCAGTTTAAAGACCGGCGCATTCAATCCCGCTGTCAGACTCAACAGATGCTCACGCGTAATAGGATGATCCGGCGGCAAGGCCAAACCAGTACGCACACCGGGCGCCAAGGTCAGACGTGCCCCTGTAGACGCCAATGCAGCCGCGATCAACGCATCCCAGCTCCCTGCGAGCGTAGCCTGACGATATAACCAGTTCGGGCTGGTGGCCAAAGGCTCATCCAGCCAACGGCCATAGGGTGCCCGTAGCTGGGCGATCCGCCGCTGCACTGCTGGCGCTTCTGGTTGCTCTGCAAGAAGTGGTTGAAACCCACCTTGATAGCGCCACTGCCCCGCTTCAACATAAAAATCCACGGCAAAATAGCCTTGCCCCAGCTGACCGGCACAGCACACAGGCAAGGCAGCAGCACCTGAGGCTGGCAACAGAGGCTCCGGCCAGAGATCCTGACCGCCAGCGCTGAATAGCATCGCCGCCCCGCTGAGCTGCTGCGCCAACCATAAACTGGGATTAGTGCCGGCATCCGTGACCAGCAGCAATAGATCTGCCTGCTGACGATAGAGGTTAATCTGCTGCTGAATCTGCAACGCCCACTGTTCAGCGCTCCAGCCGGATTGCTGCGCCTGACCTGTCCGCCAGGGATCGGCGATCCCCAACACACCCAGTTGCAGACCCTGGGCATTGAGCAGAGTAAACGGCTGCTCAGCATCCAGAATCGGACGACCAAAATCACGCTTCATCTGCGGCCAACGTGCCGGCCAGCGCTGGGCTTCATCACTGGCTAAACGCAGATCTGCACCTAACCAGTGGCTGGATTCTGGCCCGTGGCGCCCTTCACTGAGCTGCGCCAATCCGCTGCCTGTCCAGCACTGACCGGCTTCCAGCGTCACTGTCGGGCCTTGATGCTGCTGACGCTGATCCTCTAAGGCCTGCGCCAAGCGTGCATAGCCGCCCATCTGCTGGGGTTGCTGGCGGGCCGCACCTGCGGTGAGCCAAGCAGCCGATCTGTCTTCAGCAGTCAGCCCTAAAGCCGTTAGACGATCTTCTTCGGTGATATAGGGCGCTTGGCCAAGCAGTGCCATCGGCCCAAGGTGCGTTGCACGCGGGTGCACCCAGCTGGGCAACCACTGGGCCAAGGTATCGGCATAAAACAGCAGTTGTACTTGTCCAGCGGCCGGCACAGGACGAGCGCCAGAAACTGCACAACCACTGAGCCAGCTTGCCGCAGCCAGCGCACCAGATAATCCAAGGAATTGACGACGCGAGACACCAGAGGAAAAAGGTGGAGAAGAAGAATCAGATTTCAGGCGCATCCAAGGCCACCAGCCAGGTTAAATGAGAAAGATTGCTACATAATGCGGCAAAAACGCGCGCAAGAGCAAGTCTTATACTGGTGTGCCAGCGATTAATAAGGCTTCAAAAGCTTGTTGATGCAAAGGCTTATGGAAATAAAACCCCTGCGCCAAGGGGCAACCCAGCGCGATGAGCTGCTCGGCTTGGGCTGCATTTTCCACCCCCTCGGCCACCAAGCCCAAGCCTAGGTTCTGCGCCAGCTGTACGATGGTTTTAACAATACTGAGACTGGCAGGATCTTCACTCATATCCAAGATAAAGGAGCGATCGATCTTTAAGGTCGTTAGCGGCAGCTTACGCAAATAAGACAGACTCGAATAGCCTGTCCCAAAATCATCCAGCGCGATATGAAAGCCCTTACTACGCAGCTCAGCCAGACAAGCCAGGGCGCGCTTCTCGTTTTTCATCAGGCTGGTTTCTGTGATTTCTAATTCCAGATCATCCACACTGAGCTGGTAGTCTTCGAGTAAGGCTTCTAACCAGTGGGCAAAACCAGCCTGATCCAGTTGCTGCACGGCCAGATTCACGGCCACCCGTGGACAAGCCAAGCCCTGCTCACGCCAGGCCCGCAAGTGGGTGCAGGCTTCACGCAGCACCCAAGCCCCGATCTCCACAATCAAACCTGATGTTTCTGCCAAGGGAATAAAGACACCCGGCGATAAAACACCCAGCTCAGGGTGCTCCCAGCGCAGCAGTGCCTCAGCACCAGAAACCTGCCCGCTGTGCAGATGTATTTTCGGCTGATAATGCAGACTCAGGCCTCCGCCTAAAATAGCGTGACGCAGTGCCTGCTCAAGCTTGAGGCGATCACGCGCCTCGCGGCTCATCTGCTGATCAAAAAAACGGAAGGTGTCGCGCCCGACTTCCTTGGCATCAAGCAAGGCAGCCTGCGCATTGATCAGCAAACCCTCAGCATGCAAGGCATCCTGAGGATAAAGAGCAATACCGATGGAGGGGCTCATCACGATGCGATGCTGATCCAGCACCACTTCTTGCTGAAGCGCTTCTTTAATCTGCTGCGCCAGCTGGCTGAGTTCATGGGTAGAGGCGCCATTTTCCAATAGCAGAGCAAACTCATCTGAACCGATACGCACCAGCGTGGCTGTAGGATCTGCAATCAGCTTTAAGCGCTGGCTTTGCTCACGAATAAAGCGATCACACCAGTTATAACCCAGGCTTTCATTCAAAAGCTGAATATGCCCAAGATCGATCGCCAGCAAGGCCAAGCCCTGTTGATAGGCGCGCGCATGACGAATAGCATGATTCATACGCTGATCCAACAAACGGCGATTGCCTAAGCCGGTCAATGGATCATGGCTGGCCAGATGCTCTATTTTGGCTTCCTTGGCGCGCAGTTCAGTCAAATCATGAAAAATGGAGATGTAGTTTTCGATCTCGCCCTGTGCATTGCGCACGCAGTTGATCGACAGCCATTCCAAGAACACACTGCCGTCCTTGCGCCGATTCCAGACTTCGCCCTGCCAACGATCTTGCTCAGCAATGCTGTGCCACATAGCTTGATAAAAGTCGCGATCATGGAGTTCAGAGCGCAGGATCTTGGGCGTTTTGCCAATCACCTCGAGTGCGCTATAACCGGTAATATCGCAAAAGGCCTGATTGACCTGCTGAATCCGCGCGTCGGCATCCGTGACGATAATGCCTTCAATGGTATTTTCAAACACACGCATCGCCAGACGTTGCTGGGTTTCCAACTGTTTATGGCGGCTCACGTCACGCATGATGCCCGTCAGCCAGAGGATCTGCCCTTGCTCGTCCCGATGCGCAATAATCGTGGCCCGTACCGGCAGCTTTTGCCCGCTGAGATTGCGCAGCTCCAGCTCACCTTGCCAACGACCTGCCCCCGCCAGCAGCGCAGGAAAAACCTCTTCTTTTAGCTGCCGATACTGAGCAGCACTATGGAAGGACTGCACAAAAAAAGGCTGCTCATCTAATGCCACCTGATCTGGAATCGCCAACATCTGTCGCCCAGCCAGATTCAGATAGAGCAAACGCTCACTGGGTGAGATGGTCACAATCATTTCTTGTGAAGCTTCAAGAATCGCCTGCTGGCGGCTTAAATCCAGTTGTGTCAAGGTGGTTACCTGTTGATATCAAAACAGAGACGGCCTGGTGACTAAGAAGCCTCTGGAGAACTATTGCGCTTGTTGATGCTGGGTTGAGCAGAGGTTCCTTCACTGGATCAGCAGCGACGCTAGGGCTTACTTTTTATCTGATGGGCGGAAGAAGCTAAGCAGGCGCGCCCGCGTCCAGCATGCTTGGCGGCATACATGGCATCATCACTCATCACAATCAAAGCATCGGCATCCTGTGCATGCTGCGGATAAAGACTGATCCCGATACTGGCACCGATATGACGCTGCTCACCATGGCGAAAAAAGAGCGGCTGACTAATCCGCTGGATCACCTGCTCGGCCAAATCCAGCGCTTGAATTTCAACCCGATCTAACTTGCGGCTGGTCATCAGGATGACAAATTCATCTCCACCGAGGCGCGCCAGCAAATCACCAGCACAGAGTAGCTCTCGCATCCGACCGGCGATTTCTTTTAACACACGATCACCGGCCTTGTGGCCCAGCTCATCATTAATCGGCTTAAACTTGTCCAGATCAATAAACAGTAAAGCCAACGCCGTCTGATCATCTGCCGCAGCAGCCAGTGCCTGCTCTAAAGTCTCCAAGAATAAACTGCGATTAGGGAGACCTGTCAATGCATCATGTGTTGCCAAGTATTTCAAATTCGCTTGCTGATCATAGTGTTGTGTAACATCAGTCAAGTAGCCATACCAGATCCAGCCCCCCTCGGCATCAGGCTCAGGAGTGGCGTGCACCTGCAGCCAGCGGGTGGCCTGATCTGGATGGCGATAGCGAAAGGCGGTTTTCAAATCAGCCAGTTGCTGGGAGGCTTGCAGTGCTTTTTGCTGCAACGGCAGCATATCATCCGGGTGTATGCGCTCAAAAAAACAACTCAGCTGCTGCCGGACTTCCTGTAAAGATATCCCTAAAATAAAGCTTAACTTGGGGCCGACCAAAGATAGCCTTAATGGCCGGTCTTTTTCTTGATGCAGCTCAAAGGGAATACCAGGTAATTGATGGGTCAGCTTATACCAGCGCTCTTTATAAGCCTCTTCTAAGCGTCGATCAGTCACCACACGCGAAATGCCGAGCAGATGGGTCACCTGACCTTGTTCATCCTTGATCGGGGCCAGACGCGTATTGATGCGCTCTGGCGTTCCGGGATGCGCCAAAGCAGAGGGCTCTGCTATCGAGCGGCGCTGGCTGGTTTGAAGATCATACTCCTGGGCCTCACCTGTCTCGGCACAGAGCTTAAAACGCTCCTCCAGCTCGGCCAGCATTTTAGGCGGCAGGCAAGCTTGCAAAGGCTGACCGTGCAAGCTGCCCACAGGCACATCCAGTGCCAGATCAAAGGCCGGATTGGTGGCCACCACGCGCAAGGCCTGCCCGGGTTCAACCTCAAGCATAAAGCAGGCATCTTCCGCCTGTTGTAGCCCTTCAAGCCATAAAAGAGCCTGATCTAAGCGAGAAAGTGCAGTTGTGGCCATGGTCTTCACCTGCTTTGCATTGAAAAAGTGAGCTTGCATCTGACTGATCTGATCACACCTAGGGTGCAGCCTTTCAGTGCCGTTCTTCACAGTATAGAAGCAAAAGCCCAGTGCCGATCATTGTGCTCAAAAGCCGACTAAGCACGCTTGATCGAAGTCTGTCTTTTCTTCCCTTTTTTACTTTTTTTGACGCTAGGCTGGCTACGGCCACGCTCTTGAGAGGGGTGGCTGCTACCGCGCGCAGCGGGCTTTGAGCCACCTTTTGACGCCAATACCCGCGCTTTCTTTTGAACAGCCTTTGCAGCTGATTTTTGAGGCGCATCGATCCGCTGACTGGCTTCTTCTGTTTTGCTGGAGTCATGCAGCATCTGTTCGATCTGCGCCATCTCTTGCTGATTGAGCAGCCGCCACTGGCCGGGTTTTAAGCCGCCCAGACTGACATTCATAATCCGCACCCGCTTCAGACGCGTGACCTGATAACCAAGAAACTCGGTCATGCGACGAATTTGACGATTCAAGCCCTGAGTCAAAATAATATTGAAACGCTGCGGCCCCAAAGCCCGAATCTGGCAAGGCTGGGTCACTTGACCCAGAATCGGCACACCTGCCGCCATACGCTGTAAAAAGGCCGTATCAAAAGGGCGATCGACTTCAACGACATACTCTTTTTCATGCGCATTCCCTGCACGCAAAATCTTATTGACGATATCTCCGTCATTGGTCAGAAAAATCAAGCCTTCCGAGGGCTTATCAAGGCGGCCTATCGGAAAAATGCGCCCTTTCTTATAGCCCACCGCATCCACGATATTCTCAGGGACTTCTGGGTCTGTCGTACAGGTGATGCCCACTGGCTTGTTATAGGCCAGATAAACAGCTGGCGGCTTGGCGCGCAGTGCCTTGCCACGCACCCGCACCTCATCTTCCGCACTCACACGCACGCCCATATCGGCAACGCGCCCGTTCACCTTCACCACACCCTCTTCGATCAAGCGATCAGCCTCACGACGTGAGCAGAGGCCGGTTTCACTGATCCATTTATTTAATCTCACCTGGGAGGCACTCATGACATCTCTTTTATCAATAGAAAAACCGAGGGAACCTCTGATCAACGTCACGAGCACAGGTCAGGGCAGCATTCGTTCCAGACGAATGGCTGCACTTCCTACATCCATGTAGGTCGCAGGGCGAAATTGATCGAAAAAGCGGAGTTTACACGGAGTAAATGAGCATTTTGAGACCCAATTTCAACGCAGCATGACCAAGCGCAGTAGTTAATCAGAGGCTTCCGAGAGATCAACTGGCTGATCTCCCACAGTATTAGGCACTCATCATACCTCAAGCAGCCCAACGGAGGTATCCGGCCTCATCAAGACCATGCGCTTGCACCCGCTGGATGCGCGCTTTACAGTGGTTTGATCTGACGCCTGACAATTTGAGAGGAGCAGCCAATGGGTTTATTAGTCGATGGGCAGTGGCAAGACCAGTGGTATGACACAGCAAGCCATCAAGGGCGCTTTATTCGCTCTACCAGCCAGTTTCGCCACTGGATTACCCCAGATGGTCAAGCCGGTCCCAGTGGTGATGCTGGATTTCAGGCCGAAGCGGGGCGTTATCACCTCTATATTTCTCTGGCCTGTCCTTGGGCGCATCGCACGCTGATTTTTCGCCAGCTTAAAGGACTCGAGAAGATGATCGATGTCTCTGTCGTGCATTGGTTGATGCGCGAGCAGGGCTGGACTTTTCAAGCTGGGCCGGGCGTCGTCGCCGATCCGCTTTTTGGCGCTGACTATCTGCACCAGCTCTACACCCAGGCAGAGCCCCAGTATAGCGGCCGCGTCACGGTGCCACTGCTATGGGATAAAAAGCAGCAGCGCCCAGTCAGCAATGAATCAGCCGAGATCATTCGGATGTTCAACTCCGTCTTTGATCATCTTGGTGCCCACGAGGGAGATTATTATCCGCTGGCTTTACGCGAGCAGATCGATGCGATGAACACGCGTGTTTACGAGCGCATTAACAATGGGGTTTATCGTGCTGGCTTTGCGACCACACAAGAAGCCTATGAAGAGGCCGTGCAGCCTTTGTTTGCAGAACTGGATGCGCTAGAGAACCTACTCAGCCAGCAGCGCTACCTCTGCGGCCCGCAGATCACCGAAGCAGACTGGCGTTTGTGGACGACACTGATTCGCTTTGATGCGGTCTATGTTGGCCATTTTAAGTGCAACCTGCGCCGCATTGCTGACTATCCCGCCCTCTTTGGCTATTTAAGGGAGCTCTACCAATGGCCGGGCATCGCGCAGACAGTGAACTTTGCGCATATCAAAGGCCACTACTACCAGAGCCATACACAGATCAATCCGACTCAAGTGGTCCCGAAAGGGCCAGACTTAGATCTACTGGCCCCTCATGGCCGCGAAACCTTGCCATCACAGCCGCCGACTGGGTCAGCGGCTTGGTGACGGCAGTTTGTTGATCAACAACCCAGCGCCTCTAATGCAGGCGCTTTTTGGGCGGCAGATGACTATGACTGGTATCCTGCCAGCGCCGCGCTGGTGCGCCCGGCCAGTGCAGGGTTGACCAGAGCCCAGCTTGCGGTGGAACAGCAATCAGCAGGCCCAGCAGGCGTTGACTGAAGACTTCAAGCAGCTCGCCTCTTTGCGGCCCTTCATTCATAAAGAAGTTGTAGCCAGCCAACAAGGCACCAGCAAAATCGCTCCAGCCGTGATAGCTGCGCGTTAACAGCTGCTGCGTTTTTTCAAGCCACTCGGCCAATTCCTGCTGGTTCAGCCAACCCAGTTGATAACCCGCTACAGCCAGATCGATCAGCTGCACCAGATCCCAGGCACAGAGATCAACATCATTCACACCCAGGGTATTGTGTTTGACGCGCAGCAGACGCTGATAATAGGTTTCCTGCTCTTCATCGCGCGCCTCATCCTGCTCTTGCAGCTCAAGCTCTTGATCCAAGCGCTCAGGATGCAGCGTAAAAATCGAGAAGGCGACCAGATACTCCTGACGATCTCCGGCGGCATACAGGTGTTGCAAGTAGTCTTTTAAATCTTCAGGACTATGAAAGAGATGCGTTTCTTGCAAGAGCTGACGCAGCTCTTGTGCTGGCTCACTCGGCAGCCGCTCGGGCCACGACCAGTGAATCCCCGTCAACGGCCCCACCAGATTCAACAGCGCCAGCTCGGTTTCGCTGACCGGACGACCTGGCTCCACCAAGCGCGCGGGTGGCCGCTTCCAATCCACAAAGTGAAACAGGCTGCCTGGATCTTGCCGATGCCAAGCCAGCTCTGCCGCCAAGGGGCGCTCATCACCTTGCAAGCACAGCACTTCATCCCAAGCCTGCCACGCAGCCAGTAAAGACTCAGCTTTGGGGTAGTGCCAGCTCAGATAGTCCTGGATAGCCAGAGTGAGGTGCTCGACTTCACTGCTGGCAAACAAACCTGATTCCTGCGCCTTGAGCAGATAAAAGGCATATTTCTCTGCCATCACGATCGCGGCAGGATGCTGCACCAACCCCGCCAGCAAAGGCTGCTGCTGATGCCAGGCTTGCCAGACCTCCGCTACCGCGCCGAGATTCGCGGGCAAAGAGGGCGCCACGCCCGTACGACAGTTCAATGCCAGCTGATCATAATGATGCACGCGACCCGGTTGCCAAAAACGCGTCAAAGCATTGCGCAGCCCTTCTTCAAGATCCACCTCAAGATGGGCGAGCAAAAACTCCTTGGCTTCCTGCTCGCGCTCTTCTGGCAGCTCACTGCCTAAGCCCGTCAGCACACAGGCATCATCTCGGACACTGGCCAGCAGGCTCACCAGCAACGGGCCAGCCTCAAGCCCAGCGGAGAAGAGCTGCAACGCATCACGAAAATCTGGGTGATCCACCTCCAAGGCCTGCCAATTCAGTTGGCGCTGAGGAGAAAAGGCCACTTCTAGGAGCAGCTGCCAGCTTTCTTCTATCTCAGGACTCAGATTGAGCTGACTTTGAGTGCGCCAGAAGCGATAACCCAGCAGATAGCTCTGATGAATGGCCTCCCAAGAGGCATAGCGGCGTCTGAGCAGCCACAGGGCAACCAAGGCAAAGCTGCGCCACTCACTGGCAGAAAGATAACCCGCCATATAGCCAGCCAGCGCCAGATCGGCCATCCGTACCCAATCCCAGGCCCCGATATCCAACTCAGGCAGGGCCAGCGCATTCAGCATCTGCTCAGCATAGCCTTCCATTCCATCCGGCAATTCTTCTTGCCAGGTCTGGCGCTCTTCGGCACTGGCCTCCTGTAGCCACTGATGATCCAGCTGCCAGGCATAACGCTGGCCCTGCCCTGCCAACCAATAGAGCAGCTGGCGGCAAGTCTCGGCAGAATCGACCTGCCAGTATTCTTGCAAGGTGGCTTCTACATCCGGCCAGAAGGCCTGACGCAAACGCTGCGGATCATCCAGCGCCTGCTGAAAAATAGGAAAGCTGGAAGCGCGCGCCGCCAGCGCATAGCCGAGCGGTGTCTTACGCACCTGCAAAGGAGCCTCAGACACGGCCTCGATTTCTGCCATCCAATCAGGAAAATCAGCCTCAACTCGCTCTTGCGCCCATGCCTTCAGCGGCGCACTGGCCACATCGCTCAGCGCCAGCGCCGCTAAAAAATCCTCGGCACTGGGATAGTGATGCTGTAAACGCCCAATCCAATGCGCCCGCCAAGCCGCGGCCTCTTCTGTACTGATCCAGCCTAGGCCTGACAAGGCCTCCAGCACCTGAATTCCACGCACCAGCGCACCCGCTTCGCCGCGCTGCCAGCAGCGCATAAAAAAAACATAGGCATCGGCCAGATGCATCAGTTGACATTCAGCAAGAATTTCTGCATGTTTTCGATCATCAAGGGATACACCCTGAAATGGCTTGAGCCATTCAGCAACAGAAACCGGCACTTTAACCCCCTTGGGATGTTCAGCAGGTGAATCAGCATTAAAAAAGAAGGTGCATTGTAACTGACAAGCACCCTCAAGGGATAATGGACGACCATGAAAGCGCACTTCCAACTGCAATGGCTGTACAACAACGACTCAGAAACCAGTTCAGCACCACGAGTGTTGATTGATCGTCTGTGGCCACATGGGCGCACACGCTCAGAACTGAGTATCGATCACTGGTGGCCAGAAGCCGCACCCAGCAACAGTCTTAAGCGTGAGTGGACACAGGAAAAAATGGATTGGCAGCGTTTTGCGCGCCGCTATCGCGATGAACTGCATACAGACAGCAGCAAAACACAAAGACTGCTCGATCTGGCGCAACAGCAAGCCGCCATCATCATGATCAGCCAGGAGCGCGATCCTGAGCAATCCTGGCCACATATTTTACAAGAGTTCCTGACCAAAGCCCTGGATACAGCGGCGACCAGCCCGCCTTCCAATAGGGGGGCCGCAGACGGCCTCGACTGAACTCGCTGCTATCGCGTGCGCCCTACACACCCAAGCGCCGGTGTAACAAAGCCGGCAACTGCGTTCTGACCTCAGCCAAACGCTGTGGTTCTAGGCTGCCCAGCAGCAGGCCAGGTTGATCATCTAGCTGCGCGACCACCTCTCCCCAAGGGTCGACCAGCAGGCTATGCCCATAGGTCTGCCGCCCGCCTTGATGCGTGCCTGTCTGCGCAGCAGCCAAGAAGTAACACTGGTTTTCAATCGCCCGCGCGCGCAACAACACCTCCCAATGGGCCTGACCTGTGGTCACCGTAAACGCCGCGGGGAGCACCCACAGATCCACCGCATCTAAATGACGGAAAAACTCCGGAAAGCGCAGGTCATAACAAATCCCAACGCCAACCCGCCCAAAGGGCGTATCAAAGATCAGCGGCCTTTCTCCTGCCAGTTGCGTTGCCGCTTCATCATAGCGCTCTTGCCCCCGCTGAAAACTAAACAGATGCACCTTGTCATAGCGCCCCACGCGCTCACCTGCAGGGCCATACACCAGGCAGCTATTGGTGAGCTTATCGGCGAAGGGGGTTTTTAATGGCAGACTGCCGGCAACCAGCCAGACGCCCTGCTGGGCGGCAAGTTGCGCCAAGAAATCCTGAATCGGCCCTTGCCCATCTTCTTCAGCCAGCGCAAAACGGGCCTGCTCATCGGGATGCATCAATACAAAGTATTCAGGCAAGACGACCAGTTGAGCACCTGCCGCTGCCGCTGCCGCCACAGCCTCTTGTACGCGCTGCCGATTGGTTGGCCAGTCACCCGCTGAATTCAACTGAACCGCCGCCAACTGAATCGACGTTTCCAGATCAGGTAAAGCACGAGGATGCAGCATCGGATTTCTCCTTTCATTGATCATTTCAGGCTGGGATCTCTCCCGCGCCATCATCGCCTGCTCGGCGGATAGGAACTGAAACTTATCACAGTTTCGGTTAAACTCTAGTCCCTATTCATCCCCTGTTAGTGGAGTAGCGCATGGCCCCCAGTATCTTCTTCATGCATTTTCTTGGGCTTGCAATTGTGATTGTGGGCCTCACGCTGAAAGAAAAGCACCCCAAATCAGGTATCACACTGGCTGTATTGGGCTTTTTAATTGCCACCGGGCCGGTTTGGTATGGTCATTGGGTTGGCCCTAGCCCCAGCGAAATGCGTGAGATGCAACTGCGCCAGTTCATGTTTCCCGGCGCACACTAGACCCATCTTTAGCCCTCGTTGCGCGGCCCTTTTTTATGCAGCACCTTCTTAAATCTATAGGCTGATTTTTATGCAGAATGCTTTACTGAAAAATAACGATCTTTTAGCGCAGCTCAAAGGCCAACTCCGTGCAGCGACACCGCGTATCGAAGGTCGCGTCAAGGGCACAGAAAAAGGTTTTGGTTTTTTAGAGGCCGAAGATGGCAAAAGCTATTTCATCAGCCCACCCAATATGAAGAAGGTCTTACACGGTGATCGCATTCAAGCCGCCTTGCATGAAGAGCAAGATCGCAAGGGTGAGATGAAGCAGACCGCAGAGCCGGAAACCCTGATCGAACCCAGCCTGACTCGTTTTATCGGCCGCATCCAACGCGTGCAGGGTAAATTGGCCGTGGTGCCTGATCATCCCCAGCTCAATCAGCCGTTAAAAGGTAAAACAGTCAGCGGATTAGATGAGGCCAGCCTGACAGATGGTGACTGGGTCGTCGCGCATCTAGAGCGCCATCCACTGAAACCCAAGGACAACAGCTTTTTTGTTGAAGTGACTGAACTGATTGCCAAGGATCAGGATCACTATGCACCCTGGTGGGTGATTCTGGCCCGCCATGCGCTACCCAAAGACCAGCCAGAGATCAATCAAGCCTGGCAGCTAGAAGATCCGGCCGAGCTAGTGCGTGAAGATTTAACCCACCTGCCTTTTGTGACCATCGATAGCGCACAAACTAAGGATATGGATGATGCCCTTTGCATCCGCCCACGCGCTGACGGCGGCTGGACCCTCTGGGTCGCGATTGCCGATCCCTCGGCCTATGTGGCTGAAGGCAGCCCCGCCGATATTGAAGCCAAGGCGCGCGCCTTTACGCTTTATCTGCCTGCACGCACCATCACCATGCTGCCCAAGCCTCTATCCGACGACCTCTGCTCGTTGATGCCGAAGGTGCGCCGTCCAGCACTGGTCGCCCGTTTAGAAGTGGCCGCCGATGGTCAACTGGCTGACACGCCGCACTTTTGTGCGGCTTGGATCACCTCACAAGCCAAGCTCGACTATCAGCTGGTTTCCGACTGGCTGGATGAGCCCAAGGCGGCGAGTTGGCAACCTGATTCAGAAGAGCAGGCCGCTCAGCTCCAACATCTGGCCCAACTGGCGCAACAGCGTCTGGCATGGCGACATACGCATGCACTGGTCTTTAAAGAAACACCCGACTATCGCTTTGTTCTTGATGAGGCTGGACAGGTTATTGATATTCAGACCGAAGAGCGGCGCGTGGCGCATCGTCTGGTTGAGGAAGCCATGCTCCTCGCTAACCTGGCACTGGCCGATCTACTCAGCCGCGAGCTGGGGCAAGGTGTGTTCAACACCCATGTTGGCTTTGAGGCAGATCAAGCTGAGCAGGTTTTAAAGCTGCTTGAAGAAAACGGCCTAAAAACCGAAGCCGGTCAAACCTTTGATGCCGAGTATCTCGCTAGCCTGGCCGGTTTTTGTGATCTGCGCCGTCAACTAGATGCGCTGCCTTCTGGCTGGTTGGATGCACGCCTGCGCAAGTATCAAGGCTTTTCCTTGCTCTCTCTGACCCCAGCACCGCATTTTGGCCTCGGCGTCAGCGCTTATGCCACCTGGACGTCACCGATTCGTAAATATGGCGATCTGCTCAACCATCGTCTCCTCAAGGCTTGGCTGATCCAGACCCAGCCCCACCCGCTGGACGATCAACTGGCTGAAGCGCTCAGCAGCGCACGCAAGATCAACCGTATGGCCGAACGCGATGTGAAAGACTGGCTCTATGCTCGCTTCTTGGCAGATCAGGTCGGCCAGAGTTTTGCCGCGCAGATTTTCAGCATCAATCGTGGTGGCATGAAGGTGCGCCTAGTGGATAATGGTGCTGCGGTCTTTATTCCAGCTTCCACGATCCATGCCAACCGCGATGAACTAATCTGCGATGGCGAACAAGGCTGGGTGATGATTCAAGACCAGATCCACTACCGCCTGACAGACCAAGTGCAGATTGAATTAACAGAAGTCCGTGTTGATCAGCGCGCGCTGGTCGGTCGACTCATCAGCAGCAACGAATAGATGCACACCTGCCCTCTGTGTGCCAGTGTCGCTGCAGATCTCTGGCACACCGCAAACCATCGCCCCCTTGTGGGGCGTGAATACTGGCGCTGCGGCTCTTGCGAACTGGTGTTTGTTCCTGCCGCTTTTCACTGGGACGCCACGGCAGAGCAGGCCATTTATCAGCAGCATGATAATCGCCCCGATGACCCAGGCTATCGACGTTTTCTGGCCCGCGCAGCAGAACCTGTGTTGCGTCTGATGCCACCGGCAGCCCAGGGGCTGGATTTTGGCTGCGGCCCTGGGCCAACACTCAGCCTGATGCTAGAAGAAGCGGGCCTCACCTGCCTCAACTATGATCTCTACTTTTATCCAGAAGCCGCCAGGCTTCAGCAGCAGTATGACTTTATCACCAGCACAGAAGTCTTTGAGCACCTCAGCCAGCCCTATGCCGTGCTCAAGCAGCTGCTTGGCTGCCTCAAACCCAACGGCCTCTTGGTCGTGATGACGCAACGCCCAAGAGATCAAGCCGCTTTTCAGCGTTGGCATTATTTGATGGACCCCACCCATATCAGCTTTTTCAGCGAAGCCAGCTTTGCCTGGATAGCCGCCCATTTCGGTCTAGAGCTGCTTGAGGTCCATCGTGATGTGATTGTTTTGCGGCGTCCTGCTCAGCAGCCCCCTGATTAGCCTTCTGGCAAGGCGCAGCCGCCTTCAAGCAAAAAGGTCGCCAGTGCCTGATAAGCCGGTAGCGAAGTGGCATCATTCGCCGCATTGGCCGCAACCGGATGACTGCCAAAACGCGCAATCACCATCTCTGCGGTGGGATCGATATACAAGGCCTGCCCATGCACACCGCGCGCCATAAACGCACCGTGTGCATTATGGGTGATCCACCACATCTGATGGTAACTCCACCCCTCTAGCTGCGAATAACCAGCCTGAGCAAACTGAGCTTGATCTCCTCCAGTGCGCAGATCCGCGATTACCGCAGCAGGAATCACCTGTTGCTCACCAACCCGGCCATTCTGGCGAAGCAGCTCACCAAAACGCGCCAGATCGCGCAAACTCAGATTCAAACCGCCACCGGCAAAAGGCGTCCCCCAGCTATCCACCGTCATATAAGCATCCTGCTCTGCTCCAAGCGGCTGCCAGATGCGCTCGGATAACAGCTGAGCCACATTCTGCCCAGTCGCCCGCGTCATCACCCAACCCAAGGCATCTGTATTCGCGGTGCGATAATGAAAGGCAGCCCCATGTTCTCCTTCCGGCTGAACTGTCTGCAAAAACTCAAAATAAGAGCGCGGACCAACATAGTCAGCGGGTTTGGGCAGCGGATTGCCTGCCGCCGCATGCGCCCACACCTCCGCATTGGGATCGGCATAGTCTTCACTAAAGCGAATCCCCGTAGTCATATCCAAGAGTTGCGCGATGGTGGCCGAACCAAAAGCCGAAGCGCCCAGCTCAGGAACATACTCCACCACCTGCCGCTCTGCATCGAGCAGACCCTCCTCAATCAGCAAGGCGCCCAAAAGCCCCATAAAGCTTTTGGTGACCGACATAGCCGCATGCTGCCCCTCTGCGGTCAGGGCGCCGAAATAGCGCTCATCAATCAACCGCCCACGATGCAAAACAGCGATGCCATCGGTATAGTTGGCGCGCATGGATTCAGCCCAGGTCATCGGTTCGCTCTGCCCCCAAGGCACAAAGGTCAGCGCATCTAATGCCGCACAAGAATGCGAGGCCAGAGGCTGTATCGGACCTGTGCCACGCGCGACCTGCACCGTCGGCATCAACTGACGAAAATGCGCCACACTCCAGCGCATTTGCGGGAACTGAAAATAACTGCCATCGGCAAAAGAAATACGCTTTTCAGGTGGTGGCGGTGATCCCTGCATCCATCCCCATCGCGCTGGATCACTGTCTTCAGCACTTAAAGGCACCGCCGCCACGCTGAGCGCCCAACCCAGGCTCAACCCTACCAGCAAGCCGCGCTTGATTCCTGCATACCGCATGATCCTCTCCTTGCTTTCTGACTCAGACCTGACTCAAGCGATCACTTTACTCCAGCCGCTTGATGAACACAAAAAGCCATCGCCTTGCAATCTGAGACGTCCAGCTCGCTGACACCTCTAACTCAGCCTCAGTCAGCCGCCTCAAAAAAGTCTGACAAAAAGCTTGCTTTTAAAAATCAAGTCTCTATAATGCGCAGCTGTTGAAAGCAATACCCCTTAGGACTATAGCTCAGTTGGTTAGAGCGCTACCTTGACATGGTAGAGGTCTCCGGTTCGAGTCCGGATAGTCCTACCAAATTCCTTAACAAAAACGGCTACTGAGATCATTGATCGAGTGGCCGTTTTTGTTTTTGTCTTTTTGCTGGCGCAAGTTTTCTTGTCGCTGGCAGCACTTTACGACCACTCCCCTGCACCTAGCCAGCCTTCCCGCGCTCTGCGTAAAAGTGACCCGCTCCCCCACACGCAAGTATTCAGCTGTGGTTATCATCGCCACAACCACCCCATCTCCTTGGCTGCCCCAAAAGTCTGGGTCCCTTTATGGTGATCTCAGGTCGGCCACGGGGGCATGGATCGTGGCTTGCGACTAAATTCTGGGTTCTCAACTGCTCCACCACAGGTGGGCTTTTTCTAGGCGTAACGGAGGATAGAGACCTGCACGACCAGTACATCTGAAAGCCTGTGACCTGCACAGGATCAATTTGCTCCCATCCGGTGTGCTCGACACTTCGCTAAGCTGGGCTCACTCTTGGCATGACCGTGCTGTCGCTTGAGATTGCTTGCCATCGATAAGGCTGAGCGATCTAGATGCAGAGTGACTTGGCCGCCGCTAGACTGGCCGCTGGCGCACAGCAGAAGGCCGGCCTACTTATATTGGAATTTGCTTTTTAAGCGGATGGATGGCAAATTCAGGCGCTGAGAGATGCAGAGGCAATAGGGTTATTATGCCTGCCTGCGATCAAAATGTTAGGCAACCAATGGATTTCTATTATGAGTGACCCTCAAGTGCCAATGCATCGGAAGATGTTCAATAATGCTCGTTTCTATTCTGAAGGAGCAGCTTTATTATATGAAAATATATTTTCCGGAAAGCAAAGCGCCAATTATTCCGCTCCAGCCGTGCTTTGCTCAACGTTTTGCATCGAGATTTTACTGAAGTGTCTTGTCCTGATTCAGCATGATGATGTCTATTCTCGCCAAGACGTGCTCAACAAGGAAATTAAAATCGATGACCATAAATATTCGAGTATCTTCTCGAAGATAGACCCAATCATCCAAGATAAAGTTGTTGAGAGTTATAATACTCTTTTTTCATCTGACATTTCAAAAGAGCAATATTGTGAATTACTTACAGAGCTTGGAGACAATGGATTCATTGAATGGCGCTATGTGCATGAGAACATTAATGGAAAAAATCTTGATATACAGCTCCAGAATAAGATAACAGACTCTCTGGGAAAAGCTATCGAAGCTATTTATAAGCACAGGGGACTATGAGTCAATCGCCTAATAAACGGCTCATGGGCGACCTACGTTCCGTCGGCCTTTTTTGTGGTAGGTACCACAAAAAATTCCAACCGCACTCCGGTACCATAGCCGGGCGGTTAGTGCTCCCTGAGAAATCACATGAAATTAGAAATCGCAAATATAGATTTTACTAAAGAGAAAAGTGAATACAACGAAGATTGGTATGATTGGCTGTCCTCTGAGTTAGCAATCTCTTTTCTGAATAACTCAAAGCTCAAGATAAGACTTGATTTCAATGATCAAGAATTGGAAGAATACCAATCCGAAATTGAGACAACGCTAAGAAACACCCTAAATCTGGGGCAAAGCGACAGAGAGAACCTAAAGAAACACCTATATGCATACTACAAAGACCTTGTCTTAGATGTTGGAGAAGAATACCTTGAGGATATGCCTGCTCAAGAAAATGAAGATCATATATGGGAATTCGTACATCTATCATCTTTATCGATTAGTAAAAGCCAGATAACTGAAGAATTTTTCTGTCAATTCACTGGGAGATGTGACTGGGAGGTTGAACATGGGGTATCAATATCCTTCAAGAACGGTAATAATCTCGCCAAAGTTGGAGATTACGGGCACGTAAATAACTCTGATGCCTATGCAGATCAAACCATGGATAAGTATATTTACTATGGTAATATCATCAAGACTTATGCAGCGGAATAGCACTAGCAAGCAGCAGCAACGGACAAATTTTCCGTGGAGCGCGGAGCTATAACTCATGGGGACATCGCATGGCTCTAAGAGATTACGCAAGCTAAGACGAAGATGATTACTACGGCCAGAATTTTGAATGTCAGGGCGTCGTCTCAGTATGGCTTGGATTGAATGATGAAAAGGATAATCCTGATGGATTAGATGTCTTGCAAGATCTATGTGGCGTTGGTTATTACCGGCTAGATCAGCAAGAGAGTAATTGCTTTGACTTCAAGTTGTGCCCTGTAAGAGAACTCATTGACGATTTATCCTATTCTGAATCCTATTCAGATGAAATTATTGAAGCTGCGGAAAGAATGACCATCAAGCAAGCTAGATATGTGGTTTTGCAGTTCGATTTCAAATACGACCCCAAAAGAGTGAAGCGAAGCATGTGTGATGATCCAGTTTTTATCGGCGCATTCAAATACTCTGTATAGTCGTTATAACAAGTCGTGCCATTCTCTACCTTCAGCAGCTGGGACGCCGCTACACGACGCCCATTCACATCCACGTTATAAATCAGAGTGAAGCATGAAAGAATTTCCGCTACAGAAAATTGCTTTTACAAAAGCCAAGATCCAAGGAAAAGATGGAAGCGTTTCCATTGAAGTTGGTGTTGCACCTTTTGAATTGAGCTTAGATGACTATTCTGAAAATGTGGATACATGTATCCGCCTAGACTGTGTTCGTATTCCACGGAATCCGATGGAACTTGAGGGGCGGGAATTCGCATTTCCAATCAATCCGGCTCCTGGCTACATTGACGCTTCTATTTATTTCTTTGCGGCTCATAATCCTATAGATGTTACGAAAATCGTATTTGGTAATATTCAATCTAATAAGCTACCCATTACGCTTGAAACAAATTGGATTCTTGAGTATGAAAGAACCGGCTTCAGAAACTTAAGAAAAACAGTGGTCACAAACATTGAGTTATAACAATGCCAAGAAGGTGACAGCATGGTGATCAAGAGCCTGAATCAGCTCGCTATCGTGATAGTGGCAAACGAATAATGACGAGAAGGACGAGCAACAAGCAGCACTCTGCGCCTAAAACCCTGCCAGACTACCAGATGTTCCCCGTGGGCATGTGGCCTATGTTTGGCGCTGTTTTGCTGATGCTAGCCTGCCTGGTGATGACTGTGCTGCTGATATCGGATATCGCAGCCCTGTGGGTGAAAGAGCAGACGCTGATGTACCTTGAGCTTGCGGCATGGGTTCTACTGAGTTTGATCCTCTCAACCAGCACTTTCCTGCTATCCCGCGGCTACTGCATCTTTCATAGATTTTTAATCTGGCACAATCGGGCTTATATGCTGTTGCTGGCGGCGGCTACTCTTTTCGCTTGGCTGGCGGGGACAACCAGCATGGTCCTTGTTGGCGCAATGGGGCTCAGCTGTGCCTTGCTGGCACACTGGCTCTACTGCTCAAAAAAATACAGCAAGGGCGTCGAACACTATCGTCTGATCTGGGCTCATTTTAGAGCCCAAAAGCCTTAGAAAGCCTCTGATTAACTACTGCGCTCATGACGTTGATCAGAGGTTTCCTAGATCAACGCCACGATTAACGATCTATGAGCTGGCCTCGACTTCATCCGCAAGCCCCTGATCCCATTCAAAATCAACACAAAATTGACCTGTTGGATAGAGTTTAAATCTTGCGCGATTCCAAGCGTCTGCTTTATTTTCATCCATCACCTGGCGCAGCTGCTTAAAAAGAAGATAGATTGAATAATCAATATCAAAATCTTTCTCGACCTCTAAAGAGCCCGCCTGTTGATAGGTGCAATCAAACTCACCAGCTTCTAGCAGGTCATCAAATACAACCAACGCAGCAGACCACTCCTCTTCAATTGAGCGAGCAAGACCCTGCGCAATTTTCAGACAAACATCCTTTTCATTTTCTTTCATCTTTATCCATCCGCATTATTCCATTCAATCTAATCAATAAGCCCATTTTGATTTAGGAAGCAAGGCGCGAATCAACACTCAACTCCATTGGCCTTACCCTTCCACAATAAAACTAAAAATCGCAATACAGGAATACAAAAGTCTAGTGCGCAACATCAACCTGATCAGCCAAGGCTTGATCCCACTCCACATCAAAACTGAATTCACCTTGTGGACGCAAGGTATATCGAGCCCGATTCCACCGAGCATCACCGCGTTTCATCATGATTTGATACAAGTCTTCTAAGTCATCAAAGGCTTGATCCTGAACAGAGAAAAACTGCACTTCATCCGTTTCTGGTGATAAATACTCCCCATCGACACCAATAGAGTCATCCAGCCAGGTGATATTGATCCAAGCTTGATCCCATAAAGAAGGCAAACTCAGCCGGATACCCTGATCAAGACTGACATAGATTTCATCCTCTATTCTCATGCATCACCTCCTTCTTTGTTATGTGAAATGGTTATGCACCATGTTATAACCAGCAGCCAGCAGGCGCTGCATCCTACACCCTATCCCTGTTGATCTAGATCGGATTTCATCTTGTTTTTGTTCTGCTCACCCTGAATGTGATTGACATTTAACCACTCTCTGATTCAATAAGATACAGATCAAAACAAGGAGGTTACATGACTCTTCAGCAGCAGCACACCCATCTGATTGATTATTCAGCTTCTGGCTCCAGATCACTGATGCAGCGGCCCGCTCGTGCCAGAGATCAGACAGCAAGATTGGCATCCTTAGGCCAAGCCGATAGCTCACCTGTTGGACTGCTCTTTTTAGGAGCCTTGATCTGCGCCTGCTTGGCTTTATTTTCACAAGGCTGGGTGGCGTGGGTCTTTGCCGGCTCCACGAGCCTGCTGTTGATTGCGCTGCTGCTTGAGAAACGCCGTCATGATCAGCAGCAGATCGATTTTATTCCTGATCCACCGCCAAATGCACAGAATAAGCCTGCTGAACAGACCAATGAGCCGCAAATCTAGAAGCCTCTGATCGAGATTAGCTGACTCGAGGAAGATCACTCCAGCGCGTGGTATAGGCCGGTGACTGTAGCGCAGACTGACGAGTTCCAACACCCCTCACTCCCTGAGCGGCAAAAAAAACCTCCCCGACGCCTCGTTGATGCAATTGGTCCAAGACCTGCATTAATTTGGCGCTCTGCGGCTTACGGGGGATATCCTCTAATAGAGAAGGCTGCCAACAGCCTGGGGCATAGAAATCACTTAAAATCACACCTGCCTTCATATAGCGCGGTCCGGGCTTCCAAATCGATTTGAGAACTTGATGCGCCATTTCAATCAAACGCCGTGTATCCGCACTGGGTTCCAGCAAATCCAGTGTCGCGCTATTGGCATAGTAGCCTGCCTGATGCGGGCTAGTACGAATAAACACGGTGATTTTCTTTGCCAGACGCTCTTCTTGACGCAGTTTACGCGCCGCTCGGGTGGTAAAAAGACTGATGGCCTCTCGCAAGCGCGTAAAGTCAGTAATGCGTTCACTAAAGGAGCGCGAACAAATCAGCTGTTGCTTGGCACTATGCACCTGACGCAGCCGCAAGCAGGATTGGCCTCTCAGCTCACGCACCGTCCGCTCCAGCGTCAAGGAGAAGTGCTTTCGAATCCAGGCGGGATCGGAATCGGCCAAGTCTAAAGCGCTGATTTTACCTTGGGATTCAAGTTGCGCCGCCAATTGCCGCCCAACGCCCCACACTGCACGAACCGGCAAGAGTGCTAGCAGGCGACGTTGGCGCTCTGGAGCGGATAAATCTACAACCCCTTGGGTGGCTGGATAACGCTTGGCAGCATAGTTTGCTAACTTCGCCAAGGTCCGAGTGGGTGCAATGCCCACACAGGTGCGTATGCCCGTCCACTGCGCGACCTTGGCTCGCAGCTGCTGCCCTATGGCCTGCCAAGGGGCAGTCAATCCCTGTAAATGCACAAAGGCTTCATCAATGGAGTAGATTTCCACCTCTGGCGCATGGGCTTCGAGCGTGGCCATGACACGTTGCGAAAGATCGGCATAGAGGGCAAAGTTGGCCGCAAAGCAGACCACCCCCTCGGCTTGGATCAAGGCCGAAATTTGAAAGACAGGCACGCCAATCTGGATACCCAAGGCCTTGGCTTCGGCTGAGCAGGCCACCACACATCCCTCCTGCCCTGACAGCACAACGACAGGCCGATCACGCAAATCAGGCCGAAAGAGCTTTTCACAACTGGCGTAGAAGCTGTTGCAATCCACCAGCGCATACATTAGCCCGCGCCTCTCAATGCATGCAGCACAAAAGTCACCACCCCCAAAATCTCCAGATCCGCGCCCTCTGGAATGGGGATCTCAGGCCACCCAGCATGGCGCGGCACCAGACGCACCTGAGGGCGGAGCGCCAGCTCTTTCACGGTGTGCTCACCAAAAAGACGCGCAATGACGATATCGCCATGACGTGCGGTGAGTGCACGATCCACAACCAGAATATCTCCAGCAAAAATACCAGCTTCGATCATGCTCTCGCCCTGAGCACGGACAAAAAAGGTCGCTGCCGGATGCTGAATACAGAGGGTATTTAAATCCAGTGTCCGCTCCACATCCTCTTGTGCAGGAGAAGGAAAGCCAGCACTGACGGCATCTTGATACAGGGGAATAGCCAGTCGAGACTCTTGCACCAGTGCTTGTCCTAGCCAATCAATTGAAGGTGTCATGACACCCCTCCACGATACTGATTTTTTATACAGTAATTAATTCATGACCAAGATGCAACCTCCCACATCACTGCAGCCCTGAAACCCAGCCTGCACGGATAAAATGGATGACAATTTTGCTTGGTTGTTTTAATCTCTGACGTCTTTTGACTGAAGAGTCATCAAAAAAACCAGTCACAACTGGATAGATGATGCTTGTTTAGTAAAAAGCAATATTGATAACAGATAAAACACAGAGGAAGATTGACATGAAAACAAAAAGCCTATTGAGCGGCGTGATGGCGCTAATCTTGGCTGGCGGTTTGGCGGCTTGCTCCAGTGAACAAGCAGAGGATACAGAGCGTGATCGCTTGGATGCGCGCCTGATCACCATTGCTACCGGCGGTGCTTCTGGTCCTTATAATATTATTGCGACCAACTTAGCTGAACAATATAACCGTGTGTATGGCGTGAATGCGCGCACACAAACCACCGGTGCCTCGGTTGAAAACATGAACCTGTTGGCCGGTAACCGTGTTGAAATGGCTTTTTTAATGAGTGACGTTTTAAGCTATGGCATCAATGGTGAAAATAGCTTTGCAACACCTATTGAAAACGTGCGTCAAATTGCAGCCTTATATCCTAACTATGTGCAGGTTGTGACTTCACAACGCTCCGGCATCGAGACGCTGGATGATCTGCGCGGCAAGCGCGTTGCCGTGGGTGCACAAAACTCAGGTGTAGAAGTGAGCGCCCGCACTCTGCTGAATGGTCATGGCATCACCTATAACGACCTGCGTGTGGATTATCTGGGTTATGCCGAAGCGGCCGATGGCCTGCGTGCTGGCCGTATTGATGCAGCCTTCTTAACCAGCGGCATCCCCAACGCTTCTTTAATGGAATTGGCACAAAGCTTTGATCTGAAGCTGGTCACCATTACGCCTGAGCGTTTAAGCCCAATCATCGCCGATCGCCCCTACTTTGTGGGCTTAGAGATTCCAGCCAACACCTATGGCAATGCAGAAGCCATTCCTACTGCGGCCATCATGAATGCGCTGGTTGTGCGTGAAGATCTGTCTGAGAATGATGTGTATCGTCTGACGCGCACCTTCTTTGAGAGCCTGCCACAGCTGCTCAGCGCCCACCAAGCTGTGCGTGATGTCTCCTTAGAGCGTGCTCAGCAAGGCCTGGTTGCGCCACTGCACCCAGGTGCACAGCGTTACTATGATGAGGTTGCCCAGTAAGCTGGTGTATGGAGCAGGTTTCGGCCTGCTCCTGCTGGTGTTCAGTAGCTGGCCTGTGCCACGTCTGATCATCGAGGCAGAAGGCTTTGCCTGCCAGCTCAACACCCCTCGTTTCACCTTATCCTGGATACATTCTGTCGAACACAGCCGCTGGGAAGAAGATTACCAGCTGGTTGCCAGTGGTTTTTTGCTGTACACCACCCGCATGGAAAGCTTCGGTGCAGGCTCCCCCTATCAACTCACGCCCAGCGCGAGTCAGCAAGAGGGAGTGCTGGAATATACCTTGGAGCGCCACTTCAATGAGCTTCATTGGTTTATTTCTCCGAGTATGGACGCCCAGATCATCACACCCAGCGAAAAGTATTATTTTTCAACCTGGGTAGAACAAATGACATCGGTCCATTTTACGCTGCAATCTCGACCCTTGATTTTGACTTTATTTGCGAAGGAAACCTGCCATGCGCCCGAATGAAACTCCAACGGACAGCGCGACGACAGCAGAACAACAGGCTCTGCTCGAAAAGCTCGATCGCCAATCCGCGACACGCCATCTGGGGCACTCCCCACTTGGCCTGCTGGTGATGCTGCTCGCGATCAGCTATTCCGTTTTTCACCTTTATATCACCTATTTTCCACTCCCTGAGCTTCTCCAGCGTGCAACCCACGTAGCGATTGGCTTGGTGTTGATTTTTCTACTGTATCCAAGCAACAACAAAGCCAGTCGGGCACGAGCCAGCTGGGATGATTGGTTGATGGTGTTGGCCTCTATCGTCACGCTGGGCTATCTGGTGATGGAATACCAGAACATCATGACCACCCGTGGCGGGATACCCAACACCCTCGATATTGCGATGGGTATGGTCACCGTACTGCTGGTGCTGGAAGCGGCGCGACGGACCATGGGCTTGGCCTTGCCGATTCTGGCGCTGATTTTCTTAGCCTACCCCTTTGTCAGCCATCTGGACATCATGCCCGATCGCCTGCTGACGCGGAATTTTGATCTGGGCGATATCTTTGGCCATATGTACCTGAAAACCGAAGGTCTCTACTCTTCCGCCATTGGTGCCTCGGTTAACTTTATCTTCCTGTTCATCTTGTTTGGTGCCTTTTTGGCCAAATCAGGCATGGGCCAGCTCTTTAATGATCTGGCGTTAGCACTGGCAGGCCACAAGCAAGGCGGTCCAGCCAAGGTCGCGGTCATTTCAAGTGGCTTTATGGGCAGTATTAACGGTACAGCGGTGGCAAACGTTGTCGGAACGGGCGCCTTCACCATCCCGCTGATGAAGAAGATCGGCTATCACCGCAACTTTGCCGGTGCAGTCGAGGCCAGCGCTTCGGTCGGTGGGCAGATTTTACCGCCCATCATGGGGGCCAGCGCCTTTATCATGGCGGAAACAACTGGCGTGAGCTACGGCACCATCGTACTGGCCGCCATCCTCCCTGCCTTCTTGTACTATCTTGGCGTGATCACCCAGGTGCATCTGCGCGCAGGCAAGGATAACCTCAAAGGCATTCCTAAGGCTGATCTGCCACGCGCTTGGGATGTACTCAAAGAACGCGGCCATTTGCTGCTGCCGATCTTCGCGCTGGTTTACTTCCTCTACCAGTCTGTGCCGGTGAGCTTTGCGGCCTTCTACACCATCTTGTTGACCATTGGTGTCAGTTCACTGCGGGCATCCACGCGCATGTCGATCAAAGATATTCTGGATGCCTTAGCTGATGGCGCACGCCAGTCTCTGTCGGTGATGGCAGCCTGTGCTGTGGTGGGCATCATTATCGGTGTGGTCGGCTTAACCAGCTTTGGAACGGTGATGACTTCATCGATCATGAGCATTGGTGCCGGTTCGCTCTTTTTGACCCTCTTCTTCACCATGATTGCTTCGATGATTCTGGGCATGGGCCTCCCCTCAATCCCAGCCTATATCATTACCGCAACCATGGCGGCACCTGCGTTGGCCAACTTTGATATTCCCATTCTGGTCGCGCATATGTTCGTCTTCTACTTTGGTCTTTTTGCCAACATCACACCGCCTGTTGCTCTGGCTGCCTTTGCAGGTGCTGGTATTGCTGGTGGTGATCCCATGAAGACAGGCTTCCAATCACTGAAACTGGCTTTGGCAGGGTTTATCATTCCGTTTATGTTTGTTTACAACCCCGCGATGCTGATGATTGATGCCACTGATTTGGATGTGAATGCGCGTGTGTTCTCCATTCCCGATATTACGGTGATCCTCACCATCGTGGTGACCTCGATACTAGGGATTATTGCACTGAGCGCCTCGGTTGAAGGCTACTTCAAGACGCGCATGCCCGCCTTGATGCGCTTGGCAATGGCGGCGGGGGCTTTGATGCTGATCTTCCCTGAAGGGCGCACTGATCTGATCGGGATGGCGCTGGTGATAGCGTTGATGCTCTTCAACTACGTCCAAGCGAAGCGCGAAACCCACAGCTTGACGCCTTCTCAGTAGAGCAAGGCAACGACACCCAGTCGTGAAGGATGCAATGAGATCGGCCTCTATAAAAGAGGCCGATTTTTTTTAGCGCAATTGCGCCAGCATCGTGATAGGTTGTTCCAGATAACCCTGCCAACAGCGGCAGAAGCTGGCCATAGTGGCACCATCAAGCACACGATGATCACCCGACCAGCTGACCTGAATCAGATCTCGGGCCTCGACCTCGCCCTGCGCATTAAAGCGCGGCAGGCGCTGCACTCGCCCTAAAGCCACGATGGCAACTTCTGGCACATTCAGGATCGGCGTGGCGACCGTTCCCCCAAGGGCACCAATATTGGAAATACTGATCGTTCCTCCTTGCATCGACTCAGCACTCAGACGCCCTTGGCGTGCAGCCTCAGTTAAGCTCGTCACCTGCTGCGCGATCTGTTGCAGTGTGAGATCCTGCACCCGCTTCACATTCGGGACGAGAAGACCATGCGGTGTTGCTGCGGCCATGCCGATATTAATGTCATCCAGATAGGTGATCTCGCTGCACTCTGCATTGACACGGCTATTCAGAATTGGGAAGTCCGCAATCGCTAAGGCGAGCGCCTTCATCATCAAAGGCATCAGGCTCAGCTTAATGCCCTGCTGCTCAAACTGGGGCTTCAACTGGGCGCGCACCTTGAGCAATTCAGTGACATCGATCTCTTCTACATAGGTAAAAGTGGGCACCTGCCACGCCAGCTGCATCTGCTTGGCCATGGCCGCCTGAATACCTTTTAGACGCTGAGTCTTGCCCGCGAGACTGGTGTGCGCTGATGCAGCGGCCCTTGCAGATGATTCAACAGCCGGAGCCGTTTGATAGGCCAGCAGGTCTTCCTTCAAGATGCGGCCTTCTTTGCCACTGCCTTGCACCTGATGCAGATCCAGCTCCAACTCGCGCGCCAAACGACGCACAGCTGGGCTGGCAAGAGGCTTCTCCAGCAGCGGCGCGGATGTTGCTGCGCTCTGTTGCGAGGCCACAGCCCGATCCACCTGCGAACTGGCAGCGGCGTCGCTCGCTGGGGCCGCCGTTTTGGGCTCAGGCGTCTTTGGCAGGGCTGCGCTTGTCTGTTCACCTGGCTGCTCATGCTGCTGGGCCGCCTCCCCCTCAACCTCAATTTGATACAGGGGCTGACCCACGCGCGCGATCTCGCCCTTCTTCCAATAATGCTGGAGCAGCTTGCCGGTGTGCATAGCGGTGATTTCAACCATCACCTTGTCGGTCATCACCTCCGCAACAGGTTGATCTTCCGTCACGGCTTCGCCTTCAGCCACATGCCATTCCACCAGCTCACATTCAACGATGCCTTCACCGATATCCGGCAGGATAAAATCAATTTTCATCTTCTGCTCCTTAGTCATCCAAACAGGCTTGAATTGCATCAAGAGTCCGCAAGGCATTGGGGAAGTATTCCTTCTCCAGCGCCAAGGGGAAGGGCGTATCCCAGCCTGTGACACGTCGAATCGGTGCTTCTAAGGAGTAAAAACAGTTTTCTTGCAAGCTGGCCACCAGCTCGGCACCAAAACCGCTGGTGCGTGGGGCTTCATGATTGATGACCATGCGCCCCGTTTTACGCAGCGAGCGCGCCAGTGTCTCCTGATCCCAGGGCAGCAGGCTACGCAGATCGATCACTTCGCAGGAAATACCCAGCTCTGCCGCCTGATCGGCCGCCTGTTCTATCGTTTGTACCTGCGCCCCCCAAGCCACCAGCGTAATGTCCTGACCTTCACGCAAGACTTCAGCCTGACCCAAGGGGTGCATATAGTCTTCTTCTGGCACTGGACCCACTGCAGCACGATAGAGTTTTTTCGGCTCAAAAAAGAGCACCGGATCAGGGTCACGAATCGCCGCCAGCAACAGGCCCTTCGCCTGCTCTGGATTGCGCGGCACCACTACCTTCAAACCGGGCGTATGGGTGAAGTAGGCTTCGGGTGATTGCGAGTGGTAGAGACCGCCATGAATACCGCCACCGTAAGGACTGCGAATGGTCAGCCCACCCACATTGAACTGGTTGCCTGAGCGATAGCGGTACTTAGCGGTTTCATTCACGATTTGATCAAAGGCAGGAAAGATATAATCCGCAAACTGAATCTCAGCCACCGGCAACTGCCCCTGCGCGGCTAAACCATTGGCAAAGCCGATAATGCCCTGCTCGGTCAAGGGGGTGTTAAAACAGCGCTGCTGGCCGTATTTCTGTTGCAGCTGGCTGGTGGCACGAAACACGCCACCAAAGGCCCCAACATCCTCGCCAAAACACAGGACGCGCTCATCCTGTGCCATCGCCAGATCCAGCGCTGAATTAATGGCTTGCAAGAGGTTCATCTGCTTCATAGGCAGGCCTCCTGCACACGCGCAGCCGTTGCTGGATAGGCTTCGGGATGACGCAAAATATGCGCCCGCGCCTGGGCCTGCTGCTCTTGTAAATGCCAAGGCAGCTGCGCATAAACATCGTTAAAAAGCTCTTCCAAGGGCGGAGTGGGGCGCTTTTCTGCTTTTTTCATCGCCGCCATAATGGCCGCACGATGCTCTTGCTGCCGCGCCTGATCCTGCTCTTCGCTCCACCAGCCTTGACGCACCAGCCAACGATAAAAACGCTGCACTGGGTCCTGCTCGCGCCATTGATCCTCTTCTTCACGCTCGCGATAACCGCTGGGATCATCAGAGCTGGAATGGGCACCTAGGCGATAGGTCATGGCCTCAATTAACACTGGGCGCTGTTCTTCAACAGCGATCTGCCGCGCCAAGCGGGTTGCTTCATAGACGGCGAGAGCATCATTACCATCCACACGCAGGGTCGGAATACCATAGCCTGCACCGCGACTGGCGATCCCATCACCCGCCATCTGCTCGTGCACCGGCGTTGAAATGGCATAGCCATTATTGCGACAGAAGAAGATCACCGGAGCCTGCAGCACCGCCGCCATATTCAAGCCAGCATGGAAATCCCCTTCTGAAGCCGCGCCCTCGCCAAAGTAGCAGATCACACACTGACGTTTGCCTGCCTGCTTCAGCCCATAGGCATAGCCAGCGGCCTGCGGAATTTGTGTCGCCAGCGGTGAAGAAATCGTGACATAGTTCAGCTCGCGTGAACCATAGTGAATCGGCATCTGCCGCCCTTTGCCCAGATCAAGATCATTGGCAAAGATCTGATTCATAAATTGATCCACACCAAAACCTCGCCAAGCCAATGCACCCTGCTCGCGATACTGAGCAAAAATCACATCCTCAGCATCCAGTGCAGCGGCACTACAGGTATCGGCGGCTTCTTCACCGGTTTGGGTCATATAAAAACTGATCCGCCCCTGGCGTTGAGAAGCCAACATGCGCTCATCAAGTGCGCGCACAAATAAGAAGGTATCGTGGATTTTCAGCGCTGTTTCTTTGGATAAGGCCGGAGCCTCTGCCGCAGGATAGAGCTGCCCATCTTGCTGCAAAATGCGGAAGGTGGGGATGAGCCTTGCATGAGGGTCAAGGAAGGTAGGCTGATGCGACAGCGCTACGCCCGTGCGTCGTAGGTCATTCATGGCTAGTACCTTTTGGGTGACTTGTTGTTGTTATTACGCCACTTCAACTCAAGCCGATTGTGTCAGCTGAGCTTCTTACTGGTGCGACAGAAAGATCGTTTCTATCCCACTCAAGTAACCTGATATACCAAGCAGACTAGCAATATCTCTTTCACAAAAGCAACTCTTGCGCCCTTGAAAACCTTAGACCTTAGTCGTAAGGCAATCTCGTTTTGCGCTGCCGCAAGATCAATAAAACTGATGCTGCAAAGCGGTATTAAACTGTTATTCTTCGTTTTTTTTGCTGGCAGTCATCAGATGGCAAAAACCAAGATCAATCTAGTCTGGCTCAAACGAGATTTGCGCCTTGAAGACCATGCCCCTCTCGCGGCAGCGGCTGAAGCTGGCCTGCCAACACTGATCTTTTATACTTTTGAGCCTTCACAGCTGCAAGAGGCGCATCAGGATGCACGCCATGCGCGTTTTATCGTGCAGAGCCTGACTGATCTTGCCCAGCAGCTCGAACAACATGCAATACAGCTTCTGGTCTTTTGGAGCGAAATCCAGCCCCTGTTGCAGCAGCTGCGCGAGGATTTCACTCTGGTGACCCTCTTCAGCCATCAGGAAACAGGGCTGGCGGCCAGCTTTGCACGTGATCAACAGCTCGCGCTCTGGTGTCGCCAACAGGGAGTGGACTGGCAGGAGTTGGCTCAGCATCCGGTGCAGCGTGGCCCCAAGGGGCGTCAACAGTGGCGACGTCAAGCCAAGGCCTTTTGGAGCGCGCCACAGTCCTGCGTGAACTGGGCCAGCTGGTCACCAGTGCGACTTGGGCCAGAGCATCAGGCCTGGTCACTCAAGTGCCAACGCCTGCCGCGCGCTTGGCTCACACCAGTGGCAGACCAGCAGATGGGGGGCAGCCAGAGAGCACAGGCACATCTGAGGCACTTTCTGAACGAGGCATTGCCCTTTTATCGCCAGCATATCGGTTCATCCAATCAAGAAAGCCGCTCGACCTCGCGTCTGTCGGCTTATCTGGCCTATGGCAACCTCAGCGTGCGTCAAGTCATACAACAGCTGACGGCACAAGCCCCCTCGCGCCCGCAAAGCCGCTTCTATACTCGTCTGGCGTGGCAAGGGCATTTTATGCAGAAGTTTGAATCGGATTGGCGTATTGAGCAGGAAGCCTTGAACCCTGCCGTGGGTGCGCTGTGGCAGGCCCGCCAAGCTGAGCTGGACCCCAGCGAGCAAGACCGACGCTGGCAAGCCTGGTCGACTGGGCAGACCGGCTTTCCGTTAGTAGATGCGGGGATGCGCGCGTTGATTCAGACTGGGTTTGTGAGCTTTCGCCTCCGCGCCCTGCTGGTCAGCTTTGCCTGTCATCATCTGGAGCTGGATTGGCGCACAGTGGCGCTGCATCTGGCACGCCTGTTTCTTGATTTTGAGCCAGGGATTCACTACCCGCAAATCCAGATGCAAGTTGGGCTGACTGGTTTTAATACCCTGCGGATTTACAATCCGGTGGAGCAGCCGCGACACAAGGAGGCGCAGGCCGCTTTTATTCAACAATGGGTGCCAGAATTAAGCCCTCTGCCTTGGCCTCTTTTGCATCAACCCTGGCAGCTTACACCTTTAGAAAAGCAGTTTTACCCCAAGCTTGACTACCCTGAACCCATCATCGACTCTCAAGCCAGTGGCCGCGCCGCACGCGAACGCCTCTGGACCTGGCAGCGCTCTGCGCCAGTACAAGCTTGGGTGCCACGTCTGTTGGCCACGCAGGTTGAAGCCCCCAGCCGTCTGCGCGCATCGCGCTAGCGCCTCTTGGCCCCTGCTGGGTTTTATCGACTAAGGGCTAGGGCGGCTTGGCAAGGGCTCGGCATCCTGCTCGGCACCCTGCTCGACAACAGGGGCTTGAACTTCACTGGCCGCTTGAGCGCTCTCGCCCAGCTGGGCAAAGACCTGATGCAAGATGGCCTGTTCGATGGCACTGCGCTGCGCCAGAGGCACGGGCAAGCGGATCACCAGCATCACCTTATCCGCTTCAGGAAAATGCAGGGTCACACGCGGCTCCACACTGGGGGCATCCAGCCCACGGTGGACGGACATGCGCTCCATCTGCTGACGCGCCGCGCTCAGGTAGGGCGCCACCTGCTCTTGTGCCGCCTGCAAAAAAGCCTGCTCTGCTTGCATCCACGGATCTTTACGCAAAAAAGGCACCGTCATCACATGCAGGGCGTAGCGCTGCGTCAGGCTCTCGTTGATCACTGGCTCTGAAAGGAACAAGGCATTTGGCAGCACCAAAAGCCGCCCAGTACGCTGATGGGTCAGCTTGCCGGGGCCGACCTCTAATAGCTGGGTGACAAAGAGATTCTGATCGATCACATCACCACGAAAATCCTTGATCTGGATACGATCCCCGATCGCAAAGGCACCGGAACTAGCTTTCAGCAAGCCACCCGTCAGACATAAGATCAGCTCTTTGGTGGCAATCACAATCGCGGCGGCAATCGCGACCACCGAAAGCGCCAAAGCGCGTAGCTCCTGCCCCCAGATCATCAATAAACCCAGTAGCAAGATCAGCAGCAGGCCATTGCGTGAATACACCAGCCATTTATGACGCAATTCAGCCAGCGGGATATTTTTGCGGATCAAACCGGCACTGATGCGGCGCAGAATCAAAATCGCCACTATCAGCACGCCACTGCTGAACAGATGGCGCATCATGGTATCGGAGAGGGTCAACTGGCTGGTGAGTAAAGAAAGTTCGGGCATCACAAGACTCTCTGGATGGTCAGGGACAAGGCTAGGGCGCGCTGGTCAATAGCGAGCAACAGAAGACAGATCAAGACGTTGCTCTAGGGCCCGCATCGCCCATTGCTCGCCTTGAGCAAGACGCAGAGTATAGGCCCGCTGCCAGTAAAAGACCGCCTGATCAAGATGGCCTTGCTGCTGATAGTGATCACCTAGATCGGTCAAGGTGGCGGCCAGCGCACTCCATGCGCCCTGAGTGCGATAAAATTCAGCCACGGCATACAGCTGCGCCTGTGCGGCCTCAGGTGCCTGGGACATCTGTTGCGCAGCCTCAAAACGCTGGAGCCGATAAGCATAGTGATCGCGCAAACGCGGCGAGATCTCAGCCTGGGCCAACCAGTGTTGCAGCTCCACGAGAGCCTCTGCCCAGTCAGGGTCCTGATCGGCCTGCGCCAGCTCAATCGAGAGCACCCCAACAGCCAAGAACAAGCTCGGCGGCAGCGACTGAGCAAGGAGACGAGCGGTGTATTGGCGTGCGGTTGGGAGATCACCCTGCTGGCGTGCGTTCAGCGCAGCCAGATAATCTTTTTGCAGACGAAATACTTGCAACTCCTGCTCCAGCGCTTCAGGGCTGGCTTGCAACCATGCCAGATGCCTTTCTTGCGCGGCCAATAAGCTGGCCGCCTCGGTATCCGCACCCAAACGCAGGGCCAGCTCAATACGGGCGGCGCGGGCCTGCAGCTGGCCTCGCCAATGATCACTCTGCTGATAGGCCTCTTGCGCACGCTGCCAATAGCTGACCGCCAAAGACAAGCGCCCTTCATCCTGAGCCTCTTCAGCAAGTTGGCTCCAACGGTGCGCCTGCTGCACACTGGCAGGCAACGGCTGGCTCGGTGTCTGCTGCGCGCAACCCACCAACACACTACTGAGCACAAGCAGCGCCCAGATCAGGCTGCGGCTAATCATAGGGCTGTACCTCTATTGGGCGCTGGGAGGCGGGCGGCCTTCTGCTGGGCTGATGGCGCGACAGAGGCCAGGTGTGGTTCAGTGCCTCTAAGAGCTGCTCGCTTTCTTGCATCAGCACTTGAATTTGATCCGCCCACAAGGGCAGGCGATCCATCTGTTGATTCACGATACTCAACGTCTGATTCACCTGCTCCACCAGCCGCTGAGATTCATCCACCAGAGGGGGCAGGCTAGGCAACAGCGACTCGCTCTGAACGGCCAGCCGCGTCATAGAGGCCAGTAAAGGCTCGGCCTCTTCTAAGCGCTGCTCGACACTGGCGAGGCTGGCTTCCAGCTGCTCCAGACTCCGCTCAACCCCCTGCTGAAGCTCCTGACTCTGGAGCAGCTGACCGACCAGGCCTTCACCCGCTGCAATGCCTTGAGTGATCTGACGCACATCACGACTGATCAGTTCCACCTGCTCCAGAGTCTGGCTGAGGTGCTGCGGCTCAATCGCACTGGTGATGCGTGCAAGATTCTGGATGGTCACCTCCATCGCATGCAGCACAGGCTCAACCTGACTCAATAGCTCATCAATCGAGGCATTAGGCGCAACCAGCAACAGCGTGCCCTCCGGCAGCTCAGGCTGATCCAAGGAACCCGGCGTGATCTCAATACTTGAGCGCCCAAGTAAAGACAGCTTTCCCAGGCTGACCTGAGAATCTGCCCGCACAAGACGGCGATACTGCTCCTGAATCCGCGCCGTCAGCACCAGCTGATGCTGATCATTCAGCTCAATGCTTTCGATCCGTCCAACTTGTATGCCAGAAATACGCACCGGTGTATCACGCGCCAGACCTTCCGCACTCATCACTTGCAACTGAATGCGCAACGGAGATTCAAACAGGCCCCACTGCTGGCGACTGAGGATCAACAACAGCACAATCAGACCCAGCCCACCCAGCACAAACACGCCCACCAGCTTTTCCTGCGCGGAATAGCTCAGTTGATGGATATAGTGGCCTCGCGCCCGCTGGCCTGAAGACTTAGGCATAGATGAGTTCACTCCCTCTGTGCTGGCGGATGTCCGCTTCGATATGCGTGACAATACTGACGCACTGAGACGCTGTCACTCGCTAACAAGGCGGACCAGCTGCCATAAATAGCCTGATGCTCAGCACTGACATAAAAAAACGCCTCGGCATGCTGGGCCGCAAAGTCCAGCGCCTGACCACTGATCAGCAGATAACTATCCTGACTCCAAAGACGCAGCGCCGCTTCGATACTGGCACAATCAGGCCAGTCCAAACCCAGCCAAGGGTCTTCGATCAAAAAAATCTTAGGCTGCAAAAGACGCGCTCTCACTAAAGCCAGCTGCACCCGCTCTAAGGGCGATAAAAAAGCGGGTAACTGGGTGAGATCTCCCGCAAACTGGATCTCAGCCAAGGCCTGCTCCATCCGTGCGCGCGCCAGACGCTCAGGCTGCCCATGATACAAGGCAGGAAGCAGCAGATTATCGCGAGCATTGCGCACTGAGAGCAGCGCCATCGGCTGCATCACACACACCAGTTGCTGACGTAATTCTTCCTGAGCCGTTGCCTCCCACTGGGTGAGATCTCGTCCTTGATAAAGAACACGACCCGCCGCCAAAGGCGCAATACCGGCCAGACTGAGTAGATACAAGCGTCGCCAGCTGGCCTGCGGCCCCAGCACAAAGCTCATCCCCTGTGCCGCCAGCTGACCCTGCAGAGCACTGGCGATCACACCCTCAGGTTGCATCTGCTCAATGCTGAGCAGGTTTTCTGTCGCGGCTAGCGTGGCGCGCTGTCGAACTTGTTGTTGATGATCCACTAGAAGAGAGCCATGACACCATTGAAGACAAAAATCCAGCTTAAGGCATAAATCAGTGCCCGCTGGGTTTGTTGAGGCAGCTCAGTCGGTGAGCGCTCGACTTGCAGCGCATGATAGCAGGCAATACTGGCCATCAGCAGACCAAAGCCCAGATTTTTGGTCAAAAAAAACAGCAGCGCCAAAGGCTGAAAAGCACGCGCGATATCCTCAAGAAACAGCAGATAACCCGGATGCTCGACCAGTGCCAACAACAAAATACCACTGACCAAAGCCAGTGCGGCGCAATAGATCGCCAGCAGCATCTGCGCCAGCCCAACGCCCAGTATTCTGGGTGCCAGAAAAATAGTGTGCGTCCGCACGCCCAGCATTTCTAAGCCCTCCAGCTCACGATGCAGCTTCATTCCACCCAGATCCACCACTATTGCCGAAGCCGTGCGTACCAGCAGAATCACGGCGGTCAACAGGGTCGCCAGTTCATAAACCACCACGCGGATCAATAAGGCAATAATCTCGGCTGGGTCCATTAAAGACTGCAGGGCCAACACCAGCGGCAGGGTCACCGCCATCCCGACCCCTAAAGCCAACAGGCTTAAAACAGGCAGGGCATCAATACCGGTGAAAATCAGCTGTCCAAGCAGCGTGCGATAGCTGGCCAGATTAAAACGCAAGCGCCCTGCCTGCCAAGGCGATAAGGCCCGCAGCGTAAACAGGGTGAGCGCATAAAGATAAAGCGGGAAACCAAGGGTAAGGCGGCCTAGCGCACCGATCCACTGCATGATTCTGCCTTCTGGATAAACTGAAAAGCTGAGCCTGAAAAACAAGCTCAGCTTCTTTCTCGTCATGCTGCATCAACAGGTGAGAGAAGAAGGGCTAGCCTAGCATCTGCTCCAAACGCTCACACAGCAGCTTTAAAGCCTGTACACGCGCATAGCGCTTATCATTGCCCTCGATAATAAACCAGGGGGCGCGCTGGGTACTGGTGCGCTCGATCATATCCGATACAGCCCAGGCATAGTCATCCCAGCGCTCACGGTTACGATAGTCTTCTTCAGTGATTTTATGCTGCTTATAGCTGATTTGTTCACGCGCTTTAAAACGGGCTAGCTGCTCATCCTGATCAATATGTATCCAGTATTTGAGCAACAGAATACCATGCTCGGTCAGCTCTTCTTCAAACTCGTTGATCTCCTGATAAGCCCGTATCCATTCATCCTCACGCGCATAGCCTTCAACCCGCTCCACCAGTACACGACCATACCAGGTGCGATCAAAAATGGTCATATGGCCTGCTCGTTGCAAATGCCGCCAAAAGCGCCACAGATAATGACGGGCGTTCTCTTCATCCGTGGGGGCCGCAATCGGAATGACGCGATAATGGCGCGCATCCAAGGGTGCAATCATCCGCCGAATCATGCCGCCCTTGCCCGCCGCATCCCAGCCTTCCAAGGCCATGACGGTGCTGATTTTCTTTTTATGCGCCCGACGTGCCAGCTCATTCAGCTTGGCTTGATATTCCGCCAGTTGCTGCTGATATTCTTTTTTCTTCAGATTTTTGGAAAGATCAACAAAATCCAGCAAGGTGGTGTGATCATGCCGCTGCTGGCTCCAATCCACAGAGGGAGAGATTAAAAACTTGGGATCAGTATCAATACGGCGACGAATCATATCGCGCAATAAGCGCCCCACAGTCAGACTGCGATAGGCTGGGTCCAACCCTTCCACAATCATCCAAGGCGCCTGACCTGTACTGGTCATTTGCAAGGTCGCCTCAGCCACATCACGGAAACGATCATAGACCTTGATATTATCCAGATTCTTCTGCGTGACCCGCCAAGCCGTCTGCGGATTGGCCGCTAAGCCTTTGATGCGTTCTTTATACTGGGCCTTCCCTAGATGCAGCCACACCTTAATGATCAAAGTGCCATCATCAACCAGCATTTTTTCGAGAATATTCACGCGATTCAGGTAGGCTTCATGCTCAGCCACACTGATGCGTTCGGCAACAAGATCACTGATCGCATCGCTATACCAAGAGCTAAAATGGATACCGATCTTGCCCTTGGCTGGCAGCGCACGCCAATAACGCCAAAAGTGCGGGCGCTCTTTTTCTTCATCGGTGGGCTGATCAAAAGCGGAGGTTTCCAGATGGCGAGGGTCCATCCATTCATGAAGCAGATTGACCATTTCGCCCTTGCCAGCGCCATCCACACCAGAAATCAGCAGTAAAACAGAGAAATCACAGTGCAACAGTTCTTGCTGGAGGGATAACAGCTCGGCACGCAAGCCTTCAAGTTCTGTTTTATAGAGCTTTTTATCGAGGGTACGGCTTAATTCTGCGGCTTCAAACATGGGGCTTCCTCTTGTTATGTCCTTGTCATGCCTGCTGCGCCGACAAGACCCATCCAAGCATGTCACCCTCGCCGACAACAAAAGACTAGCAGGAAAGATCCCCTATCTGCCACTCACAAAAAGAACAGCCGCGCATTCAGGCAAATCAGAGGCCCCCTAGTCCACCAGATGCGAATGGAGCAGATCCACCCCGGAGCAGAGTGGGCCACCGAGTAGATGATCCGCATAGGTTTGAAGCTCGCCCAGCTCACCCACCACCCGCTCTTTACCTGCCCCCCAGCCTTCAATCTCAAAATTGAAACGCCGCCAGAAATTACGGCGCGCAGCCAAGGGCTCAAAAGTCACGGATTGGGGAGGTTTTAAACGCCCAGCAAGGCGCGTCTGGCTGGACAGCACATCCGTCAGGGTAAGAATCAAACTATTGACGAGAAAGGTCGAAACACCCTGACCCGAGAAGGGGTTCGGCAGCTGATGATCGAGCAGTGGCTGGGTTCCTGTCAGATCAATAATTTTGATTTGATCATGAATCGCACTGGTCACGCTCAGCGTCGCACGCTGCACGCGCCCATCTATTTTGGCTGCAAAATGCAAGTGCAATAAGCTTTGCTTGGCCTCAACATAAAGGCCCGCGCTGCCGGTCGGCACAGCAACAGGCACTTTAATACCACTTAAAAGCTGCAAAAGACGCTGATAATTCTCCACCTGCTCTCTTCTCCCCGCTGGATAAGCCTTTTATCCCAGCCCAGACCGTTTAAAAAGAGCAAGCTTAGCTGAAAACCTGCCAAAAATAAGCTGCAAAATGTAAACAGGCTCAACAAAAAGAGCGATTAATCAAAGGAGGCAGATTCATCACGCTGCAGCTCTCGCAATAGCTGCTCGGGCAGCTTCTGACGGGCTTCGATCGCAGCTCGCTGAATCGCAAAGGCAAAACCCCGTGCATCGGCATTGCCATGGCTTTTGACCAGACTACCACGCAAGCCAAGAAAGCTGCCGCCATTATAGCGCACTGGGTCCATCTGCTCTTTGAGTCGCTTTAAAATCGGCCGCGCCATAATGCTGACAAGGCGGCTATACAAGCTGCGTGCAAAGATCTGCTGAATCTGCTCAGAGAGAAAGCGTGCCAGACCTTCACTGGTTTTGAGTGCAATATTGCCGACAAAACCATCACACACCACCAGCTGCACATCACCACTGAAAATGGCATGGCCTTCGATATAGCCTTGGTAGTTCAAGGCAGGGTGCTGCTCAAGACGCTGCGCAGCCAACTTCACCTGCGCATTGCCCTTAATCGATTCATGGCCTACGTTCAGCAGCGCCACGCTCGGTTGTGGCAATCCATCGACACAGCGCACCATCACCGAACCCATTAAGGCAAACTGCACCAGATGCGCAGCCTGACAATCAACATTGGCACCTATATCCAGCAAATAGCTCACCCCACGACGGGTCGGAATCACGGTACTGATCGCAGGACGCTCAATACCGGGCAGCATGCCCAAGACCTGACGACCAATCGCCATCAAGGCGCCGGTATTGCCTGCGCTGACGCAAGCCGCACTTTGGCCTTCTGCTACTAAGCGCAAAGCCAGGTGCATCGAGGAATTTTTTCGCTGACGTAATGCAAAACTGGGGGCGTCATCCATCCTGACCCAAGTCTCACTGTGCAACAGATGAATACGCTCTGCATAGTGATGGCTGAGTTGATGCTGTGCAAGACGAGCTTTGATTTGATCAAGATCACCGACAAGGGTGACAGAAAGGGAGGGATCAGCAGCGAGTGCAAGGAGTGCACCCGCGACTTGATAATGGGGACCTGAGTCCCCTCCCATCGCATCGATGGCCAGCGAAACTGGCTGATCAGCGAGGGTCAAAGGTGGCTTAGTCTTCGTCTTTGTTGATGACTTGACGACCACGATAGAAGCCTTCAGCAGTCACATGGTGACGACGGTGAACTTCACCAGTCGTTGCGTCCACAGACAGGGCAGGCGCGCTCAGCGCATCGTGTGAACGACGCATATCACGCTTGGAACGGGTTTTACGGTTCTGTTGAACAGCCATGATCTACTCCTGGATTGACAAATTCACTGCTCTTTCTTGAGCGAATGCTTTAAATCCGCTAGAGCACTGAAAGGGTTATTGGGTGGTGTTGCGACAAGGGTTTCTTCAAGAGCGGGTTGTTCAATTTCATACTGCTTGCACTCGCCCTGCGGGTGATAAGCCACCAGAGGTAAGGCCAACAGCACTTCATCTTCTAACACCGGCCCAAGCTGAAGCCGCTCATTTTCAATAAAAACTGGCTCATGGGTCCGTGGCAGCTTCACGGCAGCTTCATCGCTGGTGACCAGCCCCCACAAAAACTCACTCTCTAATTCCTGACGAACAGGTTGCAGACAACGCTGGCATTCCAAAGTGACTTGGCCTTGGAGCCGCCCTTGCACTTCTAAAGTGCGCTGGGTTCCATAGCTAAATTGCAAGTCAACCTTGAGCTGCCCCTCTGTATCACACAGAGCCGCCTGTACCCTTTCCATGTTTTCCAACACGAGGTCAAAGCTTAGTGCTTTGCCTGCGGCACAAAACTTGTAAGGATCAAGGGGTGAATGCAGATATTCGTTTGCCATAAATTTCAAGCGCGCAATAATAGGGGGATAAAGCTTTGCTGTCAAAGCTCACATGATGATTTCTGGCTTGAGCCACGCGATCAGGCCGCATATTCTAAAGACTTATGCAGACGAAGTCACCCGTTAAAAACGAGAAAAACATCAAGATGCCTTCTTTATTACTTGCTTCCAGCTCACCCTATCGCCAAGCCCTGCTCAAAAAGCTCCAGCTGCCTTTTATCAGCGCCAGTCCAGAGATCGATGAATCCGCCCTGCCTGGCGAGCACATCACCGCACGCGTCGAGCGCTTGGCACAAGAAAAAGCCGCCGCCTTAGCGAGTCAATATCCTGATCACTGGATTATTGGTTCCGATCAACTGTGCAGCTTTCAAGGCGAACAGCTGGGCAAGGCAGGCACCACGGAAGCCGCTCTGGCGCAGTTGATTCGCTTTCGCGGCCAAGCGGTGACTTTTTACACTGGACTCTGCTTGCGCACACCCAGCCACAACTTCAGCTGCGTAGAGCCTTTTACTGTGCATTTTCGCGATTTCACTCCCGCTGAGGCGCAAAGCTACATTGCGCTGGAGCAGCCGCTGGATTGCGCAGGCAGTTTTAAATCAGAAGGCTTAGGGATCACCCTCTTCGAACGCCTGGAAGGTGATGATCCCAATAGTTTGATTGGTTTGCCGCTGATTCGCCTGTGTCGCTTCCTCGACAGCGCAGGTTGCACACCGCTACTGGCCGCAAGATCACCAGCGACCCGCTAGAGCGCCTCAATCTTTCAGCGGCCTGAATAAGCCAAGAAACCTCTGATGCACTATTGCGCCTGCTTAGGCTGCGCTGATGACGTTGATCAGAGGTATCTTTGGCCTGCTCAGCTCAGTAACTGGGAGCCTGCCATTCATTGAGCATCAAGCTGACACGCGTCGCCAAGCGCTGCTCCAAGCGCTCCCATGGGGTCAGATCGGGCGTGTAGTTCACTAAACGCTGCGTTTGATACTGGCGCTGCAAGGTAAAGATGGAGCCTAGTTCATCGATCAAGCCTTCTTGCAAGGCCAGCTCACCATTCCAGACCAGCCCTGAAAAGATCTGCGGATTATCCGCCAGACGCTCACCGCGCCCTTCGCGCACTCGGTCGATAAACTGCTGATGCGTTGAATCCAGCACCTGCTGCCAGAAGGCGCGCTGCTCTTCACTGATTTCCCCAAAGGGATCGAGGAACGCCTTGTTCTCTCCCGCGCTAAAAACGCGTCTTTCGATCCCAAGGCGCTCTATCGCCTCAGCAAAACCAAAGCCGCCGGAGACCACACCGATCGATCCCACCAGACTGGCTCGATCTGCCAGAATCTGATCGGCTGCCACAGCAATATAGTAGGCTCCAGAAGCACCGATATCCTCAATCACCGCATAGACAGGCATCTGCGGATGCTCGGCCTTTAACTGCATCAAACCATCATAGATCTGCCCAGATTGGACAGGGCTTCCGCCTGGGCTGTTAATGCGCAGAATCACCGCACGCGCCTGATCAGCCGCAAAGGCCCGCTGCAGTCCACCGAGAATCCGCTCAGCGCGCACCTGTCCCCGCGAATCAATCACCCCCTGAATTTCAACCACGGCCAAATGAGGCTGACTGGCTGCATCTGGCTTCATATCCTGAAAAGCACCGCGCCCGACACCCAAAACCAGAGCCAGAATCAGCAAGGTAAAGCCGCCGCGTACAAAATAACCGATGATGCGTCCACGCCGTGCACGCCGCTGCTCTAAAAAGACTTCTTTGGCCCAAGCCTGCATCCAATCTTCTGGTGCTGCCGTCGGTGCTGAAGCCTCAGCAGTCGGGCGGGCCTGCTCTCGCCAGGGATCGGTTGGCTTGGTTGCCGACTGAGAAGACGTTGATTCTTCGTTCATACCACCTTCCTATGCATTCAACTAATAAGAGAAAAAACAGGGGCACTGGCGCGACTCGGGTGCACCCTAGCCGTAGCTTAACGAGATCGACCGATCTGAGCATGGGCGGCTTGCACAGCCTCCCACAAGGGTTCAACTGGGGCTTCAATACAGCGTTCGCGCCCAGTCAAGGGGTCCTGAAAGCGTAAACTAAAGGCATGCAGAAACAAACGCCCAGCCCCCGCCTTGTGATAAGCCTTATTGATCTGGTCCTCTCCATACTTGGGATCACCCAGCAAAGGGCAACCCACAGCACGGGCATGGACGCGAATCTGATGCGTGCGCCCCGTCACTGGCTCTGCTTGGACCAAGGTGAGATCTTGCTCCAGGCGCTGCAAAACCCGAAACCGGGTGAGGGCTGGCTTGCCCTCTGCACCGGTGCCCATCATCCGCTCGCCACTGGCGGTTGGAATACGCACGATGGGTTGATCCACCTGCTCAATCTGCTCTGGCCAGGCACCAAGCACCCAAGCCCAGTAGACTTTGCGCATCGTGCGCGCACGCAGCTGATCCTGCAAATGCGCCAAAGCCTGACGATTTTTGGCCACCAGCAGGCAGCCAGAAGTATCTTTATCCAGACGGTGAACCAGCTCGACAAAGGCCAGATCTGGTCGCGCTTGGCGCAACGCCTCAATCAAACCCAGATGCACACCGCTGCCGCCATGCACCGCCAGACCCGCCGGTTTATTGAGCAGCATCAACTGATCATCCTCATAAAGGATGGCTTGATGCGCCAAGTGCTGCTTGAGACTGGCACTCACCTGAGGGACACCTGTTTTTTCGGCCACACGCACTGGCGGGACACGCACGCTATCACCGGCTTGCAAACGCGTTTCTGCCTTGGCACGTTTTTTATTCACCCGCACCTCGCCCTTGCGAATAATCCGATAGATCAGCGTTTTCGGAACCCCCTTTAAGCGCGCCAACAAGAAATTATCCAAACGCTGGCCAGCCAATTCTGGTGGCACATCAATAAAACGCACTTGCGGCTGCAGTGCTTCAGACATGAAAAGACCCTTGCAACAAAAAGAGAAAGAAAGCAGCTGGGGCGGTGCTTGAGCTGCTGCAATTCTCCAAGCGAGCCAAGAACACCCCATCCAATGCGCCAGAGTATAACTGAGTCGACCACTGAAGGCATGATTGCCGAGTGCTAGGCCAACTGCTATTATCAGCGAGCGCGAAAAAGGATTCACTCCTCATGAAGCGCCTACACCCACGCCAACAACACCTTTTCATAGTGGGTCACACGTAGGCCAGCGCAAAAAAGAATGAATCATGAGTGCCAGGATCTTCAAAAAAACTGGTGATCAAAACCCGCGACCCTGGTGTGCGCGTTGTTGAATCTTATTTGACCTTGTGTTGCCTAACTATCTGGCCGTACAGTGAGTAAAAAAGCGCCATCTGCATACCAACAGATGGGCGAGTAGACAAAGAGCTGTCTGACTGTGCAACCCTGAACCCTTTCTTTATTCAGGCTTGAGCTTTCCATCTCCACTGACTCCTGTGTCTCGACTCCAGCGCAGCCTGCTTAGCGAGCCAACACAAAGAAACATAATACAAGCAACTGCAATACCCGGGCCGCCAGAACACTTGGAAGCCCAATGAAACGTATGCTTATTAATGCAACCCAGCCAGAAGAGCGCCGGGTTGCGCTGGTCGATGGCCAGCGTCTTTATGATCTGGATATCGAATCTGGATCACGCGAGTCCAAAAAAGCCAACATCTATCGTGGTCGCATCACCCGAGTTGAACCCAGCCTCGAAGCGGCTTTTGTCGATTTTGGCGCTGAACGCCACGGTTTTCTCCCCCTAAAGGAAATCAGCCGCGAATACTTTGCCAAATCCGCTGGCGATCAGCGCAATGCCTCGATCCGCGAGCTGGTCAAAGAAGGCACAGAAGTCATCGTGCAGGTGGATAAAGAAGAGCGTGGTAACAAGGGCGCAGCCCTCACGACCTACATTAGCCTTGCAGGCCGCTATCTAGTACTGATGCCCAACAATGCACGCGCCGGTGGTATTTCACGCCGTATTGAAGGCGAAGAACGCGCAGCGCTGAAAGAAGCGCTCAGCGGTCTGAACCTGGCACAAAGCATGGGCGTGATTGTGCGCACCGCAGGCATAGGTCGCTCAAGCGAAGAGCTCCAGTGGGATTTAGACTATCTGATCAAAGTCTGGGACTCGATCAACCAAGCCGCCTTGCAACAACCTGCCCCCTTCCTGATTTACCGCGAATCGAATGTCATTATTCGTGCGATGCGCGATTATCTGCGCCAGGATATCGGCGAAGTCCTGATCGACAGCCAAGAAGTCTATGATCAAGCACAGGGCTTTATCCAACAAGTAATGCCCTCCTATCAGAGCAAAATCAAGCTCTACAAGGATGATGTCCCCCTCTTCTCTCGTTTTCAGATCGAAAGCCAGATCGAAACCGCCTTCCAGCGTGAAGTGAAACTGCCTTCCGGCGGCTCCATCGTCATTGACCACACCGAGGCACTGGTTTCTATCGATATCAACTCAGCCCGCGCTACACGCGGCGGCGATATCGAAGAAACAGCGCTGCAAACCAATCTGGAAGCGGCTGATGAGATCGCGCGCCAACTGCGTCTGCGTGATATTGGCGGCCTAATCGTGATCGACTTTATCGACATGAGCCCGGTCAAGAATCAACGCGAAGTTGAAAACCGCATGCGCGATGCGTTGAAGATTGATCGCGCCCGCGTGCAGATCGGCCGTATTTCACGCTTTGGCCTTTTAGAAATGTCACGCCAACGGCTGCGTCCTTCTCTGGGTGAAACCAGCGGCGTCGTCTGCCCACGCTGCGATGGTCAAGGCACGATTCGCGATGTTCGCTCCCTGGCACTCTCGATTCTACGCCTGATCGAAGAAGAAGCGATGAAGGATAACACTGCTGAAATTCGCGCAGTGCTGCCTGTCTCTGTTGCGACCTTCCTGCTGAACGAGAAGCGCTCAGCGCTGCATGATATCGAGCAACGCCAGAAGGTTTCGGCCCTGATCCTGCCCAATCCAGAGATGCACACCCCGCACTATGAGGTGACACGTCTACGCGATGATGATCTGGAAGAAGAAACCCCAGTCAGCTTTGAGCTGGATATCAGCAGCACCAATGATCAAGAACCCAGCAGTGGCGCAGAAAAAATCACCGGCTTTGCTCAGGCGGCCGTGCAGAATGTGATCCCGCGCCCACCCGCGCCTGAAGCGCCTGCTGCCCCATCAACACCCGCCACAACCGGCCTGCTCGCGCGCTGCCTCGAGGGCTTTAAAAAGCTCTTCCAAGGAGGCGAGGCTGCACCTGCTCAACCAGCGCCTGCTGCCAGCAAACCCAGTAGCACGCCAGCACAACAGGAAAAACGCGCCGAAACGCCAGACGCTGGCCGTCAGGATAAAGGCCGCCAACGCCCTCAGCGTCAACGGACTGAATCTCAGCGTCGCCCCCGTCGTGAACGCGATGCCAACGCACGCAGTGCCACTGATACAGCCAGCGAACCCGCAAAAGCTGAATCTCAACGCCGCTCATCACGTCGTGAAGAAGCCGCCGTCGAGAACAAGCCTAGCAATGGCAAGCCAGCAGCAGAAACTCGGACGAGCAGCAAGCCTCAGGTCGATGAGAGCAAGCCTGCGCGCAATAATCCGCGTCAACGTCGTCGTAACAAGGCATTAACGGGCCAAGCGGATCAGCATCCTGATTTTGATCAACTGAAAAAAGAGCTGCTGCCTGAGGAATTGGTCACGCCTGTTTTGGTCTCCAATACGGCCCAACAGCCGACTGAAGACGCCTCTCAGACTGCAACTCAGCCCAGCCCAGCCGAGGCTCCAATCGATCAAACCGCTGAATCAAGTGTCGCGCCGTCAGAGACAGGGGTCCAAGCAGAGGCTCTCGCGCAGCCTGCTGAGGCAGCAGAGGCCACCACCGAAGACAAGGGCAAGCGCAAAGGCCGCTCTTCTCATAAAGGGCGTCGCGCAAAAGCCGACACCCACAACAAGGCGGCAGAGGAAGACACCGGCGCCAACGAGGCCGTTGCACCCACTGAGTTAGCCCCAGCCGATGCAGCGGACAGCGCACAAGCGGTCGTCGCAGCAGAGCCATCAAGCGAGCCAGCTGACACTGAGCAGCCCAGCGAGCCAACTCAGACTGAAGCGGAGCAACCCAAGGCTAGCACGACAGCTGAAGCACCACAGAGCACGACGCTGGTCGAAGACACCTCGCCTACCAGCTCTGTCTCACCTGAGACAACAGCGCAAAGCGAAGCCGCACCAAGTGTTGATGCCGAGTCCAAGGCTGAACTCACAACTTCAGTCACCGAGCCGCAGGCCAGCCCCTCTGTCAGCGCAGAAGCGATTACAGAGCCTGTCGCGGAGCCGGTTATTGAAGCAGCCAGCAGCCCAGCGGAAGAACCCGCTGCAACAGACATCAGTAGCCCAAGCGCAGAAACCGAAGCCGCACCTGCCGCTGAGGCCAAGCCTGCCACTGATGAAACAGATGAAGCCGCGCCAGTCACCAAGGTCGATGCCACGAGCGAGACAACGGCCGATCCCTTCCCTGAGCTGCCCGGCTATGCTCCTCTGCCAGGTCGTGCACCCAATGATCCACGCGAAGTCCGTCGTCGCCAGGAATGGGCTGCCAAACTACAAGCTGAGACAAGCAACTAAGACGGGAACGCCCGTTTGGTTGCAGCCATAAAAAAAGCTTCCTGGTCACCAGGAAGCTTTTTCTTTTATCTCTGATCTTGAACTCACCCAAGATACGCAACAGACCTCAACGCCCAAGGAAATCGCGTGTATCAAAAACCGCCTTTCCAAAAACCGTTTTTCTATCAGAGCGATGCAGCTCAGACGCCACCCTGAACCAGAAAAGGCCCCAAGGCACTGACCAGCAAGGCCAAAGAACTCAGCTGAAACCAGAGTCGATGATGCATACCCCCTCCTATTGCAAACTATTCAAGAGATGACGATAAGCCAGATCCTCGGCCTGACCTGGTTCGCGTGCACAGGAAATGCGACCCAAGGGTTGGCCCTCAGCATCAAATAGCTGTAGATGGCTGATCCACTGCCCATCACAAGGCTGGCGCACAATAAAGGCATACTCCATCGCCAAGCGATCGAGGTGTAAGCACCCTCCTTGCTCCCAAGCAATACAGAGCTGATCCTTCACTGGACAAGGCGCCAGCGGCGCTCCCTGAAAGTGCTGCTCCAGTCCAGGCGTCATCAGCGATACAGCCAAGCGTGGCATACGACCCGATAAACGCGGCCATTGCGCTAAACGGCTTAACAACTGCTCCAGCGCCTGCAAGCCAACAGGCCGCGCCAGCTTAGGACTAAGACTTAACAATGCCGCAAACAAACTGGTGTCATGACGCTGTAGCAGATAAGGAAGATCGTCTACCGTCTGCATCAGGCGCCATTCTTTTTCCAGCTGTGCAGCATCACTTGGAAAATCAATACTGGTGCGCTCGTTACGCACAAACAAAGGCCGGGCGGCCAACTCTTGCGTCGCAAAGCTCTCCTGCACACTCTGCCAGGCCGTTAAGTCTGTCTGCGCACCCGCCTGAATACGAAAGAACAAGCGCCCCTGACGATCATAAAAACACAGGCTACGCTTTAAATGCACCAGCCCATTGGACATCATGCGTGGCTCTTCAACAGCACAAGCCCAATACCAGTGCTCAAGGTGCACAATCAACTGATGCTGACCAACCTGAAAGCGCAAACCCAATTGCTGCGGCTGATCCAGATACAAATCAGGCGCATTAAAGCGCCCCTTCCAATGCGCAACACCTAAGCCATTCATCATTTCAAGCTCAACTTCGCCTAGCAGACTCAAGCTATAAAGCAAGGAGAAGCGATCTTGCAGCGGATAAACAGCTTCATGACCTATGCGCGCAACTTGGAGCTCGGCTTCGCTGACTTCCAGCAAAGCCGCCCACTCACGCTCACTCAGCCCAGGCTGCGCCTGACGCACCCCCAGCAAAGAATGATACAGAGGGCGCGAAGGATGATGGGGCAGTATTCTTGTCAGGGGGGATACCACGAGCGCATTCATTTGACGGTCCTCAATTCAGCTTTCCTCTCTTCTGTGCAAGCGAGACTGCACAGACCTTAATTGAGAATCATTATTGTTTTCATTGATAGAGAAGTCTAAGAAAATCTATCTATCAACATTCGCCTCGTGGTAATTTTTTTCGATGGGTTAATCAGGAAGACTACTTGGTTAAAATCAGCTTGCCCTGACGGGTCACTCGCAAGACATACATCTCCTGCTCATGCTCGATCAGCAGCTGCTGCCCACCCTGAAGCAAGTCTTGACTGGTCATTCGCTTGATGCGATGCACTCCTGGATTCTGCTCGATCCTTGGCTCAACACTCTTGGCTTGTTGCATGATTTGTCCTCAATTGATGATCCCTTCCCTCGCTGACGCTTCACAATCACCATCACATCAGCATCCCAGCCACCTTAGGTTTATCAAATAGGCTGGATAAAAAAACCGCCCAATAAAGGGCGGTAAGGACTCGCTTGATGATGAGGAGAACCATGAATCACAGCAACCTTTTAGGGGGAGGCAGTGCTGTTATCCGGTTAGGGCGTCAGCCCATGAAATTAACGATAATCTTTATCATTTAGCTTTGCAAGCATTTTTTTATCAAGATGATCTAAAAACTTAATCGCAGCAAAAAATGATAATGATTGACATTTGATCATGCGATTTTATAGCATAGACTCCGATCAGCCAGCCAGCAGAGAAGGATCGCGCCCCCATCTTTTTGAGTGGATGCTTGTTCTTTCGTTGACGCCTTGCTCTGCAAGCCAGCCAGTCTCAAAGCAATTATTTAGGGCGCGGCAGTATTCGGCCCCTTGCGTTCACAATCAGGCTTTCAAATCAGTTCTGTCTGCGCTGCAGGCTAGGCTGATGCCCTGCTATTGCTGATGGACTTGATACTGCCGCTCGCTCCTTGACTACACATGGGGATCAACTTGTGGCACATCAACCTGTTTACACCGCACCTTCTTTTTATCTCACACCTCTCGCTGCTGGTCTGGCCTTGGCACTAGGTGCCACCAGCTTGCAAGCACAAACCACCAATGAAGCACCCCGCGAACTGCGCAATATTGTGGTGACGGCTGCTGGCTTTGAGCAAGACTTGAGCCAAGCGCCAGCCAGCATGAGTGTCTTAACGCGTGAAGATCTGCAAAGCCGTCGCTACAACAATCTTGCTGAAGCCCTTCAGGGCGTCGAAGGGATAGACGTACGTGGTGCAACAGGTAAAACCGGCGGCTTAGACATCTCTATTCGTGGTATGCCAAGCGACTACACACTGATTCTGATTGACGGCCGTCGTCAGAACACCTCCGGCGATGTGGCACCTAATGGCTTTGGCGAATTTGCCACCAGCTTTATGCCGCCCTTATCCGCTATTGAGCGTATCGAGATTATCCGTGGCCCGGCCTCGACTCTCTATGGCTCCGATGCGATGGGTGGCGTCATCAACATTATTACGCGTCCTGTCTCAGACGAGTGGGGCGGCACCCTGAGTGTTGACACCACCTTCCCAGAAGACAGCGAATTTGGTGGCACGTCCAATGTCAGCGTTTTTGCGACAGGTCCGCTGGTTGAGAATCTGCTGGGCTTACAAGTGCGCGCCAGCCACATGAATCGTGCTGCTTCGAATCTAACACCCAGCGAAGCCAATGCACCTGACTTTAATACCCGTGGGCAAACGCCAGTTCAAGGTCGCACCTCGAATATTGGTGGTCGCCTCACGCTGACGCCCAACGCCCAACACCAGGTTTATCTGGATCTCGATCTGGGTCGTCAGTGGTACGATAATGGCACCCCCGACAACCGTCTGCTGTCAAATAATGACACTCCCACCAACTGGCGTGGCTATGCTGATGATCTGCGCTTTGAGCGGACGCAATGGGTACTCGGCCATCGTAGTGATCTAGGCTTTGGTCAATTAGAGTCCAGCATCCAGCACCAGGTGACCGAGACCACTGGTCGCACCATCCCCGGCAACCCACAAAACCCCACCAATACGGGGATTCCCGGTAAGAATGTCGGCGATGCACGTGAGCTTGAAAACACCAACCTGATCGTTGATACCCGTTTAGTCCTGCCTTGGCAGCAGCATCGCTTTACAATCGGCGCACAATACTGGGATGCCGAGTTTGTTGATGGCGTCGCCCCTGTCACGATGGAGCAAACCACCTACGCCCTGTTTGTTGAAGATGAATGGTATCTGCGCGACAACCTCGCTCTGACCCTGGGTGGTCGCTATGATCACCATGATGAGTTTGGTGGCCACTTTAGCCCACGTGCTTATCTGGTCTATAACGTCAACGATCAGCTGACTCTGCGCTCAGGGATCGCTCAGGCTTATAAAGCCCCGCGTGTTGATCAAATCCAGGAAGGCTTGACCGGAATCACCGCTCAAGGTGCTACAGCGACGATCGGGAGTCCAGATCTAGAGCCAGAGACCAGCACCAGCTATGAGATTGGTGCCCACTGGGAAAACTATGCCGGAGTCCGCGCCAGTGTGACCTTCTTCTATAACGATATTGAAGATAAGATTGCCTCGGGTCCTGCTGTTCCGAATTGCGACTTTGCCGCCAACCCCGACCAGCCAGGCTGCGTCAGAATTGGCGGCTTCCCAGGCCAGGCTGAGTTTGGCCAATCAATCAATATTGATGAAGCCACGACTCAAGGTGTTGAGCTGAGCACGACCCTCCCTCTGGGTGCCTTCTTTGCTCAGGCTGAAGGTTGGACACTGAGCGCCAACTACACCTATACCGACAGCGAACTCAAAAGCCGCGACGGTAGCCGCAACCAAGAACTGGCCGACACGCCTGAGCATCTGTTCAATGCACGCCTCAGCTGGGCAGTCAATGATCAGCTGACCACCTGGCTCAGCACTGAGTATCGCGGTGAAAGCCGTCGCTTTAACGAGCATCCAGATGACCTGACCGGTAACGATGCACGCATCTATGCCGCTGTAGGGGATATCAGTGCTTACAACCTGTGGAATCTGGGTGCGACCTACCAGATCGCGGAAAATGTACGCCTGAATGCTGCTGTCTATAATCTGTTTGATTTGGACTTCCGTGGCGGCTGGAAAGCCTATGAAGACACCAGTGGCGACACGCAATATGCGCATGAGTACAGCCACCACACTCGCAGCACACGCGGTGGTGTTCAAGAAGGGCGTCGCTACTGGATTTCAGCCACCTATGACTTCTAACAAGGTCACTGAACTGCGAATCCTAAAAGCAGGTTGAATCAAGAAGGCCACCTCTGACGGTGGCCTTTCTTTTGCTCTGCTTCTGGACTCTTGACTCAGTAACGCAATGAAGTGAAGACGAGGGCGCCTCTTAGATCCACTGCAAAATCTGATGATAGAGCGGAATGCCGATCAAGACATTGAAGGGGAAGGTCAAGCCTAAAGAAGCCAGCATCGCCAAACCGATATCCGCTTCTGGAATCGCATGGCGAATGGCCACTGGGGCCGCAATATAAGAAGCACTGGCCGTTAAAGCAGCCAGAATCAGTGCCGTCCCCTCAGCCAGACCCAGCAGATGCGCCGCCGCAATACCAAAAAATGAGAGGCACACAGGAGCAATCACAGCAAAGCTCAGCAAGCGCCAGTCTTCCCAACGCACTTTACGCAAGGTTTCTGAAGCCACCAACCCCATTTCTAATAAAAAGAGCGCCAGCACCACGGCAAAACTGCTGGTCAGCAGCAGTGTGACCTGCGAGCCTTCGTCATATCCATACAGCGCGCCAATCAATAAGCCCCCGACCAGCAGCACCACACTGCGGTTAGTAAAGGTCTCATGGACCAGATGCATCAAACGAAACTCACCGCGCGCGGAGTTTTTCATTTGATACAAACCTAATGCGACGAGCAGCGCAGGCAGCTCAAGCAGGACCAGATAAAGCGTCACCTGCCCAGCTGTTTCAAGCTGATGGGTCATGGTGTAAGCCAGTGCTACCGCAAAAGTGCCCGCACTGACTGAGCCATAATGTGCCGCAATACTGATCGCATTCGCATCCGATAAACCCACGATATAACGCAGGATCGGGATCAACAGCAAAGGAATCGCAAAACCTAGCACCAAGACCACCAAGGCTTCTTGCAACAGCCCCAAAGAGAGATTGCCATGCAGAGCCATCCCCCCCTTCAAACCTATCGTCAGCATCAACAGCAGGCTGAGCGTCTCATAAGCTGCTTTAGGCAGGTTTAAATCTGATTTCATCAAACCGGAAACCACACCCAGCACAAAAAACATGGCCACGATATCTGGCATCACTGACTCCTCTACATAAAAGGCCGCTGAAAAACAAGGAAGGAACAAGACCTTAGTTTAAGGGATCAGCCACAGAGCCGGCCAGCTAAAAATCAGTGGATCAACGCCCAACAGATGGATCTTGCATCACCAGACACACAGCCTCAAAGACACCCAGTGATGCCCAAAACAGCCAAGCAACAATCCAATCGCTCCAACACAGCAAGAAGCGAGGCCATCAGACATCAGAGCGAGGCGACAAGGCCAAACCCAACACTTCAGGGCTATGGTCTAAAATTGGCTGCTCTTGATCCTGATAGATGTAGAAAGAGGCCAAGGCCTGGGGATCGATCGTCACAGGCAGGTCATCATGCAATAGCAGATAATCGGTGAAGGTATAATCTGCCTGCTCAACACGGAAGAAATATTCACCGTCAAAATCACGACAGAGCACACCTGAGATGCCCGCCGCCGAGGTGACCTGAAGCGGTAAAGTGGCGGCAGTCACACTGGATGTTGTCGAGGGCGCGGCCGCTTCAGCAGTCTTGGCCTGCTGCAGTGGCGCTGAGACCAGCTGAGACCAAGGCAAGAGCTGGGGCTGCTGCTGCGCCAACTGGGTATATTCTTCTTCTAGCCAGCCTTGGCAGATCTCTAAGCTCAGCAGCGACTCCTCATCTTCAGCGCTGACCGAAGAGGCCCGACTGAGCGCTGCCCGACGCGCCATCACCGTTTCATTCAGTGCGGCGGCTAAAAGAGTTAAATAAGATGGAGAAATATCAAGTTTCATCGAAAGCGCCTGTCTGAGGCTCGCCCGTCACCCGACCCTGCATCCAGCGCGCATATCTGGCCTGCGCGGAGGGCTTGACTTGGATGCGTCCACCCTGGAGCGGATCTGGATGATGGGTGTGCGATAAGGGCTGAATGGTTAACTTTTCACCCTTGGGATTGGTGCACACACCGCCACTCAAGGGCCAGTGACGTTGCCACCAGCATCCAGCGTAAAAGTAGGATGTGCCTTTTTTAGAGACCTGTATCAGATCAATAAAAGGGGTTTGATCTCCTTGAGAGAGATAAGCCAGTAGCGTCGGATCACGAGGCATAAACTGAGCACCAAGGGATCAGAGGTGGTGATCACGCAAAGGAAAGGCATAGATGGCCTGACCAGCTGCATCGAGTGTTTCTTTAATCCAGAGGTTATAGACAAAAAGATTTCTTTTGGCGATGGCCGCAATTTCTGCTGGATCGATTAACGCTCTTTCAGCCAAAAGACGTAGGGCCTCAAAATCACACTCTTGACTGCCTGTCTGAGCTGCCCATCTTTTTAAACTCGTCACACACTCGGCCAGCGTCTCATCATCATAGCCTGCGATAAGCTGCGTGATCAGACTATAGCGCCAATCATGATCGACCTGATCCGCAAGTCGCAATACGCTCGCCACTTCTTGCTTGCCCAACTGGCTCAAATAAGCATAAATGGAGCCGGCAATAGGCCAGTTAGGATCGCAAGTCCATGCAAGCAGCGTCTCAATGTAAGGCTTATTTTCTGGATAACCCAAGGCCAGTATGGCATCCACAGCCTGCTGATCGCTTTTATCTTGAATCTCTATCATTGTTCACTCATTCGCTAGCGGTGATATCTTCACAAGCTGAAGGCCTGCTTCAGCTTTCCCTGTCATGATCGCCTTGATGTGATGCGCCTCACCTTCTCTCCCGCCTAAGCAAGGCACGCGTACAGCCTGTTGAGGCCCAGCAAACTCAATGATACCAGAATGAAACCGCTGAAAACTGGGTACCCATCCCACAGGATGACGCCAGTCCAAGCATTGCTGATGCAGCAGATCATAAAGACGCAGGTCTCCGCTTTCATCCGAGCCTCGGCCCATCCATTCGACACAAGCTAGGTATCGTGAATCTTCGCTCCAGATCCATCGGTTGATTGCCAGCCGATCCGCTAAAATCGCAATGCCATTCACCAGCAAAGTGCCAAGAACTGGGCCGCCCATACCCACTTCACCCTGTCCGTTAAATTCAAGTATGGCTGCACCATTCGGCGATTCTTCTCTGATCATCTGCTGCTCCCTGCCTTCATCAACATGAATCTAAAAAAGCTGAGAACCCAATCCATCGTTTGAGTTCAAAACTAGCCGTCTAGGATGGATTATCATTAAGCAGGTTCAGATCGAAAAGTACAACCGAGGAGAAAGACTGACGCGGGATTCAGCTGGCGAGGTGGATGGTGGGCGGCACAAACAAAAAAGCGCCCCGTAGGGCGCTTGATTGCTATGTTTGTGGCGGAGGGGGAGGGATTCGAACCCTCGATACGTTGCCGTATACACACTTTCCAGGCGTGCGCCTTCGACCACTCGGCCACCTCTCCGCAATGCGGAGCGCATAGTACTGATTTTAGATAGCAAATGCAAGCCTTAGATTGTCATTAAGCTTGTCATGCTCGAGCGGCGCACCCCACACCTTAAGCGCCGAGATGAATCTCTGGCAACACGGGCGCGGTCAAACGCACTGGCTCAGAAGGTGCGATCACCTTGGCCGTACCCAGCACCACCTTTTCACCTTGCTGATTCACAACCAAGCAATCCAGCTCAACGATCTTCTTCGCATCCTGCTTGTCTTTCACTGTCAGCGTTACCGTCAGCGTATCACCTAGCTTAACTGGGCGACGAAAACTGAGTTCTTGTCCGAGATAAATCGTGCCAGGTCCTGGTAAAACCGTCGCCAAGGCAGCAGAAATCAGCGAGCCAGACCACATACCATGCGCAATACGCTCACCAAACATGGTGGTTTTGGCAAATTCTGCATCCAAATGCACTGGGTTCACATCGCCTGACACAGCGGCAAAAAGCACCAGCTCTTTTTCAGTCAGGGTTTTCTCAAAAGTCGCGCTATCACCAATATTGAGTGTGTCATAAGGACGGTTCACAAGTTCAGTCATGTTGATTCCTTTTAGTAAGACAATGAAAGACCAGCAGCCTTGTTGAGGTACCCCTACTTGAAGTACCCCTATATTTTAACAGGTTAAATCTCGTTTACCTCTTGGCAAAGGATAGCCTCTCTTGGCATGATTAGACACCAGTCTAGCGCTTGCTCGGTTTTTTATGCCATTTACGACTAGGGTCTTATTCTTTTGCGCTGCAGCATGAGGCTAAATAGAGAAAGCCAGTCTGTCAAATGACACCAGAGAATCTTGAGGTGACCAAGCCTTTGCACCCAGAACGAATACATGGCGGCACCCTCGACCCACACACAAAATACAAAGACAAACACAAGGAGCTCCATCCATGCAGCATACTAATATCTATGAAATGGGCTTGGATAAAAACCCAGCCAACTTTACCGCACTCACGCCGCTTTCTTACTTACAGCGTGCCGCCAGTGTATATCCCAATCGAGTGGCACAAATTCATCATCAAAACACCACCACCTGGGGTGAAACCTACACGCGCTGCGTTCGCTTTGCTTCTGCTTTGAACAAAGCCGGTATTCATGAAGGCGATACCGTGTCCTTTATCGCGCCGAATATCTATGCCTTATTTGAAGCCCACTTTGGCGTGCCAATGAGCGGCGCTGTACTCAATGCCATCAACACGCGCTTGGATGCAGAAGCCATCGCTTTTATCCTGCAGCATGCTGAAACGCGCATCCTGTTTGTCGATCGTGAATTTGCTGAGGTCGCCTCGCGCGCCATCAAAATGCTGGGCGCTCAACGCCCGCGCGTGATTCATATCGATGACCCCTTCTACACCGAAGGTGAGCTGATTGGTGAGATGGATTACGAAGCCTTTTTGGCCACTGGCGATGCAGACTTCAGCCCTATCCTGCCGCAGGATGAGTGGAATGCCATCACCTTAAACTACACCTCTGGCACAACGGGCAACCCCAAAGGCGTGGTCTATCACCACCGTGGTGCTTATCTGAATGCCGTCTCCAATGCTGTTTCATGGAACATGGGCGAGCACCCTGTTTATTTGTGGACCCTGCCGATGTTCCATTGCAATGGCTGGTGCTTCCCTTGGACCTTGGCGGCCACGGTGGGCACCAGTGTCAGCCTGCGCCATGTTCGCGCCGATGCCATCTATGACGCCATCAAAGAGAGCAAGGTGAACCACTTCTGTGGTGCGCCTATCGTGCTGAATATGCTGAACAATGCTGATGCCGCACTCAAGGCCGGTATCGAGCATCAAGTGAAGGTGATGACTGCCGGTGCGGCGCCACCCGCTTCTGTCATTGAAGGCATGGAGAACATGGGCTTTAGCGTGACCCATGTGTATGGCCTCACTGAAACCTATGGCCCCTGCGTCGTCTGTGCTTGGCATGAGGAATGGGATGAGAAAACCCTGACCGAACGCGCACGTCTCAAAGCTCGCCAAGGGGTGAAGTCGCCAATGCAAGAAGGCCTGATGATTGCCAATCCAGATACGCTGGAGCCGGTACCACAAGATGGCACAACCATGGGTGAGATTTTTATCCGTGGCAATCTGGTGATGAAGGGCTACCTGAAAAACCCACGCGCTTCTGAAGAAGCCTTTGCCGGCGGCTGGTTCCATACTGGTGACTTGGCGGTTTGGCATCCAGATGGCTATATCGAAATCAAGGACCGCTCCAAAGACATCATTATCTCTGGGGGTGAAAACATCTCTTCTATTGAGGTTGAAGACGTGCTCTATCGCCACCCTGAGGTGTCTGAGGCGGCCGTGGTGGCCCGCCCAGATGAGAAGTGGGGCGAGACACCCTGTGCCTTTGTCAGCGTGAAACCTGGCTCTCAGGTCACCGAGCAGGAGATTATCCAGTTCTGTCGTGACAATATGGCACACTTTAAGGCCCCCAAGACCATCGTTTTTGGTGAGCTGCCGAAGACCTCAACCGGCAAAATTCAGAAGTTTGTCTTACGTGATCAGGTCAAGACCTTATAAAAAATTCACTTTAAGAAACGGTTACTTAAATTCGTTTGACCCGATTTAAGTCAACCAAAGAGTGTATAACCAGCCTCAATTGAGGCTGGTTTTTTTTTAACTAGATCAGTATAGTGGCAAAAACAAGCGTTTGAAAAACGCCTATGCCGCCTCCAGGCATCGAGCAACTCAATAACAACAATGGCGAGGCTAAATAATGACTGACTTAGATATGGGCCGATTTCAGTCTGTGCTCCAAGTGTTTGACGAATCCTGCGCAAAGTACGCTGACCATCGCGCCTTTACCTGTATGGGTAAAACCATCACCTATCGCGATCTCGAAGAAAAAAGCCGCTACTTTGCTGCCTATCTTCAAAACCATACCGATCTCAAACCCGGTGACCGGATAGCCATTCAGCTGCCCAACACCCTGATGTTCCCCATTGCCGTTTTTGGTGCGCTGCGCGCTGGCATGATCGTCGTCAATACCAACCCGCTGTATTCCGAGCGGGAGATGGAGCACCAGTTTAATGATTCTGGTGCACGCGCCATCGTCGTACTCGCCAACATGGCCCATAGTGTTGAGCGCGTTTTGCCCCACACCCAGCTGAAGCACATTATCGTGACCGAACTGGGCGATATGCACTCAGGCTTCAAGCGTGTGCTGATCAATTCCGTGGTCAAGTATGTCAAAAAGATGGTGCCCAGCTACCACCTGCCGCATGCGGTTTCCTTTCGCAAGGCGCTGCACTTAGGTAAAAAGGGCCACTGGCTGCCGACCGAGCACAAGCTGGATGATATTGCCATTTTGCAATATACCGGTGGCACAACAGGTGTCGCCAAAGGTGCCATGCTGACGCATCGCAATCTGGTCGCCAATATGCTTCAGGCGCGTGCAGTGATTAATCAGGTGCTGGATGAAGGCGGCGAAACCGTGGTCGCGCCCCTGCCGATGTACCATATCTATACCTTCACCGTAAACTGTATGGTGATGATGGAACTGGGTAACCATTCCCTGCTGATCACCAATCCGCGTGATCTTCCTGCTTTTGTCAAAGAGCTGCAAAAGAATGATTTTACTGGCTTCGTTGGCCTCAACACCCTGTTTGTTGCCATGTGCAACCGTGAAGACTTCCGCGCGCTGGATTTCAGCCGCCTGAAACTGACCATCTCTGGTGGTATGTCACTGACTACGGCAGCCGCCGAGCGCTGGAAGGAAGTCACTGGCTGCGCCATCGCCGAAGGCTACGGCCTGACCGAGACCTCGCCTGTCGCCACTTTTAATCCACCGAATGGCATCCAGCTGGGCAGCATCGGCAAGCCAGTGCCTGGCACTGAGATTAAGGTGATCAACGAAGCAGGCGAATCCCTGCCGATTGGCGAAAGCGGCGAGCTGTGCATTCGCGGCCCGCAGGTGATGAAAGGCTACTGGCAGCGTCCTGAAGAAACCGCACAGTGCATCTCGGAGGATGGCTGGTTCCGCACTGGGGATGTCGCGGTGATTCAAGAAGATGGCTATGCGCGCATCGTTGACCGCAAAAAAGACATGATCAATGTCTCAGGCTTTAACGTCTATCCGAATGAAATCGAAGATGTCATCGCCGCCCACCCAGATGTACTCGAAGTCGCCGCAGTCGGGGTGGAAGACGAGAAAAGTGGTGAAGCAGTGAAGGTCTTTATCGTTTCACGCAATAGCGAACTCTCGGTGAAGGAAGTGCGCGACTGGTGTAAAGAGCGCCTCACAGCCTATAAGGTACCGAAAATGGTCGAGTTCCGTGATGAGCTGCCCAAGACCAATGTCGGTAAAATCCTGCGCCGCCAATTGCGCGATGAGGAGAAGCAAGCTTCTTAAGCTTGGGCCACATCAACAGAAGTATGTTAAAATCTCAAGACACGGCCCTTCGGGGCCGTTTTTATTATCCGAGCTGAACTCAAGGCCCTAGCTCAGGTCAGTCTCCTGCCTGCTGCATCACCCTGTAAACTGTTTATTCAGATAGAAACCATGCCTAAAGATCCACGCTTGAATGCCTGCTTGATCCAAGATCGCTATGCACTGCTGCGCCAGCAACGCCGTCTCAAGACACCCGAACAGCGCACTGCCTGGGAGCAGCGGCTTGAGGCCTCCTGCGCACAGGTCACGCAGCGTCGTGCCAGCTGGCCTCGCTGGGACTATCCTGACCTGCCCGTGAGTGAACAGCGTGAGACGATCAAAAAGGCCCTGAGCGAACATCAGGTAGTGGTCGTGGCTGGGGAAACCGGATCAGGCAAAACCACTCAGCTGCCCAAAATCTGCCTTGAACTGGGCTTGGGAGCACGCGGACTGATCGGCCATACTCAGCCACGTCGTTTGGCCGCGCGTTCTGTAGCTGAAAGGGTGGCTGAAGAGTTGAGCGTCCCGCTCGGTGAGCAGGTGGGTTATCAGGTACGCTTTCAGGATCAGCGTAGTGAGCGCACACTTATCAAGCTGATGACCGATGGTATTTTGCTGGCTGAAACGCAGCGTGATCCCTATCTGAATGCCTATGAAGTGCTGATTATTGATGAAGCCCATGAACGCAGCCTGAATATTGACTTTCTACTTGGCTACATCAAACGCATCCTGCCTAAAAGACCAGATCTGAAAGTCATCATCACCTCAGCGACCATTGATGTCGAGCGTTTTGCTGCACACTTCAATCAGGCACCAGTGATTCAAGTTTCTGGACGAACCTATCCCGTTGAGCTGGTCTATCGCCCCCTGGTCAGAGACGATCCCGACAGTGAGGATTTGACTCAACAAGAAGGTGTCGCACAAGCGCTGCGTGAAATCCAACAACTTGAGCGCGAACGCGGATGGCAGCATGGGCCACGCGATGTCCTGGTGTTTTTATCTGGTGAGCGAGAAATTCGCGAGCTGGCCCATTTTCTGCGCCGCCAACAAGGTGCGGGGCAGCTGAAAGAGATGGAGATATTGCCGCTCTATGCACGGCTACCGGCTACCGAGCAGCATAAGGTCTTTCATCTGGCCGCTCATCGGCGAGTCATTCTGAGCACCAATGTCGCTGAAACCTCTCTGACCGTGCCGGGTATCCGCTATGTCATCGATACCGGTGTGGCGCGCATGAGTCGCTACAGCTATCGCGCTGGCGTGCAGCGCTTACCTATCGAGCCCATTGCGCAAGCCAGTGCGCGCCAACGTGCAGGACGCTGCGGCCGGATTGCCGAAGGGGTGTGCTTTCGCCTCTATAGCGAAGAAGATTTTCTCGCACGACCTGAATTTACTGAGCCAGAGATACGTCGCACCAATCTGGCGGCGGTGATTCTGCAACTACTGGCACTCAAGCTCGGCTCTATTGAAGACTTTCCTTTTGTTGAAGCACCCGACCCACGCTTTATCAAGGATGGATTGCGCCTCCTCTTTGAGCTGGGGGCCGTCGATGCCCGCTATCAACTCACGCGTATCGGCCAACAGATGGCGCGCCTGCCGATTGACCCCCGTCTGGCCAAAATGCTGCTTCAGGCTCACCAACTTGGCAGCTTGCATGAAGTGCTGATCCTGGTCTCCGTCCTGAATCTGCAAGACCCGCGTGAGCGTCCAGCAGACAAACAGCAGGCCGCCGATCAAGCCCATAGTGAATGGAAGGATGAAGACTCTGATTTTGTTGCGCTACTCAACCTTTGGCAAGGCTATGAGCAGCTGCGTCAGGATCTCTCCAGCAATCAACTGCGCAAAGAAAGCCAGAAGCGCTTTTTATCTTTTATGCGGATGCGTGAATGGCGCGATACCCACCGCCAGCTCAAGCTGGTCTGCAAAGAAATGGGGCTGGTCGAAAACACTCAGCCAGCCAACTATGCGGCCATCCATCAGGCACTGCTGGCGGGCCTGCTTTCTCATCTGGGCTTTTTGCAGGAAAACAAGGAGTATTTAGGTGCGCGCCAGAAGCGCTTTTTTATTCATCCCAGCTCCAAAATCAGCAAAAAGCCACCAAAATGGATTCTGGCTTATGAGCTGGTCGAAACCTCACGTCTTTATGCGCGCCTTGTGGCCAAAATCGACCCAGCTTGGGCTGAGCCTCTCGCCGCCCATCTGATCAAAAAAAGTCATGCTGATCCCCATTGGGAGAAAAAAGCCGCACGTGTTGTGGCACTTGAGAAGGTGCTGCTGTTTGGCCTGCCGCTGGTCCAGCAACGCAAGGTCGATTATGGTGTGATCAATCCAGTTGAGGCACGCGAGATTTTTATCCGCTCCGCGCTGGTCGAGGGTGAGTATGTCACCCGTGCGCCCTTCATGCGCCATAATCAGGCACTGCTGAATGAAGTCAGCGAACTGGAGGATAAGGCCAGAAAACGCGATATCTTGGTCGATGATCAGCTACTCTATGATTTTTATGACCAACGCTTACCGGAGCACCTGCACCGTGGCGTTGATTTCGAACAGTGGCAGCGCCAGCAACCCGCACAACACCTCTTTTTAACCAAAGAGGATCTGCTCGCCCGCAGTGCGGATGAAGTCACCGCCGTGGCGTTTCCTGATCAACTGGTCTGGGAAGGCATCGCCTGGCCGCTGAGCTATCACTTTGCGCCCGGCGAAGAAGACGATGGTGTCAGCCTGACACTCCCCGCAGCCATGCTCAATCAGCTCCCTGAAGCTCGCCTTGAATGGCTGGTGCCTGGCCTGCTAGAAGAAAAATGCCTCACGCTGATGCGTGGCCTGCCTAAGCAATGGCGTAAGAACTTTGTTCCCCTGCCCAATTATGTGCAAGCGGCGCTAGAAGCGCTGACAGCGGATGCACTGCCGCTCGGTGAAGCGCTCGGCCACTTTTTCTACCGTACAACAGGAGTCAAAATCCCAGCAGACTTGTGGACGCCCATTGCGCTGCCAGCGCATCTTCAGATGAACTTTAAGGTTGTCGATGCCAAAGGGCGCCTGCTGGGTCAGGGTCGAGATCTTGCCGCCCTACGCCAACGCTTTGCGCGCGAGGCGGCGGCACATACTCAGGCACTGGATCAACAAGGTATCAATACCTCGGGGCATCAGTCCTGGGATTGGGAGGCCCTGCCGGAGAAGATCGAGCAGTCTCAAGCCGGTATTATCCTGCAAGCCTTCCCGGCTTTAGTCGATGAGGGCAGCAGTGTCGGTATTCAGCTCTTTGATACTCAGGCCAAAGCCCAGCAGGCCTACCTCAAAGGCTTAGTCCGTTTGATGCGCTTGAGTCTGACGCAAAAAGAGAAGTACCTCAGCAGCCAACTGCCTGGCTGGTCTGAACTCAGCCTGATGTTCACCAAAATCGGACCACGACAGGCCCTATTGGATGATCTACTCGATACCAGCCTGCGTCAGACCTTCATTGACCAGCCAGCGACGGCTTGGCCACGCACCTTGCCAGACTGGCAGCACTGGCTGGATACTTACTCGCCCTTGTGGGTGCCGCAAGCCACCAGCCTCGCTCAGCAAGCCCATGCCGCTTTGAGCGCACAGGTTCCGCTGGCGGCACAGATCAAGGGCAAGATGCCCCTCTCGGTTGCACTCAGCTATCAAGATATCCGCCAACAGCTCGCGCGCTTGTTTTATCCAGGCTTTCTCTGGGATGCCGGACGCTGGATTCAGCATTATCCTCGCTACCTGCGCGCCATCACGCTACGACTTGAAAAAGCAGCACGTGATCCACGCCGAGATCAACACTTTGCTCAAGAAATTGAGGGACTCTGGCAGGCTTGGGAGACACGCTACCAGCAGGCTCAGCAACAGGGCCAGCTAACCGAGGCGCTCCTCAACTACCGTTGGTTACTGGAGGAATACCGTGTTTCTCTCTATGCCCAGCAACTCGGGACCAGCCAGCCTGTCTCAGAGAAGAGGCTTAAACAGCTCTGGAAAGAGCTGCAAGGCTAGCCTGCCAAGACCGGCAGCTCATCGAGGAAGGTTTATCTCGCCGCACTGAAGTGGGATAATCAGTCTATTGAACAAGGAATCTCTCTTTATGCCAGCGCGTAAGACGCAGCCATCGATTATTGAAGAACGCATTACTGTGCCACTACCCAATCAACAAATGGCCCAGTTGATTCGTCTTTACCCTGCACAAACACCAGGTCGAGCCGTTTTTTTACTCCACGGCCTGATGGATGATGCCAATACTTTTTTTGATCATCACAATCGCTCTGGTCTGGCCTATGTGCTGGCGCGCGAAGGCTATGACGTGTATCTGGGCGAGCTGCGCCTGCGTCGGGTCCATCCCAAGCTTCTTAAAAATCAGGACTTCAGCCTCAAGCAGGTGCTCAATGAAGACCTGCCTGCCTTGGTACGCGCCATGCATAAACGCGCTCAGCCCCAACCTGCCATCTGGATGGGACAAGGGCTCGGCTGCCTGCTGCTGAGCAGCTATCTGGCCCGCCACCCTGAGGATCTAGAGCGGATCCTTGGCATGGTGCACTTTAGCCCATTGCGCGAGCTCCAGGCAGCCGGTCGACTCAAGCATCTTTGGATCAATTGGCTCCATGAGCGCGGACTCAAATTTCTCTCCAACCTGCTAGGTTATGTCCCAGCGGTCAACCTCAAGGTCGGGCGTTGCAATGAAGGTCGCCAGTATTACCAAGATGCATTAAACTGGCTAAAATCGCCTTGGGTTGATGATGAAGGTTTTGATTACCACGCCGCTATTCAACAGCTAAACTGGCCACCTAGCCTTTATTTTGCCAGTCTGGCGCATGCTTGGCGGGCCAGCGATGCCGATGCGCGTGCATTCATGTTTGATTTAGGTGAGCATAATGGCCGCTTAATTAAGCTCGGCCGCCATGTTGGCAATCAACGCAACTACAAAGCCACCCAGCTCTGCCTAGAACAAGCAGCTGAAGACGATTATTATCCACTGATACTTGAATGGCTGGTCGAGCTGGCTCGTACAGCACCAGTCGCAGATGAGCCATCTCGCTCAGCGAGAGCGCGTGACCAATAAAGAGATCCTTATGACCAGTGTTGTAATTAGCGGTACAGGGCTATACACCCCTTCAGAGGCCATTTCCAATCAAGAGCTGGTGATCAGCTTTAACCAATGGGCCGAAGACTGGAATCAACAGCATGCACAAGAGATCGCTGCCGGTACTCTGGTAGCCCAGCCTCTTTCTGATGCCGCCTTTATTGAAAAAGCCTCCGGCATCCAAAGCCGCTATGTGATGGACAAGGCAGGCATCCTTGACCCACAGCGTATGAAGCCTTTTTTGGCAGAACGCAGCAATGATCAGCCCAGTATTCAAGCTGAAATGGCCGTCGCTGCCGCACAGCAGGCTCTCACGCAAGCTGGTTTGAGCGCAGATCAGATTGATCTGGTCATCGTGGCCTGCTCCAACCTGCAAAGAGCCTATCCTGCGGTGGCCATTGAGGTACAACAGCAGCTCGGTACTTCTGGCTATGCATTTGATATGAACGTGGCCTGCTCCAGCGCGACCTTTGGTATCCAGACTGGTGTGAATGCGATTCAGGCTGGTCAGGCGCGCCGTGTGTTGATGGTCAATCCAGAGATCTGTACCGCCCACCTCAATTTCCGCGATCGCGATAGCCACTTTATCTTTGGTGATGCCTGCACTGCCGTCATTTTAGAAGATGCCGACCTTGCCCAAGCGGCAGAACAGTTTGAGGTCTTTTCTTCCAAGCTGATCACCCAGTTTTCTAACAATATTCGTAATAATGCTGGTTTTTTAAACCGCTGCGATGAGGCCAATGCGCAACAGAGCGACAAGCTGTTTAAGCAAGAAGGGCGCAAGGTCTTTAAAGAAGTCTGCCCAATGGTGGCGGAGATGATCGTGCAGCAGTTAGCACAAGAAGCCTTAGAGCCACAGCAGCTCAGCCGCCTCTGGTTGCATCAAGCCAACCTGAGCATGAACCTGCTGATTTCCAAGCGTGTGCTTGGACGCGAGGCCACCGCTCAAGAAGCCCCCGTGATTCTGGATCGCTATGCCAATACCAGCTCAGCTGGATCCATCATTGCCTTCCACCTGCATCGTGATGATCTGGCAGCAGGTGCCATAGGTGTGATCTGCTCCTTTGGTGCAGGCTACTCAGCAGGCTGCTTGCTGGTGAGAAAACGCGCACTTTGATGAACAAGCTGCTATGGGCGACACTACTGAGCCTAATCTGGCTCAGTGGCTGTGCCAGCGCCCCTCCTGCTCTCCCTCAAGCTGATGATGCGGCTTGGGAAGATGTGGATCCAGTGCATCCTCAGGACCCTTACGAGCGCTGGAACCGCCGCGTGTTTGCGTTTAATGAGCAGTTTGATACCTATCTATTTAAACCCACAGCCGAGTTCTACCGCTGGGCACTGCCTGATTTTGCCCAGCGCGGCGTCAAAAATTTCTTCAGTAACCTACGTGAACCCGCTCATCTCACCAATAACCTGCTGCAAGGCAAGCCTGGTGCAGCAGGGCGAGATACAGGGCGTTTTCTGATCAACTCGACCTTGGGCATTGCTGGGCTACTGGATGTGGCCACCCCCCTTGGACTAGAAACCAGCCTAGAGGATTTTGGCCAAACGCTGAATGTCTGGGGCGTACCTCAAGGACCTTATATTGTCTGGCCTTTTATTGGCGGACAAACCCTCACACATAGTCTTGCACTTCCTGTCGAATACTGGCTCAATCCCATCAGTCATATCGATGATGCAACGCAGCGCTATGCCACAGGCGGCTTGTACCTCGTCCAGCTGCGCGCTGATTTTATCGAGGCCGAAAGCTTGATTCGCGGAGATCTCTATAGTTTTATTCGCGATGCTTATCTGCAACGTCGTTATTTTTTAATTCGAGATGGTGTCTTAGATCAGGACCCCTTCCTCGATCAAGACTTTAACTTCGACGACTTTTAGTCGCGACACAGCGATGCATGCCCAATTGAGGTCAGTATGAACCGAATGGAACAGATCGCCAGACTGGAGCAAGAAAATATCGATCTCAAAACTGAGCTCGGTTTGCTGCGCCAAGATCAAGAAGCTGGCTATCTGGTACAACAGCGCCTGCTCCCTGCCAATGGCACCTGCCATCTTGGATTGCAATTGCACTACTGGATGCGCCCTTCGCTCTACCTTTCCGGCGATTTCATCGACTTTTGGGCGCTGGATCAGCAACGTGTGATGTTTTATCTGGCCGATGTGTCCGGCCATGGCGCATCCTCTGCCTTTGTGACTATACTGCTCAAGTATCTGATCAACCGCTATGCCTTAGAGGATCAAGCCAGCCCCGCCCGACTCTGTGCACGCATCAACCGCGAGCTGATCCAATCGGGCCTGGAAAAACACATGACACTGGTCTTAGGTTGCCTGGATACAGCCAAAGGACAGCTCACCTATACCAATGCTGCGCATCTGCCCCCACCTTTATTACTCGAAGCTGGGCAAGCTCGGCCACTGGCAGGGCGTGATCAGCCTGTTGGCTTATTTCCCGAGGCTGAGTATCATGAGCAGCTTTGCGACTGGACACCAGCAAGTCGCCTGTGTCTGGCAACCGATGGCATCCTAGAAGTTTTGCCTGGCAAGGGGCTAGAGGCCAGGCAGGAAGAGTGGTTCAGAAGAATAGAGCAGGCTGAGGGCGAACTGGTCACACTTCTTGACGCCCTGCCCGGCTCAGCAGATGATTGGCCAGATGACGTCACCTTGATGACTGTGAGTGCACAACCCAATGCAAACAGGTAAATTACTTGCCGCCAAAAGCCAGCAGACCTATGTGTTGAAACTGGTTGGAGATGTGCGCCTGACGCTCTGCTGTACGCTGGATGGTCTCTTTCAGCAGATGTTTGGTGACCAAGAGGTGCACTCCATCATTATCGACCTCACGCTGGCCGATAATTTGGACAGCACAACACTGGGGCTCCTCGCCAAAATCGCCATCAAAGCCAAGAGTCTGGGCTTGATGCAGCCTAGTATTATCTCATCCAACCCTGATATTACCTATCTGCTCAACTCGATGGGCTTTGCTCAGTATTTTTTGATGATGGAGCACCCGGCCACACGAATAGAAGAGTTGCAAGAGGTGCCACAACTGGCTGGCTCAGAAGCAGGAATCCACCAGCAGGTGCTGGAGGCACATCGCACCTTAATGTCGATGAACGAGCAAAACAAAGAAATCTTCCAAAGCGTGGTGCAGGCACTTGAGAACTGCCCTCAATAATCCACTGAGGGCAGACATGCATCAGGCTTGCGCCAAAACAGCTTCCACTTTTTCCAAATCAGCTGAAAACAGCGCGATCCCTTCTTGCAACTTTTCCTGCGCCATTTGATGATCAGCCAATTGCTGGCGAAACAGCGCTTCGCTTAAGACAGGGCGACGTTCTTCTACCGGCACGGCACCTAACTGAGTGGCTAAGGGGGCATGTTCTTGCGCCAAGGCTTCGAGGAGAGCCGGCGCGAGAGTCAGACGATCACAACCGGCGAGCAGCTCAATCTGGCTCAGATTGCGAAAACTGGCACCCATAATAATGGTGGCATAGCCTTGCGCCTTATACTCCCGATAAATCTTTCTGACCGACTGCACACCTGGATCACGCTCACCTGACCAATCCTGCTCAGGATAACGCGCCTGATACCAATCCAGAATCCGCCCAACAAATGGAGAAGTCAGGGTCACACCGGCATCGGCGCAAGCCTTGGCCTGTTCTTGGCCAAACAACAAGGTGAGGTTACAAGCTATGCCCTCTTGTTCCAGCGCTGCCGCTGCCTGTATCCCTTCCCAAGTGGCTGCCAACTTAATCAAAATGCGCTTGGGATCACCTCCAGCGCGCTGTATCAGCTCGATCAGCTGATGGGCGCGTGCCCGACTGGCCTCCACTGAATAGGAAGTCCGTGCATCGACTTCAACCGAGACATAGCCAGGCACCTGTTGCTGGATCTGCACGGCGACCAGAGCGGCAAAGGCATCATATAAGGGTACACCCTGCTGAGCACGAGCCTGGGCTAATAATGGCTGATAGGCCTCTAATGTCAGCGCTTTCAAAATCAATGAAGGATTGGTTGTTGCATCTTGAGGCTGATAACGCTGGATCGCGGCTAAATCACCTGTATCCGCAACGACCAGCGTCATCTTTTTGAGTTGCTCTAGTTTTGAATCCACCACACTCTCCTCTGTGAAAGACTGGAAATCAGCACTTCCAGCGAGGACTTACTCTGCTTGATCTCCCACAGAAGATCAACCATCAGTCTAGTGAGGAAGGCACCAGTGCCAGCGCCTGCTCAATCACCTCAGGCCCAGCACCAGCGCGGTGTCCCTGCTCACTTAAATAGCGACGAAACTGCTTGGCACCACGCACACCCTGAAAAACGCCAAGCAAAGGGCGCAGCATTGGATTAAAACGATCTCCAGCCAACAAACGCTGCTCAACATAGGGCAGATAAGCCTGTATCGCCTGATGCTGCGTCAAGGAGGATTCAGGGCCAGCAAAAATCTGCGCATCCACCTGTGCCAGCAACCAAGGATGCTGCCAGATGGCACGCCCCAACATCACGCTGTCAACCTGCTCAAGCGCTGTCTGACACTGATCGAGATCGGTCAGCCCGCCATTCAGCGCGATCACCAAATCAGGATGCTCACGCTTGAGCTGATAAACCCGCTGATAGTTCAGTGGCGGCACTTCGCGGTTTTCTTTGGGCGACAAACCCTTTAACCATGCCTTACGGGCATGCACGATAAAAATCTGGCAGCCAGCCGCTGCAACCTGCGTGATAAAATCTTCTAGATGCTGATATTCGTCCTGATCATCAATACCAATGCGGCACTTGATGGTCACCGGTAAGGAGGTGGCGGCCTGCATCGCCTGAAAGCACGCCGCCACCAAAACTGGCTCAGCCATCAAGCAAGCACCAATTTTATTATTTTGCACTCGATCACTTGGACAGCCCACATTCAGATTGACCTCAGCATAGCCCCACTGCTCAGCACGCTGCGCGCACTCAGCCAAAGCCTTGGGATCACTGCCTCCTAGCTGAAGTGCGACGGGCTGTTCTTCAGCAGAAAAATCCAAGTAGCGTTCAGGCTGCTTGCCGTACAAGAGCGCCCCAGTGGTCACCATCTCACTATAGAGAAGCGTCTGGCGGCTTAACAGGCGCAAAAAATAACGAAAATGGCGATCGGTGACATCCAGCATCGGGGCCACTGAAAAAGCAGGATAGGCCTGACCAGCCCAAGCAAGGTGCGACATGAGTGTCCTCAGCAGGCTACAAAAGGAGCGCTATTGTAGAAGAAAAAGGCGTAAAAAGAAAAAAGGACATAAAAAAACGACCACTACAGGGGGGCGCAGTGGTCGCTCAATCAAGCAAGTGAGTAGGACAAACTTCCGCTGTTTGTCGCTAACTTAAGGAGGTGATAACAGACAAAGACCTCTTCAAACCGAGGGCTATTGTCTAAAAAAACATCAGCGGCGTGAAGGTGGCGTATTGTCGCAGTTAACAGGACCATTGCTTTAGACATCGATCCAAACAGAAGGCTGATCTTTTGACACCAAGCCTGACTCACATCGAGACAGCAGGTGCCGCTGCTCTTTTCAGGTATAATCAGCCTGTCGTTTCTTGGTCGTGCTTGCTCGTGAGCCCACTCGCCCGACCAACCCCTTTTTGCTTGAATGAGGATGCTCTCAGTATGACTGTACGCACGCGTATCGCCCCTTCTCCAACCGGTGACCCCCATGTGGGCACGGCCTATATTGCCCTGTTCAATCTCTGCTTTGCGCGCCAGCATCAAGGGCAGTTTATTCTGCGTATTGAAGACACAGACCAGCAGCGCTCAACCCAGGCTTCAGAGCAGCAGATTTTTGATTCGCTGCGCTGGCTTGGCCTCGATTGGGATGAAGGTCCAGACAAGGGCGGCGATTTTGGTCCTTATCGCCAAAGTGAGCGTCGTGAAATCTACGCCCAGTATGCTCAGCAGCTGCTCGATGCTGGCAAGGCCTTTAAATGCTATCGCACCGCTGAAGAGCTCGACGCACTGCGTCGTGAACGTCAGCTAGCAGGACAATCGACAGCACTCAAGCCTTCTGACCTCGCGCTGCCTGCGGATGAAGTGGCGCGTCGCGAGGCTGCCCACGCCCCTTATGTTGTGCGTATGCTGGTGCCTGAAGAAGAAGGCGTGTGCGAGATCGATGATCTCTTGCGTGGCAAGATCGAGCTGGACTGGAGCATGGTGGATGCCCAGATTCTGCTCAAATCGGATGGCATGCCCACCTACCATCTCGCCAATGTGGTCGATGATCATCTGATGCAGATCACCCATGTGCTGCGTGGTGAAGAGTGGATCAACTCCGCGCCCAAGCATAAGCTGCTGTATGAATATTTTGGCTGGGAGATGCCCGTCCTCTGTCATCTACCGCTGCTGCGCAATCCTGACAAGTCCAAGCTTTCTAAGCGCAAGAATCCAACCTCGATCACCTTTTATCAGCGTATGGGCTATCTGCCACAAGCCTTGATTAACTATCTAGGTCGCATGGGCTGGTCGATGCCGGATGAGCAAGAAAAGTTCAGCCTGGACGAAATGATCGCCCATTTTGATATTCAGCGCGTTTCTCTTGGCGGCCCGGTCTTTGATGTTGATAAGCTCAGCTGGCTGAATGGCCTCTATCTGCGTGAAGATCTCAGTGACGATCAACTGATCCAAGCATTGATGCAGTGGGCCTTCAATCAGGACTATGTGCGCCAAATCATGCCACAGCTCCGCCCACGCATTGAAAAGCTCTCCGATGTCGCGCCTTTGGCGGCCTACTTCTTCTCTGGGATGCCCGCCATCCGCGCCGAAGATCTCACCGGACTCAAATGGCCCGAGAATATTGACCTGATCGAGCAGATGCAGTTGCTGGTTTGGGAAGCGGATCAACTGCGTGAATGGAACAAAGACAAGCTGATGCAAAGCATCAAGGCGCTGAGTCAGCATGCGGGCATGAAGATGAAGGATTATTTGCAGCCTGTCTTTATGGCGATTGCAGGGAGCACCAGCTCGACTTCGGTGCTGGATGCCATGGTCATTCTGGGCCCAGATATGAGCCGCGCTCGACTGCGTCATGCCTTGAATCTACTCACTGAAGGTCAAGGGCCTTCAAAAAAGCAGACTAAAAAGTTCGAGAAGAGCTACCAGGCCTTTTTGGCAGCGCAGCAAGCTTCTGAGGCATAAAACAAAAACCAGCTAAAATGATAAAAAAATGTTGACGGGGCTTAAAACGGCGCTTATTATACGCCCCGTCTTCAAGGCAAAGGGGCTATAGCTCAGCTGGGAGAGCGCTTGCATGGCATGCAAGAGGTCAGCGGTTCGATCCCGCTTAGCTCCACCAAAGTTTTGAAGATTTGCGTCCCATTCGTCTAGTGGTCTAGGACACCGCCCTTTCACGGCGGTAACAGGGGTTCGAACCCCCTATGGGACGCCACTTTTCCTTCTCTTATTGATCTTCCAACTTGTTCTTCAATCACCGCCACCAGATGGCGTTTTTTTGTGCCTGCCATATCATACGCTTATCTTTAACACCATCCTACGTCGCCCCCCACTCAACACCTACCGCCAAGCACAGCTGCAACCAGCTAGGCTCGAGCACAAGATCGCCCGAGCCAAGAAAATCAGCCCAGTGAATCTAACAACACCTGATTACTGAGCTGATACTTCGCTGGATCTTCAGGGGCCACAATACGCTCATAAGCCGGTGCCGAGCCAAGCTCAATATCTTCTAAAGGCAAAGGCTGCTGGGTCAGCTTGTTATAGACCAGGCGCACTAACTGCGGCTTGTTGGCTGCATCCAGAGTCTTCACAAAGCCCAGATGCCCCTGCTCAAAGGCGACTAGAGAACCTATAGGAAAAATCCCCTGACGCTTGATCAGCTGCTGCACCCAGGATGCCTCTAATTGCTGCCCCATGCCCAACAAGCGCTTATAGGCCAGTGCATGCGGCAAACCAGCACGATAACTCCGCCCATTGGTCATCGCATCAAACACATCGATCACCGCAGCCAGCTTTCCGATCGGAGACAAAGACAGACTCTTCAAATGTTCAGGATGACCAGAGCCATCCAAGCGCTCACAGTTTTGTGTCGCAACCTGCAAGGCGATCTCTGGTGTGCCGGGCTGGCGCGACAGTATCTCGCGCGTCAGCAGAGAGTGCTTATGCATCACCTTGGCTTCCTGCTCCGTCAGATTACCTGTCTTGCCAATAATCCGCTCTGGAATCAAACCCTTGCCTAAGTCATGACACAGGCCCGCAAAAATCAGATTGCGCAGATAAGTCTTATCTCTCGACTTGGGGTTATTCACATCAAACAGCGCCTGATCCGCCAGCATCACAGCGACACTCACTGAGTGCTCATACAAATACTGATGCGTTGAGCGCACACGGGTGAGCAAAATCAGCTCCTGACGCTGCTGCTCTAATAGCTCCAGCAACAAATCAGCCGCACGCCAGGCTTGTTGAATCGCTAAAGGCTGTTTGGCACGCAACTGATTCACCAGCTGCTGCACAGCATTTACTGCAAAGCGATGCACACTGGATGGATCACGCTCATCCACCTCATCCTGCTCTGCTCCAGCCGCCGCCTCTTCAGCCTCATCCTTTGGCTTTTCTTTCTTCGATTTCTTCGCGCTGGGTTCAAGCGGCGTAAACAACTCAGAAACAGGCGTTGTGGCAGCATGACCTGAAGTGGCACGCGCGTTATCACGCTGCAATTCAGTCACCACAAAGGAAATCTGACGATCCAAGCGCGGATTCAGTTGTAAGAACTGGCAGCCCAAGCCAGTGAGCTCCTTGTTCTCATCATAACCAACATGGCGTACCACCAGGCCAAGATGAATAACATGCCCATTCGGAAAGATCACCTCGCAATCGGCAAACTCAGTATGGTTTGCCAGCTGCTCACGCAAATCACCAGGCACCTCGACCTGACAACCCTGCGCCGAGAGATCGCGCAGCAAGCCTTCATAGGCCCAAACAGGCGGCTTGATGATCGGGTTATTGAATTCGTCATACTCAACGGGCGGATGCACCACGCCCAGGCGCACCTGAATATTCAGCGAATAGCGCACTGGAGCACGGTAAAACTGGCGCCGCTGCAGAAAGTCGATGGCATCCGGGAAGGCCACCTTATAAATAGGGCTGCCATCTTTGATCGCACGACCTGAAGCACGCAAGCCTTCAGCGCTCATTTTGCAACCATCATGAAAGCTATCAAAGGAGAAGCCCACCGCCTTGGCCATCAGCTCATCACCCCAACTGGGCATGACCTCATCCATCAGGAAATAACCTTCCTGATAGTTCACCGCAAGAATCATGCTGGTGTAATGCTCTGCAACCGAATCAAAAGCCAGTTTGAGCGGTGTATGTTGGGCCTTAAGGCGGCTCAACAGCCGATAAATCCCTTCACGAGATTTAATGACCTGTCCTTGCGTACCCGGCTGCTGCGACTGTGTCATTTCTGCGTTACCCACTAGCTGTTGCCCACCCTAAGATTCAAAAAAACAACCCGATTAAATACCTGTTCGGACTACAAAAAGCAAGCAAGCCACAAAAGCGCTTACCAAAAATTACACAGGATCAAGAGATCAGACGTCGAAGCAGACTCGAGGTATCCCAGCGCCCACCACCTAGCGCCTGCACATCCGCATAGAACTGATCCACCAGAGCAGCGACAGGCAAGCGCGCGCCAATATGACGTGCCTGCTCAAGGCAGAGCCCGAGATCCTTGCGCATCCAATCAACAGCAAAACCATGCTCATACTGATCAGCAATCATCGTTTGATGCCGCTGTTCCATTTGCCATGATCCTGCCGCACCATGGCGGATCACATCGATCACCTGCTGCTGATCCAAACCTGCCTGCTGTGCAAAATGCAAGCCTTCGGCCAAGGACTGCACCAGGCCTGCAATGCAGATTTGATTCACCATCTTCGTCAGCTGGCCCGCACCTGATGCGCCCATATAACGCATATTGGCCGCATAGGCCGCCATGATCGGTTCTGCGGCACGATAAGCGGCCTCTTCTCCGCCAACCATCACGGTCAAACAACCACGCTCAGCCCCCTGCTGCCCACCCGAAACTGGCGCATCCAGATAGATCACACCCTTTTGTGCACAGGCAGCGGCCATCTTGTGCGCAAGATGCGCCGAGGTCGTGGTGTGGTCAAGAATGACAGCGCCAGCTTGAAGCTGATGCAAAGCCCCCTGCTCGCCCAACAACAGCTGTTCGACATCCTGATCTCGACCGACACACATCACCAACCAGCTCGCTCCAGCTGCAGCTTCTGCCGGTGTGGCCGCCCAACGCTGCTGTGGATGTTCAGCCAACCAAGCCTCAGCCTTAGATTGAGTTCGGTTATAGACACAGACAGCATGGCCGGCTTGCGCTAAATGACCGGCCATCGGTGCGCCCATCACACCCAGCCCCAGAAAGGCGACCTGCTCTATTTTTGTTTTTATTGGCTGCGACATTGCCTTCTCCTTTGATAGAAAACAGAAAAAAAGCCACCCGAAGGTGGCTTTTGCACATCTCAAAATCAGCTTTGCGGATAATCGCGCTGCTCAGCACCTGTATAAAGCTGGCGTGGACGGCCAATTTTATAGTCATTACTGATCATCTCATTCCAGTGCGAAATCCAACCAATTGTGCGACTCATTGCAAAAATCACAGTAAACATATTGGTCGGAATACCGATGGCTTTCAAGATAATCCCTGAGTAGAAATCCACATTCGGATAGAGACGACGCGATTTGAAGTAATCATCTTCCAGCGCGATCTGCTCCAAACGCTTGGCGATGCGCAGCTGAGGATCATCAGCCATGCCCAGTTCATTCAGGACTTCATCACAGGTTTTCTTCATCACGCGCGCACGCGGATCAAAATTACGATAAACGCGGTGACCAAAGCCCATCAGCTTGAAGGGATCATCCTTATCCTTAGCACGCGCAACAAATTCTTCGATACGCGATTCATCACCTATCTGATCCAGCATGGTTAAGACTGCTTCATTCGCACCACCATGCGCTGGTCCCCAAAGGGCCGCGATACCAGCAGCGATACAAGCGAAAGGATTAGCACCTGTCGAGCCAGCCAAACGCACAGTGGAAGTCGATGCATTTTGCTCGTGATCGGCATGCAGCATAAAGATGCGATCCATCGCCCGCGCAAAGACAGGGTTGACCTTATACTCTTCACAGGGTGTAGCGAACATCATATGGAGGAAGTTTTCTGCATAGGTCAAATCATTGCGTGGGTACACAAAGGGCTGACCTGTCGAATACTTGTAACACATAGCCGCAATCGTCGGCATTTTTGCCAAAAGACGGTGCGCCGAAACTTCACGGTGATAAGCATCACTGATATCCATCGCTTCATGATAGAAGGCTGACAAGGCACCAACAACCCCACACATCACGGCCATAGGGTGCGCATCACGACGGAAGCCCTTGAAGAACTGCGTCAACTGCTCATGCACCATCGTATGGCGACGAATAGTATTCTCAAACTTATCCCTTTGTGCCAGAGTTGGCAGCTCGCCATTTAACAGCAGATAACAGACCTCAATATAATCTGAATGCTCAGCGAGCTGTTCGATGGGATAACCACGATGCAACAAAATGCCTTGATTGCCATCAATAAAAGTGATTTTGGACTCACAGGAGGCCGTGGCTAAAAAACCTGGGTCGTAGGTAAAGAAGCCTGTAGCACCAAGGCCACGGACGTCAATGACTTCAGGCCCAGTCGATCCAGCCAGAATGGGCAGCTCAACACTCTGCTCCACACCATCAATAGTTAATACTGCTTTCTTGTCAGCCATAAGGCCTCCTTATTTATTTTTACTCACACTTGCCGTCTTTAAAACTGAGTTGCACCACTATAGAAGTCTTTAAAAGCTTGTCAATTACGCTATTTGGCTAGGGTCTTTGCGAATCAGCCTGCTAGAATGCGCTGCGCCTAGCCTGGTGCCCGCTGCCTAAGACTCGCTTATTTTGGTGCAGCGCACAACCTTTGGCTAGATTGCAGGATCAAATGAGCCTTCCTATAATCAGCGACCTGCACAAGGGGGAGGAGTGCGATCGACTGTTAAAAAGAAATCGCATCCTAAAATTCTCGTTTGGTTTTTCAAAGACGATCAAACACACAAGAGTGTAGAGCCGTGAATAAAAAACGACCTGTTAATCTCGATCTATCAACGATCAAGCTACCTTTATCGGCACTAACATCCATTACACACCGGATTAGCGGCGTGATTATGTTTGTTGGTCTGATCTTTCTGTTCTGGGCATGGGATGTTTCCTTGTCTTCACCAGAAGGCTTTGAAGCTGTGAAGTCCACTTTGCAAACTAACTTCCTGGCGAAGTTCGTTCTGTGGGGTCTGCTTTCTGCTCTGGCCTACCACTGCGTGGCGGGTTTCAAGCACCTGATCATGGATCTTGACATAGGTGTCAATCTGGAATCTGGCCACAAAATGTCACAAGCCGTTGTTCTGGTATCTGTTGTTCTTATTCTGCTGGCAGGAGTCTGGGTATGGTAACCAATATCACTAACTTTGGCCGCAGCGGTTTGTCTGACTGGCTGATTCAACGCCTCAGCGCCATCATCCTGCTGGCTTTCACTCTGTTCATGGTGGGCTACTTCTTATTCGGCTCCCAGCTGGATTTTGCCACCTGGCAAGCCCTGTTCCAAAATACCGCCATGCGTATCTTCACGCTGCTGGCTCTGCTATCCCTCGCAGCGCATGCTTGGATAGGCCTGTGGACCGTCTCCACTGACTATCTGAAAAATACTGGCGTGCGTTTGATTTTCCAAACCCTGGTGATCCTGGCAACCTTTGCCTATGTGGTCTGGGGCGTTCAAGTTTTGTGGGGAGCTTAATCCATGTCTACGCTACGTACTCTCGAGTTTGATGCCATTATTGTTGGCGGCGGCGGTTCAGGTTTGCGTGCAGCACTTCAACTGGCCCAATCCGGTCGTAAAACAGCTGTCATTTCCAAAGTCTTCCCGACCCGTTCACACACGGTTTCGGCTCAAGGCGGCATTACCTGTGCCATTGCATCAGATGATCCGAACGATGATTGGCGCTGGCACATGTACGATACCGTCAAAGGCTCTGATTATATCGGTGACCAAGACGCGATCGAATATATGTGTAACGAAGGCCCCAAGGCTGTTTTCGAGCTAGAGCACATGGGCCTGCCCTTCTCTCGCACCGAGCAAGGCCGCATCTATCAGCGTCCTTTTGGTGGCCAGTCAAAAGATTTTGGTAAAGGCGGACAGGCTGCACGGACTTGCGCCGCAGCGGACCGTACAGGCCATGCACTGCTCCACACCCTGTATCAGAACAACGTCAAAAACAACACCACCTTCTTGAACGAATGGTATGCCGTTGATCTGGTCAAAAACGCGAAGGATGATGTAGTAGGCTGTATCGCTGTCTGCATCGAAACGGGCGAAACAGTCTTCGTGAAATCCAAGGCGACTGTACTGGCGACAGGTGGTGCTGGTCGTATCTATGCTTCGACCACCAATGCATTGATCAATACTGGTGACGGTATCGGCATGGCACTGCGCGCTGGCTTTGCAATGCAGGATATGGAAATGTGGCAGTTCCACCCCACCGGTATTTACGGCGCGGGCACACTGGTCACCGAAGGATGCCGTGGTGAAGGTGGTTACCTGATCAACAAAGATGGCGAGCGTTTCATGGAGCGCTATGCGCCAAACGCAAAAGACTTGGCTGGCCGCGATGTTGTCGCACGTTCAATGGTACTGGAAATCCTGGAAGGCCGCGGTTGTGGCGAGAAGGGTGACCACGTCTTCTTGAAGCTGGATCACCTGGGTGAAGAAGTCCTCAACAAGCGTCTGCCTGGTATTTGCGAACTGTCTAAAACCTTCGCTCATGCTGACCCTGTTAAAGTGCCTATCCCCGTTGTCCCCACCTGCCACTACATGATGGGCGGGATTCCAACCAACATTCACGGCCAGGCCATCACGATTGATGAGAGCGGCCAAGAGCGCATCGTTAACGGTCTCTATGCTTGTGGTGAAGCGGCTTGCGTTTCTGTTCACGGTGCCAACCGCCTGGGCGGTAACTCACTGCTTGACCTGGTGGTCTTTGGCCGTGCAGCGGGTCTGTACATCGAGCAGGCACTGGATCAAGGCATCGCCTACGATGAAGCCTCTGCTTCTGATCTGGATAGCGCCCTGGCACGCATGAACCGCTGGAATGAATCTAAAGGCGGTGAATCTGTCCCAGCATTACGCACTGAGCTGCAAAACTGCATGCAGAACTACTTTGGTGTCTTCCGTGACGGTGAATACATGGAGAAGGGCATCAAGCAGCTGCAAGATCTGCGTGGCCGTATTGCACAAGCCCACATGCAGGACAAGAGCCAAGCCTTCAATACAGCCCGTATCGAAGCTCTGGAGCTGGACAACCTGCTGGAAGTCGCTGAAGCAACAGCCATCTCCGCTTATGAGCGCCGTGAAAGCCGTGGTGCGCATAGCCGGAATGACTTCACCGAGCGTGATGACGCCAACTGGTTGAAGCACTCAGTTTATATGCCTAAAACCAAGACTCTCGGTAAGCGCGACGTCAACATGGCACCTAAGCTCGTCCAAGGCGACCTGTTGAAGCATTTTGAACCCAAAGTGCGTACTTACTAATCAGAATTGAGATGATGGGAGAGTAAAAATGCTCCAGGTATCCGTTTACCGCTATAACCCAGAAACAGACAAAGCGCCCTACATGCAGGATTTCCAGATCGACACCAAAGGCAAAGACCTGATGGTGCTGGATGTACTGCATCTGGTCAAAGAAAAAGACAATGGCATGGCCTACCGTCGCTCTTGCCGCGAAGGCGTCTGCGGCTCTGACGGCATGAACATGAATGGCAAGAATGGCTTGGCGTGCATCACACCTCTGTCTGAGGTAGTGAAAAACAACAAGCTCGTCATTCGCCCGCTGCCTGGCCTGCCTGTCATTCGTGACATCGTGGTCGACATGTCGCTTTTTTACCAACAGTACGAGCGCATTCAGCCTTACCTGATCAACGATACGCCGGCTCCTGCCATTGAGCGCCTGCAATCACCAGAAGATCGTGACAAGCTCGATGGCTTGTACGAGTGTATTCTGTGTGCCTGCTGCTCAACAGCCTGCCCTTCTTTCTGGTGGAACCCAGAGAAGTTCGTGGGCCCATCTGGCCTGCTGCAGGCTTATCGCTTCTTGGTCGATAGCCGTGACACCGCACGTCGCGAGCGTTTGGCTGAGCTGGATGATCCATTCAGCGTCTTCCGCTGCCGTGGCATTATGAACTGTGTGGCTGTGTGTCCTAAGGGCCTGAACCCAACACGCGCCATTGGTCATATCCGCGATATGCTGCTCTCCAACGCCACCTAAGCGGCGCTCCACGACTTAGGTGTTCCGGCGTCTTAGCATTTAGTCGCTAATACACCAAAAGTCGTGGAGAAAACCCGTGTACAGGACTGTAGTTTTTCTACAAGTCGGGTACAATAGCTTAGTAGAAGCCGATGGCCTAAAAACCATCGGCTTCGATCTAAATACAGTAACCACCAGGGGATACGGGTTTTCCCCGTTTGTTCGCTACGATTAGGGGAACTGGGTGCCAAAAGTGACCCAGCAGTCGCAGCGGATAGACTCCCCTTCTATGCAGGGTGATAACAGATGCAAGAAGGCAGCATGGAGTTAATGTGGAACACCTCCCATACCTATGGGGGCAACGTCCACTTCATCGAAGAACTCTACGAAGAGTATCTTAACGATCCGAACGCCGTACCTGAGCAGTGGCGCGACTACTTCAACAAACTGCCGCGTCCCGAGGGTGCTTCCGCACAAGATCTTCCTCTTACACCGATCCGCGATCATTTTGCTCAGCTTGCTCGTCAGCGTATTTCACGCTCTGCAACAGGCAGCAGTGATATGGCCAACGACAAGAAGCAGGTCAAGGTACTGCAGCTGATCAACGCCTATCGCTTCAGAGGCCATCAGCAGGCTCAGCTCGATCCACTTGGGCTGCAAGTCCGTAAACCTGTCCCTGATCTTGATCTCAGCTTCCATCAGCTGGATAAAAACGATCTTGATACCGAATTCCAGACCGGCTCTTTGTTTATTGGCAAAGAGAAGGCCAGTCTGCGCGAAATCCATGAAGCAGTCAGCCAAACCTACTGCTCGACTATTGGCGCAGAGTTCATGCACATCGTCGACACAGAAGAAAAACGCTGGCTACAACAGCGCTTCGAATCTGTGCGCTCTAAACCTGAATTCAGCCCAGAAGTCCGCCAGCATCTGCTAGAGCGCTTAACGGCCGCTGAAGGCTTAGAGAACTATCTCGCTTCAAAATATCCAGGCACCAAGCGCTTTGGCCTTGAGGGCGGTGAATCCTACATCCCAATGATGGATGAAATCATTCAGCGCTCAGGCTCTTATGGCGTGAAGGAAATTGTCATCGGCATGGCACACCGTGGGCGCTTGAATACCCTGGTGAACATTCTGGGCAAAAACCCTGCCGAACTCTTTGATGAATTCGATGGCAAGAAGATGTTTGCTGATGGCTCTGGTGACGTCAAATACCACCAAGGCTTCTCTTCCAACGTCATGACCTCAGGCGGTGAAGTGCATTTGGCACTCGCTTTCAACCCTTCACACCTCGAAATCGTTTCTCCTGTGGTTGAAGGCTCTGTTCGCGCCCGCCAAGATCGTCGCCAAGATACCGAAGGCCAGAAGGTGCTGCCCATCTCGATCCACGGTGACTCAGCCTTTGCTGGTCAGGGTGTGGTGATGGAAACCTTCCAGATGTCGCAAACGCGCGCCTACAAAACAGGCGGCACGATCCATATCGTCATCAACAACCAGGTCGGCTTCACTACCTCCAAACCTGAAGATACGCGCTCTTCTGAGTACTGCACCGATATCGCCAAGATGGTGTCGGCGCCGATCTTCCACGTCAATGGCGATGATCCTGAAGCCGTGCTCCACGTCACCCAGGTGGCGGTTGACTATCGCATGCAGTTCAAGCGCGATGTGGTGATCGATCTGGTGTGCTATCGTCGTCGCGGCCACAACGAGGCCGACGAGCCATCCGGCACCCAGCCTTTGATGTACCAAAAAATCGCTAAGCACCCAACAACGCGTAAAATCTATGCGGAAAAACTGGTACAAGCAGGTGTGATTACGCCAGAAGACGACAAGCAACTGGTCGCTGACTATCGTGATGCACTGGATAACGGCGAGCATGTTGCCAAGTCTCTGGTCAAAGAACCCAATAAAGAGCTGTTTGTTGACTGGACGCCCTACTTGGGCCACAAGTGGACCGCTAAGTACGACACCAGCGTTGATGTGAAGCACCTGCAAGAACTCGCTGCCAAAATGTGCGAAGTGCCCGAAGGCTTCCAAATGCAGCGTCAAGTCGCCAAGATCTATGAAGATCGACGCAAAATGCTCGCAGGCGGCATGGCGCTCAACTGGGGCTTTGCAGAAGTCCTTGCCTATGCCACCCTGCTTGATGCTGGCCATCCAATCCGCATTACAGGTCAGGATGTGGGCCGTGGCACCTTCTCGCATCGTCATGCCGTTCTGCATGATTTCAATGATGCGCGAGTCTTTGTTCCGCTGCAAAACCTCAAAGCGGCTCAGCCTCCCTTTATCATTCATGACTCTTTCTTATCAGAAGAGGCAGTGCTGGCCTTCGAATATGGCTATGCCACCACCACACCGAATGCACTCGTGATTTGGGAAGCCCAGTTTGGTGATTTCGCCAACGGTGCACAGGTGGTCATGGATCAGTTTATTTCATCAGGCGAAACCAAATGGGGGCGTCTGTGTGGTCTCACAATGCTGCTGCCACATGGCTATGAAGGCCAAGGCCCTGAGCACTCTTCAGCGCGTCTAGAGCGCTACTTGCAGCTGTGTGCCGAACACAATATTCAAGTCTGCACACCTACGACACCTGCACAGATTTTCCATCTGCTGCGTCGTCAAGTCCTGCGTCCTTTGCGTAAGCCACTGGTGATCATGTCACCAAAGAGTTTGCTGCGCCATAAGGATGCAACGTCGACCTTGGAAGACCTGGCTGAAGGCCACTTCCAAACTGTGATTGGCGATCAAGCTCAGCTGGATGCCAACAAGGTCAAGCGCGTCATTCTGTGTGGCGGCAAGGTCTACTATGATCTGGCAGCCAAGCGCGAAGAATTGGGATCTGAAGACACAGCCATCGTGCGTATTGAGCAGCTCTACCCCTTCCCAGAGGAAGATCTGCAAGCTGAACTGGCTCAATACCCACATCTGGAACACGCTGTCTGGTGTCAAGAAGAACCACAAAACCAGGGCGCTTGGTACTCCAGTCAGCACCATATGCGTCATGTTTTGGGTCGCCTTGAAAATGACCTCTCAGGCAAGCTCCAATTTGCCGGACGTCCTGCTTCAGCGGCACCAGCCTGTGGTTATGCAAGTGTGCATGTCGAGCAGCAAAACAAACTGGTCGCTGATGCTTTCGGTCTCTAAGCCTTGGCAGTTCAGTAGATGACTTCAAACCACCCAGAGCCCTGCTCTGGGTTATAAAGAATGAAAGGGTTAAACATGGCTATCGAAATCAAAGCTCCAACTTTTCCTGAGTCTGTCGCTGAAGGCAGCGTTGCCACTTGGCACAAGCAACCTGGCGAAGCGGTCACGCGTGACGAAATTCTGGTTGAAATTGAAACCGACAAGGTTGTGCTCGAAGTGCCTTCACCTGTTGATGGTGTCCTCGAAAGCATCGCCGCAGCCGAAGGAGATACCGTCACTTCGGAACAGGTTCTGGCCCTGGTCAAAGAAGGTGCTGTTGCTGCAGCACCAACACCCGCTGAAGCCAATGCACCAGCAGCAGCAACAGAAGAAGTTGAGCTGGTGGGTGATCTGCGTGTTGCACCAGCAGCGCGTAAACTGGCAGCAGAAAAAGGCTTGGATTTAGCCAAGATTGCAGGCAGCGGCAAGGGTGGCATGATCACCAAAGAAGACGTTGTCAAAGCAGCCAGCGCACCGGCGGCCAAGCCTGCTGCTGCACCAGCGGCAGTACAAGTGACCGCTGCACCTGGTGAGCGCATTGAAAAACGCGTTCCAATGAGCCGTATGCGTCAAACCATCGCCAAGCGTCTGGTACAAGCTCAGCAAACAGCCGCCATGCTGACCACTTATAACGAAGTGGACATGAAGCCTGTGATGGAGCTGCGCAAGCAATATAAAGATCTGTTTGAAAAGCGCCACAATGGCGTGCGTTTAGGCTTTATGTCTTTCTTTGTGAAGGCGGCCACTGAAGCCCTGAAGCGCTTCCCTGATGTCAATGCCTCGATTGATGGTAATGATATCGTTTATCATGGCTACCAGGATATCGGTGTTGCGGTTTCAACAGATCGCGGCCTGATGGTTCCTGTTCTGCGCGATTGCGACAGCATGAACCTGGTTGATATCGAAGCGACCATTGCTGACTTTGGTAAGCGTGGCCGTGAAGGCAAAATTGGTATTGATGATCTGCAAGGCGGCACCTTCACCATCACTAACGGTGGCGTCTTTGGCTCACTGATGTCGACCCCCATCCTCAACCCACCACAAACAGCCATTCTGGGCATGCACAAGATTCAAGAGCGCCCTGTTGCGATCAATGGTCAGGTTGTTATTCGTCCGATGATGTATTTGGCTCTGTCTTATGACCACCGGATGATTGATGGTAAAGATGCCGTGCAGTTCCTGGTCACGATCAAAGAGTTGCTCGAAGACCCAGCACGTATTCTGCTTGACGTCTAAACTCTAGATCGCAAAGAACATCCTGCCACGCTCTTAACAGGAAATAAGTTATGTCTGATAAATTTGATGTTGTTGTCATTGGTGCTGGCCCCGGTGGCTATGTTGCAGCCATACGTGCCGCTCAGTTAGGTCTAAAAACCGCTTGTATCGAGAAGTGGGTCAACAAAGAAGGCAAAAGCGTCCTTGGCGGTACTTGCCTCAATGTTGGCTGTATTCCATCTAAAGCCTTGCTAGAAGCTTCACACAAGTTCCACGAAGCCAAGCATGACTTTGATACCTTTGGCATCCAAGCACCGAATGTGACCATGGATGTGCCGAAGATGATCGAACGTAAAGACAAGATCGTCACTCAGCTGACCGGCGGTATTGCGATGCTGTTCAAAGCCAATGGCGTCACGCCCTTCGAAGGTACTGGCAAGCTGTTAGCGGGTAAAAAGGTTGAGGTCACAGGCCACGATGGCAGCACTCAGGTTCTGGAAGCCGAGAACGTGATCATTGCTTCAGGTTCTGTGCCTGTTGAGATTCCACCAGCCCCGCTGACTGAAGACATTATTGTTGATTCCACCGGCGCACTGGATTTCACCGCCACACCAGCACGCCTCGGCGTGATTGGCGGCGGCGTGATCGGCCTCGAATTAGGCTCAGTATGGAGTCGCCTCGGCGCTGAAGTCACTGTATTCGAAGCGATGGACACCTTCCTCGCAGCAATGGATCAGCAGATTGCAAAAGAAGTGAAAAAATCACTGACCAAGCAAGGCCTGCAAATCGAGCTGGGCGCACGTGTGACTGCGACCCAAGTCAACGGTCAAGAAGTCGAAGTGACCTATGCCGATGCCAAGGGCGAGCACAAGAAGGTCTTTGACAAGCTGATCGTCTGTGTTGGCCGTAAGCCTTACACCAAAGGTGTTCTGTCAGAAGATGCCGGTGTTTCTCTGGATGAGCGCGGCTTCATCTTTGTTGATGACCAGTGCCAGACTTCTGTGCCTGGCGTCTATGCGATCGGTGACGTGGTTCGCGGCCCAATGCTGGCCCACAAGGCCTCTGAAGAAGGCGTGACGGTTGCTGAAATCATCGCAGGCCACAAGGCTCAGATGAACTATGATGCCATTCCTGGCGTCATCTACACCTTCCCAGAAGTGGCTTCGGTTGGCAAAACTGAAGAAGAACTGAAGGCGGCTGGCGTCCCTTACAAAACTGGCGTCTTCCCCTTCTCTGCAATTGGTCGTGCGATGGCCAACAACTGCACTGAAGGCATGGTCAAGATTCTGGCGCACGAAGAAACAGACCGCGTTCTTGGTATGCACATCTTCGGTCAGAATGCCGGTGAAATGATTCATAACGGTGTGATCGCTCTTGAATTTGCTTCCTCTGCGGAAGACTTGGCGCTGATGTGCTTTGCACACCCCACCTTGTCTGAAGCGGTGCATGAAGCAGCGCTGGCTGTGGATGGTCATGCCATCCATATGGCCAATCGTAAAAAACGCAAGTAAAACGGCGTGATGCAGGCTGGCTCTGTCAGCCTGTTGGGGATAGACGAATTGGTCTGAGATGATCTTTCAGTTCAGTTCGTCTATCAACTTAGTTCAGTTACAGACAAAGACGGCAATTATCTATGAACCTGCACGAATATCAGGGAAAAAAACTCTTCGCCGATTACGGTCTGCCAGTTTCCACCGGTTTTGCAGTAGACACCCCGGAAGAAGCTGCAGAAGCCTGTAAGAAAATCGGTGGCAACATGTGGGTCGTTAAGGCTCAAGTCCATGCTGGTGGCCGTGGTAAGGCTGGTGGCGTAAAACTGATTAAGTCTGCCGATGAAGCAGCTGCTTTTGCTCAGCAATGGCTGGGTAAAAATCTGGTCACCTACCAGACAGACAAAAACGGTCAGCCCGTCAGCAAGATTCTGGTCGAAAGCTGCACTGATATCGCGAATGAGCTGTATCTGGGTGCGGTTCTGGACCGTGCAACTCGTCGCGTTGTTTTCATGGCTTCCACCGAAGGTGGCGTGGAAATCGAGAAGGTGGCTGAAGAAACGCCAGAAAAAATCCTCAAAGCCATCATTGATCCTCTGGTCGGCGCTCAACCTTACCAAGCGCGTGAACTGGGCTTCAAACTGGGCCTGAACAGCGAGCAAATCAAGCAGTTCACCAAGATCTTCCTGGGCTTGGCTCAGCTCTTTACTGATAAAGATCTGGCACTGCTTGAGATCAACCCGCTGGTCATCACTGACGAAGGCAATCTCCACTGCCTCGACGCCAAGATCGTCATCGACAGCAATGCCCTCTATCGCCACAAAGATCTGCAAGAAATGCGTGATCCTTCTCAGGAAGATGAACGTGAAGCCAATGCAGCTCAGTGGGAACTCAACTATGTCGCGCTGGATGGCAACATCGGCTGCATGGTCAACGGCGCTGGTCTGGCGATGGGCACGATGGATATCGTGAACCTCCACGGTGGCCAACCTGCCAACTTCCTCGACGTGGGTGGCGGTGCAACCAAAGAGCGCGTTGCTGAAGCCTTCAAAATCATTCTGTCTGACAGCAATGTGAAGGCCGTTCTGGTCAACATCTTCGGTGGTATCGTGCGTTGCGATATGATCGCTGAAGGCATCATTGGTGCTGTTGAGCAGGTCGGTGTCAAAGTGCCTGTCGTTGTTCGCCTTGAAGGTAACAATGCAGAGTTGGGTTCCAAAAAACTGGCTGATAGCGGCTTGAATATCATTGCAGCAACCAGTCTGACCGATGCAGCGCAGCAGGTTGTTAAAGCTGCGGAGGGCAAATAATGAGCGTATTAATCAACAAAGACACCAAAGTGATCTGCCAAGGTTTCACTGGTGGCCAAGGTACTTTCCATTCTGAGCAAGCCATTGCTTATGGCACCAAAATGGTTGGCGGTGTCACACCAGGTAAGGGTGGTACGACTCACCTCGGCCTGCCTGTCTTCAATACAGTGAAAGAAGCTGTGGAAGCCACTGGCGCTGAAGCTTCTGTGATCTATGTTCCAGCTCCTTTCTGTAAAGATTCGATCTTAGAAGCGGCCAATGCAGGCATCAAGCTGATCGTCGCTATCACTGAAGGCATTCCAACTCTGGACATGCTGGAGTGCAAGGTCAAGTGTGACGAACTGGGCGTGATCCTGATCGGTCCTAACTGCCCTGGCGTCATCACACCCGGCGAGTGCAAAATCGGCATCATGCCTGGCCATATCCACAAGCCAGGTAAAGTGGGTATCGTTTCACGCTCAGGTACTTTGACCTATGAAGCAGTGAAGCAGACCACGGATCACGGTTTCGGCCAGTCCACTTGTGTTGGTATCGGTGGTGACCCCATCCCCGGTTCTAACTTCATTGATATCCTGAAGCTCTTCCAAGAAGATCCTCAGACTGAAGCGATCGTGATGATCGGTGAAATCGGTGGTTCTGCTGAAGAAGAAGCGGCAGCCTATATCAAAGCCAATGTCACCAAGCCTGTGGTTTCTTACATCGCGGGTGTCACGGCTCCTGCTGGTAAGCGCATGGGTCACGCTGGTGCGATCATCGCTGGCGGCAAGGGTACAGCAGACGAGAAGTTTGCGGCCCTGGAAGATGCAGGCGTCAAGACAGTGCGTTCACTGGCTGAAATCGGTAACGCATTGAAAGAAGTGACCGGCTGGAGCTAAGCTTCAGGTCACTTTTGTGACCCGTCGGTAAGCTGAAAGGTTTTTCAGCACACTTTTTTTCTGTAATACTAGAAGCAGTTCAATCTTTTGATTGAGCTGCTTTTTTTTGCCTGCCTTTTCACTAAGCCAGTTCATCGGTACTGGCTTGACGCCACTGATAGAAAATAGGAATGCGATGAATACCCCTACAGTCCATCCACAATGGTCGTCACGTCTGGCCTTTGTTCTTGCTGCAACAGGCTCGGCCGTTGGCCTTGGTAATATCTGGAAGTTTCCCTATGTCGTCGGCGAGAATGGTGGTGGTGCCTTTGTTCTGGTCTACCTCGCCTGTATCTTCCTGATGGGGATTCCCATTTTAATGGCCGAGTCCATGCTGGGTCGTTTAGGACGCCGTAGCCCCGTCGCCACCATGCAGCATCTGGTCACGGAACAAAAGGCGTTTAAAGGCTGGGCCTTAATCGGCTGGAACGGTGTCCTGGCCTCGGCGTTGGTTCTGTCCTTTTATGCCGTCATTGGTGGCTGGTCGCTCGCCTATGTTGTGCATGCATTAAGCGGTGACTTTACGCTTGACCCAGCCTCCACCGAACCTGCCATCGCAGTCATTGGTGGTATTTTTAGTGATCTGCTTGCCAATCCACTTGAACTGCTGCTTTGGCATAGCCTGTTTATGTTGATTGTGATCGGGATCGTTGGTCGCGGTGTGCGTCAGGGCTTAGAGCGTTCGATTACCTGGCTGATGCCTATGCTGTTTATCCTGCTGCTGGTGCTGGTCGGCTACGCCATGACCACCGGTGAGTTTATGCGTGGTGTGACCTTCTTATTCCGCCCCAATTTTGCTGATCTTAGCGGTCAAGCCATGTTGGCAGCCCTGGGCCATGCTGCATTTACGCTCAGTATCGGTATCGGCGTGATGATGGCCTATGGCTCTTATCTGCCGGATTCAGTCAATATCCCACGGACAGTGATCAGTATCGCTCTTTTGGATGTGGTGGTGGCGCTGCTGGCTGGCCTGGCCATCTTCCCGATTGTCTTTGCCGAAGGACTGCAGGTGGGTGAAGGCCCAGGGCTGATCTTTGTCACGCTGCCGCTCGCCTTTGCGCAGATGGGAGATTGGGTTGCCGGTCTGAACGTGAGCCTGATGGTCGCCAGCCTGTTTTTCCTGCTTCTGGCGATTGCGGCCATCACTTCGGCGATTTCGATGCTGGAACCTGTTGTTGAGTGGCTCGAAGAGCAAAAAGGCTTGTCGCGCCTTTCTGGTACGCTGCTCGGTGGTGGGGTGATTTGGTTTGTCGGTATCGCAACCCTCTTGTCCTTCAACCTGTGGGATAAGTTCTATCCTCTGGCTGCGCTCGGCATTGAGCGGACCTTCTTCCAATTGTTTGACTTCTTGGTTTCCAACCTGATGATGCCGCTCGGTGGTCTGGCCATCGTGCTCTTTGCTGGCTGGGTCATCCCACGCGCCACGTTGGAGCAGCAACTGCCTGTCTCACAAACCGCTTTTAATCTGCTCTATCTGCTCCTGCGCTGGATCACACCCGCAGGTGTGGCTTTGGTGTTCTTCTATCAGCTGATTCGCTGATACCAGCAAGGCAGCTGATCACTGGCCTCGACAGGATCAGCTGATGCATGGCGTTTGAAGCTCTTTTGGGCCTCAAGCGCCTTTTTTAATGAGTTTTGCGGCCAGACTTTGCAAACGAGGTGCACCGAAGAGAATCAATAAAAACGCAATCGGCCAGGCAATATAAAAAGCACGCCACCAGCGAGCGAGCAGCCCAGGCTCTAGGCCCGTATTCACTAAGGTGATCACCAAGGTCATGATGGTGACCATATAGATCGACATGATCAAGGCAAAAACAAAACGTGCGTAGCGAGCTGGAACAAGCATCAATCAACCTCATCTGATGAGTTTATTTTAGAAAAACCTTATTTTAAGGTGACGCCAACGTCTTGCCTAGTGCTTTTCAAGCTCGCTTAAAAACCTTAAGCTTATCAAACAAGCGTTTTGACTCAGTGGCTGCCCTTCTCTGCCAGTGCAGTCTCGATAAAAACCCTCTTCCTGATGATGGACAAGATGATGACCCCAGAACAACAACATCGTGGCATCGCCGGCTTTATGCAGATGATTCCTCACTGCAAAGAGATCGGCATGTCACTGGATCATATTCAAGCCGATTCAAGTGTGGTGCTCAGGCTCGATCCACGCCCTGAGCTGACCGGCAACGCAACCCTGGGCCTGATTCATGGCGGCGTACTGACAGTACTGATGGATACTGCCTGTGGTTCCGCTGCTATTCTTGGGCTGCCCTACCCTGAAATCTGCCCCACCGTGGATTTGCGTCTCGATCACTATAGTGCGGCCAATAATCAGCGCCCACTCTTTTGCCGCGCCTGGGCGACCCATGTGACGCAGCAGATCGTCTTTACAGAAGGTGTCATCTGGCAGGATGAGGGGCAGCTCCTTGCCAAAGGAACAGGCACTTTTATGCGTCTTGGCGCAGAACGTACCCCCGCAGGATTCGCACAACACCTCTTCGGCGTGGAGCCCCAAGCATGAGCCCATCTCTTGTCACTACTGATCAGATCAACCAATGGATCGAGCAGATTCCCTATGCCAAGATGATTGGCGTACAGGCCTTAGAAACAGAAAACGGCTTGATTTTTGAGCTCGCCGTGAAGAAAACCAATATCGGCAACCCTGTGCTGCCAGCCTTGCATGGTGGTGTGGTGGCCGCCTTTATGGAAACGGCCGCCATCCTGAATGTGATGGCGCTGACCGATGGGCAGAAGATCCCCAAGATTATCAACTTCTCGCTCGATTATCTGCGCAGTGTTGAACTCAAGCCTACCTATGCGCGTTGCGAGCTAGGTCGCATGGGTAAACGCGTGGTCAACGTGGCCGTGCATGTTTGGCAGGATCAACAGGATGAAAAACCTCTCGCCTTAGGCCGTGCGCATTTGATCTGGCCACAAGAGAACCACAACGAGGCTTGAAAAAGCACCACCCCATCCCCATTGTAAAGATCAGGCTGATGGCCAACTATTCATTCCACTGATCTGATCTTTACTGTGAGGAGCATTTTTTATGAGTCAGGCTGAAAAGCAAACGCTTGGTTTTCAAACTGAAGTCAAGCAGCTGCTGCATTTGATGGTGCATGCACTCTATTCCAATCGTGAGATTTTCCTGCGCGAACTCATCTCCAACGCCTCGGATGCGTGTGACAAGCTGCGTTTTGAAGCCATCAAAAAACCCGAACTCTTCGAAGACCAGTCTGATCTGCGTGTTCGCCTGTATTTAAATGAAGAACAAGGCGAAATCATCATTGAAGATAACGGCATCGGCATGAACCGCGAAGATGTCATTGCGCATCTGGGCACCATTGCCCGCTCTGGAACAGCTGATTTCTTGAAAAACCTGACAGGTGATCAAAAGAAAGATTCCAGCCTGATCGGCCAGTTTGGTGTTGGCTTCTACTCCGCTTTTATTGTCGCCGATGAAGTGCAGGTTGAAACGCGCAAGGCGGGTGAAGCGGCTGATCAAGGCGTACGCTGGATTTCGCAAGGTGAGGGCGAGTTCAGTGTTGAGCCAATCACCAAAGCTGAACGCGGCACACGTATCCTGCTGAAATTAAAAGAAGATGCCAAGGAGTTTGCTGGCTCTTGGCGAGTGCGCAATATTATCCAGAAATACTCCGACCATATCGGCCTGCCGATTCAGATCGAAAAAACAGTGGAAGTAGAAGGCGAAGAAGAGCAAGCCAGCGCCACTGAATGGGAAACCATCAACAAGGCGAACGCACTGTGGACACGTGCCAAGTCTGAGATCAAAGATGAAGAGTACAAGGAATTCTATAAGCATGTAGCGCATGATTTCCAAGATCCACTCCACTGGAGCCACAACAAGGTCGAGGGTAAGCAGGAGTACACCTCCTTGCTTTACATCCCTCAGCGCGCGCCCTTTGATCTTTATCATCGCGAAGCGCCACGCGGCCTAAAGCTTTATGTGCAGCGTGTATTTATCCTCGATAACGCTGAGCAGTTCCTGCCGCTTTATCTGCGCTTTATCAAAGGGGTGATCGATTCATCTGATCTGCCGCTGAACGTCTCGCGTGAAATCCTGCAACAGAATCCGATGATTGACAGCATGAAGTCAGCGCTCACTAAGCGCGTACTTTCCATGCTAGAGCAGCTCGCCAAGGATGCAGATCAGTATGCGATCTTCTGGAAAGAGTTTGGTCAGGCGCTGAAAGAAGGCCCAGCCGAGGACTTTGCCAACCGTGAGCGTATTGCTGGCCTGCTGCGCTTTAGCTCAACGCAAGAAACGGCGCAAACAGTCAGTCTGGCAGATTATCTGGCACGCATGCCAGAAGGCCAGCAGAAGATCTACTATCTGATCGGTGATAGCCTATCGCAAGTTAAATCCAGCCCGCACCTTGAGGTTTTCCGCAAGAAAGGCATTGAAGTGCTGCTGCTCACCGACCGGATCGATGAGTGGCTGATGAGCCATCTGAATGAGTTTGATGGCAAGTCCTTTGTTGATATCGCGCGCGGCGATCTTGACCTCGGTGAGCTGGATAGTGCAGAAGAAAAGCAAGCACAAGAAAAAGCCACGGAAGAGAAGAAAGATCTGCTGGAGCGTGTCCAGAAAGCCCTTGGCGAGCGCATTAGTGAAGTCAAGATCTCAACTCGCTTGACCAGCTCACCGGCTGTTCTGGTGATGGGCGCTGGTGATCTGGGTGTGCAAATGCGTAAAATTCTGGAAGCCGCTGGCCAGGCAGCACCAGAGAGCAAACCTCGCTTAGAAATCAATCCTGAGCACCCGCTGATCCAGCGTCTGGAAAGCAGTGCAGAAGAGCGCTTCAATGATCTGGCACGTTTGTTGTGCGATCAGGCAGCTTTAGCCGCAGGCGAAAGCTTAGAAGACCCTGCCGATTTTGTGCAGCGACTCAACCACTTACTGCTCGATCTGAGCCGTTAAGCCCTTCGAACCCCTGTCCTGACAGGGGTTTTTTTCGCTATAGCGTGACCCAATCCCTTTTATAGGCAAATCTCATAAACTGCGCAGGGCTTTTTCTGGACACCTCTCACCTCTCTGGGTAAAGTTAAGCCTAAATGAATCATATAAAAACTCTTTTAAGGTGAGACCACGTGGAACGCAGAACACTTTTAAAAGCTCTGTCAGTGAGCGGCTTTGTCGCATTGGGAAGCGGCTCAGTATTGCGACAGCTGAGTCTACAAGGCCAGTTACCGGATATCTTTGGCTTAGGGGCAGCCCAAAGCCAGCTTGCTGCAACTCAGTTGCAGTATGGTCTTGAGGATATCCTGCCAACTGAACTGAGTCAGGCACTGGCAATAGAACACCAGCAGGCGGCACAACGAGCTGTAGCGGCGGGCCAATCCCCTGAGCAGGCTCGCGTGCGCTACTTTGAAAGCGTGTTCGATGATGACTATTTTCTCCCTCAGGAGAAGATGCAAGTCATGCGTTCCACCTATCAGCGTCTTGATCGCGTCCAAACCATCGTTGGGCATGGCAACTTCAATCTACTCTCTTTTGATGAAGCTCTGCTCTATGCGCGCAACTATAGCGAAATTGGTGCCTTTGCTCAGGCTGAGATCGATTTCCTTGATGAACTTTATCATACCGATGCTCGTCTTTATGGCTTCTATGGCGACCGTGTTCTCGATACCGTGACAGCACGCATTCCACGCAACGAAGTACAGCGTATCCCAGGTACTGGCCACTTCCTCTTCCGTGGGCAATCCAGTCATTTTTATGATCGACTGCTCAATGAAGTCGGTGATGATCTGGTGTTGACCTCTGGTGTGCGCAGCATGGTCAAGCAGATGCACCTCTTCCTCGCCAAGGCGGATCAATCAGATGGCAATATGTCTAAAGCCTCTCGCTCTTTAGCGCCTCCCGGCTATTCCTACCATGCGGTGGGTGATTTTGATGTCGGCAAGGTGGGCTTTGGCTATCGTAACTTTACCGATGATTTTGCCGATACCGACGTTTACAAGCGTCTACAGGATCTGGGCTTTGTCGAAATACGCTACACCACTGATAATGCTTATGGTGTGCGCTACGAGCCTTGGCATATTCAAGTCAGTTAAATGCTTCTTTCTCTATTTAAGCCCAGCACTTTGCTGGGCTTTTTCGTTTATACTCTACCTTGCCAATAAAATAACTTATTCATTGTCTGGAGCTGACGCATGGCATCCTCCCCTCCTAAGGCGTTTGTGCTGCTGATCGCCTTGAGTCTGATCATTGCCCTCTGGGCTGGCCTCAAAGAAGTCTTCACACCAGCTGAAACCCATCGTTTGGCTCAGTTTCATCGCCTCCCGCTGGACCCCCTTGCCCAGATGCCTGATTTCAGCCATATCAGCCATATTCCTTGGCGCAAAGAGGCTTTTTTTGATGCCCTGCTGCCTCTGGTTGTCGAAGAAAACCGCCGTCTGGCATGGCAACGCGAGCTGGTCCTGACACTGCAAACCCTTTCCCCTGAGGAACGTGAAACGCTGTCAGCACAGGATCAGCAGCTGGTTGCGCAGCTGTTGCAAGAATATCGTCTCGAATGGCCCAATACGGCGCTGCAATGGTCTCGCCTACTCAAGCGTGTTGATCAAATCCCGATGGAGCTGGTGTTGATGCAGGCGGCCAACGAATCAGCCTGGGGCACTTCACGCTTTGCTCAAGAGGGCAACAACCTCTTTGGTGAATGGTGCTTCTCTGTCGGCTGCGGACTGGTTCCAGAGCGGCGTCAAACCGGCCAACGCCATGAGGTCCGTCGCTTCCCAAGTGTCCAGGCCAGCATTCAAAGCTATATGCGTAACCTGAACTCGCATCGCGCCTATAGCCAATTGCGCCAGATTCGTGCCCAGCGCCGCGCTGCGGGGGTCGAGGTCAGTGCACAGGATTTGCTTCCAGGCCTGCTGAGCTACTCTGAGCGCGGCCCGGCTTATATTCGTGAGCTGAATGCCATGCTTTTGGTCAACCAGCCTTTAATTGATGAAGCCCTGCAACGCTATCAAGCCTTGCTGGAAGAAGAATCCACACTCTAGAAGAACCCAGCTTAATCGGCCCTGCCTCAGGTCATTGAGAGGGTGAAAGAAAACAAGATCGAGATCAGGTCATGCTATGCTGACTCGATGCTCAAGCAGTTCTAACAAAGGTTTTTTATGACGCACAATCTTCGTGTAGCGGTGGTCGGTGGTGGTAGCTTTGGTACAGCGCTGACTTCGATTATCGCGGGCAATGGATATCCAGTTCAACTTTGGGTCCGTGATCCTGAGCTAGCCAGTGCTATCAATCGTGATCATACCAATCCGCGCTATTTGCCTCAGCTCACACTGCCTGAACAGGTGCAGGCTTCGACTGATTTAGGCCGTGTGGTGAGCTCAGCAGAATTGATTTTCTTGGCGATTCCAAGCAAAGGCTTTGCTACTGTCTTGGAGCAGGCGCAACCCTATCTCACCCCCGATCATCGACTGGTCAGCACAACCAAGGGGTTTGAAGAACAGGGGTTCCAACTGATGAGCCAGGTCATGCAAGCGCATGCGCCTACGCAGCATATCGGTGTGCTTTCTGGTCCCAATCTGGCCAGCGAACTGGCGCAGCAGCAGCTCACCGCCACGGTCATCGCCAGTGCTGACCCTGTCACACGGCGTCAGGTGCAGGAGGTACTGAGTAATCACTATCTACGCGTCTATGCCAATACAGATATGTATGGTGTTGAGCTGGGCGGTGCACTGAAGAATATCTATGCCATCGCAGCGGGTATGGCGGCGGCAATGGGTATGGGAGAAAACACCAAAAGCATGCTGATGACACGCGCATTGGCAGAGATGAGCCGCTTTGCAGTCAGCCTTGGTGCCAACCCGCTGACCTTTCTTGGGCTGGCCGGCGTCGGTGATTTGATCGTCACTTGTAGCTCTCCGCTATCGCGTAACTTTCGTGTTGGACAGGCATTAGGACAGGGTCAAACACTAGAGCAGATCGTGGCCTCACTCGGTCAGGTGGCCGAAGGCGTCAATACAATTAAGCTAGTCAAAGCCAAGGCCGATGAGATGGGGATTTATATGCCTCTCGTTCAAGCCCTCTATCTGGTACTCTTTGCAGGATACAAACCCACCGAAGTCGCCAAATCGATGATGGATAGAGAGCAAAGTACCGATGTGGAATTTGTTTTGCCTCGGTGTGAGTAGAGCGCGCTGTAGCCAGCGCTTTTATCCAGTCGTTAACGGAGAATCATCATGGATCAACATCAAAACGAACCCAAGGCTGATTTAAAACAGCGCCTAAAGGACGAAGGCTTCTGGTTGCGCCTTCCTTTTATGCTGCTTTTTTTTGTGGCCTGGAAGCTCGCTGAACTGGTCTTGTTTGGCGTGATCTTTGTGCAGCTGGTTTATCGTTTAGTAACTGGCTCACCCCAGCCACAACTTCAGGCATTGGGTAGCCAGCTGGCCCTCTATGGCTATCAGATTTACCGCTATCTGACGATGAGCGCTGAATCCAAGCCGTTTCCTTTTGCCGACTGGCCTGATGCTCCGCCGGTTGAGAAAAACCCCTACCTCCCTGATCAGCCCACGCCATCAGATGCTCAGGAGAAGCCCGCTCAATCAGCAGATTCACTCTAAGCCTTACAAGGATGCCTTATATGTGGAATGATCTGCTCTGGCCACTGGCCGCAGTGCAACAGAGCGCTGATTTTATCAACCGTCAGCTTTTGGCCAGCCAGTGCCGCCTCTTGCGTGATTATGTCAATGAACTCAACCCTTACTCACGCTTGCCGCACGATGTTGAACAGCTCTCGCTCACCATCAACCAGTGCGCCGCAGAGCTGCTGAGCATCAAAGGCAGTACCAGCCAACGCTACTTGCTGTATCTTCATGGTGGTGGCTTTGCACTCGGTTCTTTAGATACCCATCGAGAGCTGTGTACGGCGCTAACACGCTATGCCGATGCGCGCACTTTGGCGATCGACTACCGCCTCGCTCCAGATCACCCAGCACCGGCTGGCCTAGAAGATGCTTTTGCAGCTTATCAATGGCTGCTCGAACAGGGTGTGACACCAGATCGCATCGCGCTTGCTGGTGACTCAGCTGGTGGCGGCCTAGCACTGGCCTTGCTGCAAAAGATCAAGCAGGAACAGCTGGCTCAGCCTGCCGCCGTGGCACTCTTCTCTCCTTGGGTGGATTTAACCTGCTCGAGCCCTTCAATGGATCTGAATGCCGCGACCGATCCTGTACTCAACAAGGTGCAGATGCATGCCTTTGCAGAGCTCTATGCGGATCGGCGAGCGCTGGATGATCCGTTGATTTCGCCTTTGTACGGCCCTTTGGATGGCTTGCCCCCAATGCATCTTCAAGTGAGCCTGCAAGAGGTGCTGCGTGATGATACACGGCGTTTAGCCCGTGGATTGCAGCAGGCCGGTGGCCGCGTTGATCTGAAAGAGCAGCCTTGGATGCCGCACGTTTGGCAGCTCCTCTATCGCTACCTGCCCCAAGCGGCAGCCAGTGTCCGCCAAGCGGCGCGTTTCATTCGGGTTGAGACACACGGCTAGATGCTGCGACCCAAGGAGCCGCAGCACTGCATCAGGCCGGCGTCACCAGCGCGGCCTGCTCAGCAATCTTCTTCAATAAAGCTTGGCGCGTGGCCTCAGGATGCTCTAACGGGAACATATGCCCCCCAGCCAAAGCTGAGCAGCTGATGCCACGTGCCTCAATCCGCTTACGCCGCGCTGCATTCAGAAGCTGACTCTCCAACCCATAAAAGAGATGCGTTGGCACCTTAAGACGACGATGACTCCAAGTCAGATGGTCTGCTAAATGGCGGAAGATGGCCAGTTCAACCTGAGGCTGAAAACGCAGCTGTATCCCGCCCTGAGGGGCTGGCTCGGTTCCAGCTTGCAAATAATCACGTAGCGCCTGTGGATCAAAATGCCGAAAGAGCTTTTTAGTGCGCAGATTGTCTTCAGCGGCTTGCAGATCAGGCCAGTGGCTACGGCGTCCGCGTGTGATACCGGCCGGAGTAATGCGATCAATAAAACCAAAGCGTTTACCCACCTTTAAGCCCCAGCTATCCGATCCAAACATCAAGGGTGGATCAAGCAGGATAATCTGCTGAAAGCGCTCTGGCTGCTCTAACGCGGCCATATAGGTCACGACGCCCCCCAAAGAGTGACCGATGCCAATCACGGGCTGATCGCCTGCCTGCTGCTGCAAATAATCCAGCAACTCCTGAGCCAGAGGCTTCCAGTTTGGCGCAATAGGATATTGAGGCTGGTGGCCAAGACGGTCAATGGCCAACACCTGATAGTCTAAACTCAAGGGCCCAAGTAGCTGCTGATAACTGCCCGCAGGAAAACCATTGGCATGGGCAAAGTGTAAAAAGGGGCGCATATTCTTCTCCATAATCAATCTTCCATCTTCACTGCAACCTCAGCGGCTGATGGGTGGACAGCCCCGCTAAAGCCGCAGGCAAAAACTAATCCCAAGTAAAAGACTCAACTTCAGCCTCTCTATTTAGCATAAAAAAAGGCGACATGATCACTCTCATCTCGCCTTTTTTTCATACTCAGTTTTTTAATGCTTAAGCACGCGTCCAGCTGGTGCCATCTTTGGTGTCTTTGAGAATCACACCCTGAGCCGCCAGTTCATCGCGAATACGATCCGCCTCAGCAAAATCTCGCTCTTGCTTGGCCATCAGACGCTTCTCGATCAACGTCTCGATCACATCGGGATTGACGGAGCTTTGCGCTGTTTGCCCACCCTGTAAAAAGGCCTGTGGCTCCTGTTGCAGCAAGCCCAGAATACCACCCAGATCGCGTAGCTCCGCTGCCAGCGCCGAGGCCAGCAGCATCTCTTCGGCTTCAAGGGCGCGGTTCAAGGCCCGTGTCAGATCAAAGAGCACCGCCAGCGCCTCAGGTGTATTGAAGTCATCATCCATCACCTGCATAAAGCGCGCACGCCAATCACCGGCCTGTGCCACCTGCTCAGCATCGCTGACGGGTGCAATATGATTCAACGCGGTATAGAAGCGCTCAAGGCCTTTGCGCGCCTCATGCAGCGCACTTTCTGCATAGTTAATCGCTGAACGATAATGGCTTGCCAACAGCAGATAACGGATCACCTCAGCATCATGCTGCTCAAGCACATCACGGATCGTAAAGAAGTTGCCTAAGGATTTAGACATCTTCTCTTGATCCACCCGCACCGCGCCAGCATGCATCCAGGTATTGACATACTTCTGCCCTGTGGCGGCCTCGCTTTGTGCGATTTCATTTTCATGATGCGGGAAAGGCAGATCAGGACCACCACCATGAATATCAAAGGTATTGCCTAGGCAGCAGGTCGACATGGCCGAGCACTCGATATGCCAACCAGGGCGCCCTTCACCCCAGGGTGAAGGCCAGCTGATCTCGCCTTCTTTGGCAGCCTTCCACAAGACAAAATCAAGCGGATCTTCTTTAAAACCATCCACCTCGACACGCGCTCCTGCCTGCAGCTCATCCAACTGACGATTCGTCAGCTGTCCGTAACCAGCAAACTTGCGCACGCGATAGTAGACATCACCATTGGCAGCCGCATAGGCATAGCCCTTCTGCTCCAGAGTCTGCACCAGTGCGATGATCTGATCGATATAGGCTGTCGCACGCGGTTCTACATCAGGACGCAGCACGCCAAGGCGGGCCTCATCCTCATGCATGGCCTCAATCATCCGCTGTGTCAGCTGGTTGATGGGCTCGTTGTTCTCATCGGCGCGTTTGAGAATCTTGTCGTCGATATCGGTGATATTGCGTACATAGGTGACTTGATAGCCCCGCTCGCGCAAGTAGCGAGTGATCATGTCAAACACCACCATCACCCGCGCATGACCGATATGGCAGAGGTCATACACCGTCACGCCACACACATACATCTTGATCTGCCCGGGGGTGATCGGTTGCAGGCGCTCTTTCTGGCGTGTCAGGGTGTTATAAACCTGAATCTCCGGCAGAGACTGTCCTGTCGACGTCTGTTGCTGCGAACTTGCGGCCATGGTTAGCTGCCCTTTTTCTGAATTTTTGCCCAAGAGTCTTTCAAACCCACGGTGCGGTTGAAGACCAGTTTTTCGCCTGGCTGATGCTGATAGCGATCAGCGCAGAAGTAGCCTACCCGCTCAAACTGGAAACGATCTTCTGGCTGTGCCAGTGCCAAGCTCGGCTCACAATAGGCCTGAACAACCTGCAAGGAGTCGGGATTCAAGTGCTCAAGAAAATCTGTGTCTTTATCCGCATCAGGCGCTTCGACCTGGAACAGATTGTCATACAGGCGCACTTCCGCCGGAATCGCATGCTGAGCACTGACCCAGTGAATCACGCCTTTCACCTTACGGCCTTCTGGGTTCTTGCCCAGCGTATCTGGATCATAAGAGCAGCGCAGCTCGACTACCTCGCCCTGTGCATTCTTGATCACTTCATCACAACGGATCACCCAGGCATTGCGCAGGCGCACTTCCTGCCCAGGCGCCAGGCGGAAGAACTTTTTCGGTGGCTCTTCCATAAAATCATCACTGTCAATATAAAGCTCACGCGTAAAAGGCAGACGACGCTCGCCCAACTCTTCTCGCGCTGGGTGATGAGGCGAGCTTAACTCCACCTCTTCACCTTCTTTCCAGTTGGTCAGCACCACTTTGAGTGGATTCAACACCACCATCGCACGGCGGGCTGCATGCTCAAGATCATTGCGTAGTGCAAAATAAAGCATGTTGATATCCACCACACCACCAGAGCGGGTCACACCAATCATGTCGCAGAAATCACGCAAGGATTTGGCGGTATAACCACGGCGACGTAAACCGGCAATGGTTGGCATGCGTGGATCATCCCAGCCTTCGACTATCCCTTCATCAACCAGCAGCTTCAGCTTCCGCTTGGATGTGACGGTGTAATTCAGATTCAGGCGCGCAAACTCAGTCTGCACTGGTTGACTGGGCACCGGCAGATGACGCAGGAACCACTCATACAAGGGGCGATGATCTTCAAACTCCAGCGTACATAAAGAGTGGGTAATCCCCTCAATCGCATCCGACTGACCATGAGTAAAATCATAGCTGGGATAAATACACCATTGATCCCCAGTTTGGTGATGATGTGCATGACGAATACGATACAAGATGGGATCACGCAGATTGATATTCGGGGCGGCCATATCAATTTTGGCACGCAATACCTTCGCGCCATTGGGGTAAGCACCCGCACGCATCTGTTCAAACTCAGCCAGATTCTCTTCAACCGAGCGCTCACGATAGGGGCTAGGGCGTCCTGGCTCAGTCAGCGTGCCGCGATACTCACGCATCTGTTCAGCATTGAGTTCACACACATAGGCCAAACCTTCACGAATTAAATGCACGGCCCACTGATAAAGCTGCTCAAAATAGTTGGAAGCAAAGCGCACCTCACCAGCCCATTGGTAGCCTAACCAGCGAATATCTTCTTGAATGGCATCAATATAAGCCTGGCTTTCTTTTTCTGGGTTGGTGTCATCAAAACGCAGATGACAAGCGCCACCCAGCTCCTCGGCTAAACCAAAGTTCAAACAAATGCTTTTGGCATGGCCGATGTGCAGGTATCCGTTGGGTTCAGGAGGAAAACGGGTCACGATATCTTGTGCTTGGCCCGCTTCACGCTGCTGGTGAATCATCGTACGAATAAAATTAGATGCAGCAGTAATTTCTGGCTGGCTCATGGGGCTCGCTTCTTAGCTGGATGGTAAAAGGATGGTCAAAGCTTATTGGTGAAAAGCCTAAAGATCAGTATTATACGGCAGCGCACCGCCTTCGACTAGGAAGCACTGATCTGGCATCCTGATCAGCCCTTCAGTTGGCGGTTTTTTTGCCTAACAGATGACTTTAATGGAGCCGCTTCATGTCTGCAACCCAACCACAAGTTCGCCTGGTGACGAATTTCGGCGAGATCCTTCTTGAGCTGAACGCTGAAAAAGCCCCCATCACCGTGGCCAACTTTCTGAGCTATGTGGATAACGGCCACTATAACGGCACCATCTTCCACCGCGTGATCAGCAACTTTATGATCCAAGGCGGTGGCTTTGATGAAGACTTCAACCAAAAGCCGACGCAAACCCCCATTGAAAACGAAGCCGATAACGGCTTGGGCAATGTCAATGGCAGCATCGCCATGGCGCGGACTATGGACCCCCACTCAGCCAGCGCACAGTTCTTCATCAATGTGAAGGATAACGACTTCTTGAACCACAGCAGCAAAACCATGCAAGGTTGGGGCTATGCGGTCTTTGGTCGTGTCATTGAAGGCATGGAGGTCGTCGAGAGCATCAAGGCCGTCCCGACAGGCAACCGCCAAGGCCATCAAGATGTACCACGCGAGAATGTCGTGATCGAGCGTGCTGAGCGCGTGGCGGCGGAATAGTCCCCATCAGCCCATGCAACTCTTTATTGCTGATCTGCATCTGCAAGAAGATCGCCCTGAGATGACTCAGGGCTTTTTGCGTTTTCTGGCCACCGAGGCACGGTGCGCCGATGCTTTATACATCCTCGGCGATTTTTTTAATGTCTGGGTTGGGGATGATGGTATGGAACCTTACCATCACCAACTGGCGGCAGCGATGCAAGCCCTCAGCGATCATGGCACCAAGATTTATCTGATGCATGGCAATCGCGATTTCACAATCGGCTCTCGCTTTTGTGCACTAGCAGGCTGCCAGCTACTGGGCGATCTGGAGCGGATTGATACCGACAGTCCAGACCCGATCCTGCTCCAGCACGGTGATCTGCTCTGCACCGATGATCTTGGCTACCAGCGCCTGCGGCGCTTTTTTCGTCAACCCGTCATCAACTTCATTCTGCGCAACCTCCCCCTCAGTTGGCGGCAACGCATTGGCCGCACAACTCGCCAAGCCAGCAAAAGCAAGACACGCACCAAGCCAGTGCGCATCATTGATGTCAATCAGCAGGCTGTAGAGCAGGTGATGCTGGAGCATCAGGTCAGGCGTATGATTCATGGCCACACTCACCGACCCCAGGTGCATCACTTTCTGCTGACCGCCACTGAACCCGCTCAGGCTGCTGAACGCTGGGTGCTTGGCGACTGGAATGATCAGCAAGGCTGGCTGATTCGCAAGCAAGGCTCCCACCTCTCACTAGAGTCCTTTCAATTCCAGGACCTTTGACACACACGGACGCCAGATCAGCCTTGCATCAAAATAAGGCAAAATCACTCCAATAGGTCTAAGCTGCACCACAATGCAGCACTGCACCACCCCCTATCACAAGCGGCAAGTTCCTGCACCGTCCGGTCTGGCTTTGATGCGACTTCATCGCAAAAAAATGGTATGGATCTTGCTGTTTGCAGTGCAACATCACTTGCAACAGCGGCTGACCTGAGGCCCGGATCAGCACCTTATACGATAAAAACAATCATTCACGCTGCTTTTTCTTCTATGCCATGGAGAGAGACTATGTCCTTAATAAGCGATCAAATGCACCTCAGTCGCCGAGAGCGCCGCTGGCTACCTTGGTTTGGCCAGAACGGCAAACTCTCACTGGGTTGGAGCTGCTATCTGAATCGAGACATCTACCCAGTGATCGAGCAGATTTTTGAAGGCGTTGCCGATACCCGCGTCAAGCTCTTACAAGAATGGAGTCAAACGCAATGGCGCTATCTTGAAGAGCTGGCCGATCACATCGGTCTCAGCAATGATCTCAGCCAGCCAGATCTACTCCAAGGCAAGCAAGAGCATCTGGTCGACTTTTCCGAGCTCTTTATTGTTGATGCCGAGGGCCGGCTACTGAACTCCACTCGATCACAGCGCATCGGCCAGCGCCTCGAAGATCCACAACAGCGTCGTGCCCTGGCCGCTGGTTTGCAGCAACCTTTTCTCCACGGCCCTTATCGCGATCCAGTCACACTCACGCTTGGACCCTCCACATCCAGCTTTCATGATGCCGTCACGCTGATGTTCTATCAGCCGATTCGTCAACAGGGACGAGTGGTCGCTTGTCTTGCCGGACGGATTCCTAACGATGTGCTGGGCGATTTAATTCAACGCGAGGCAGGCCATGTGTATCCCGAATCAGGGGATAACTATATTTTTATGGTGGAGTCGCGTTTTGATCCACGCTTAGAGCCAGGCACAGCCCTATCACGCTCGCGCTTTGAGGACAGCACCTTTTCACATGGTGAAAACCTCAAGCAAGGCATCCATACCGATTGGGGCGTAGTGAAAGTCAAAGAGCATACTGAATTAGAGCTGCGCTTTACCGATCCGGCCACCAAGCAGCTGCATCCTGGTGTACGCGAAACCATCGCCAAGGGCAGCAATCTTTTCATCACCTATCCTGGCTATTCAGACTATCGCCATATCCCTGTCATCGGTAAGGGGGTGACCTTCCAGCTCCCCGGTTCACCCGATCGCTGGGGCATGATGTGCGAAGGCGATCTTGAAGAAGTCTATCGACGCCGCTCACTGAGTGTTGGCTTGATGAATACCTACTTACTGACTGTCAGTGGTTTTTTGGCCGCCACCACCTTGCTGCATAGCTTTGCCCCACTGAGCACCCTGCCTCTTTTTGCAGTGAATTTTTTGCTGCTGCTGATCTCGGCTTGGGTTTTTGCTCAGCTTGGCCCCAAACGCCTTGCAGATCGGATGCGTGAAACCACGCGGATTATTCGGACCTTAGCCGAAGGGGAGGGCAACCTGCGCCAACGCTTGGATCTGAACAAGCTCGCTCAGGATGAAAGTGGCAGTATGGGCCGCTGGCTGAATAGTTTTCTGGACAGCCTAGATGGCATCGTTGGCCGCGTGATTCACTCGACGGGCAATGTCAAACACAATAACGACCAGCTGCTGCAGCGCACCCAGGAGGCCAGTGTCACCAGTCAAGAAGTCAGCCAGGTGGTCACCAAAATGCTCAGCTTGGTTGAGGAACAGTTGCAAGAGATCGAGCAGGCTTCAGCCAGCGCCCATACCATGAAGCAGGCGATGGATGATGTGGTTGAACAGGCGCGTATCCAGTTTGAGGCAGCTCAAGGCAGTACACTCAAAATCCGTGAAGTTGTGGATACCACAGCCAATCGAGTGCAGAAGCTCAATAGCCGGATGGGTGAAATCGGCCAGATTGTCGATATGATCACCGAGGTCACCGATCAGACCAACCTGCTGGCTTTGAATGCCGCCATCGAAGCCGCACGGGCCGGAGAAGCGGGACGAGGCTTTGCCGTGGTGGCCGATGAAGTGCGCTCTTTAGCCAGCCGCACGGCTGAAGCCGCCGCAGAAATCCAGCAAACCGTCCACGGCCTCCAGCAAGAAACACGAAGTGCCGTGGCTTATATGGAAGAAGGGGTCAAGGAGGTGGATCAGCGCCTCAATGACACCGAGACACAAAGCCAAGAAAACACCGAACTCCATCAAGCTGTTGAGCAGATGTTCAGCATCATCACCCAACTCAGCGAACGCAGCCACTACTATGGCTCGTCGATGCGTCAGGTTGAGGTCGCCTCAGCAGAGCTGAACAATGTGATGCATGAGCTGCAGCATTCAGCCCATTCGGTACGCTATTCTGCCGATGCGCTGCAACAGCTGGTCAGCAAATTTAGTGTCAGCGAACACAGCCGCTAACCCTCTTTCAACCTAGTGCACACAGGGTTGAAAACCCGCCTCTTTTTTGCCAGCCTCAGCCGCTGGCTTTTTTAATTCTGGCTTGACAAGTTCGCTGGAATGTTCGACTCTAAGGCCAAGTTCAAACACTTGTATGAAAAAACTGTTTGATACGCAAGCTGTTTAGATGCCCCTGATCAACAAGCCAGTCCTTCTTCTTGAGAAGATGAACTGAGATCAGATTTCTTACAACAAAAAGCTGGAGATCACACGATGATTTACCAAGGCAAAGCCATTCGGGTGCAAGCCCTCGGCGATGGGAATGCAGAACTGACTTTTGACTTGCAAGGCGAGTCAATCAACAAGCTGAGCAGCGCCGTCATTTTAGAGCTTGAAGAGGCCGTCAAAGCCCTGCAAGCCCAAAGTGACATTCAAGGCCTGATGATCAGCAGCGCCAAGGATGTTTTCATTGTTGGTGCCGATATCACTGAATTCCACGGTATCTTCGGCAAGGACGAAGACTATCTGGTTGAGATGAACCTGAAGGTTCACCAACTCTTCAACACCATTGAAGATCTGCCCTATCCCACAGTCACGGCGATCAACGGTTTGGCACTGGGTGGCGGCTGCGAAATGCTGCTGACCACGGACTTCCGTGTGATGGCCGAAGGCGCCAAAATCGGCCTGCCTGAAACCAAACTCGGCATTATCCCCGGCTGGGGCGGCTGCGTTCGTCTACCACGCCTGATTGGTGCCGATAACGCGATCGAGTGGATTGCCGGTGGTACTGAGAACAAAGCCGCTGCAGCACTCAAAGTAGGTGCAGTTGATGCCGTTGTCGCGCCTGCACTGCTGCGTGAAGCCGCACTGGATCTGCTCGCTGAAGCTCGTGCTGGCAAGATCAACTGGGAAGCCAAGCGTGCTGAGAAAAAAGCACCTCTGCGCCTGAACCCTGTTGAGTCGATGATGGTGTTTGAAACCGCCAAGGGCTTTGTCGCCGGTAAAGCTGGCCCTCACTACCCAGCACCTGTTGAAGCCATCAAGGCCATTCAAAAAGGCGCAACAGCCGGTCGTGAAAAGGCCCAAGAAATTGAAGCCAAGATCTTCGCTAAAATGGCCAAGACTGATGTGTGCTTCAACCTGGTCGGCCTCTTCCTCAGCGACCAGCTGATCAAGAAAAAAGCTTCGGCCTATGAGAAGCAGGTTTCTGCGGTCAAGAAAGCAGCCGTACTGGGTGCTGGTATCATGGGTGGCGGTGTCGCCTACCAGTCTGCCTCCAAGGGCACGCCCATCATGATGAAAGACATCAATGAAGCGGCACTGCAACTGGGCCTGAAAGAAGCCAGCAAGCTGCTTGGCAAGCAAGTTGAGCGCAAAAAAATCACACCCGCACAAATGGCAGAAGCACTGGGCCGTATTCGCCCCACGCTGTCCTATGGTGACTTTGCGGATGTTGAGCTGACCGTCGAAGCGGTTGTTGAGAACCCCAAAATCAAGGCGGCCGTTCTGGCTGAGCTGGAAGACAAGGTCGCGGAAGATGCCATCATCACCTCGAACACCTCAACCATCTCGATCACCAGCCTGGCTGAAAACCTGAAGCGCCCAGAAAACTTCTGCGGCATGCACTTCTTTAACCCTGTTCACCGTATGCCTTTGGTTGAAGTCATTCGTGGCGAAAAATCATCTGAAAAAGCCATTGCCGCGACGGTGACCTACGCCAAGCAAATGGGCAAAACGCCTATCGTCGTCAATGACTGCCCCGGCTTCCTGGTCAACCGTGTGCTCTTCCCTTACTTTGGTGGCTTTATCGGCCTGGTTGAGCATGGCGCAGACTTCCAAAAAGTCGACAAGGTTATGGAGAAGTTTGGCTGGCCGATGGGCCCAGCTTACCTGCTCGACGTGGTCGGTCTGGACACCGCAGTTCACGCCAATGACGTGATGGCAGAAGGCTTCCCTGATCGCATGAAGCGTGATGAAAAGACTGTCCTGAACATCATGTACGAAGCAGGCCGTCTGGGTCAGAAGAACGCAACCGGCTTCTACAAGTATGAAGAAGACCGCAAAGGCAAGCCCAAGAAGGTCGCCGATGAATCGACCTATGGCCTAATCGAGCCGCTGATTAAAGACAAGCGCGAACTGACTGACGAGCAGATTATTGCCCGCATGATGGTGCCTCTGTGCCTGGAGACCGTTCGCTGCCTTGAAGACGGCATCGTCGAAACCGCAGCAGAAGCGGATATGGCTTTGATCTACGGCATCGGCTTCCCTCCCTTCCGCGGTGGTGCGCTACGTTACATTGACGCGATGGGTGTTGACGCTTTTGTTCAGCTTGCTGATTCCTTGGCAGATCTCGGCCCGCTTTACCACGTAACTGACAAGCTGCGTGAGATGGCCGCCCAAGGCAAGCGTTTTTACGCTTAATCAACCGAATTCAGGAGAATAATAATGAGTCTTCAACCTCGTGATATCGTCGTCGTTGATGGTGTGCGCACCGCGATGGGCAAAGCCAAAAACGGTGCCTTCCGCAATATTCGTGCAGAAAACCTGTCCGCTGCTGTGATGCAAGCGCTGTTTGATCGCAACCCCAATCTGAATCCTGCTGAACTGCAAGATATCATCTGGGGCTGCGTCAACCAGACACTGGAGCAGTCCATGAACGTCGCTCGTAATGCGGCCATCATGACCGGCATCCCCTTGTCTGTTCCTGCACAAACAGTCAACCGTCTGTGCGGCTCGTCGATGACGGCACTGCACATCGCTGGTGCGAACATCCAGGCTGGCCTGGGTGATTTTTACCTGATTGGCGGTGTGGAGCATATGGATCACGTGCCTATGGCACACGGCGTGGACGTCAACCCAGCCGCAAGCAAATACGCAGCCAAGGCCGCGATGATGATGGGTCTGACTGCAGAACTGCTCGGTAAGATGCATGGTATCAGCCGTCAGCAGCAAGATGAGATGGGCGCGCGCTCACACCGTCTGGCCTATGAAGCCACACTCGAAGGTCGCTTCAAGAAGGAAATTATTGGTGTCGAAGGCCATGATGCAGAAGGTCGTCGCAAGTTGATTCTGCAAGATGAAGTGATTCGTCCAGAAACGACCGTCGAGACGCTGGCGCAGCTCAAGCCTGTGTTTGATCCACGCAACGGTACCGTCACTGCGGGCACCTCGTCTGCCCTGTCTGTGGGTGCCTCTGCCATGCTGCTGATGAGCTACGAAAAAGCCCAAGCACTGGGCCTGAAGCCGCTGGCAAAAGTGCGCTCAATGGGCGTAGCTGGCTGCGATCCATCCATCATGGGCTATGGCCCAGTTCCTGCCTCTAAGCAGGCACTGAAAGCCGCTGGCCTGACTGTCGATGATATCGATATTGTTGAGCTGAACGAAGCCTTTGCTGCACAAGGTCTGCCCGTTCTGAAGGATCTGAAACTCCTCGACAAGATGGAAGAGAAGGTCAACCTGAATGGCGGTGCGATTGCACTGGGTCACCCACTGGGATGCTCAGGCTCACGTATCTGCACCACCTTACTGAATGTCATGGAACAGCGTGATGCCACCTTCGGCCTCGCCACCATGTGTATCGGTATGGGGCAGGGTGTTGCCACGGTCTTTGAACGTTTGTAAGACCAAACGCAAGACACGCTGTAAAAAAAGCCACTCCCAAGGGAGTGGCTTTATTGTTTCTGGGTGCAGCGACTTAATGAGTGCAACGACTAGATACGCAGTGCACCATCACATTCAATCACACGACCAGAGAAGTACTCATTCTCGATGATATAGCGCACAGACAGTGCTATCTCTGATGGCTCGCCTAAACGCTTCAGCGGAATGCCAGCCGTAATCTTACCCAGTACCTCTTCTGGCATCGCGGCCACCATCTCTGTGGCAATAAAGCCAGGAGCAATCGCACCAGTACGGATGCCATAGCGTGCCAGCTCTTTCGCCCAGGTCACGGCCATAGCGACCACACCGGCCTTGGCCGCCGAGTAGTTGGTCTGCCCCATGTTGCCAGCACGTGAAATAGAAGAGATATTGATAATCACGCCCTTCTTGCCCAGTTTGATCATCTGTGCTGCGGCTTCACGGCCACACAGGAAGACACCCGTCAGGTTGACATCCAAAACCTGCTGCCAGCTCGACAGGCTCATCTTCTTCACGATTTCGCCGTCTTTGGCTTTGATCAACAAACCATCACGGGTAATACCTGCATTGTTAACCAGTGCATCCAAGGTGCCAAAATCACGCACGATCTGCTCAAAAGTCTGCTCAACAACAGGCTCATCAGCCACATTGGCCAAATAGTAGTGGGCTTCGCTTCCGGCTTCTTTCACCAGCGCAACAGTTTCTTGCAGTTTTTCTTCATTCAAATCAATTAAGGCCAGCTTGGCACCCTGAGCGGCCAACTCTAGCGCCATAGCGCGTCCAAGACCCTGGCCGCCACCTGTAATCGCGATCACCGCATTCTTCACTTGCATCATTCACCTCGCAGTATTTGAAAAGCACTTTCTAAAAGCGCCTTAAAAAAGTACCTACAAAAAAGGACTGACCAACTCAGCTGTTCTTTTAATATCTGAGCTGGGAATCTCCAGTAAACACAGCTTGAAGCAGGTGACTCCACCCTGTCAGTGAGTTCACTTCTCACAATATAGCGCATCATCTCGCAGATGCGAAATATCCAACCCTACAGATCTGCAAAAAAGAATGACCTAGAAGTCTGCCGCATTAAGACTTAGGTTGCAGATTTCATCAAAGCGTCTTACTTTGATGCCAATTTCAACGCCGTATAAGCAAGCGTAATAGTTCATCAGGGGTTCCCTAAATGCATCACTGGTTCGAAGTCTTTCGCTCCTTTCTCTGGCTCGGTCTCACTTCTTTTGGTGGGCCCATCGCGCATCTGGCCTACTTTCGTAACGAGTTCGTAGAACGTCGGGGCTGGCTCAGTGATCAACACTTTGCCGATCTAGTGGCGCTCTGCCAGTTCTTGCCCGGTCCAGCCAGTAGTCAAATGGGCTTTGCACTTGGACTGCAACGCGCTGGCTGGCGGGGTGGCCTTGCCGCTTGGGTCGCCTTTACTCTGCCATCGGCCGTCTTTCTTTTGGCCGCCGCGTGGATCGGACTCACTTTTCAAGAAGGATGGGGCAGTGATTTTGTGGCCAGCTTAAAGCTGGTTGCCGTGATCGTTGTTGCCCATGCCGTCTGGGGGATGCGCCAACAGCTTTGCCGTGAGCCTGCGACCGCCACACTCGGGCTGCTGGCCGTGTTGCTGATGCTGGGCACTTCACCCTGGCTTGGCCCCCTGACCCCGTTAGTGACACTGCTGATCGGCGGTGGACTCGGTTGGCTCCTGTTCAGAACACCGCATCAAGCAACGCCCCCCAGCACACCGCCACTGATCTCCATTCAACCTTGGGTTGCTTGGTTCACCCTGGGGCTTTTTCTACTCCTGCTAGTGCTACTCCCTCTGCTCAGCCAGGGTGAGCCGAGCCTGCTGCAGATCTTTGATCGCTTCTACCGTGCTGGTGCTTTGGTTTTTGGTGGCGGGCATGTAGTGCTACCGCTGCTAGAAGCAGAGACAGTCCAATCAGGCTGGATCAGTAGCGAGGCCTTTTTAGCCGGCTATGGTCTTGCACAGGCGGTCCCTGGCCCACTCTTTACCTTTGCGGCTTACCTGGGAGCGTTTATCCCTACTGGCTGGCCCCTATGGGTGGGCGCTTTGGTCGCGCTGGTGGCCCTTTTTCTGCCTGGCCTGTTGATACTGGTTGCCCTGCTCCCCTACTGGGCGCGGCTGCAAGCTGATCAAAACGCACAGGCCATCTTGCGCGGCGTCAATGCCAGTGTCGTCGGCCTGCTCGGCGCTGTTCTTTATGACCCCCTCTTCACCTCCAGCGTGCATCAACCCTATGACCTGATGGTGGTGCTTTTGGGACTCGTGCTACTTCAAGTTTGGCGCTGGCCCTCTTGGGCGATGCTACTTTTGATTCTGCCTCTGGGCATGCTCGCTCAGCTTTAGAGCTATATTTTTGAAACATGCACCTTGAAATACACCAATATGGCACCATAACTTCTTTACACTCTTAAGGATGCCTTCCTATGCCCCTTCTGTTTTTCCTTCTTGTGTGGCCGCTGGCCGAAATCTGGTTGATGATTGAAATTGGCCAGCAAGCCGGTGGATTCAACACGCTGCTGTTAATTGTCGGCACAGCACTACTTGGGATTCTGTTAGTCCAGTTGGAATGGCAAAAGCTCTCACTGCAACTGCGTGAAAAAATGCTGCGCCGTGAAACACCCTTACCCCTGCTGCTCGAAAGTATGGCATTGGGCCTGTCTGGCCTTTTGTTCTTGATTCCAGGTTTTATCAGCGACTTTATTGCCCTGCTGCTGCTGATTCCGATCAGCAGAAAATTCTTACTTTTACCCTTGAAAACCAAGGCAACAGGCACCACTTATGATGGGCAAGCCAGAAGAAGTGATGCGGCCGATTTTGAGTCTATTCAACGTCCGCATGCAGATGCCTCACGATCTCAGCACAAGGCACATCGTCCTCAGGTGCTAGAAGGCGAGTATGAGAAAAAAGATGACTGAAAAAAATCTTTTGGCGTGCCCTTGAAATCTGCTTGCCCATCCCCATCTTGTGGGAAGCAGCACAGAATTCCGAATCAAGCCTTGGCTTGATTCTTATAACAATGCCTGTCTACAACCCTGGTGTTGAGACAGACTTTTTAAGTCGAGGCTTACGCCTCATAGTGATTAACTAGGAGACATTCAGCAATGAAAATCCGTCCTTTGCACGATCGCGTGGTCGTTCGTCGTACTGAAGAAGAAACCACGACTCCTGGCGGTATTGTTCTGCCTGGCAGCGCAAAAGAAAAACCCCAGCAAGGTGAAGTCATTGCTATCGGTGAAGGCCGTTTTGTTGATGGCCAGCTGCGTCCTTTGTCTCTGCAAGTCGGCGACAAGGTCATTTTCGGCAGCTATGCAGGTAGCACTGTAAAAATTGATGGCGAAGAGCTGTTAATTCTGACTGAAAGCGAAGTCTTCGGTGTTCTCGAAGCCTAAGCTTCATAGGTACCTTTTTAATAAGTCAGTTCAATTCACAGAGATATAGGAATATTCAACATGGCAGCTAAAGACGTCCGTTTTGGTGATGATGCTCGTAAACGCATGGTCGCTGGTGTCAACATCCTCGCCGATGCCGTTAAAACAACCTTAGGCCCTAAAGGCCGTAACGTTGTACTCGAAAAATCTTTTGGCGCCCCCACTGTCACTAAAGATGGTGTTTCTGTCGCCAAAGAAATCGAACTGAAAGACAAGTTCGAAAACATGGGCGCACAAATGGTTAAAGAAGTCGCCTCTAAGACTTCTGATGCAGCGGGTGACGGCACCACCACGGCCACTGTTCTGGCGCAAGCTATTGTCAACGATGGCTTCAAAGTCGTGACTGCAGGCATGAACCCCATGGATCTGAAGCGCGGTATTGATAAAGCCGTTGCTGCCGCTGTGGTCGAAATCAAAAAACTGGCCAAGCCTTGCACTGATACCAAATCCATCGCCCAAGTTGGCACCATTTCTGCCAATGGCGACACACGCATTGGTGAAATCATTGCTGAAGCCATGGAAAAAGTAGGCAAAGAAGGCGTCATCACTGTTGATGAAGGCCGTGGCTTTGAAGATGAGCTGGAAGTGGTTGAAGGTATGCAGTTCGACCGTGGCTACATCTCGCCCTACTTTGTCACCAACCAAGACAACATGTCAGCAGAGTTGGAAGACCCCTACATCCTGCTGGTTGACAAAAAGATCTCTAACATCCGTGAGCTGCTGCCTGTTCTTGAAGGCACTGCAAAAGCCGGTAAGCCACTGCTGATCATCGCTGAAGATATCGAAGGCGAAGCGCTGGCGACTCTGGTTGTCAACAACATGCGCGGTATCGTGAAAGTGGCTGCGGCTAAGGCACCAGGCTTTGGTGATCGTCGTAAGGCGATGCTGCAAGACATCGCTATTCTGACCAATGGTACCGTCATTTCTGAAGAAGTAGGCCTGACTTTAGAAAACGCGACTGTTGAGCACCTGGGTACCGCCAAGCGTGCTGTGCTGACGAAAGAAAGCACTACCATCATCGATGGCTCTGGCAGCCAGCAAGACATCGAAGCACGCGTGAAGCAGATCCGTGCACAGATGGAAGAAACTTCTTCTGACTATGACCGTGAAAAACTGCAAGAGCGTCTGGCCAAACTGGCTGGCGGTGTTGCCGTCATTCGTGTAGGCGCAGCGACAGAAGTCGAAATGAAAGAGAAAAAAGCCCGTGTTGAAGACGCGCTCCACTCGACTCGCGCCGCAGTAGAAGAAGGCGTTGTTGCCGGTGGTGGTACAGCACTGATCCGCGTGCTGTCTTCTATCAAAGATCTGAAAGGCGACAACGAAGATCAGAACCACGGTATCGCGATTGCTCTGCGTGCGATGGAAGCGCCTCTGCGCCAGATCGTCACCAACGCAGGTGAAGAAGCGTCTGTCATCGTGGCCAAGGTCAAAGAAGGCAGCGGTAACTTCGGTTACAACGCACAAACTGGCGAGTATGGTGATCTGGTTGAGATGGGTGTTCTTGATCCAGCTAAAGTCACACGTACAGCGCTGCAATCGGCAGCTTCTGTTGGCGGCCTGATGATCACCACCGAGTGCATGGTTTCTGAGATTCCAGAAGAGAAACCAGCTGGCGGTATGGGTGATATGGGCGGCATGGGTGGTATGGGCGGCATGATGTAAGCCGACCAGGTTCGCTGAACCTTGCGCGAACCACCCCACAACCCCAGCTTCGGCTGGGGTTTTTTTTAGAATTTAAAGCGTGTAATCAGCTCCAGCATAGATTGCGCCAACTTCTGTAATTTTTCCGCTCGACTCGCACTCAAATCTGCATTCGCTGAAGAATCCTGTGCCACCTCCTGAATACGATGAATGCTCTGCCCAAGCTCATCTGTGGCTGCTGTTTCTTGTTCGGTAGCTGCTGCAATTTGGGTCGTCATATCACGCACCTGCACCATCATCTGGGTAAGCACATTGAGGCGTTGATGCGTGGTTCTGACCCACTCTACGCTTTGTAACGCATGCTCACGGTTTTCATTGATACTCTTAACAGCTGTTCGCGTTTTCTGCTGTAATCCAGCAACGGTAGCTTCAATAGTTTCCGTAGATTGATGAGTCCGGCTGGCGAGAGTGCGCACCTCATCGGCCACCACGGCAAAGCCACGCCCATGTTCGCCCGCCCGAGCGGCTTCAATCGCCGCATTCAAGGCCAGCAAATTGGTTTGTTCGGTAATATCACGGATCACCTGCACCAATGCACCGATGGATTCGCTTTGCTGTTCCAGCTCATGCATATCCTGAGCTGCTTGCTGACTTTCTTGGGCCTGATTTTCTATACTGGCAAGCAGCTGATCCATTGTTTCACGCAAGGCCTCTACCTGATTGCCACCCTCCTCCGTCACCTGCTGAGTACGCTGTGCATGTTCTGCTACTTCATTGGCGGCCGCACTCATTTGGTGTATCGCTGCGGCAATCTGCTCTATATCGGTCTGCTGGCGTGCGGCCCCATCACGTGTTTTTTCTGTGAGATCATCAAGGTGATCCCCCTCTTGTTTTACAGCTTCACTTTGCTGAGCAATTTGTCCTACCAACTGCTGAATATTGGCAGCAAAGCGATTAAAACGTCGCGCTACCTGGCCTATTTCATCCTCTCGATATACTGTTAAGCGCTGGGTTAAATCACCCTGGCCTTCGGCGATATCACGCATTGCCAGCGCAATATCCTCCATTGGCTGTGCAACTAAACGGCGAATAAGGAGCATCAATGCACCCATCAATACGAGAAGCAACAATCCCATAGCCATCAGCATCACATCAGCGAGGCGGGTCGCTTGACGGATCACACTACGCAGCTGCTCAGCGGGTAAGCCCAGCAAGTGCATGGCCAATAAGCGCCCTTCAGCATCATGGATTGGGATAGCGACCATAAAATAGTCTTCACCGAGCTGATGCGGCTGCTCTAGTAAGCTTTCTAGAGGGGCTTGACGTGTAAAATCAACAACCTCATCGCTGAACCAGTTGTTATTCGCCAGTACAAAACGACCAAATGCCTGATTATTCCAGGCCGGATGCTGAGCATTAAGCAGATCGCGATTCAGCAGCATCACATAGTGGGTTGCATCCTGCGCATAATCGCGGCTGATACTACCGACACCCTGCGTGAGCTCCATCACCCCAATCACTTGATCTTGAGACAGCACTGGCATAAAAGCACGAATCAGTACATTACCCTGCGTATCACGCTCAAAAGCAGCATGAGGCTGTCCGTTCAGTGCCTGAGCGATGCCACGCGAAGCCTGATTGGTCGGTGCAGGACGCGCAACGCTGGCAACAAAGGGCTGTCCTTGCGCATTCATTAGGTGCACCTGAATACCTTGATAGTTGGTATGACGGCGATACTGGGCACGTACTTGGGCAATCACTGCCTCAGCCCGCGCGGGGTTCTGCTCATGCAGAGCCTGAATAATCTCAGCATGACCTGCCAGTAAAGCTGCATTGGTCAGCCCGACATCAAACTTAGTATCCAAACGATGGGTGAGCGTATCCCCCATCAACTGAGCACGCCTTTCTAGCGTGGTGGCCTCAAGCGTACTGCGCAAAAATAAAATCGCCAACGCAGCAAGCAACAATGCAATAGCGCCCAGAGCCGCCATCCAGAGACTGATACGCCAGCCAAGGCCCAAGGCTTTTTTGGTTTGTTCATCCATTATCGTCATCCCAGTTGAACGTTAAACTAGGATTAAGTCTAGACGAAGCAACAAAAATCGCACATCGATAGATCACTTTCATCTCACCACAGAGACTGAGCGCTTCCACTCATCCTCAAGGATCAACTAGTGTTAGAATAGAGGCATCCCATTCATCCTCATCCACTTGTGATGAGGACGCCACGAGCAATCAATGGAGCGCAGCATCCGATGAGTCAAAGTGAACCCCGTATCTCCAGTGGACAAAAGTTTAAAACCGAGCAAGGGATTGCTGCGATCAAAGATGGCATCAAGCAATCTCACTATGCCAATGAAGACACCGCAACACGCAAACCCGAGTGGCTGCGCGCCAAAATGCCTGCGGGTGAGCGTTTTAACGCGGTGATGAAGAATGTGCATGAACACAAATTAAGCACCGTCTGCCAAGAAGCCCATTGCCCCAATATTGGCGAATGCTGGAACTCGGGTACGGCGACCATTATGGTGATGGGCTCAGTGTGTACGCGTGCTTGTCGCTTTTGTGCCGTCGATACCGGCAACCCGAAGGGCTGGCTTGATCAGGATGAGCCGATCAACACCGCCAAATCGGTTGAGCTGATGGCCTTGCGCTATATCGTGCTGACGTCTGTTGATCGTGATGATCTGGCCGATGGTGGTGCTGCTCACTATGCCGCCTGTATTGCAGCCATCAAATCCAGAACGCCTGAAGTGGTGGTTGAGGCCCTGACGCCCGACTTTAACGGCGTTGAGGCGCATATTCGAACCGTGTTGGATTCAGGCTTAGAGGTTTTTGCGCAGAATGTCGAAACCGTACGCCGCCTGACCCATCCAGTGCGTGATAAGCGCGCGGGCTATGAAAAAACGCTCCGTGTGTTGGAGTATGCAAAAGAGTATCGTCCTGATGTGATCACCAAAACCAGCATCATGGTTGGACTGGGTGAGACAGACGAAGAGATCTTCCAGACCTTTGATGACCTACGCGCTATTGGCGTGGATATTGTGACACTCGGCCAGTATTTACGCCCGACCAAGAACCACCTTCCAGTGGAGCGCTATGTCACACCAGAAGAGTTTAACCATTATCGTGAAGTCGGCTTAGCCAAAGGCTTTATGGAAGTTCCTTCTGGCCCAATGGTGCGCTCAAGCTATCGCGCAGATCGTGTTTTTGAGAAGAATAATCTGGGATTGGCCGCTCCAGCGGCAGTGCCTGTCACAACACATCCAGATCGAATCGCGATTACGCAGCTCGGCTAGGGAACCTCTGATCAACGTCACGAGCACAGGTCAGGCAAGGCGAAATTGATCGAAAAAGCGGAGTTTACACGGAGTAAATGAGCATTTTGAGACCCAATTTCAACGCAGTATGACCAAGCGCAGTAGTTAATCAGAGGCTTCCTAGCCTTTTTTATCATTATTCAATTGAGCCTCACTGCATCCCCTGCAATGAGGCTCTTTTTAATCATCCAGCATCACCAGTTGGTGGTCTTTCAGTGGATGTTGATAAGCCGTGAGTTCAGCTTGATAGGTCAGACTCAAACGCTCCAGGCAGAGCACTTCCTGCGGTGGCCCCCAAGCGAGCTGCTGTCCTTGCGCTAAAAGCAACACGCGATCAGCAAAGAGCTGCGCCAAGTTCAGATCATGCAAAACACAGAGAATGCCCCAGTTTTTCTGGCGGGCTAACTGCTTGAGCTGGCGAAAAATCCACTGCTGCTGCCCCAGATCCTGCGCTGAAAGAGGCTCATCCAGCAGCAGCACACCTTGCTCAACCTGCCACACCTGCGCCAGCACGCGGGCCAACTGAACACGCTGACGCTCACCACCTGAAAGCTGGGTAATGGCCCGTTGAGCCAGATGCGCACAACCAGCGGCCTGCATGGCTTGGGCAACAATAGCTTGCGTTTCTGCCTCACTCTCTGGCCAGCTAAAGCGGCCAAAAGCGACGACCTCCTGAGCCAGAAAATCAAAATGCACCGGATAATCCTGCGCTAGACGTGCGCGCAGATGCGCTTGCTGACTGGCAGAGAAGCTGGATAGGGGTCGATCTTGCAACCAGACCTGACCCCAGGTGGGCTGCTGATCACCACTAAGCAAATCCAGTAGTGTCGATTTGCCCGCACCATTTGGCCCACAAACAACCAGTATCTCTTGCGGCTCCAGTGCAAAACTGACACCTTGCAAGCGCTGGTGACCACGAGTGCACAGGCCAAGGTCTTCGGCTTTTAAGCAGCTGTTCATATCCGCTCCTGACTGGCTTGACGCCCTCGCGCCAGCATCCACAGAAAATAGGGACCGCCCAGCAAACTGGTCAGCAAACCTACGGGGATTTCAGCCGGAGCGGCCACAGTCCGCGCCAAGGCATCAGCCACCAGTAACAAGCTTGCGCCACCCAGTGCGGCCGCTGGCAGCAATAAGCGATGACCTGGGCCAAAAATCATCCTTAACAGATGCGGCACCATCAGGCCCAAAAAGCCAATAATGCCTGCCAACGCGACACTGCCACCAACGGCGAGCGCAGTGCCAAGCACGACCTTGCGCCGCAGGGCATGGGTATTCAACCCACTATTGGCGGCCGCCTGATCACCCAGCTGCAGAACATCCAAATCACGGCGCACGCTGAGCAGCAAGCCCAAGCCAGGCAGAATCAGCAGCAAGCCGAACAGCAGTTCCGTGCCGCTCACAAAGCCCAGCCCACCCATGCCCCAAAGACTCATTTGGCGTAGCTGCTGATCATCGGCCAGATAACTCAACAAGCCGCTGGCGGCACCGGCGAGGGTGTTAATCGCTAAACCCGCCAGCAGCAACCAGAGCATCGAAGCCTGACCACCACGGCCCAGCCGGAAAATCAGCCAGCAGGTTAGCCAGCCTCCAAGACAGGCCATGATCATCTGCCCCTGCCATTGCCAGACCTCTGGCAACCATTCAGTCCACGGCAGCAGTATCCATAAACCCACTGCAAACCCCGCTCCGCTGGACACACCGAGCAAACCTGGATCAGCTAAGGGATTACGAAACAAACCCTGCATGGCGGCACCAGCGAGAGCCAAACTAGCTCCCACCAACAAAGCCAAAGCGAGGCGAGGCAAGCGAATTGCACTCCACAGCTGCCAGTCTTGCGCGCTCATCTGACCAGTCAGCGCCTGCCAAGGGCCCAAGGATAAAGCACCCAGTTGCGCAGCCAGTAACAAGCTGGCTAACAGAATCAGCGTTAAGCCGATCAGCGCTTGGGTGATCGACCAACTCGGTCGTGAAGATCTTGTCATACTCAACGGAACTACCTACTGATCATGGTCATGAAGAAGAAAAGGCCATCAGCGCCTGCCGAAGGCGCACTAGCTCATCGGGTGTGCGTGGGCCAAATCCAAGAAAGGCCAAATCATCAACAACAAGATAACGCCCTGCACGTCCCGCGGGGGTTTGGCGCACACCGGGGAGACGCCATAAACCTGCCTCGCCTCCCAGTGCTCGCAAACCGGCCTCAGTCACAATCACCACCTCTGGACGGGCTTGGATCAAGCCCTCTGCACTTAGAGGGCGATAGCCTTGCAGGGCGGCGGCGGCATTATCCACTCCCGCTAAATCAAGCATTTGCGCTGCGGATGAACCCTGCCCCGCAACTAAAGGCGCGCCCATGCCACCATGGTTGAGAATAAACACCGCCTGCCATCCAGCATGTTCCTCAGTGGCCTGTTGCAAGCGCGCCACATCCTGCTGAAAAGCACGGATCAGCTCGACACCGGCGGCTTGGCGCGATAATGCCTCAGCAATCACGTGGATTTTGTGCTCAACACCAGCCAGATCCTGCTGATGAGGCACACGCACCACACGCACCCCAGCCGCCACCAGCCGCTCAGCCAAGGGCGCTGGCCGTGCGGCATCACTCAGCAGCACCAGATCTGGACGCAAGGAGAGAATGCCTTCCAATGACAGCTGACGCAGATAGCCAACATCGGGTAAATCCAGCGCTGCCTGCGGGTATTGACTGGTGGTATCTCGACCTATCAGTCGATCACCCGCACCCAAGGCATACACCAGCTCAGTGACATCCCCTCCAAGGCTGATGACGCGCTCGGCAGATGCCACTGCCGGAACAATGAGCAAAAGCAAGAGCAGCAGGCGATCACGCCAGCCGAGCAGGGCAGAGCGCAGCATAAGAAGCTCCTTAGTTTAAATCTGGTAAAGCATTGATCATCGCTGTCCAAGCGGCCTGTTCTGGCTGCCCTTCATCACGACGCCCATACATCTGCACCTGAAGTTGACCCGCCGCATTAAAGACTTCTAGGCTCGAAACCCAACCGCCGCTTTGTGGCTTGCGCGTGACAAAGGCATAGGCAAACTCTTCTGGATTGGCATGCAGGGTGAAGTTCTCTTCAAACAGATTCAACCAACCCCGCATCGGCTTGATGCCCGAGACCTGGCCGGTATAGATCTGCACGCAACCCCGGCTGCCGACAAAAAACATCACCTCGATCTTGGCCTCAGCGGCAGCATCAACCAGTGTATTGAACGCCGTCACAGGGACCGGACGACTCAGATCAGCAGGTACACTTTGCAAGGCCGCAAAGCGTGAGAGGCGATGACGACGCAACAAACCGAAGAACTGATGCACATCCTTGATCTGCCGCCATTCCGCTTCGACCTGGCTCGGACTGGTCGCTGGCAGATGCTGTTCTGGTTCTGGCTCAGGTAAAAAATCAGGGGCCGCTGCCTGAGCTGAAGTATCCGTGTGCTGCTCAACCAGCGCTTGCCAGGCTTGGAGGTCTGTTTCTTCTAGCGCAAAAGTTTTATGCACCGCACTGCCATATTGATCAAAAAATTGTAAACAGCGTCGCGTGCCCTTTGGCGTTTCTTCTTCAATCGCGCAACCCCAGTACCAATGGCTCAGCATCAAGCGCAGATCCAATCCACCAATATCCAAAAACAAGCCTGTTGGGTGGCTGCCCGCTTCGCCCAATTTGGGTTCGGGATAAGTCCCCTTGAACTCATGCACCACACCGAGATTACGTGTGATTGCCAAAACATGCCCTAAACTGGGCAGTGCACGCAGCACCTGTATCACATCACGGATTGGCCAAACCTTTTCCTGCCCGATACGGGCCGCTTGTAGTGCCCCTTCGCTGGTGTTCAGGCTACGCGCCCAATCAACAAAATAGCCAGGAGCTTGCTGGGCGCGTTTTTCTTGTAGAGCAAGGTAGAGATCGCTCGGCGTGTGTGTTGGCGTCGCAAAGGCAGTGGACATAGTGAATCCTCATAATCAGCTTTTTTTAGGAGAAATGCAGAAAGCCTGAAAACATCAGGCCAAAATCGATCATGGCTGGCTGAGGTTGATCCTGTAGCTGGCTAGCGCCTAGCTTAATCTCGCCTTGGCTTGCTCGTCAATGATTTTGATTCTCATATTGACTAGAGAATCTTTTAGATTATTATTTACCACCCTAGCCAGCCATGAGGCCTCGCCTCCAGCCAGCCAAAGCATCCAGATCCACTCCGGTTTCGTCTTCTTGCTGGTCGAAACACCACCTGAGTGCCGACTGATTCTGAGGAGCATCATGGCTGGCTATTCTTTTCTTTCACCTTCTCCATTCGCCCGCGCTCTAGGCTGCCTACCCCTGCTGGTCTTGTCTGGCTTTGGCAGCATTCAAGCGGCTGACCCAGCTGCCGAGAGCCACTCGGCCAGTTGGCATACGGCTCAACTCAGCCCAATGGTGGTCACCGGAACCAGAACAGCCCGCAGTCTTGAAACCAGCCCTGTTCGTACCCAGGTGATCGATCGCAGCACTCTGGATCGGCAACAGGCACGCAACCTAGCAGAGGCCCTACGCCAGCTGCCTGGCGTTTACCTGCGTACCACACACGGCAAAGAAGGACAGGAAGTCTGGATGCAAGGGCTGGATAGTGAGCGGGTACTGATTCTGATCAATGGCGTACCTGCCATCGCCTCGACAGGCAACAGCGTGGATCTCACTCAAATTGCCATCACCGATGTCGAGCGCATTGAAGTGGTGCGCGGAGCCACCTCTGCTCTTTATGGCTCTTCAGCGATGGGCGGTGTCATCCATATTATTACTCGTCAACCCAGCCGCTCTGGTTATCGTATTCAAGCCACCGCTGGCACACTCGGTGACCAAGGCGATGGTGATGGACTCGATCGCGGTCAAGTTCAAGCCAGCCTTGCTTTAGCTGGAGAAGCGATACAGTTCGAAGCCCATGCTGACTGGCGTCGCGATGAAGGCTATACACTCAGATCTGGCGCTTTTGGACAGGATGGTCATGCCATTGAGCAGTTGAACCTCAGCGCCCAACTCAACTGGCAGCATGCTGAGCTGGGACGTTTTAGCCTGCGCCCCAGCTGGCTGAGCGAAGATAAGAATAAGCGCCAAGCTACGGCCCTGCCTGGCGGCCTCGAAGCACGCAGCCTCAAACAGGAAACAGTGGAGCAGCCAGGATTACAATTCGGCTGGCAACGTAGCACACCGCTTGAGGGTGAATGGAGCCTCAATGCCAGCTGGTCCTTGTTTTCTAATGTCACCGAAGACCGTCAGGCGAATGCCAGCCGCCAGCCCATTATGCGCCGCGAAGCCGATATCGAGCACTGGCGCCTAGAAACCCAATGGAGTTTTTGGTGGCTGGATCAACAGCAAATCACTGTTGGAGCGCTGGCGCGTCAGGAAACGCTGGAGCAGTTTAAAGAAACCTGGGGCGCATCAGGAGTCCAGCGCGACCCTGAAATCCAAAGCGGTGCAGAACAAACCAATTTAGAAGTCTATCTGCAAAATCAAATCTACTTGAGCCATGGAATCGAGTTTCTGCCCGGCGTGCGCTACCAGCATGACAGTGACTTTGGCTCTTTTATCACACCCAGCCTGACATTTTTTCAACGCCGCCATTTTGATCAAGGGGATCTGAATCAACGTTTAAGTTTTGGACGCGGCTATCGCACACCTGGCCTCAAAGAGCGCTACTTCTTTTTTGATCAAAGCGACAAGGGCTATATGGTCATCGGCAATCCAGACCTGGAGCCAGAAGAGTCCTGGAGCCTGCAAATCGGCGGCCATTGGCAACCCACTTCTGGGCCTGATCTTGATCTGAATTTCTTTTACAACCGCATAGAAAATCTGATCATGACCGAATACGACCCCAATGCAAGCAGCCAGCAAGGTATGGAAATCTATAACTACCAAAACCTGGATCAAGCACGCACCTGGGGTACAGAGATCACGACCCACTGGCAACCTCACCCCAACTGGCAGCTCCAGCTGGGCTATACCTGGCTGCAAAGCGAAGACCCAAACACCGGCCATCAATTAACTCGTCGCCCAGAGCATCAGCTGAAAGGTGAACTGAGCTTTCACTATCAGGCGCTCAGCATGAGTCTGCTCGGTGACTGGCAAAGCCGTGAATATATTGATGCGGCCAATACCCAAGCCTCGCCAGCTTGGCAGCGCTGGCACTGGCGCGCCAGCTACGCAATGCAGCCCTTCACGCTGCTCGCCGGTATCGACAATCTGTTTGACGCCTTACCTGATCTGAATGATCACGCTGACTTGAGCCCCAAACCCGGCCGCTTCATCTATCTCGGCTTGAGAATTGATGGGCAGTTCTAAGGAACCTTGGATCCATGTCATCACCACTCGTTGTATGCAGCTTTTCAACACCTTCACCTTTTTCAAAACAAGGAGCTTTCATATGTTGCAGCTAAAAAACCCCGCACTCTATGGACTGGTTCTGGCCAGCAGCCTACTGCTGACTGGTTGTAGTGATAGTGATTCTGACACCACAACAGGGAGTGATAACTCACTGCCTCAAGGAGTGAGGGTAGCATCTGTCGACACCACTCATAATCTACCTGTTTATTTTGATTTAAGTACAGGACAAACAACAAGTGCTGATGGAGACTGGCAAGTCGCTTACCAACGCTACGTTGGATTTTGGACAAGCGAGCAAACAAAAGCCTGTATAGCACACAGCTATCCAAACCTATTTAATGACAATGGAGAGGCTATACGCACTGAATTCGATCGACTCAATGCAAACGATACACTCAACGACTTTCTTGCTATTGATATCAATAACACCGACATTTGTAATCCTGAGCATGACAAGATTAACACACTTATCCCAACCACTGGCTGGTACTCAGGTTATCGCGGCCCAGGAACATCTCCAAATATCCACGACGATGGAACAAATGGCTGGATTATCCAATCTGCTGATGGAAATCAATATGCTCGTATCCGCTTCTCTTCATTTATTCCTATGCAAATGCAATTAACTTTAGAAGTAGAACACTGGAATGGAAGCACTTTCAACAGCCCTATTCAATCTCCTGCAATAACATTCCTAAATGGACCTGTTTACTGGGATCTTGAAAGCAATAGTCTGGCCCACGAAAACGATGATTGGGAGCTCAAGTTCTCTCGAGGACAGGGCTTTGAATGGCAAATCCAGATTAATGGTGGCGCCTCAGGAACTGGTAATACTGGCGTTGTTGGCTCTGACGGAACAAACCCACAAGGGGTTGGCGCCCTCGTATCGAATTCAGTTTGGGAGGTCACAGACCCAACGAACACAGCGCAAGTCTATCGTTTTTTTGCGGACAGCAAAGAGGGAGCATTCAGCAGCCCAGGGGACTATGGCGCATTTCAATATGCAGTAGGTGGTAACAATCACCTCATGTTCCCAACATTCACTACCTACTTAATAGAGAAAAACGGGGTCTATCATAAACTCCAAGTTATCAGCAATTATGGAGAAGATGGCAATAGTCCATCCGGCCATCTTGTTTATCGTTTCTCAGAAGCCGTATCACAACAATAACTCCAAGAGAAAAATCCAATACCAGGCCATATTAAACCGCCTTACACAACTCAAGTTCCACCTCGAAAAGAGGTGGAACACAGTAGTAGCCACATCAAAATCAAAAGAAACGAGCCACAACAAAACCATATTACCAAGCACTTTTAATCTTAAAAACAGCAAAAAAGTCTAATACATCACCACTCGCTGTATGTAGCTTTTCAACACCTTCACCTTTTTCAAAACAAGGAGCTTTCATATGTTGCAGCTAAAAAACCCCGCACTCTATGGGCTGGTTCTGGCCAGCAGCCTGCTGCTGACTGGTTGTAGTGATAGTGATTCTGACTCAGGGAGCGACCAAGGCCTGCCTCCGGTGCAAGGCCAACAGGTCATGACCCTAGATGCCACGAGCCAAACCGACTGGGTTTATCTGAATTTGATCACGGGACAGGTACTCGATGCCGAAGCAGCCGCCAACTCCACTGACTGGCATTTGGCGGCACGACGCATGGATATCAAACTCAATTCAGGTGCTTCAGGTCCGGGGCAGGTACGAGCCGCTCTGGTTGCAAATCAGAACCACCTTTATGACCAACAGAATCAGCCCATAGAGTCCCAGTTTCTTGGTATGAGCGCAAACAGTGAGCTTTATCTCCTCGATGGCCCGTTTAGCGAACCGAATAGCCGTAGCTGGGTGAGTGAGCAGGTCAGCAACACCTTTGGTATGGACTGGGCCGATTACAATCATGCCAATGGCCTTTACACCGCCAACAACCAAAATGGCTGGATTCTGCGTTCAGCTTCCGGTGATGCCTACGCCAAAATGCGCATGACCGCTTTAGATTTCCCAACGCGGGCAGGCCAAGGCATCCAAAGCTTCGCGTTTGACTTCTATGTTCAAAAGCCAGGTGAATCCAACTTCTCCACCACACCTATCACTTGGAATGGTGGAGCTCTAAACAACGGCAGCCTCTGCTTTAGCTTTGTCAATGGAGCAGAAGTAGCTTGCACAGGCAATCACTGGGATCTGCAAATCGGCTTTGAAGGCCGTGATTTCTTCCTGCGCACCAACAGCGGCCCCAATGGTGAAGGTCAAGCAGGCAGTTTTGGCCCCTTTGCTTGGTCTGATCAAGCCACCTTTGTCAAAGCAGGGGATGTTCCGCCTCGTCCTGGCTTTGCTGCCGACACCACCAGTGGCATCTTTGGCCAGCATTCTTGGTATGCCTATGGCGTCGGTGGCGGCCACCAACTCTGGCCTAACTACCGTGTTTACCTGATCGATACCGATGGCAGCAACGCTGAAGCACCACGCTATGCACTGCAAGTGATTGGTTACTATAACGATGCAGGTCAATCTGGACATATGATGCTGCGCTATCAGGAAGCGCCCATGCAGGATTAGGCCCATTTGACTCACCCACTTCTTCTCAGTTGGTTTACGCGATTTTTGCTAAACTAAAGAAGTGGATGAGTGCTTAAATTCAGATGCAAGCCTTTTATACAGACAACAAAAAACCCGCACTTGGCGGGTTTTTTTTATTTTAGCTTGAAGCTAAAAATTAGATCACTTGGATCTTAGCAGCTTGTTTGCCTTTAGGACCAGTGGTCACTTCAAAGGAAACTTTTTGGTTCTCAGCCAGAGTTTTGAAGCCCTGAGCTTGAATCTCAGAGAAGTGAGCAAACAGATCGTCGCCACCGTCGTCTGGAGTAATGAAGCCAAAGCCTTTAGTGTCGTTGAACCATTTAACTGTACCAGTTGCCATATCAAACATTCCTATTTCTTTGTTGATTTTTTTGAATATCCACAGATATTCGGTGATGCGGGAATCAAGATAGTACTCATGACGAACTGATGTTACCGATGATTCGATGACAACCTTGTTACGACACTACTCTTTGCTACCTTGCTGCCTACGAGTCCTAGACTGATCTATTTCCCCAGCCGCGTCAAGTAGATTTTGCATTGTTTCTTCTTGCCATTGCACAGGGAGATGACCTTGCTCAATGAAGGCTAACTTAGCGCTGCGTTTAAGCTTTTTTATACGCCCTTCCACCTGAAGGGCCGAGCGATGAGAGCCCACAGGGGCAGCAAAAGCCAACTCTAAGGGCCCACGACCACGCAAGGCCTTCGCCGTCTTCGGGCCATTTGCCTGGTGTTCAGCAAAGCGCCGCTGCACATCCAGCGTAATTCCCGTATAAAGTGCACCCTGTGCTTGGCGAATCACATAGACCCACCAGCAAGACGAAGAAGCTGATTTCACAGTGTTGCGTTTTGGCTCAGTTGGGCTTCTTGATAGGCTGTTTCTGCCAGATCACGATCTGAGAAACCGATCAGATAGAGGATGGCATCCAAACCCAGTGTCGACAGAGCATGGCGCGCTGTTTGGCGTACCAAAGGCTTGGCACGAAACGCGATACCTAGTCCGGCCAAACCTAGCATAGGCAGGTCATTGGCACCGTCGCCGACAGCAATGGACTGATCCAGATCGATCCCCTCTTGTGCGGCTATTTCTTGCAGCAGCTCTGCTTTACGCTGCCCATCGACAATCCGGCCAGTCACGCGGCCGGTCACGCGGCCATTTTCTATTTCCAGATCGTTGGCATGGACCTCATCAATGCCCAGCTTGGCTTGAAGATATTCACCAAAATAGGTGAAGCCTCCCGAGAGTATCGCCGTGCGATACCCGAGACGTTTCAAAGTACGCACCAGCTGCTCTGCCCCTTCGGTAATGGGCAGGCGCTGGGCAATCTGCTCCAGCACCTTGGCGTCCAGACCCTTCAAGAGTGCAACACGCGCTTTAAAACTCTCATTGAAGTCCAGCTCGCCACACATAGCCCGCTCTGTAATCTCAGCCACCTGCTCGCCCACACCAGCTTCTCGTGCCAGCTCATCGATCACTTCCGCTTCGATCAGCGTCGAGTCCATATCAAACACCACCAGACGGCGATTACGACGATAAATATTGTCTTCCTGCACAGCGATATCGATTTCCAACTCGCCCGATAAGGCCAGGAAGTGGCGGCGTAATTCAGCCGGATCGTCCACCTCACCCCGCACCGAAAACTCGACACAGGCACGGCGCGGCTGACCGAGCTGCTGCAAGCTCACCCGCCCAGATAAACGATGGATACGATCAATATTCAGCCCATTGGCCGCTACGGTTTGAGTCACCCGTGCAATCTGGTGCGCGGTAATTTGCGGCCCCAGCAAAGTCACGATATAGCGCTTTTTGCCCTGCCCACCAACCCATTGCTCATAACTGGCATCGGTCACTGGGGTAAAACGTATCTGCATACCCCATTCGTGCGCTTTGAACAGCAGCTCTTGTAATACAGGCGAGTTCTGCGCTTGAGGTGAAAGCTGAGCGAGCAGACCTAAGGCTAGGGTGTCATGAATCACAGCCTGCCCAATATCGAGGATATTCACGCCATAAGCCGCCAGGATTTCGGTCATAGCGGAGGTGATGCCGGGACGATCTGGGCCAGAAACATTAATCAAAACGATATTGCGATCCTGAGTCTTCATCTAGGTGTGATCCAGTGTGAAAAAATAAAGCAGAAACTGAGCCAGCATCTATACTTGACTCTAATTTCTCCAATAAAAAAATCCATCAGGAGAGTGCTGCTAAGCCGTGTTGATCTGGCCACAAGGATCACTCAACCCAATTCCAATGCGGCCTATTATAGCGTCCCTCTGCCCAAGGTTGCACGGATGAGCCAGCAACAGACGTGGAGTTTCATCTATGCCGCCCAACACCCAAGCTTTTTTTGAGTTATTAACCCCCCAGCTGGCGGCCATCTGCGCCTCCAGCCTGTCTAAAGTTGCCCAGCAATGTCAGAAAGAAATGGAGAGTGATCTGGCAGCTGTTGGTGTGAGAGAAGGCCAGCATCTCCACCTTTTCTACCCCTATGCGCGTGAGCAGCGTCTACTGCTTGAGGATGCCTTGTGTGGTTTCCCGCTGCTGATCCCCGGCGAGCACATCATTATCCAAGATTTGCAGTTACTTCCACAGGACATGCAGCCTGATTTTGCCTCTGCTCTTGGGCTCAGGAGCTATTTAGGCGTTCCACTTTATTTGCTCAATCAGCGCGTTGGCAGCCTCAGCGTCGCCTATGCGACCCCCCACCAATTTACGCCAGCCCACAGAGAGCTATTACAGCATCATGCAGATTGGGTCAGTGAGCTGCTGCAACTTTACCTTTAATTTGCAGCGCGCTTGAAGGCGGAATGCAGACAGTAAAAGTTCCGCCTTTTTAGTGCCTCTGTTACTATACGGCTTGAAGCTATCGGCTTACCCAAGAATCGGCTCACTCTCATCAAGCAACATCCCTAAGAGCCTGACGGCCTAGAAGGCCAACCCAGCTAAAACCACCTATCACTCTGACTCAAGGAGAACTGGCCGATGTCTGCAGCCACCGCGCCCTCGCATCTGATCTGGATCGATTTAGAAATGACAGGTTTGGATCCAGAGAAAGAACGCATCATCGAGATTGCGACTCTGGTGACAGACAGTGACCTCAATATCTTGGCAGAAGGCCCAGTGATGGCCATCCACCAGCCAAACAGCCTGCTCGAGTCTATGGATGCGTGGTGCGTCAACACCCATGGCGCTTCCGGTCTGACCGCACGCGTCCAAGCCAGTCAGATCACCACGCGCGAAGCTGAGCTGGCCACGCTGGCATTTTTGCGCCAATATGTCGCCGCAGGTGCCAGTCCGATGTGTGGTAACAGCGTGCATCAAGATCGACGCTTTATGCAGTATGAGATGCCAGAGCTGGAGGCTTTTTTTCATTACCGCAATCTGGATGTTTCTACCTTGAAGGAATTGGCAAAACGCTGGATGCCGGATTTACCCGCACAGTTTAAAAAGCAGAATACCCACCTCGCGCTCGATGACATTCGTGAATCGGTTGCCGAACTGCGCTTTTATCGTGAGCACTTTATTCGTACTCCTGCCCAATGAGTAAACGCAAACTCAGCCGCCAACAACAATGGCGTATCGATAAGATTCAGAATGAACGCAACCAGCGCGCCCTGCGCCAAGATGAGCAGGTCAGCGAACATTTTGCTGAAGGTCTTTACGCTGAATTACAACTCGGCCTGATCACAGCGCATTTTGGGCGTCAGGTCGAAGTCGAAAGCCTTGAAGCGCCACGGATCAAGCAGCTCTGCCATCTACGCGCCAAGGTCGATCAGCTGGTCACCGGCGATCAGGTTAGCTGGCGGCCGCACCAAGAGCCACAGGGCATAGGTGTGGTGGAAGCCCGCCAAGAGCGCCGATCACTGCTGGCACGCCCTGATACGCGTGGTGTCATGAAAGCCATCGCCGCCAATGTGGATCAACTGCTACTCGTCATTGCCCCAGAGCCTGAACCCTTTGCGAATCTGATTGATCGTTATCTGGTGGCGGCTGAACATACTGGCATTACGCCGATCCTGCTGCTCAATAAGTGGGATTTGATGCAGGATGGCAAGATGGAAACCGAGCGCCAAGCTAAGGTCCGTCACCTGCTCGATGTCTACACCCAGCTCGGTTATACCCTGCTGCCCACTTCCGCTTATGAAGAAACGGCGCTGCTGGCACTCAAAGACCAACTGAAAGATCGCGTCAGTGTGTTTGTTGGTCAGTCAGGTGTTGGCAAAAGCTCACTGATTAATGCTTTGCTGCCTGGCGTCGATCTGCGTGTTGGTGCGCTCTCAGCCGAAACGCGCAAAGGGCGTCATACCACCACAACCGCACGTCTGTTTCATTTCGCTGAAGGTGGACAATTGATCGATTCACCAGGAATCCGTGAGTTTTCACTGGGCTTTCTGACACCTCAAGAAATTGCCGCAGGTTTTCGTGAATTTGAACCCTATTTAGGCCAGTGCCGCTTTAGAGACTGCAAGCATCAGCAAGACCCAGGGTGCGCCTTACAAGCGGCCGTAGCCGCCGGTCAAATCTCGACCAGCCGTTTCCAAAGCTATCACCATCTGGTCGCCTCTTTACAAAATTAAGCGGCCGAGGTGGCGTCATATCCACCGAGGCTGCTGTTGAGATTCAGGAATCGGTTCATGACCCCGTCCTCCTTCAGCGCTTTAAAACAGCGTGTATTACTGATCAGCCTGAGCGGGATGCTGATCACAGGGCTGCTGATCGGTGTGATCACCAGCTGGCCGCTCTATCAAGCCATACGCACCAATCTGCTACAAAGCACCCAGTATCAGCTTCAGACTCAGTCACTGCTGATGAACCATCTTTTTGAGCAGTCTCATGCGCTCGCTGCCCAGCTTGCCAGCCGTACAGAGGTACGCCGTCGTTTGCTGGCCTATCACCAGCAGGCGCTGAGCCTGGCCGAACTACAAGAGTTCAGCATCCCTCGATTACGCGATGCGCTGGATTCTTCCACTCGCCTAGCTGGGCTGATTCGCTTTGATCAACAAGGCAATGCAGTGATTCAGATCGGGCAGCAACCTGATCTGCCCTTGGCAACCCATCTCTATCCTGCCATTGGAGAACAGCCGACCAGTTATCTGATTCAGCAGGACAACCAACTCGGCGACTGGCTGGTGGTCACACCGCTTTATGAAGAGGGCCAACGGATCGGGACAGACTGGCTCCTACTGCAAACCGATGCGCTACTCGCAGCCCTGCAACCTGTACACCATCAAGGTGAATTCAGCCTTATCGATCACAAACAAGCCTTAAGATGGACATTCAGCGCAGATCATCTGGTGAGCCAACCTCTCAGCGCGGATAACCACTCCGCAGCGTTGAACCTAGCATTAAGCTTGGAGCACTTCAGTCTAGAGTTGCATCAGGCCGCTCAGGACCTTCACTCTTTTAGCCTGAAGCAACTCTTCTGGCCCAGCAGTCTTTTACTGCTGCTCCTAATCAGCAGCGCTGGGTTATTAGTGCGTGTGCTGCGCCCTCTGCTAGAAGAAGCCGTCTATCAAGCCGCTCGACTAGAGGCACAACAACGCTCAGTGCAGCATCAGGCAGATCACGATGCCCTCACTGGCCTACCCAATCGTAGCCTGCTAGAGCGCCGCATCACCCTCGCTTTGACTAATCAACGTCCGTTGGCGCTTTTGTTTATGGACCTCGATCACTTTAAAGAAGTCAACGACCAGCTCGGGCATGCTATGGGCGATCAGCTGTTAAAACGCGTGGGAGAGAGGCTCAGCCATCTGATTCGCCAGCAAGATACCTTGGGGCGCTTAGGCGGGGATGAGTTTCTGATTCTGCTCGAAGAACCAAGTCATGATGCGCTCGCCTGTCAGCTGGCTCAAAGAATCATTGATGCGCTCACTCAGCCTTTTCAGCTCGGTGAGCATCAGGTGCGTATTGGGGTATCGATTGGCATCAGTCAGGCTCCGCTGGATGCAACAGATAAAGCCAGCTTGATTCATGCTGCTGATCAAGCCATGTATCAAGCCAAGGCCGCAGGAAGAAATCGATGGCGAAAAGCCAAGCCTGACTGAAACATCATCCATCAGGCCCAG
>NZ_JBANFI010000004.1:0-406655 GCF_045055655.1 Marinospirillum alkalitolerans | reverse complement strand
CCTCAAAATGCTCATTTACTCCGTGTAAACTCCGCTTTTTCGATCAATTTCGTCTTGCCTGACCTGCGCTCATGACGTTGATCAGAGGTTTCCTAAGCACCATTTCCATGGAGTGATGATCTTTAGGTGAGCATCAAGCGGGGTCGTTAAGGTGAAGCGGCTCAATTATTTTGGACTATGAGGCAGTGTGGATGTTGGATCAAGCATCAGAAACAGCGGTTTTGTCATTGTTGAAGTGGCAGGAGCAAGGGTTGATCATGTGGCCGATGGATCTTGAGCTTCAACTGCCTAGCGCAGTAGAGGGGGCAGAGAGCTTAGCTGCTTGGCTGGGTCGTGAGGTGCGATGGCAAGGCGGTGATCAGCTCATCCAGTTTGGTCGTGATGGTACAGGCTCGCTGTATTGTCTCTGGTCCTACTCTGATTTGAAGGGGCCGCCGCCGGTCGTTTTTCTCGGTTCAGAAGGTGAGCTGGATCATGTGGCTGAATCGGCTGAGCATTTTGTGCGTTATCTTGGTGCTGGTTTTGATTTTGGCTTTGGTGGATGGTATATGATCGGCAACTTAACACCCACTGAAGCACAGCGGCGACGCCAGCTGCAAGCTGAAATCGAGCCATGCTATGGTCCTTTAGAGGTGCAGCCTGATCAGCTAGATCAACAGCAGTTAGCTGGCCCTCACCCCTGTTTTGCCCGCTGGGTTGAAGCGGTGAAGGCTGCGCCTTTATAGCAAACGGTAGTGCTGGAACAGCGCTTGGCGCACCTCTATTTGAGTGATGTTTCGAGAGGCCGCAGGCATGCCGTAGAGCTGTAGGCGGCGGCCTTGATCTTGAATCTCAACATCACAGAGCAGGCTGCGGCTGACTGTTGGGCTGCGTCTGTTTCTGTGCGTGATCCACTCACAGTCTAGATGGATCAGAGCATCACTGGACAGGGTGCGTGAGGACAAGCTTGCACTGGATTCAAACCAAGTGACAGCGAGAACTAGAGCCAGCACGGGTAAGCATAAGAAACTGTAGCCTTCGAGTCTTGTTTGATAGCGCAAGGCAAGCCAAGGAATCACAAGCAGATTGGCAAGGATCAGATAAAAGGATGTATCGCGCCCGAGCATCAAGGCTAGGCGTGTATCACTCAGGGCCAAAATCAGCGCAGGGCCAAGCACCAAAATATAGACGATCACCGCACAGCCAAGACGCGTGCCAGGATGGCGTGCAAACAAGGCCAGTAAAACCAGAGCCGTGCCGATATAAGTGAGTGCAAAGATAATCGGTAGGAGGACAGGGGACAAGGCCACCATAAACAAGACGTCGCTTGCGGCCCCTAAGGCGCTGAGTAACAGCAAGCTTGAGGCATACAGAGTGCTGAGCAGGATAAAGCTTGTCCAAGGCGCATTGAGTGCGCACATCAATAGTGCTATGAGCCTCTTGTTGATCCATCCGCTGATGTGATGGATGGGGGCGATGAGTCGAAGATCTGACTTGGGCAGCTTGGTGGAGGCCGCGTCAACAAGTGGCGATTTGGGGGCTAGCATAGATGGGGCATCACAATAATCTGAACTGAAGAGGCCAGTTTAGCATAATCACGCTAGCAGCGGGATGGCCTGCGCTGATCAGCAGCAGGCCGAGTGGTTGAATGGGCTGTTGAGCTAGAAACTAATCAGAGGCTCGAGGCTCTGCAGTATGACTGGGCCGATACCACGGACTTCGAGCAGCTGGTTGGCATCGGTCAAGCCGCCGCGTTGTTCGCGCAGCTCAATAATAGCCGCTGCACGACTAGGGCCTATCCCGGGGAGGGCCGTGAGTTGTTGCAGGTCAGCCTGATTGATATTCAACCTTTGACTGGCTTCAATCACGTTTTGTGTTTCTTGCTCAGTGGGTGGAGCAGCATGCGCCAAGCTGAGACTGCATAGAAAGAGTAACCAGAAGAGTCGAGCACAAAGGGATGAGGAAACAGAGAGTCCTTGCATAACCTACTCCTTGAGTGGATAAATAGATCACCACCGATAAGGTGCCGCAACTGCACGGCATCCTTGCCAGCGGTTTTTCCAGTTTAGATCAGTAGGCCCATTTGTCCAGAATCGAGTTGAAAGCAGTGAAGTGCGGCAGAAAAAGCTGAGGCGAACCAGTCTCGGCGATCAAGCTGGTATACTGTGGCCTTGCGATCTGGGGGCGGTTTGTCCTCTGGGTCATCCCGACCAGCTTGTTCAGTGAAGAGGTGAGAATGAAGGATCTAAGCCCTGTTATTGTGGCGTTAGACTATGCGGATGCCGCTTCTGCTTTAGCGATGGCAGATCAACTCGATCCACGCTTATGTCGTGTGAAGGTAGGTAAAGAGCTTTTTACCCGTGCAGGGCCAGAGATCCTCAAGGCTTTACATGCGCGTGATTTTGATGTTTTTCTCGATTTGAAATTTCATGATATCCCGAATACCTGTGCGCAAGCCGTTGTGGCAGCCGCAGAGCAGGGAGTGTGGATGGTCAATGTTCATGCCAGTGGTGGCATCAGAATGATGCAGGCAGCCAAGGAGGCGCTGGATCAGCGTGGGTTAAAGACACATCTGATTGCTGTGACCATCTTGACCAGCATGACCCAAGAAGAGTTAGCCACTTTGGGTGTGAGCAGCTCTGTTGAAGAGCAGGTACTACGTTTGGCGCGTTTGACTCAGCAAGCAGGGCTCGATGGTGTCGTCTGCTCTGCGCAGGAAGCGCCCGTGTTGCAACAAGAGCTGGGGGCAGGTTTTTTGAAGGTCACACCGGGTATTCGCCTGCCAACCAGTGCCGAGGATGACCAGCGCCGGATTATGACACCCGATGCCGCGATGGCTGCAGGCAGTACCCATCTGGTGATTGGGCGTCCTATTACCCGTGCACCCCATCCGGCGGAGGCTGTTCAAGACATTATTCGCCTTCTACGCCCTTAATCGGCTGAATACTGCCCCATTGGCGACATTTGGGGCATTGCCAATAGAGTTGCTGGCTTTGAAAGCCGCAGCTCTGGCACTGGTGCTCAGGCTTATGGGAGAGTAGCTGCTGGGTCAAATTATGCAAAGTCAGCAGATGCGTGCGCTCTGCGCCCGCAGCTTGATGAAGATACAGATCGATCAGGTAGTCCACGCCGCGCAGTGAAACCTGATGGCGCATATGGTAATCCATCTTCTCGAGAGCCAGTTGATGCTGGTTCTGTTGGCACAGAGTTTCTGCTAAACACAGCAGCACAGAGGTGAAGGGATGGCGTTCAAGCAGCTTCTCCAGTGTTTCGACTAGCTCTTGCGGCTTGTTGAGCTGCTGATAGGCATCCACCAGCGTTTGTAGCATGGTCGGGATGTAGTTGGCATCCTGTTCAGGAATACGCAACAGCAAGCGTATAGCTGCTTTAGGGTTGCCGCTGTAAAGCTCGAGCTGTGCCATCAGTAAGGTTGAACGTACACAACCGCTATCAAAGGCAAAGGCTTGTTTAAGCTGCTTGCGTGCAGCGGAAAAGTGGCGTTGCTGCAAAGATTCGGCGGCCAGTTCGCATGCATAGTGGGCTGCGGCGCGGCGCAGTGGTGGCTTATGGCGAAATAGCTCATTGGTCAGGGTGTGGATGGCCTTGTACCACTCCTTCTCACGCTCAAACAGATCCACCAAAAGCAGGCGGCTTTCAAGTGCCAGCTTGCCATTTTGTTCTACCAGCTCAATCAGAAGTCGCTCAGCACGATCCAGTAATCCGGCAGCCATAAAGTCTCTGGCCAGTTCCAGCTGGACACGCTCACTCTGCTCTTTGGTGAGGCTGGGGCGTGCAAAAAGATTCTGGTGAACGCGGACCGCACGATCAGATTCGCCACGACTGCGAAATAAATTGCCCAGCGCGATGTGCGTTTCAATGGTTTCCGAGTTGACTTCTAGGGCGCGAACAAAGGTATTGATCGCCGCATCAGGCTGCTCATTCAGCAGGTAATTGAGACCAGTAAAGTAGTCTTGACTGAGTTGCGGCAGACTACCTGGTGGGGGAAGACGCCGTCTTTTTTCTCGTCGCCCCATCCACCAGCCTAGGGCCAGCGCAACAACAAGAAGAAGGAAAACAATAAGTTCAAGCAACATGGCTGCGTTTAGCTTAAGGGGTACTGGTCATAGGACTTTAAACTCAAGGTGCGCAGCTGATGAAGTTCTTTCTGGCTGAGTTTGAGCTCGCGTTGTAATTTGGCTTTTTGAGCACGACTTTTGATGGCATAGGGCAGAATCAGCAGCCATCCAATCAGTGTCCCGATCAATACTGCGCCAATAATGATCAGCGCTAGGCTGGCTTCTGGCAGCGTAAAGATCAGCAGATCGAGCGTGACTAAGGTTTGGTTGCGGATTGAAAACAGCAAGCCGAAAACGACGCAAGCCAGTAAGACAAGTGAGAAAGAAAGACGCTTGATCAAGAGCATAGTCGCTAGTAGCCTCGCTTGGCGGCCGCGTTAACCTGATCGCGCAGTTCCTTGCCGGGTTTAAAATGCGGCACATACTTGCCTTCTAACTCGACTGTCTCGCCTGTTTTTGGATTGCGTCCACGGCGAGGCTCACGAAAATGCAGCGAAAAACTGCCAAAGCCGCGGATTTCGACACGACCACCTGTCGCCAGATGGTCAGTGATGTGATCCAGAATCAACTTAACGCCCAACTCCACCTGCTTCATGCTGAGGTTGGTTTTTTTCATGGCGATTTGTTCAATGAGTTCCGATTTGGTCATGCACATCACTCCATGTGTGAGACGGGAGCTTGGCCCGCTGAGCTTAGAGGTTCAGTTACCTGAGTTAGCATAGTGAGCTTTCGTCTTTTAGACAATAGGTATTCGGCACTCTTTAGTAGGGCTAAACATTTGTTTGTGCAGTCATTCTTACTCAGAAAGTGTGCCAAGAGTTGAACCACCCGCTTTGACGATGATGCGAGGCTTGGTTTTCAGGCGGGTTGCGCTTAGACTGAGCCTCTTCTTCTTTTGGCTGAAAAGGTTCTTGGTATGATGTCTGAAGCACAAGTGATGGCGGGTGAGTCGAGCGCAGAAGCCAATCGTCGGCGTTTGTACTGGCATAGTCGCCGTGGAATGTGGGAGCTGGATTTGCTGCTGATTCCATTTTTAGACCAGTGCTATGATCAGCTGGATGCAGAGCTACAAGCGGATTATCAGCGCTTGATTACATTGGAAGATCAGGATCTGTTTGGTTGGTTAATGCGCCGTGATCAGCCTGAAGATCAGACTCTGATGCCGATTATTGACAGGATTGTCGCGCATGCCAGAGAAGGCGATTTGGATCAATTTAAAGGCCTCTAGACTGGCAGGAGTTTGGCTGCTGACTGCCGGATTGCTGCTGGGCAGTGTGCTCTGGTTGCAACCCTGGTCTTGGGCGCGCTGGTTGATTCTGCCGCTCTTGGTGCAGCTGAGCGTGTTCTTCTATATAGGTTTTGGCCCTGCGGCGCCGGTGGCCTTGTGTTTGCATCCGCATCAGCTTGAAGTGTTAAACCGTCAAGGTGAAATCCACCGGTTGGCATCAGTGCCTTGTTGGGTCAGTTTTCTCTGGATTGCTTGGCGTCTCCCTTGGGCGCCTTATGCCTGCTGGCTGCTTTGGCCTGATGCCGTCACGCCAGCAGAGCGCGCCGCGCTACGACGCTGGATCTATACCCAGCGCGCTGGGCGTCCTTCTTGAATACAGCGATGCTGTTCGCTGTATGCTGTCCTTGCCCTTTCTGTCACTGTGATCTTCCTGCGTACGACCCAGCTAAGACTGCACGCCAGAATCACCAGCGATCTGGTGTCAGTAGCGTGTCTCGTGCTTCCGGCGCTGGTGCAGGGTAGTCAAGCGTGAAATGCAGTCCACGACTTTCTTTGCGTAGCTGCGCTGAGCGAATGATGAGTTCGGCCACGGTGGCCAAATTACGCAATTCCAACAGATCCCCGCTGATGCGGTAATTAGAATAGTACTCATGGATCTCAGATTGCAGCAGTTGAATGCGATGTGCTGCCCGTTCAAGGCGCTTATTGGTGCGCACGATGCCCACATAGTCCCACATAAAGCGTCTTAGCTCATCCCAGTTATGGCTGATCACCACGTCTTCGTCTGAATCAGTGACCTGAGATTCATCCCAGGCTGGAAGTGCTGGTGGCGGGGCCAGCTGTTGGATTTTGCTGCGCAGATCTTCAGCCGCAAAACGGCCATAGACGATGCATTCAAGCAAAGAGTTGCTTGCCATACGATTCGCGCCATGTAAGCCAGTAAAGGCGCATTCGCCGATCGCATAGAGGCAGGGGATTTCCGTCTGACCATAGGCATCCGTCACAATACCGCCGCAAGTGTAGTGGGCGGCTGGAACAACAGGCAGAGCTTGCTGAGTGATATCGATACCTAGCTCAAGGCAGCGCTGGTAGATCGTTGGAAAGTGGCTACGAACAAACTCTGGATCCTGATGGCTGATATCCAGATAGACGTGATCCAAGCCGAGTCGCTTCATTTCATGATCAATCGCGCGTGCAACGATATCGCGTGGTGCCAGTTCCGCACGCTGATCAAAACGATGCATAAAGCGCTGACCGTCAGGCAGCTTTAAGTGTGCACCTTCGCCTCTTAAAGCTTCGCTGATCAAAAAGCTGCGCGCCTGAGGATGGAACAGGCAGGTGGGGTGGAATTGATTGAACTCCATATTGGCGACAGAGCAACCGGCTCGCCAAGCCATAGCGATGCCATCGCCTGAGCTGGCATCTGGGTTGGTGGAGTAAAGATAAACACGGCTGGCGCCCCCAGTGGCGAGAATCACCGCCTTGGCCCCGATTGGGCTGACTTCCTGGCTGGCCAGATTGAGCACATAGGCACCCACGCAAGCCTCTTCAGCCAGGCCGAGCTTGTGGCGCGTGATTAAATCAACGGCCAGGTGCTGCTCAAAAATATCGATCTGCGGATGCTGGCGTACCTTGTGAACCAGCGTTTCGACCAGTGCACGCCCTGTGGCGTCATCGGCATGGAGGATGCGGCGATGGCTATGGCCGCCTTCACGCGTTAAGTGATAAGGAAAGTCGAGATCTTCGTGCTCATCGGCGGGTGTGAATGGAACGCCCTGATCGATCAGCCACTCAATGCTGGCGCGACTGGCAGCGACGACCCGCTCGACGGTATGGCGATGGCAAAGCCCAGCGCCTGCGCTGAGGGTGTCTTCAATATGAGATTCAGCTGTATCGGTTGGGTCAATGACGGTCGCAATGCCGCCCTGGGCCCAACGGCTGGAGCCATCACCCAGTGCTGCTTTGCAGATCAGAGCAACGCGGGCGGTATTGGCGAGCTCTAGGGCGGCAGTCATGCCGGCGGCACCACTGCCAATAATCAAAATGTCATAGGAGCGTTGCTCTGGCATCAAAATGGCTTTCCTTAAGTCAAGCGAATGAGTTAATTTGAGCGCCCATCAGACTTCTGGACTGGGCGCTCTCATGCTAAGGTATAGGGCTTTGAGTTCAGCTGGCAAGTTTTTCGTGCTTGATCCAAGAAGTCAATCTTCAGGTTTGGATCAAAAAAAAGAAGGGCGCAGAACATAAGCGCCATCAAGGTCGGAGTCGATCACAAGTCAAGGTGATCGCATGCAGGGTAGTGCGCTCAATATAAAGCGGGGTTCCTGATGATAAGCGCTAGGGAAACGGATCAGCGACTAGTAGAGCGAGTGCAAAAGGGCGATAAACGTGCCTTTGATCTACTGGTAAAGAAGTATCAACACAAAATCATTGCACTCATCGGGCGCTATGTTCAAGACTCGCATGAAATGCAGGACGTCGCACAGGAGGCTTTTATCAAAGCTTATCGTGCGATAGGTAGTTTTCGTTCAGAAAGTGCTTTTTATACTTGGATGTATCGGATTGCCATTAATACCGCCAAAAATCATCTGGTGGCACGGGGTCGACGCCCTCCAGGGACAGATGTCGATATTGATGATGCCGAGGTTTATGCCTTGCAGATGTCGGATATTGCCACGCCAGAAGCGCAGGTGATGCGCGATGAGTTAGAGGCCAAGATTTTTGTCACCTTGGAAAAGCTGCCACACGATTTACGCACGGCGATCACCCTGCGTGAATTTGAGGGGCTCAGCTACGAAGAGATCGCCGAAGCGATGGAATGTCCGGTTGGCACTGTGCGTTCGCGTATCTTTCGAGCGCGTGAAGCGATAGATGTAGCGATACGTTCACTCACCGAGGCGCGCTCTTGATCGCAGGCGTCGTTTGATCTAGATCAAAGGTGTGTATTTTTTAAGGTTTTTTACATGAGTGGCAAAACCAAACCGCGCCGCGCTTGTCTATCAAGCACAGGGGTTTGAGTGGCTCAAATCCAGATGGCGGTGCAGACAAGGTGAAAAGAGGTTGAAAGTATGACGGAGAAGCTACATCAGTCGTTATCGGCTGTAATGGATGCTGCTGACGATGATCTAGAACTACCGCGTTTACTGAATGCGATGCAGTCTTCTTCTGAGCTGCAAAAGGAGCTCAGCGAGAAGTGGCGACGCTATCATCTGGTGCAAGGCATCATGCGCGGTGAGATGCGTGATCTACCCCATGCTGAGGTGGCGCAGGTCGATTTGTCGGCGCGAATCATGCAGCAGCTGGCGCTTGAAAGCGGTGATCAGGTCTATGATAGCCGTCTGGATGCTCCCGCAGTGGCCTCAGCAGAGGCTGTGACAGCGGCTGTTGCGCAGGATAAGGGGAGCTGGTTTCGTGGTGCTGCCTTGGCGGCTTCCGTGGCGGTTCTGGCGATTACTGGCGTGCAGCTGGTTAATTTGCCGCAGGGGCCAGCTGGCTCGCAGGAGCTGGTGAGTCAGCCACTTGAGCCTCAATCGATTCAGCATTCAGCGCCGCCTAGCTTGCAACTGGTCTCAAGCCAGCCTTTGCGTCTGGCACCTGTGCAGGGCTACGCACCGCCGCAGCGTTTCCAGCTGGTCAGTGAAAGTGTCGCGCCTGAGGCCTATTCGCGTATGCGAGTGATGGAGGAAGAAACAGCGCCAAGTTGGAGTTCAGGTCAGCTTCAGTCACCGGTGAACTTCTTCTGGACGTCGCCTGCGACTGAGCCTTGATGCACCCATGAGATCGCACCCATGAGATCGCACCGATGACAAGCCAGATCACACAACCTGCCCGCGTAACAGCCCGCTCAGGTGATCGGGTTCAGTTACAGCCTGTGGCGGTGCAGGGCTGCCAATCCTGCCAATTAGCAGGAGGTTGTGGTCAGGGGGTTGTCGCGCGCTGGCTTAAAAAAGCCCCGCCAGTGATTGAGTTACCTGCACCTGCCTCTGTGCGCGTGGGCGATCTGGTTGAGCTGGGCGTGTCGAGTCCAGCGCTGATGCGTGCCGCTGCTTGGCAATATTTGCTGCCATTATTCTGTGCGCTTTTCAGTGTTGTGCTTGTTGATGCGCTGATGGCGCCTACACTGCTGGTGCAAGCGCTTGCTGCCTTGCTGGGCTTGGTGCTGGGTTTGGCGCTGGCCGAGCGTTGGGCTGCCAAGGTGCAGCTGGAATTAATCTTGCCGAGCGAGCCGCTTGTTCGCTCTTCTCCTTCCTGAAAATTTGACTGATCCTAGGTTCACTATTGGAGTCATCAGCAAATGAAAAAAATATCCTTGCCTCGCTTTTCCTTGTTTTTTGCTTGTTGGCTACTTTTTGCTTATCCCGTGCTGGCCGTTGATCGTCTGCCTGATTTTACTGAACTGGTCGAACAGAGCGCGCCTGCGGTGGTGAATATCAGTACTGTGCGTGGTCAGGTACAGCGTCAGGCGCCGCTCGCACCGCCAGGTGATTTTCCCGATCTGTTTCAGCACTTCTTTGGTCAGCCTCCCTTTGGTGGGCAGCCTTTTGCGCAGCCTGGGCCACAGCGTCAGCGCCCCAGTCGTCAATCACTCGGCTCTGGATTTATCGTCTCGCAGGATGGCTATATCGTCACCAATCATCATGTGATTGAAGGCGCGCAGGAAATTCTGGTGCGCCTCAGTGATCGGCGTGAATATCAGGCGGAGTTGATCGGTAGTGATCCAGCAACCGATCTGGCGCTACTCAAGATCGAGGCTGAGGATCTGCCAGTGGTGCGTTTTGGCGACTCTGAAAACCTGCGAGTGGGCTCCTGGGTGCTGGCGATTGGCTCTCCTTTTGGTTTTGACCATTCGGTGACGGCAGGGATCGTCAGCGCCATAGGTCGCTCTTTGCCGAATGAAACCTATGTGCCCTTTATTCAGACCGATGTGGCGATTAATCCGGGTAACTCTGGTGGTCCGCTGTTTAACCTGCAGGGTGAGGTGGTCGGTGTGAATTCGCAGATCTATACCCGTTCAGGTGGTTTTATGGGGCTGTCTTTTGCGATTCCCGTGCAGGTGGTGGAGCAGGTGGTGGCTCAATTGCGTGATGATGGTCGCGTGGTGCGTGGCTGGTTGGGTGTCGTGATACAAAATATTGATGTGCATCTGGCTCAGTCCTTTGGTCTGGATCGGCCACGCGGCGCTTTGATTGCTCAGGTTGATCCACGCAGCCCTGCTGCTGCGGGCGGATTGCAAGCTGGTGATATCGTGCTGGCGGTCGAAGGGCGCGGCATCGAGGTCTCCTCTGATCTGCCGCCCGCTGTTGGTCGGATACGCCCTGGCGAGGCTGGGCAGTTCCGCGTGCTGCGTGATGGCGCTGAAATCGAACTGCGCATTCAAGTCGGCGAGCGTCCAGATGATTCTCAAGGGCAGCGCAGTGCAGGTCGGGCCGATCCCAAGTCTGGCTTGGTGCTGATTGAAGATCGTCTTGGGCTGACACTCAGTCCTCTTTCGGATGCTCAGCGTCAGCGCTGGAATCTGGAAGCCGGTTTAGAGGTCACTCAGATCGATTCCAGCGGTTTGGCTGCTCAAGCTGGTGTGCGTCGTGGTGATATTCTGGTGTCCTTGGCAGGCCAATCCATCACCAGTTTAGAGGTGTATCAGCAGCTGGTAGAGCAGCTGCCTGCTGGACGTGCTGTCCCATTGCGCTTAGTGCGTCAGGGTAGTCCACTCTTCGTCGCGATTTATATCAGCGAATAGCAGCGGGTTTATTTCCCCTGCGCCGCCGAATCAGTTAGACTTTGGCGACTTTTCAAGGCAGTCCGATCAGGCGCGATGCCGTGATCGGGCTTTCTTTTTGTGATGACTTCTTTCTCGGATGCAGGTGAACGTGAGCCCAATTAAGCATATCCGCAATTTTTCAATTATTGCCCATATCGACCATGGTAAATCGACGATTGCCGATCGTTTTATCCAATTTTGTGAAGGTCTTTCAGATCGTGAAATGAAGGAGCAGGTCCTGGATTCGATGGATCTGGAAAGAGAGCGGGGTATCACGATCAAGGCACAGAGTGTCACACTGAACTATGCCTCCTTATCAGGTGAAACCTATCAGCTGAACTTTATCGATACCCCCGGGCATGTCGACTTCTCGTATGAGGTTTCACGTTCCTTGGCCGCTTGTGAAGGCGCGCTGCTGGTGGTCGATGCCGGTCAGGGTGTTGAAGCGCAATCTGTTGCCAACTGCTATACCGCGATAGAACAGGGGCTCGAAGTGGTGCCTGTGCTGAATAAGATGGATTTGCCCCAGGCCGATCCTGAAAAAGTGGCAAAGGAAATCGAAGAAATTATTGGCATTGATGCCACGGATGCGGTGCGCTGCTCGGCCAAAAGCGGCATAGGGATACAGGATATTCTTGAGCGCTTGGTCCAACAGGTCCCACCGCCTGAAGGGGATATTGAAGCCCCCTTACAGGCATTGATTATTGATTCCTGGTTTGATAACTACCTAGGCGTTGTTTCTTTGGTGCGGATTAAAAATGGCACCTTAAAGAAAGGCGATAAGATTTTGATCAAATCGACAGGCAAAACCTGGGATGCCAATGGTGTCGGCATTTTTACGCCCAAGCGTGTTGAAACTGGCTGCTTAAAGGCTGGTGAAGTGGGTTATCTGGTCTCGGGCATCAAGGAGATTCATGGTGCGCCAGTGGGTGACACCATTACCCATGCCAAAACGCCTGATGTTGAGCGCCTGCCTGGTTTCCAAAAGGTGAAGCCTCAGGTCTATGCCGGTCTCTTCCCTGTGTCCTCAGATGACTTTGAAGACTTCCGCGAGGCGCTGGATAAGCTCTCACTGAATGATGCTTCCTTGTTCTATGAGCCAGATAGCTCCGAAGCCTTGGGTTTTGGTTTCCGTTGCGGCTTCTTGGGCATGCTGCATATGGAGATCATCCAAGAACGCTTAGAGCGCGAGTATGATCTGGATCTGCTGACGACCGCGCCAACGGTGGTCTATGAAGTTGAGATGAAAAGCGGTGAGGTGGTGTATGTCGATAATCCTACGCGCCTGCCTGATCCTGCTGGCATTGCCGAAATGCGCGAACCCATCGCACGCTGCACGATTTTGACGCCGCAGGAGATGGTCGGCTCGATCATTACCCTGTGTACTGAAAAACGCGGTATGCAAAAAGATATGCAGTATCTGGGGAGCCAAGTGCAGCTGGTTTACGATATTCCAATGGCGGAAGTGGTCCTGGATTTCTTTGATCGCCTCAAATCAGCCTCACGCGGTTTTGCCTCGCTTGAATACAGCTTTGATCGCTTTGAAGCAGCTAAGCTTGCCCGTTTGGATATCCTGATTAATGGTGAGAAGGTCGATGCGCTGGCATTGATCGTGCACCGTGATTTGGCTGCCAACAAAGGCCGTGCGCTGGTTGAGAAGATGCGAGAGCTGATTCCACGCCAAATGTTTGATGTGGCCATTCAAGCGGCGCTTGGCGGTCAGATTATTGCGCGCTCAACCGTCAAGGCGCTGCGCAAGAACGTACTGGCCAAGTGCTATGGTGGTGATGCAACGCGTAAGAAAAAGCTACTTGAGAAGCAGAAAGCGGGTAAAAAACGGATGAAGCAGGTCGGCCGAGTTGAGATTCCCCAAGATGCCTTCTTGGCGGTCTTGCAGGTCGATAGTTAGTGGTGAGCCGAGTGGGGCGCGCTACCCTGCTCGGTGTTCATAAAGGAAGGAAGAGTTTTGATGCATATCGATTTTTCTCTGGTGTTGGTGCTGGCGACCTTGTTCAGCGGGGTGGTCTGGGCGCTCGACCGTTGGGTGTTGCGTCGTCAACGTGCTGCGGTGCAGGCAGAGGGTAAAAAGGCAGAGCCAGGTTTGGTTGTGGAATACTCCGTCTCTTTTTTTCCTGTCCTGGCTTTGGTTTTGGTGCTGCGCTCCTTTTTGTATGAGCCTTTTCAGATTCCCTCCGGCTCGATGCTGCCGACACTGAAAATCGGTGATTTTATTCTGGTCAACAAGTACAACTATGGTGTGCGTTTACCGGTCATACACACCGAGGTGATTCCAGTTGGGCGACCTGAGCTAGGCGATGTGGCCGTGTTTCGCTATCCGCTTGATCCACGTTTGAACTATATCAAGCGGGTTGTCGGTGTGCCGGGAGATCGTATTGCCTACCGTAATAAAGAGCTGATCGTCAACGGCCTGCCCGTTGAGCGTCAATTGTTAGAGCGTCATCCGCGTGAAGCACCGAGTGAATGGTTATGGCAAGAGCAGCTCGGTGAAGTCAGCCATCAGGTCTATAACTTTCCTGAGCGCTACTATGATTTTCCTGAAGTCGAGGTGCCAGAAGGTTTTTATCTGGTGATGGGCGATAACCGTGACCATAGTAATGACAGCCGTTTTTGGTGTGAAGGTCAGCCGCATGCTGAGCAGGGTTGCTTGATTATTCCCGAATATTTTAACCAGCGTGGCGAGCCTCTAGTGATGGGCTTTGTGCCTGAAGAGGCTTTAGTGGGCCAGGCCGTGGCTGTCTGGATGCACTGGACAGGCTTTTTTAATTTACCAAGCTTCCGTGATGTGAGGCTGATTAAGTGAGTGTTTTGTGAGACAAAATCTGACCGCTTTAACCAGAAGTCTGGGGCATGAGTTTCATGATCTCAACCTGCTGGATCTGGCGCTCACCCATCGTAGCTATGGGCAGCAGAACAATGAGCGCCTTGAGTTTCTAGGCGATTCCATCGTGAACTTTATTATCGCTGAGGATCTTTTTCATCGCTTTCCTCAGGCGCGTGAAGGCCAGCTCTCACGTTTGCGTGCCCGTCAGGTGAAGGGTGCGACGCTGGCTGAAGTGGCGCGTGAATTTGCGATCAGTGATTATCTGCGCATGGGATCAGGTGAGCTCAAAAGTGGCGGCTATCGTCGTGATTCGATTCTGGCCGATGCGCTGGAAGCCATTATAGGTGCGATTTATCTGGATGCGGGCATGGATGTGGCGCGCGAGCGGGTGCGTAGCTGGTTCCAATCCCGTCTTGAGCAGATGTCGCTGGATGATACGCAGAAAGATCCGAAAACGCGCTTGCAGGAGTTTCTCCAGTCTCGCCAGCGGCCGCTGCCGCGTTACGATGTGATACAGGTTGAAGGTGAGGCACATGCGCAGATGTTCACTGTAGAATGCTGCATCGAAGAACTCAGTTACCGCCCTCTCGGGGTGGGATCCAGCCGTCGCATTGCTGAGCAAGAAGCGGCGCAGAAAGCTTTACAGGCCCTGGAGGTCAAATGACAAGCCAAGCAACACGTTGCGGCTATATTGCCTTGGTTGGTCGCCCAAATGTGGGTAAATCAACCTTAATGAATCGTATTCTGGGGCAGAAGATCAGTATTACCTGCAAAAAGCCGCAGACTACACGCCATCAGATTCTGGGGATTGTGACAGAAGGCCAGACACAGGCCATCTATGTGGATACCCCCGGTATGCACCTTGCTCAAGGCAATCGCGATAAAGCCATCAATCACTATATGAATGATGCTGCCGCGCAGGCGTTGCGTGGAGTCGATCTAGTGGTGTTTTTGATTGATCGCACCAAATGGACAGAAGAAGATGAGCTGGTGTTAAAGCGCTTAGAGCATTTAACCTGTCCAGTGGTGTTGGTGATTAACAAGGTGGATTGGCTGGAAGATAAAAACAGCCTGCTGCCTTTTATTGAAGAAGTCAGCCAGAAGTACGCCTTTCACTCCATCTTCCCGATTTCAGCCAAGCAAGGTACTCAGGTTGATGAGCTGGTCGCCAGTCTTGAAGCTCAGCTGCCAGAAGCGCCATTTTTCTTTCCTGAAGATCAGGTGACGGATCGCAGTGCCCGTTTTCTAGCTGCTGAACTGATCCGTGAGAAAATCATGCGCCAGCTGGGCGAAGAACTGCCCTATGCCGTGACAGTGGAAATCGAGCGCTTTAAGCAAGAAGGCCCAACGCTGCATATTCATGGCCTGATTCTGGTTGAGCGTGATGGGCAGAAAAAAATCCTGATTGGTGAGAAGGGCAGCCAGCTGAAAAGCATAGGTCGGGATGCGCGCCTGGATATGGAAAAGGTATTTGAAAGCAAGGTGATGCTGAATCTCTGGGTCAAGGTCAAAAGCAACTGGTCAGATGATGACCGAGCTTTAAAGAGCCTTGGTTATACAGGGCTGGACTAGCCTGATAGGCCATGGTCTTGTCCACGCCAGCTTCAGATCTTGATGCAGCCTGGTTGTTGCATCAGCGTCCCTATCGAGAAACCAGTGCCTTAGCCTGGTTTCTGACGCTGGATCACGGGCGAGTGGATCTGGTCGTGCGCGGAGTACGTAGTCGCCAAAGTCGCTATCGTGCTCTGCTCCAGCCTTTTACGCCCCTTCATCTGAGTTGGCGCGGCCGTGGCCAGCTGACAAACCTCCATCTTCTCGAAGCCTCCGGCTCTCCCTTGTGGTTTCATGGTGAGCCGCTGGTCTGTGCTCTGTATGCAAATGAATTGCTGAGTCGTTTACTGCCTGCAGACCTGCCTTGTCCTGCTATTTTTCGTGAGTACTCTTTGCTCTTGCATTTGTTGACAGAAACAGAGCAGCGTGAACCGGCATTAAGACGCTTAGAGCTGGCGCTTTTGGCGTTTTTAGATCAGGATCTGCCGCAGACAGATCGCGACGGGCAGCCCTTGAGGCCTGAGATCTTCTATAGCTGGGTACATGAACAGGGCTGGCAGCCAGTGCATCAGGAGGCAAGCGCCTCCACACCCTTGGTGCTGGATGGTGCGAGCCTCTTGGCGATCTTAAAAGATGACTGGCGTGCGCCAGCGACCCGTCTGGCTGCCAAGAAATGGACACGCTGGCGTTTGCAGCCGCTGCTGGGTTCGCGTCCCTTGCAAAGCCGTGCGCTCTTTTATCAGCTCGCCTCCTCAGCTGGGCGTGCCACTCATCAAACCGAACAGACTCAAGCTAGACAGACTCCAGCGGAGCACAAGCCCTGGCCTGCTGCTGCGCTTGGATCATCACAATGACTTTTGATAAGGAAGTGGGTTATGTACAGTCAATCAGCCCGACTGGGCGTCAACATCGATCATATTGCGACTTTGCGCCAGGCCCGAGGCACACGTTATCCAGATCCCGTACTGGCAGCACAGATTGCTGAGCAGGCTGGGGCTGATGGCATCACGCTCCATTTGCGTGAGGATCGACGTCATATTCAAGAAAGAGATGTCGAGCTGATTCAGCAGGTGCTGCAAACCCGTATGAATTTTGAAATGGCGATCACGCCTTTTATGCTCAACTATGCTGAAAACCTGCGCCCAGAGCAGGTGTGCCTGGTGCCTGAAAAGCGCGAAGAGCTGACCACCGAAGGCGGCCTTGATGTGATCAGCCAGTTGGATGCGGTGCGCGCGGCTTGCACACGCTTACAGCAGGTGGGTTCAGAGGTGTCTTTATTTATTGATCCTGACCCAGCGCAAATAGAAGCGGCCTTGGCGGCAGGAGCACCGGTCATTGAGTTGCATACTGGCGCTTATGCCGAAGCCAGTGGCGCAGCCCAGCAGCAGGAGTATCAGCGTTTGCGTGAGGCGGCTCGCTTTGCTCACCAGAAGGGATTGATCGTCAATGCTGGGCATGGCTTGCATTATCACAATGTGCAGCCGATTGCAGCCTTGCCTGAAATTCATGAGCTGAATATTGGGCATGGTTTGATCGCGCACGCCCTGTTTGTTGGCTTGGCAGCGGCGGTCAAAGAGATGAAGCAGTTGATCCGTGATGCTCGCTAGCCTTGCATTCGGTTAAGACGTCGCGATGATCGCCTTGCAACGTTGGATCGGGCCTTATCTGGATCGACGCATGTTGATCCTGTTATTGCTCGGTTTCGCCAGTGGCCTACCGGCACCGCTGGTGTTCTCCAATCTGTCTCTTTGGTTAAGAGAAGTCGGCGTCTCACGGACAGAAATCGGCCTCTTTGCCTTGGCCGCCACCCCTTATGCCATCAATTTTCTTTGGGCACCGATGCTAGATCGTGTGGCCCTACCTTGGCTCACGGCGCGCTTTGGGCGGCGGCGCGGTTGGGGATTATTGATTCAAGCGCTGCTGATTGTCGCCTTGTTGCTGCTGTCCTTGGCTCGGCCAGATCAAAATCTAGCCTGGATGGCGATGGCGGTGCTCTTTGTGACCTTCCTCTCGGCGACGCAGGATATCGTCATCGATGCTTATCGGGTCGAAATTCTTGAGCCGCATCAGTATGGTGCAGGTTCGGCGATGGCGGTCTGGGGCTGGCATCTTGGCGGCACGCTTGTGGGTGCGGCGGGTGGGCTGTATCTGGCCGCGCATTTTGGCTGGCAGCTGGCTTATCAACTGCTGGCCTTGAGTGTGCTGATCGGGATGATCACCTTGTTGTTGAGTCCTGAGCCGCGCGTGCAGCAGGTGATTCTCGAAGAAGAGGCGCAGCAGCGTGCTCAAGTGGCTGGCTGGTCCTGGTTGCCTCAACGGATGCGGCATCTGTTGACGCCGCTCTATGTCAATCTGGTCGCGCCCTTTGCCGAATTCACCCGCCGCCGTGGTTGGTTGTGGATTTTGGCGTTTATCTTTATCTTTAAGCTTGGTGATGCTCTCCTTGGGCGCATGGCGAATGTCTTTTATCGTGACCTCGGTTTTTCCTTGGTGGAGATCGCGCAGGTTGCCAAGGTGTACGGGCTGGCTGCGATGCTACTCGGTGTGGCCTTGGGGGGTATTTTGGTGGCGAGGGTGGGTATTCTGAAGGCGCTGTTGATTTCTGGACTGGCGACCGCTACCACCAATTTGACTTATAGCCTGCTGGCCTACTCTGGTCAGTCTAGTGTTGTTTTTGCGCTGGCAGTGATCGCGGATAACCTGACTTCTGGTTTGGTAACGGTGGCCTTTGTGGCCTATCTCTCCAGCTTATGTAACTTAGCTTATACCGCCAGTCAGTATGCGATGCTGGCATCCTTGGGTAATTTGGCACGCATCTGGTTTTCGGCCTCCAGTGGTTGGATGGTCGATCAACTCGATGGCGATTGGGGTGTCTTTTTTATCCTCACCGCCGTGATTGCCTTATTGGGGCTGCCGCTGCTCTGGGTATTAATGCGCTATTTTCCGCTTGAGCCTCAGCCCCATCAGGCACGGCAAGAACAAGAATGAGGGATCAGGTCATGGGTTTTTGGAGCTGGTTGCGCCGCGTAGCAAGCCAGTGGCGAGAAAAGAAAAAAGAGCGCGCGGCTCAGCGGGCGCGCGTGTCTTTAGATCGTGAAGGCAACGAGAAAAGAGAGAGATTTCAGCGCATTGTGCATTCGACGCACTGGACGCGAAGTCTTTTGTATATCGTGTGGACAGCGGGTCCGGTCACCTTGATGGGCCTGTTTGGTGGTTATTATATCGCCTTTGGTCGCCCGCCACCGGCGCAAAACATGCTCTACTTTTTTATCTTCTCGCTCTTATCGGGCACCATCGCTTTCTTTGCCAAGATTGTGTATGACGTGGTGCAAGGTCATGTCAAAGAGCAAGATGAGCTGGATATGAGCGAGGCGATTGATAAGCTGGCTGATCTGATTCTGGCCGTCAATGATTTGATCGTTGGTAGCTTTGAAGAAGGGGAAGCGCGTCAGCGCGAAGCGGCATTGCAGCTGCTGCGCCGTGTCGATTTGACACCAGATGGAGTGGCTTTTGCCGCACAGGAGCTCACCGGAGACAGTGAGCTGGCCAAGATTCTCGGCCGTATTGATACCTATCGTCGAGCGGGTCTGTATTCGCGAGTGCGTGATCTGAATCGCCAGTATCGTGAGCGGATTGAAACCGCTTTAGAGTGGTTGCAGGCTGTGTCACCTCAGGCGGTGACGGTGCTGCGCGAGCGCTTTAGTGGTGAGCCGCCTCAGCTGGAGCGTGGTGTACCGCGTGATGAGTATTTTATTGAACGCGTTCTGGCGGCCATTGAGGAAGACAACCTGTTTCTCATGACCTTGCAGGATGTCGAAGAGATGCTGATTCTCGCCTTTGAGCTGATCAATGGGCGGGAAATTCCGATGCTGATCTTTAGCTATTCGGGGCAGTGGAAGCTGGCACGCGCGCTGGATCAGCTCGAAGAAAAACGTAGTCATTATCGCATTGCACAGGCCAGTGGCAGTAACCGCCTACGCGCCTTGGCCAGTTTTTTGGTGGAAACGGATGAGGCCACCCACGAGCAGCTGCCTAATGGTCTGGCTGCACAAGAGCTGGTGGCAAGGGTGGAGGCGATTCTGGATCAGCTGGCCAAAGAGGTGTCTGAGCTGGTGCAGGGCGTACGCTACTATGGCGTGCCGATGAGCAGCCAACTGCGCGCCAAGGTGGATGTGCTGGCGCGTTCTCTGGCCTTGTATAAGGCGGCTCGTCAAGGCTATCAGCAGCTGGGTAAGGCGCATGTGGCCTTGCTCGAAGCCTCAGAGGAGTGGAATGAGCTTGCTCATCGTTTTGGTGATGATGCTAGTCAGCTGCAACTGGGGCCAGGTCGCCGGGGTTTGCGTATCCTAGAAAAAATGGTCTGGCTGACCGAAGAAGAAAAACTGGCGGTTTGTCAGCATCTGGTGGCCTACCTGCAAGGTGAAGAGCTAGAAAAGCGTGGCCGCCGTTTCTTTACTCGTCGTGATGGGCGCTTGCGGCCGCTGACGCTGGAAGGTGCGCGACAACTGGCCGTGGAAGTGGCACTTGCGCTTGAGCCTTATATCCATTTGAGTCGTCCGGCAGTGCAGCGGGGACTGAATGCCTCGAATGCCACCTATCTTGGCGGGTTGGAGCCCAATATGAGCGCGGCTGAAAAAGCGGCTTTGGGCAGTGCAATGGCCAAGGAGGTGCAGCAGGATATGGGGCAGGCGGCAGAGCGTCTGGCGGTGGCTTTGGTCAAGCACTATCGTGTTGATCTAACAGAAGAAGCGCGCGAGTTCCTGGTGGAAGCCTATGGTGCTCGGCCGCAGACGCTGGAGCTGCTGGCCAAGCATGAGCCCAACTCAGGCAATGGTCCGGTGAGTTTTTTGAGTTTGCGTCCGCCGATGGTTGCAGCACCCAAGCGAGAATGGTATCGCGCATTGATTAAAGCACGTCAGGTCTTAGGTTAATGGTGACGAGGTTGAGGATGAGTGAAGCAGCCGTGTTTGTGTTAGGAGCAGGTAGTCTGGGCTTGCTTTATGCCAGCAAACTGGCCAAGGCCGGTCGCCCTGTGACCTTGCTGGTGAAGCCCAATCAGGCGCAGGCCCTCAGTTTGGGAGTGAGCCTCAAGGCGTCGGATGCCAGCCTGCCTAAGCGGGTTTTTGTTCGTCTGATCAGTCAGCCCTATGCGGATCTTTCTATTGAGCGTCTGATTATTGCGACTAAGGCCGGACAGGTGCTGAGTGCTCTTGAACCTTGGAAGCCACACCTGAGCGCAGACGCACAGATTCTGATGCTGCAAAACGGGCTGGGGAGTCAGGCGCAGGTGGCCGATCAACTGCTGCCAACACAGACTCTCTTGGCGGCCAGCGTCACAGAAGGGGCCTATAAAGAAACGTCGACCTGTGTTGTGCATGCCGCGCGGGGCGAAACGCTTCTAGGGCGTTGGTCTGGGCCAGATCAGCAAGCTGAAAAGACTTGGGAGAGTCGTTTGACCATTGCTGGCTTGCAAGCGCGTGTCGTGGATGCCATTCGTCCTGTGCTCTGGCATAAGCTGGCGGTGAATGCCGTGATCAATCCGCTGACAGGCTTGCATCGGGTCGCGAACGGTGCCTTGGCTTCGCGTGAATTCCAGCCTCAGGTACAGGCCTTGTGTGGCGAATTGCAGCAGGTCTTCAAGCGTTTGGGTATTCCAGAACCTGAAGGTGGGTTGCTGGGCCGAGTTGAGCAGGTTATCTACGCGACAGCCCAGAACTTTTCTTCGATGTATCAGGATTTACAGGCAGGGCGTCAGACAGAAATCGATTTTATTACTGGCAGTCTGCTGAAGGCCGCCAAGCCGCTGAAGCTTGAACTGGCCCATCATCAGCAGCTCTATGAGCAGGTTAAGCAGGCTGAACGGCATTCACCTTCAGTGTGATGCGCTGCTCTTTCTGGAGTAGTTCCAATAGCAAGACCACCCGATCTTCACCCTTGGTGCAGGCCAGAATGGCATCCAGTCCCTGAAAAGGGCCGGAGGTGATGCGCAGCTTCTGTCCAGGGGTGTAGAGGTGCTGGGTTGTGCTCTGTTGGGGCTGCTGTAAGGATTGAATCAGCGCATCAGGAACCTGTACTGGCTCCTGGCCAAAACTCAGCAGCTTCAGAACGCCTCGAGTCGAGCGAATCGGCCGCCAGTTATCGCTGGTACGGCAGAGTTGAATGAACGCATAGTAGGGAAACAGCGGTTCTTCCTGATAAGTCAGGCGTCCACGCTTGACCTTCTCGACCTGTAAGGTTGGATGAAAGACGATATAACCTTGAGCCTCTAAATGCTCAACTGCACGAAATGACTCTTTCGCCTTGCATTGAATTGCATACCAGCTGCGTTGGGTCATTGGATCTCCTTATAGCAATCGGCCACACCTTAGCGATTCATCCACTTTTAAGCAAGTGCTGATCTGTCTTGTTGCAGCGGCGCTTGGCGTCATCTGAACGTCAAGATTTGTTGATCAGTTTGTCACCTCCAGCCGTCATTCTGCCAGAAACGGCCAGCAGAGGTGAGCATGCATCTAGGGTTGATTACCGAAACCTACGCGCCAGAAACCAATGGTGTCAGCCATACACTGGGACACTGGGTGCAAGGATTAGAAGCTCAGGGGGTGCAGATCGATCTGGTGCGTCCTCGCTTAAAGGATCAGGCCTTACCTTCAGGGCAGTGGCCTAGCCTGGCTGCTGCGCTGCCTGGTTATCCCGGCTTGCAATTTGGCTGGCGCTTGCCTCAATCCGTCAGAGCCCACTGGGCCAAGACACCGCCTGATCTGCTTTATATCGCGACACAAGGGCCCTTAGGGCTGAGTGCGCTACGCTATGCTCGCCGTCATCAGATTCCGGTTGTGGCGGGTTATCACACTCACTTCGCCGACTATCTGCCCGCCTATCGTTTGGGTTTTTTGCAGCGTCCGGCGCTGCGCTATCTACGTTGGTTTCATCAGCAAGCAAAGTGCACCCTGGCCCCCACTCAGCCTCAGTGTCAGCTGCTGCTCGAGCAAGGTTTTGAACGGGTGCTCTGTCTAGGACGGGGTGTGGATACGCAGCTGTTTCATCCTTATCAGCGTTCATGGATGCTGAGGCAAAGGCTGGGCCTGAATGCACAGCAGCTGCTGGTGGGCTATGTCGGCCGTTTGGCGGCAGAAAAAAACATGGATCTTCTGCTCTCCTCCTTTCAAGCGATACAGCAGGTGCGCCCAGATGCTCGCCTGCTTCTGGTGGGGGATGGCCCGATGCGAGCCGCTGTCCAGCAGCGCTGCCCACAAGCGATCTGCGTGGGTCTACAGCAGGGTGTTGAGCTAGCACGTTTTTATGCGAGCTTGGATCTGATGCTCTTTCCGAGCTTGACGGACACCTATGGCAATGTGGTGGCCGAAGCCATGGCCAGTGGTATCCCTGTGCTGGCCTTTGATCGTGCCGCAGCAGAGGTTTTGATTGAAGATGGGGTCAATGGGCGCAGCGTGGCTGGGCCGAGCAGCTTGGGTGATCCAGCAGAGCAACAGGCCGCAGCGGCGCGTTTTCAGCAGGCGGCGCAGCAGATGGCTGCTGAGGCAGGTCGCTTGCCTCAGCTTGGGCAGGCCGCTTATCTGAGCGTACAAGCCCTGAGCTGGGAAAGCATCCACCAGCAACTCTATCAGCTCTTGAGTTCTGTATTGAAGAAGGAGAAAGATGATGAGCATCAAAAATCTTTTTGTTCTGCAAGGGCATCTTTGGACTGAGCGCTTGGGTGCTATGGATTCCTCAATGAGCTGGCGTTGTAATGTGATCGGCCAGAAAAAGCTGATTAAGTCTTTTTTTCGCTTCATTAGCCGCCTTGGAGATGGATATTTCTGGCTGCTCTGGGTGCTGGTTTTGCCTTGGTACTATGGTTGGAACGGCCTGTTGTTCAGTGTGCAGCTGCTGCTGACGGGATTAGGCGGTGTGCTGATCTACTGGATGATCAAGCGCACAACCAGCCGCCTGCGTCCCTGTGAGGCCCACCCGCATATCGAAGCCCACCTGCCTCCGCTTGATCGATTTAGCTTTCCCTCTGGTCATACTCTGCATGCTGTTTGCATGAGTTGTCTGCTGGTGGCCGCTTTGCCTGCGCTCTGGCCTTGGTTGGCAGTGATTGCGCTGCTGATCGCCCTCTCGCGTCTGATTCTTGGGCTGCACTATCCAAGTGATGTGCTGCTGGGTGCTGTTTTAGGCTGGGGCTTGGCAGAACTGAGTCAAGCACTGCATCTGCCTGTGTTGACCAGCTAGGCCGCCTTTGATGCGCTAGGGTGCGGGGTGATGCTGCGCTCATGACGTTGATTAACGCTGCCTTCGAGGTCGCTTCTTCTGACGCAAAAATCGCCCCAGCTTGGGGCGTTTCAGGCTATACTGGCGTTTTTTGTTGTGCGGAGAAAAGCATGCCTTCTTTTGATGTCGTCTCAGAGCTGGATAAGCATCAGGTGACCAATGCTGTCGATCAGGCCAATCGCGTGGTCGGTAATCGTTTTGATTTTAAAGGTGTGGATGCCAGTTTTGAGTTGAGCAAGGATTATGATGTTCAGCTCAAGGCTGAAGCTGAGTTTCAGGTTGAACAGATGTTGGAAATTCTAAAAGCTGAGCTGATTCGCAAGGGTGTCGATATCGCCTGCTTGGAAGAAGGCGAGATCCAAGAAGCCAATAAAAGTGCGCGTCAGTCGGTGAAGTTGCGTGAAGGCATTGAAAGCGATAGCGCAAAAAAGATAGTGAAGCTGATTAAAGATGCCAAGCTGAAGGTGCAGGCCCAGATTCAAGGCGATCAAGTGCGCGTGACGGGTAAAAAGCGTGATGATTTGCAACAGGTGATGGCGCTGCTGAAAGGCGCGGGTCTTGAGTTGCCCTTGCAGTTTATCAACTTCCGCGACTAGTCGTTGATGATTCTTGGCATCGGTACAGATCTGGCGAAGATTGCACGTTTTGAGCAGCTGCTGGCGCGTCGTGGCGATGCCATCTGTCAGCGATTACTGACCCCTGCTGAGCGACAAGCGATGCAAAAAACCGCCCAGCCTGCTGCTTTTTTGGCTAAGCGTTTTGCCGCCAAGGAGGCACTGCTCAAAGCCTTGGGCACTGGCCTGCGTGATGGTTTAAGCTGGCAGCAGATCGAGGTGAGTAATGATGCGCTGGGGAAGCCACTGTTGGCTCTTTCTGGCGTCGCTGAGCAAAAAGCCCAGGCTCTTGGTGTGAAGCAGATTCATCTTTCATTGAGTGATGAACAGGAGATGGCGCTGGCTTTTGTACTGCTAGAGGGCAACTCGGCCTGAGTCGATCCGTCAGTTCGCTGCCTTGTCAGGATGACAGGGCTTAAAAAAGCCGCTCCATTGATATTGGGCGGCTTTTTTATGTGATTAGGTGCATGAGGCGCTGAAGAACCCTAGACGCGCCAGCAATCCAGGGCTCAAAAGAAGCGGCTTAGGGCTCAAAGTCCGGCAGTTTTTTCGCAACCAGCTGATGTTGCAGGCGGATATACTGCGGCAGGCCATTCACATACGGAGGGCAGTCTTCGCCTTGAATTAAGGGCGAGAGATACTGGCGGCCCAGTTCGCTAATGCCAAAACCATCGGGCGTAATGAAATCACGCGGCATCATTTTCTCGACATTGGCGATATCAGACAGGCAGGCCTCGCCGATTTCCCAAGCGTAGGGGGTGTCCTGTGTTCTGACGATGGTGGGCATCACTGAGTTCTTGCCTTCCAAGGCCAGCTTGACGGCTGCTGCACCTACGGCATAAGCCTGCTCTACATCGGTTGCTGAGGCCAGATGGCGCGCAGAACGCTGCAGATAGTCAGCGACGGCCCAGTGGAATTTATGGCCGAGATCTTGCTTGATCATGCCAGCCAGTGTGGGCGCAACACCGCCGAGCTGTTTGTGACCAAAGGCATCGGTTGTTCCAGCATCGGCGAGGAAGGTGCCATCAGCATAGCGTGCGCCTTCAGAGACCACCATAACGCAGAAGCCGAACTTCTTGACGCAGTCATCCACGCGTGCCATGACGGTGGCGCGGTCAAAAGGAATCTCAGGGAAGATGATCAGATGTGGAGCATCACCTTCTTTGTGGCCCGCTAAGCCCCCTGCAGCGGCAATCCAGCCAGCATGACGGCCCATCACTTCTAGAATAAAGACCTTGGTTGATGTTGCACACATGGATTCGATATCCATCGCCGCTTCTTGGGTGGAGACGGCAATATACTTGGCGACTGAGCCAAAGCCGGGGCAGTTATCCGTGACGGGGAGATCGTTATCGACTGTTTTGGGGATATGAACAGCCTTGAGTGGGTAGCCCATCGCATCGGCCAGTTGTGAGACCTTGAGGCAGGTATCGGCTGAATCATTGCCGCCGTTGTAGAAGAAGTAGCCGATATCGTGCGCTTTGAAGACTTCAATCAGGCGCTCGTACTGGCTGCGATGGCTGTCAATATCCTTAAGCTTGTAGCGACAAGAGCCAAAGGCACCGCCTGGTGTATGGCGTAGCTGTTGCACCTGCTGATCGGATAAGGCACTGGTATCGATCAGTTCTTCAGTGAGGGCACCAATAATGCCATTGCGGCCAGCGTAGACAGTTCCGATTGCATCGCCATGCTGACGGGCGGTTTCAATGACGCCGCAAGCACTGGCATTAATAACTGCGGTCACACCGCCGGATTGGGCATAAAAGGCGTTTTGCTTCGCCATAGGAAAAAAAGCTCCTACTGAGTAAATGAAAGGACAGGCGTAAAGCCATCAAAATAGCCGCCATTTTATCCCATCCTTAATTAAAATGCATGGCTGTTTTAAGTGGACTTGAGTCGGGCTGATACCTGGCTCAGGCGAGAGCCGTGTGCTCAGAGATGAAACTGTTACACTAGCGGCCTGATGACCAAAGAGGGAGAGATATGCACCTGCATTTTTTGGGTATTTGCGGCACTTTTATGGGGTCTCTGGCGATTCTTGCGCGTGAGATGGGGTTTCAGGTCAGCGGATCAGATCAGCAGGTTTATCCGCCAATGAGTGATCAGCTGGCGCAGGCAGATATCCACCTTCATGAAGGTTTTGATTATGATCCGCAGATCTTCGCACCGGATCTGGTGGTGGTCGGCAATGTGATGCGCCGTGGTCTGCCCTGCGTAGAGGCGCTGCTCAGGTCTCAGTTGCCCTATGTTTCTGGCCCGCAATGGCTGCATGATCATTTGTTGCGCCCGCAGGTGGGCGAGCCACGCTGGGTGCTGGCGGTAGCCGGTACCCACGGAAAAACAACCACGGCGAGTATGCTCGCCTGGATTCTTGAAGAAGCGGGCATGGCCCCTGGCTTTCTGATTGGCGGGGTGCCGCGCAATTTTGGCTGTTCAGCGCGCCTGGGTCAGACGCCTTTTTTTGTTATTGAGGCCGATGAGTATGACACGGCCTTTTTTGATAAGCGGTCGAAGTTTGTTCACTACACGCCACGCACGCTGGTTCTGAATAACCTTGAGTTTGATCATGCGGATATTTTTGCCAATCTGGGTGAGATTCAGCGTCAGTTTCAGCATCTATTGCGTCTTGTGCCCTCGACTGGGCGGGTGTTGTTTCCAGCAGCGAGTGAGGCTTTGCAGGCGGTATTGGATGCAGGATGTTGGAGTGAGCAAGAAACACTGGGGCCGCAGGGTGAGTTGGCAGACTGGCAGGTGGGTGCGGTGATAGAGGCAGGGCGTGCCTTTGAGGTGTTTTTTCAGCAGCAGCGCGTGGGTGAGCTGCGTTGGTCCTTGACGGGAGCGCATAATATTGCCAATGCGCTGGCGGCCCTGGCTGCAGCGCGCCATGTTGGTGTGCTGCCTGAGCAAGCGCTGGCGGCATTGAGCCGTTTTGAAGGGGTCAAAAGGCGTATGGAAGCCTTGGGGCAGCCGGGTGGTGTCGCAGTCTATGATGATTTTGCGCATCATCCAACAGCGATTAAAACCACACTGGAAGGCGCACGGGCAACAGCCAGTGGGCGCGTGCTGGCGGTGATTGAACCTCGCTCTAACACCATGCAACTGGGGACCTTGCGCGCAGAGCTGCCTGCCAGTGTGGCCGCAGCAGATCAGGTATTCTGGTATCAATCACCGCAGATGCGCTGGTCGCCAGCTGAGCTGGGGGTGGGGGAGTGCTGGACGGATTTGGATCAGCTGCTGGCACGCTTAGTGGCTGAGGCCCGCCCAGGTGATCAGTTGATTTTGATGAGCAATGGTGGTTTTGGCGGCCTGCATCAGCGTCTGTTACAGGCGTTGCAGTCTCAGGCAGCGGATGCAACGCCAGTCGATACAGGTCGCCCAACATAATCAGTGATGTTCAAGCAAAGAGAGTGGACATGAAAAGAGTAACACTGGCCCTGACAGGGGCATCTGGCATCCAATATGGACTCAGGTTGCTGGATTGTTTGGTGGCGCAGGGATGCCAGGTTGATCTATTGGTCTCGAAGGCGGCGCATCTGGTGATGGCGACGGAAACCCCAGTCCGTTGGCCTTCTGATCCTGAGCGTTTGAATGCCCAGTTGGCAGAGCGCTATGCTGATCAGCCAGGTCAGGTGCGTGCCTATGGGCGCGAGAACTGGTTTGCTCCAGCCGCTTCAGGTTCAGGTGCAGCGGCCAGTATGGTGGTCTGTCCCTGCTCTGGCGGCACCTTGTCGGCTCTGGCCACAGGTGCCAGTAATAACCTGATTGAGCGCGCGGGTGATGTAGCGCTCAAGGAAAGGCGGCAGTTAATTTTGGTGTTGCGAGAAATGCCCCTGCACCAAGTGCATCTAGAGCATATGCTGAAGCTGACTCAAATGGGCGCGGTGATCATGCCCGCTAGCCCGGGCTTTTATCATGATCCACAGACCATTGATGATTTGGTCGATTTTGTTGTGGCGCGTGTCTTGGACCAGCTGGGGTTGGAGCAGCAGCTGGTCGCACGCTGGGGAGAAGAACCGGCAGGTTAAACGCGTTCACTGAGTGAGTGGACGCAGCTCTGGTGCAGCCGCTGCCAGCACTGATCAAGATTCTCGCCCGGAGCGAGAACCAGTGGTGTGATGCTGGTATCCGGTGGCCCCAGCTCAGAGCTGAGTTCACGCAGCAGCTGTTGATACAGTCGCTCACGCAGTACCAGTGCACCATTCATGCTGGTGTTGGGTAGCAGCAACAACAGGGTTTGCTCATCAAAACGATAAGCCTCATCGCCTGTGCGACAATTCATGCGCGCGATACGGCTGGCTTCCTTGAGGAACAATCTGGCGCTGGATGGACTGAACTCTTGTTTAAGCAGCGGATATTGATGCAGCTCGATCAGCAAAAAAGCCAGCGGCTTTTGCATGGCGCGACTGCGTGCAATCTCGGATTTGAGCTGCTGTTGCAAATGCTGCCGGTTATAAAAGCCTGTGGTTTCATCCTGCCCAATCAGCTGTTCAAGGCTGGCTGTTTTCTGACGATGCTTAACGCCATAGAGCCAAGCAATCATCAGCAGCAATAGATAGTGACCAATAAAAATCAGTGTGGCATCCAGTGAGTCCAGATCCAAGTGCCAATGGGTGAGCCCAGCCAGCAGCAGCAGGCTGAGGGCAAGAGAGACAGCATTGGGCAGCAGATAAAAGGCAATAAAAGGAAAAAAGAAGCTCACATATTGCCACTGACTCGATTCATGTGGACTGGTTGGCTGAAAGAGCAAAAAGAACATCAGTCCTAGCAAGGCAATCAGTGCCGCTGGATCATAGACCACACGGCTGGGCATGACCCAGCGCCAGATGGCCAGTGCAGCGAAAACAGGCGTCAATAAGCTGGGTAGTAGAATGGCTTCATAATAGCCAGAGCGATACACCTGCACGGCCATGCCAATCATCAGTAAGCTGATTAGGCAGTAGATAAAGGCACCCAGCTGGCGCAGCGGTGGATTGAACTCGATTCTCATGCGCGCAGCTGCCTTACGGGCGGTGCGAGGCTCGGTGATGGTGTCGGTGCTGGGGGATGCAGTGTCAGCAGATCCGCATCTTGAATTGCAGTGCTCAAGCTCAGCTTTCTCTGCTCGGCAGCGGCCTCATTGGCGGCGGGCAAGAGCAGAACAAGCTGTTGCTGCTGATCTTGATAAAGCTGTTCATAGGGAAGCAGTGCCTGCTGAATGCGCTGGAGCTGTGCAAGTGACAAGGGTGGAGTATGAGGCTGAAGCTTGACTTGCAGCAGATAGGTTTTTTCACGCGCAGCGCGCTGCTCTTCTCTGAGTTGATCCTGGGCCAGTTGGGCAGCGTTGAAAACTTTGGTGTTGGGGTCGCGTCTGAGGCGTTGCAGATATTCTTGCTGTCGGCGTTGGTGGGTGTAGCCGTAAAGGGTGGCCAGCAGAGTGCCAGCCCAGAAGGCCAGTAAAATCGTTGCGCGAAAACTGCCCGAAAACTCAAGCATCAGCAGAAAGTTAACGCTAACAGCAAAGCCAATCACATAGTTCAAGCCTTGACGGTAAGGGAAAAAAGCCAAGGCAAGAAAAGGATAGGCCAGATGAATGCTTAAATAGTAAAGCGGCGTCTCTTCGCTCAGTTGTAAGACCAGATAAAAAGAAATCAGGGTATAAAAACTGAAGATCAGGTGGGTGCCGAAATCTAGCCAGCGCAGGCCCTTGTGCTCGGGTTGAAAAGCAAGAAAGAAAATCACCAGAAGCATGCCGGTAAAGTAAAGGCTGGCGTGAGGCAGGTCATGGATGTGAAAGTGCCACCCTGCAAGCAGAGCAAAAAAGAAACAGGTTAAAACCTGGCACCAAGTTAAAGCACGTATGGACTCAAGTGGTTCCATAACTCTACAAACCTTTGTTTATCTGTAAGCACCCATTCATTGGGTGTCAGGGTCTTCAAAAACAAAGCCTTCATTGGCAGACCGGCCACTCCCCTGGCGGATGTATTGTAAACCAATGTTAAAGGTTATGGAAAGGCAGCGCAGATAAAATGCCGGTCAAAAGCCGGCTGCTGGATTTAAACCTTTCTTTTTAATCTATCTCTATAAAAAAAAGATCGGTAATCAGCTGGGATGGCAATATCGAAGCAGAGTCAAGATTGGAAAAGTAAGTGAATTTCAGCCCTGATTCAGTTAAGGTTGTCGGTTTGAATTAGTTGGCTCTGGTGGTCTTTGATGACTGTGGGAGCAGGTGTAAAGACCCTTTTAGGATCAGGTAGAGGTTCAGCATGAATATTGCAGACTATATGCAGCGTCTTGGGCAGCAAGCGCGTCGTGCCGCGCAGACCCTAGTGCAGGCCACCACGCAAGATAAGAATAAGGCGCTTTTGGCCATGGCCGATGCGCTGGATCAAGGGCGTGCTGCACTGCTGGCGGCCAACCAGGAAGACTTGCGTGTGGGTGCTGCACGTGGTTTGGATGCCGCGTTGATGGATCGTCTGGAACTGACCAGCGGGCGTATTGATGCGATGATCGAGGGCCTGCGCCAGGTTGCTGCCTTGCCAGATCCTGTTGGAGAAATCACCGAAATGAATTATCGCCCGAGCGGTATTCAGGTTGGCAAGATGCGTGTGCCACTGGGTGTCGTGGGGATGATTTATGAATCGCGGCCCAATGTGACCGTTGAAGCGGCAAGCCTGTGCCTGAAATCAGGGAATGCGGTGATTCTGCGTGGCGGTTCTGAGGCGATTCATTCCAACCGTGCGATCGCCGCCTGTATCGAGCAGGGGTTGGCGCAAGCTGGTTTGGTGGTCGAGGCCGTTCAGCTGGTTGAGGTAACCGATCGTGCGGCTGTGGGTGAGCTGATCCAGATGCAGGACTTTGTTGATGTCTTGGTCCCGCGTGGTGGCAAGGGCTTGATCGAGCGGATCACGCAGGATGCACGTATTCCAGTGATCAAACATCTGGATGGCATCTGCCATGTCTATTTAGATCAGGATGCTGATGAGCAGAAGGCATTGGCGATTGCGCTGAATGCCAAAACGCACCGTTACGGTACCTGCAATACGATGGAAACCTTGTTGATTCACGCTGATCAGGCACCGCAGCTGTTACCGCGTTTGGCTGCGCTTTATGCTGAAAAACAAGTTGAACTGCGCGGCTGCGAGCGCAGTCGTAGTCTGGTGCCCAGTATGCAGGCGGCTATAGAGGCGGATTGGTCCACCGAGTACCTCGCGCCGATACTGGCCATTAAGCTGGTGGACTCGATGGATAAGGCGATAGAGCATATTAATCACTATGGCTCACATCATACGGATGCCATCGTCACTGAGAACTGGACGCGCGCACGCCAGTTTTTGGCCAGAGTGGATTCCAGCTCGGTGATGATCAATGCTTCAACGCGCTTTGCAGATGGCTTTGAGTACGGCTTGGGCGCTGAAATTGGGATCTCGACAGATAAGATCCATGCTCGGGGGCCTGTGGGGCTGCTGGGTTTGACCTCACAAAAGTATGTGGTATTGGGTGATGGTCATATCCGCCAGTAACGAGGTTGCGGCCCAGTCCAGCGGATTGGTGCTGATGTATGGGGGAACTTTTGATCCGGTGCATTGTGGCCATCTGCGCAGTGCGCTGGAACTGACCCAGTGCTTGCCGATTCAGCGTGTTCACTGGATTCCTTGTCAGGTGCCACCGCATCGTCCTCAGCCGCAGGCGAGTGGTGCGGCGCGTTTGGCCATGTTGCATCTGGCGACGGCCGATGAGCCGCTGTTTTATGTTGATGATCGTGAGCTGAGGCGGGCTGGACCTTCTTGGTCCGTGGAGACACTGGAGGCTTTGCGCGCTGAATATGGGCCGCACCAGCCGCTGGCGATGCTGCTGGGCTGGGATGCTTATCTCGGGCTCCTCAGCTGGTCGCGGACTGAGCGCCTGCTGGATCTAGCGCATCTGGTGGTCATCGCGCGTCCAGGGACGGCCGATCAGGAGCCAGAAGCCTTGCGTGCCTGGTCAGCAGAACGGCGTGTGCGTGACCCAGAACAGCTGAGCTTGCACCCTGCCGGCTCTGTGCTTCACATTACCCTGCCTAGCCAGCTGCAAATCTCGGCTAGCTTCTTGCGTCAGGGTTTACGGCAGCAGCGCTCTATGCGCTATCTGACACCGGACAGTGTGCTGCACTATATTCAAGAGCATCAGCTTTATGTGGCTGATGTTGTTTAACTGAGGAGTAAGTATGCAACAAGAAGTGAATCCCGCCCCACTGGATGCGGCTGCGCTGACCGAGAGAGTCTTGCAACTGCTGGATGATTTAAAGGCGAAAGACCCAGTGGTGCTTGATGTCACTGAACAGACCAGCGTGACGGATCGCATGGTTCTTGTCACCGGTGGCTCGTCACGTCAGGTGGCGGCTTTGGCCCGACATCTCGTCGATGAATTAAAGAAAGAACAAATCCATCCGCTGAGCGTTGAAGGACAGGATGCCAGTGACTGGGTGCTGGTTGATCTCGGTGATGTGCTCGTGCATATCATGCAGCAAGAAGCGCGTGACTATTATGCGCTTGAAAAGCTCTGGGGTGAGCTGGCACCGACAGCAGAGCAGGTTGCACAAGGGTGAAGATCAGAATCCTTGCCGTTGGACAAAAGATGCCGTCTTGGGTTGAGCAGGGGGTGAATGAATATCTACGCCGCCTGCCTGCCGATTTTAAGGTTCAGTTTGAGGAGTGTGCGCTCGGTCAGCGTCGAGGTCAGCACTCAGGTGCGAAGGCCAAGGAGCAAGAAGGCCAGACCTTGTTGGCCAAGATTCACCCTAAAGAAAGGGTGATCGCGCTGGATGTGCAAGGCAAGGCCTGGTCTAGTGAGACCTTGGCGGAACAGGCCACGGATTGGCGCATGGACGGCCGTGATGTGGTCCTGCTGATTGGCGGGCCAGATGGCCTAGCCGATGCTTGTCTGCAACGAGCAGAACAGCGCTGGTCTCTTTCAGCCTTGACCTTGCCTCACCCTCTGGTGCGCGTTGTGCTGGCAGAGCAGCTCTATCGTGCCTGGAGCCTGATTTCCGGTCATCCCTATCACCGCTAAGCGCAGTTCGCGGCAGGTCTGAGTCACGTCTATGTCAGAATTTCATCGTCAGATTAAAGACCCAGAAAAAGAAAAGCAGATTTTTCTTTTTCGTGCACGCCTGCTGCTTTTTTTTGTGCTTTTGATCCTGGCTGGCCTGGTCAGTCGTATGGCCTACTTGCAGTTGTGGCAATATGATGTCCATGCCAGCCGCTCCGAAAGAAACCGTATTAGTGTCGAAGCCATCCCACCTACGCGCGGGCTGATCTACGACCGTGAAGGCCGCCTGTTGGCGGATAACCTGCCCAGCTATAGCCTCACTTTAACGCGCGAACTGGCGGATAATGTGCCGCTGGTGATTCGTCGCGTGTGCTTTTTCCTTGATCTTGATGCCGCTTGTGAGGAGCAGCTGCAGGAAAGAAGCCGCCAGCGCCGCCGTCCTTTTGAGCCTGCCTTGTTGCTCGATCAGCTCACTGAAGAGCAGATTGCCATCTTGTCCGTGAATCGCCATCTGTTGCCAGGTGTCGAGGTGGCCGCTCAGCTGCTGCGCGATTACCCCTATGGTGCAGCCTTGTCTCATGCTCTGGGCTATGTCGGGCGGATCAGTGAAGAAGATCAAGCGCGTATTGATCGTCGCGCGTATAGCGGTACGCACTATATTGGCAAAACTGGCCTTGAGCGTTTCTATGAAGAACGCCTGCTGGGAGAGGTTGGGTTTCGACGTGTAGAAACCAATGCTCGTGGACGAGTGATTCGTCTGCTGGAATCCGAACCGCCGCGTCCGGGTGAGGATTTGCATCTGCATCTTGATGCTGAGTTGCAAGCCTTTGCTTACGAGGCTTTGGCTGGCCAGCGTGCGGCATTGGTGGCGATAGAGCCTGCCACGGGTGGCATTCTGGCATTGGTCAGCTCACCCGGTTATGACCCAAATGTTTTTATTGGCTCGCTTGATTCGACTGCCTTTCATGAATTACGCCGTGATCCGCAGCAACCCCTGTTTGATCGGGCGGCTCGTGGCCGTTATGCCCCAGGTTCGACGATCAAGCCCTTTATCGGACTGCTGGGTTTACAAGAAGATGTGATTCAAATGGATACCGTGATCCATGATCCCGGTTTTTATCAGCTACCGAATGATGATCGGCGCTACCGCAATTGGCGGCGTTGGGGGCATGGCGAGGTCGATCTGCGGCGTTCAATCGAAGTCTCGAACAATACCTTCTTTTATCATCTGGCATTTTTGCTCGGCATCGATCGCATCGATCTTGCCATGCGCGAATTTGGGTTTGGACAGGTCATGGCGCGAGATGTCCAGGGAGCGCGAGCGGGCCTGATGCCGAATCGGGAGTGGAAGCGTCAAGTGCATCGTCAGCCCTGGTTTCCCGGTGAGACCTTGAGCACAGGGATAGGGCAGGGCTACTGGCTGACGACGCCCTTACAGCTGGCCACGGCAACGGCGGTGCTAGCCAATCGAGGCCAATGGGTGCGCCCTCATTTACTGATGAATGATGATGACCTGCCAGATCCAGATCTTCCTGCACCGATCAGCGTACAGCATGAAGCCTACTGGGATTATATTATTGGCAGCATGGAAGACGTGATGCACGGCCGTGAAGGAACAGCCCGTTTTGCTGGTGCAGGTGCGCGCTATCGTATTGCAGGTAAAACCGGCACATCACAGGTTTTTGGCTTAAGCCAGGAAGAAACGCATGATCGGGATGCCATCCCCGAACATCTGCGTGATCACGCCTTATTTATGGGTTTTGCGCCGGCCGATCGCCCACAGATTGCTCTGGCGCTGATTGTTGAAAATGCTGAAGGTGGTGGGAGTCGCATCGCCGCGCCATTGGCACGACAAATTTTTGATGCTTATCTCACTCCTGAGCGTCTCGCGCAATTAGAGGCTGATCATGCCCCGTGATTTTCAATGGAAGCTGCCTGGTGCAGAAAAGCACCTGAGGCGTAAAGAGAACTGGCTGACACGCCTGCATCTTGATCCTTGGTTGCTTGGAGGCTTGCTGCTCCTGATGGGCGCAGGGTTGGTTGTGCTCTATAGTGCCTCTGGTGGCCAATGGGCGGTGGCCCAGGCGCAGTTGCATCGCTTTGTTTTGGGCCTGATGCTGATGTTTGCTGTCGCGCAGATTCAGCCACGCACGCTCTTGCATTGGGCACCGTGGATTTATGGGGCCAGTCTGGCGGCCCTCGTTGCTGTGCTGTTCGTCGGTACGGATGCCAAGGGCGCACAGCGTTGGATCGCCCTAGCTGGATTTCGCTTTCAGCCATCCGAACTGATGAAGCTCGCCTTGCCGCTGATGCTGGCCAGCTTTTTAGCGCGACGCCATCTGCCGCCTGGGTGGAAGCATTTGATGATCTCTTTCGCTCTGCTGGCAGTGCCGGTGTTGCTGATCTCCAGACAGCCGGATTTGGGCACTTCTCTTTTAGTGGCTGCCTCAGGTTTGGTGGTCTTGTTTCTGGCGGGTTTAAGTTGGAAGCTGATTTTTAGCTTTATCGGCCTGGCCGCCGCTGCTTTGCCCGCCTTATGGATGGTGATGCATGATTACCAGCGTAATCGGGTGCTCACCTTCTTGCATCCCGAGCGCGACCCGCTGGGAACAGGGTGGAATATCATTCAATCCAAAACCGCCATCGGCTCTGGTGGATTAGAAGGGAAGGGGTGGCTACAGGGAACGCAATCACGGCTGGAGTTCCTTCCTGAGCGGCATACGGACTTTATTATTGCGGTTTTGGCGGAAGAATGGGGTTTTATTGGTGTTTGTGTCTTACTGAGCTTGTATCTATTGATTATCTGGCGTGGTTTGTCGATTGCGATGCAAGCCGGCACCAGTTTCTCACGTTTGCTGGCTGCAGCCATTATCATGACCTTCTTCATTTATCTTTTTGTCAATATTGGTATGGTCAGTGGTTTATTGCCTGTTGTTGGAGTGCCGCTGCCGCTGGTGAGCTTTGGCGGCACCTCTAGTATCAGTTTATTGATCGGATTCGGTATTCTGATGTCTATTCACACGCACAAGGCTTTAGTCGATAAATAATGAAAGGAGTGAACGTGATCCATTTAACCCCGGTCTCGCTGAGACAGACAAGAAACGTGCGTGTCAGGCTCATGCTGAGCTTGCTTTTGCTACTGGTGTGGAGCCAAAACCTGCTCGCCCATCCGCAGGTTTATCATCCAGAAACACGCGAGGATGTGGCTGAATTGATCGAACTGCTGGTCAATGAGCGGGGGTTTGAGCGCCAGTGGCTGGTCACGACGCTCGCTGAGGCCCGTCAGCGACAGGATATTCTGGATTTGATCGCTCGTCCTGCCGAGCGCGTCTTGCAGTGGTATGACTATCGTCAGATTTTTCTGACCGAAGCACGGGCGCAGGCAGGACGTGAGTTTATGACTCGTTATGCAGACGCACTGCAACGTGCTGAGCAGCAGTATGGCGTGCCTGCTGAAATGATCACGGCGATTATCGGCGTTGAAACCTTCTATGGTCGCAACAAGGGGCGACATCGTGTGCTGGATGCCCTAGCGACGCTGACCTTTGATTATCCGCCACGCGCGCCCTTTTTCCGTGGCCAGTTGATCGAGTTTTTAGAGCTGACCCGTCGAACCGGCTTGAATCCCAGCCTGCCGATGGGCTCCTATGCCGGTGCGATGGGCTATCCGCAGTTTATTCCCACCAGCTATCGTGATTTCGCCGTTGATTTTGATGGCGATGGTTTTGCCGATATCTGGACCAACCCAGTGGATGCCATAGGCTCAGTCGGGCGTTATTTTGAAGCCCATGGCTGGCAGCGCGGCGCGGCTGTGGCGCATGAGTTCCGCTTGACAGGGGATGAATCGGCCCTGCCTGAGTTGCGTGCCAATCGCTTCAATCGCCAGCCTTGGTCTGAAGTACGCGCGGCTGGTGTGCGTGTAGATGCCAGCCTCGAGGACGCGGAACGCGTGATCCCGATGGCTTTTCGTACTGCTGAAGAATCCAGCCGTTATGTTTTAGGCCTGAATAACTTCTATGTCATCACGCGCTACAACCATAGCCGTATGTATGCACTGGCAGTCTATGATCTGGCCAGGTCTTTAGGGATGGATTAAAATGCCCGTCCGCAGCAGACAGCTGATCGATGAGCGAGAGTAAGTGGGATGAAGCGAGGTGATGTAGCGTTAAGGTTGGTGGCACTGGCAGGCATCGCACTGCTGACAGGCTGCTCTGTCGGTGGCGGAGGTGGCGTGTTCGGTGCTCACTCGCCAAGTGGACAGTCGGTTTATACGCTGCAAGATAGAGTCACCAGCTCTGGCGGCGGGCGCTATACCCAGCGTGTCGATGGTCTGCCCGCGAACCCGCCCGATGTGTCGCGGATTCCTGACGCCATCCCGCGTGTTGAGCCGCGTAGTCGTCAGGGTAATGCGGCCCAGTACACGGTTTTTGGAGAAACCTATCGCGTTCTGCCTTCCAGCCAGGGTTTTGTACAAACAGGCATTGCTTCTTGGTATGGCACTAAATTTCATGGGCACTTAACCTCCAATGGTGAGGTCTATGACATGTATGCCATGACCGCAGCCCATACCACCTTGCCGATTCCAACTTATGTGCGTGTCACTAACTTGGATAATCAACGTCAGGTTATCGTGCGTATTAATGATCGCGGTCCTTTTGTTGGACGGCGGATCATTGATCTGTCCTATGCGGCAGCCTATCGCTTAGGTATAGTCCAGACGGGAACGGGGCGGGTGCGTGTTGAGGCGATCGATCCGCTGGCCTGGCAGCGTGAGAACCCGACTCAAGTGGCAGCGCAATCGAGCGTGTTCCTGCAAGTGGCGGCACTGGCGGATGCTGAGGCCGCGACCCGCTTGCAAGAAAGAGTTCGAGGGATGACGCAAGCGCCGGTGCGGATTTTATCCAGTCAAGGATCGCCCAGGCTCTACCGTGTGCAGGTTGGGCCTCTGGCGGAAGGCGAGCCAGTACAAGCAGCAATACGCCAGCTCGAGGCCAGTGATTTAGGTCGACCTTTGCTTGTGCGTCAGTAGAGGACGATCGTCAAGATACACCCAGTGCTCAGGGTGAGCCGCTTGCGCAGAGATCCGCTTTGACGAGCTTTTAAAGATTTTTAGGTTAAGAAAAGGAAGAGTTATGTTGTACAAGAAAAGCAGCGTGATAGGTTGGGTGCTCAGTGGCTGGTTATTGGTGAGCTCGATGGGGTGGGCGTCGCAGGTGATGATTCCTGCACCCCCACAGCTGGCTGCTTCTTCATGGATTCTGATCGATGCTCATAGTGGTGCGGTGATTGCTGAGCATAATGCGGATGAGCGCCTGCCGCCTGCCAGTTTGACCAAAATGATGACCAGTTATCTGCTGGAGTATGAGATTCATCAGGGAACCGTCGAGCTGAATGATATGGTGCGCATCAGCGAACGCGCTTGGCGTATGCCCGGATCCCGCATGTTTGTCCAAGAAGGCACTTTTGTTTCGATTGAAGATTTGTTGCGCGGGGTGATTATTCAATCCGGCAATGATGCTTCCGTAGCCGTGGCCGAGCATTTGGCCGGCAGCGAAACGGCTTTTGCTGATTTGATGAACCAGCACGCGCGTTTGATGGGCATGACCAACACCCACTTTATGAATTCAACTGGCCTGCCAGATGAGAACCACTACTCCACAGCACGTGATTTGGCCATCTTGTCACGCGTGAAAATCATGGATTACCCAGAACACTACTCGATCTACTCAGAAAGAGAGTTCACCTTTAATAATATCCGTCAGACCAACCGCAACCGCTTATTGTGGCGTGATGCCAGTGTGGATGGATTGAAAACCGGCCATACCAGTGAGGCAGGCTACTGTTTAGCGGCCTCTGCTGTGCGTAATGATATGCGCTTGATCTCGGTGGTGATGGGAACGCGTAGTGATGAAGCACGGACGCAAGAAAGCCAGAAGCTTTTGAGTTATGGTTTTCGCTATTTTGAGACCCCCCGTCTCTATCAGGCCTATCAGGATCTGGATGAGGCGCGGGTGTGGAAGGGAGCGCGTACCTCGGTGCGTGTTGGCCTGACGGAAGATCTCTATGCCACAATTCCGCGTGGCGCGCAGGAGCAGCTCCAGGCTGAGATCGTCCTTCATCCCAATTTACAGGCCCCGCTGGTGGTGGGTGATCAGGTGGGTCAACTGGTGATCAGCCTCAACGGTGAGGTGGTCAAGCAAGAACCTGTCTTTGCTTTGGAGAACCTCGAGCGCGGTGGTTTTTTCAAGCGTTTATGGCATAGTCTGATTATGTTCTTTAGTGGGCTGCTGAGCTAAGGGAGTCTCTGATCAGCGCTCATGTGGCAGAAGGGAGGCTAAAAACAGCCTCTCTTTTTTATTTTTAGATGGCTTTGATAAGGCGGACCTGGTCTTCTTGTCTGGCCCAGTATGTAGGTGTGAAAAGTATGTCGAACTCTAATCCTAGTGTTGAAGCCAATGCGCCTAAAATTGATTTCCCCTGTGATTATCCAATTAAGGTGATGGGAGAAGCGGCGCCAGATTTTAAAGTCAGCATCCTTGATGTGTTAGTTGGAGAAGCCACTGAATATCATCAACAGAGCGTGACGGTGGTCGACAGTCGAAATGGCCGTTTCCAATCGGTCCGGGTGACCGTGAAGGCGGAGAGTCCAGCGCATCTGGATCGTTTGTTTCAGGCCTTAAAAGCAACAGGTCGTGTGCATATGGTGCTGTGATCATGGTGGAATCTGCCTTGATCGAGCGTCATTTGGGGCGTCAGCCTTATACGCCAACTTGGGAGCGTATGCGGGCCTTTACAGAGCAGCGTACTGCCGATACAGCCGATGAGTTGTGGATTTTGGAGCATGACTCGGTGTTTACTCAGGGCTTGGCAGGCAAAGCAGAGCACCTGCTCAATCCGGGTGATATTCCTGTGGTGCAGGTGGATCGTGGTGGACAAGTGACCTGGCACGGTCCGGGGCAGCTGGTCATCTATCTGCTGCTGGATATCAAGCGTCTTCACTATGGCGTGCGCGATCTTGTTAATTTGATCGAGCAAAGCCTCGTGGCCTATTTGGCTGAGTTGGGGGTCGAGGCCTATGCGCGCCCTGATGCGCCCGGCGTGTATGTCGAGGGCGCAAAAATAGCGGCGCTTGGCTTGAAAGTGCGCCGTGGTTGCAGTTTTCATGGCCTGAGCTTGAATGTTGCGCCAGATTTAGAGCCTTTTGAGCGGATTAATCCCTGTGGCTATGCAGGCTTAAAGACAGCACGCCTTGCTGATTGGCGTCCTGATATCGACTTGGTCGCAGCGACCGAAGGGGTTGTGCAGCAGCTGGTGTCCCGTCTTGGACATACTCAGATACAGCGGCAGCAAGGTTGGTCCTAAATCCGCATCACCAGTAGCGTATAGCCAGCAGCGCCAAGGATGAATAAGCCGAAGCGCTGCAAGCTCTCTTCTTGTATTTCTTCCTTAAGCGTCAACAGGATCATCGCACCAGCCAAAATGGAGAGGAGCAAGGCAAGAAACACCCAGTTGATGGGAAGCAGCGTTGCGCTCATCCAGCCTAGCAAGCAAAAAGCGGCAAAGCTGATTTGCGCGATGCGTGTGTTGCCGGCAGAAAAAGAAGGGGCGAGCAGATGATGAATCAGGAAAAAATGCAAAGCCATGGCAAGGCTGAACAAAAAAGTCGAGCGCGTGCCACCTAGGGCATAGTGGGCGGGAAGCAAATATCCAATGATAAAGTTATAAAGGCTGTAGATGCCAAGGAGCAGATGGGCGCGTTGTACGCGTATCCAAGATGTGTGCTGGCGGCTGCTGCGATCTAAGCCAAGAAATAAAATCAGTCCGATTAAGGCGAGCAGAAACCCATGATGTTGCCAGCGTGCAGCCATCTGGCGCGCTGTTTCGGTTAAGAGATGATCGCTGTAGGTGAGTTTTGGTAGCAGCTGTAAAAAGACATAGCTAACTGAAACACCACCTGCTACAGGGGCCAGCCAGCCTGCGCGATGCGAGTGTTGCAGCAGCCACGGGCTGATGAGATGCGTCAGCAATAAAACGCTGAGTCCAAGCACAGAAGCGAATGACACGACGCCTCTCCTCGTCTTTGAGTCCTTGTCCTCGATCGCGGTTCAGGCGACAGGGTCTATCGCCTTGGCCGCGCTCGTCTTAATACAGTGCTTTGCTTTCTTCCACCACTTCTTTGAGTAGATCCAAAAACAAGGTGTCTGCCAGCGTACGTTCTTTGGGGTCCTCAGAAATTTTAACCAGTGTTTCGCTGCTGATGTCTTCAGCAACCTTATCGAGCATCTTATGATCGCCATAGTGACGCTGGGCTATCTCGAGTGTTTTTTCGAGCGTGCCGGGCTCCAGTAGGAGCTTTTTCAGAAACTGCCTGAGTTCAGAAAGAGCGCGGGCTTTGTCAATTTCACTTGAGCTGCTCATCGACAGACTCCTTTTTTGTGGGGGTGGATTCAGTAGTATAGAAAGCAAAGACTCTATGTTCTTCATCTTACTGGATTTCGATCAACTGAAACAGTCTCCTGTGCGATGACCTGAGCGCGACAAAAGGGTATAATCGGCACCATCTCTATTTAACCTCAGAAGGACGAAGATGCATGGCTGAAATCGCAAAAGAGATCCATCCAGTCAATATTGAGGATGAACTCAAGCAATCCTATTTAGACTATGCGATGAGCGTCATCATCGGACGCGCCCTGCCAGACGTGCGTGACGGTCTCAAGCCTGTGCACCGGCGTGTGCTCTTCGCCATGCACGAGCTCAAAAACGATTGGAACAAACCCTATAAAAAGTCGGCCCGTGTGGTCGGTGATGTGATCGGTAAATATCACCCTCACGGTGATTCTGCTGTTTACGACACCATCGTCAGGATGGCTCAGCCTTTTTCCTTGCGTTATCTACTGGTCGATGGTCAGGGTAACTTCGGTTCGGTTGATGGTGATTCCGCTGCGGCGATGCGTTACACCGAAATCCGCATGACCAAAATGAGTCACGAGCTGCTGGCGGATTTAGAAAAAGAAACCGTGGACTATGTCGATAACTATGACGGCACAGAGAAGATCCCTGCAGTGCTGCCAACACGTGTTCCGAATCTGCTGATTAATGGCTCTGCTGGGATCGCGGTCGGTATGGCCACCAACATTCCGCCACACAACTTGGGTGAGGTGGTCGATGGCTGCTTGGCCTTGATTGATGAGCCAGAACTCACCATTGATCAGTTGATGGAATATATCCCTGGCCCTGACTTCCCCACTGGCGCGATTATTAATGGTCGTGCCGGCATCGTCGAAGCCTACCGCACTGGGCGCGGTCGGATTTATATGCGTGCTAAGCACCATATTGAGACGATTGGCAATCGTGAGGCCTTGGTCTTTACTGAGATTCCTTATCAGCTCAATAAGGCGCGCTTGATTGAGCGCATAGCAGAGCTGGTCAAAGAGAAGAAGATCGAAGGTATCGCCGAGCTGCGCGATGAGTCAGACAAAGAGGGCATGCGCATCGTGGTCGAGGTCAAAAAAGGCGAATCGCCTGAAGTCCTCGCCAACAACCTGTTTACCCAAACGGCCTTGCAGAATGTTTTTGGCATTAATATCGTCGCCTTAAAAGACGGTCAGCCGATGCTGCTGAATTTAAAGCAGCTGCTCGAAGCCTTTGTTCGTCACCGCCAAGAAGTGGTCACACGACGTACTGTGTTTGAGCTGCGCAAAGCCAAAGAGCGAGGCCACCTGTTGGAAGGTCTGGCGATTGCGCTGAGCAATATCGATCCAGTGATTGCCCTGATCAAGGCTTCACCTTCTGCGGCCGAGGCCAAGGCTGCTTTGCTGGCGCAAGCTTGGGTGCCCGGACAGGTGGTGCAGATGCTGGAAAAAGCCGGTGCTACGGCCTGCCAGCCAGATGACCTGCCAGAAGGCTTGGGTTTGAGCGAGCAGCAGGATCAATATCGTCTTTCTCCAGCGCAAGCTCAGGCGATACTCGACCTGCGTCTGCATCGCCTGACGGGCATGGAGCATGAAAAGCTGCTGGCTGAATACCAAGAGCTGTTAGTCAAGATTGCTGAGTATCTGGCGATTCTGGCTGATCCAGCCTTATTGATGCAGGTGATCCGTGAAGAGCTGCAGCAGGTTCGCGCTGAATATGCCGATCCGCGTCGCAGTGAGATCATTGCCAGCCGCCAAGATTTCTCGATGGAAGATCTGATCGCCGAAGAAGAGCGAGTGGTCACCGTCTCCCGCTCCGGTTATGCCAAGTCTCAACCTTTGAGTGACTATCGTGCCCAGCGTCGGGGTGGTCGCGGCAAGTCAGCCACCGCGATGAAGGATGAGGATGTGATCGAGCATCTGCTGGTGACTTCTAGCCATGATACGGTGTTGCTCTTCTCGACTCGTGGCAAGGTCTACTGGCTCAAGGTCTACGATATTCCTTCTGGTACGCGTGGATCGCGTGGTCGTCCGCTGGTCAACCTGTTGCCCCTAGAAGAAGGCGAGTGGATCACCACCATTTTGCCGGTGCGTGAATACCGTGAAGATCATTTTATTTTTATGGCGACTTCACGCGGAACCGTCAAGAAAACCAGCCTGGATCAATTCTCGCGTCAGCGTTCTAGTGGCCTGATTGCGCTGGATCTGGATGAAGGCGATCGTTTGGTTGGCGCGGCGATTACACAAGGTGAAGACCATGTGCTGCTCTTGACCAGTGCGGGCAAAGCCATTCGCTTTGAAGAAAGCCAAGTACGTGCGATGGGCCGGACTGCTCGGGGTGTCCGGGGCGTGCGTTTGCCTGATGAGGCTGAAGTGATCAGCCTGATCATTCCTCGATCCACCTGGGTGGAGGCGGAGGAAGGTGATCAAGAAGGTGAAGCTGAAACGATCACTGAGACGCAAACCAGCCAGGTGGATGCCCAGCAGCAGGATGCGCGTCCGATTTATATTTTGACGGCATCGCAAAATGGTTATGGTAAGCGCACCCGTCTTGAAGCCTTCCCTCTCAGAGGGCGCGGGGGTCAAGGTGTGATTGCGATGCAATGCAGTGAGCGTAACGGCGCTTTGGTCTCGGCGATTCAGGTCGAAGATGGTGAGGAAATGATGCTGATCACCGATCGCGGTACGCTAGTACGCACGCGGGTTGATGAAGTGTCGATTACCTCGCGCAATACTCAGGGTGTGAAGCTGATCAGCTTGAGTGATGATGAGCAGCTGTGTGGTACTGTCCGTGTACAGGATGTAGATGAAGACGAGGCCGAGCTGGAAGAAGATGCAGCAGCCACCTCGGATGTGAGCGATGCACCAGCAGCCGATAGCGCAGCAGAGGCGATTGACGACTAGTCGTGTTTCTTGTGCCTTGAGCAGCACAATAGCAGGGAGCCATGATCAGGCTCCCTTGCTCTTGTTGGGTTCTTGTTTGGCTTGTCGGTTGCTGAAGCTGTGTCTTGCTGACTGCTACTGGCGCTGAAGAAAAGCACGCACTGCCTCAACCTTGGGCTGGGCCACGGCTTGAATATAGGGCTGTTGTGGGTGGCGGGCAGCATAGCCTTGGTGCTCGATTTCTGCTGGGAAAAAACCTGCAAAAGGCTCAAGCTGCGTGACAATGGGTTGTGCAAAGGCGGGCAGGGCATTCAGCTGGTCTATGTAGGCGCGTAACTGCTGCTCTTCGGCCGTGTGACGATAAAAGATCGCTGATCGGTATTGCGGTCCACGGTCTGCCCCCCTGACGTTGCCACTGGGTCGGGTCGTGGGCAAGACTGAAAAATACACGCAGCAGGGCTTCACGGCTGATCTGGTTGGGCAAAAAGGTGATCTGAAGTGTCTCGGCATGCTGAGTCTGGCCGCGGCACACCTGCTCATAGGTGGCAGTTTCTGCCGTGCCACCGCAGTAACCACTCACCAGCTTCAGGTTAGCATCAAGCTGCGCAAAGACGGCTTCTACACACCAGAAGCAGCCGCCTGCAAGATAGAGTTGGTCTTCTTGTGGTACCTCAGCCAAGGGTGGCGCAAGAGGAAAATCTTCCGGTGGAATAAAACCTTGGGGCATGAGCGGATCTCCTCGTTCAGGCTCTCTTTTTTAGATGACTCATAAGGTTAGACTGAGCGTGATTCAATTTCAAAATATTCATAAAACCTATCTGGTGAAAGGGCAGGCGATCACTGCGCTGCATCCTTGCCAGCTATCGATCCCGCGCGGTCAGATTTATGGTTTGATCGGCCATTCCGGAGCAGGCAAGAGTACCCTGTTACGCTTAATTAATCGCCTGGAAACACCCAGTGGCGGTCAGCTCTGGGTCGATGGTGTCGATGTCACGCAGCTGGATGCGGCTGGGCTGCGTCAGTTCCGCCAAGGCGTCGGGATGATCTTCCAGCATTTTAATCTGCTGAGCTCACAAACTGTCGCCGATAACATTGCCATGCCGCTGCGCTTGGCAGGTCAGCATAGCGCTAAGGAAATCGAGGCGAAGGTTGCCCAGCTATTGCGCCGGGTAGGCTTGGAAGATCACGCTAAAAAATATCCAGCCCAGCTTTCTGGTGGACAAAAGCAGCGTGTGGGCATCGCACGGGCCTTATCGACCGACCCCAAAATTCTGCTCTGTGATGAGGCCACCAGTGCACTCGATCCAGAAACCACGCAGCAGGTGCTGGATTTGCTGCTCGAAATCAACCAAGAGCTGAAACTGACACTGGTGTTGATCACGCACGAGATGGAAGTGGTGCGCAAGGTGGCGGATCGCGTTGCTGTGATGGACAAGGGGCATATTGTTGAAGAAGGCCCCGTGGCGCAGGTTTTCTTGCATCCGCAACATCCTACGACGCGGCGTTTTGTTTATGAGGCTGAGCAGCTGGATGAGCAGGCGCTGATCGAAGATTTCTCCAAGGTAGAAGGGCAGGTCTATCGTCTGACCTTTCAAGGGGAGGCAACCTATCAGCCACTGCTGGCGCAGATAGCCAAAGAAACCCAGGCTGATTTTACCTTGCTCTCCGGGCGGATAGATCGTATTAAATCTACGCCCTACGGCCAGCTATTGGTGGCTTTTCATGGTGGTAATGCCCAGCAGGTGCTGGAAAAACTACAACAGGCTGATGTGACGCTGGAGGCGATGAACTAATGGAGCAACTGGCGGCGTTAATGAGTAATGTAGATTGGTATGATTTAAGCTGGGCCACGGGTGAAACGCTAGTGATGCTGGGTGGCTCGCTGCTTTTTACTCTGGTATTTGGCTTGCCTTTGGGGATTATCTTGTTTTTAACAGGCCCCAAGCAGCTGTTTGAGAACAAGCCCTTGTATGCCGTACTGTCTTTAGTCACCAATATTTTGCGTTCTTTGCCCTTTATCATTTTGATTATTGTGATGATTCCGCTCACCGTGATGCTGGTTGGAACATCGCTGGGTGTCTGGGGTGCGATTCCTCCTTTGGTTGTGGGTGCCACGCCCTTTTTTGCGCGTCTTGTAGAAACAGCGCTGCGCGAGGTGGATCGGGGGATTATTGAAGCCACGCAGGCGATGGGCGCCACCACGCGCCAGATTATTTTCTATGCCTTGCTGCCTGAAGCTCGCCCCGGCATTATTGCTGCGATTACCGTCACGGCGATTACCTTGGTGTCTTATACAGCGATGGCTGGGGTGGTCGGTGCGGGTGGCCTTGGTGATCTGGCGATTCGCTTTGGTTATCAGCGCTTCCAAACCGATGTGATGGTGATTACCGTGGTCCTGTTGCTGCTATTGGTGCAGTTGATCCAAACCCTTGGTGATCGTTTGGTAGTGCGCTATTCGCGTCGTTAATCTATGCCGCCCTGTTGCAAGAGCGGTGAATAGCCTACTCTTGTGCTGGGTTTTTAGTTAGAATCAAACCATTGGTGTTTTTATCTCGTTGATCTCATAGAAGAGGATGTCCTGTGAAGAAAGTTCTGGCCACTTTTTTAGCCCTTGCGGCTTTTAGTTTACAAGCTGAAACCCTGCGTGTTGCCGCAACAGCCGTTCCCCATGCTGAAATTTTAGAGCACCTGCGTCCTGCTATGGCGGAGCAGGGCATACATCTTGAAGTGCGTGTGTTTACCGATTATGTCCAACCGAATACTCAGGTGAATGAAGGGCGCTTGGATGCCAACTTTTTCCAGCATCTGCCCTATCTGGAAAACTTTAATGCCAGCCGTAACACCCAGCTCGTCAGCCTTGCCGGTGTTCACGTAGAGCCTTTTGGTGCCTATTCAGTGCGCTACACCAGCTTAGAGGATTTACCCCAGCGCGCGCAGATAGCTGTGCCTAATGATGCCACCAATGGTGGTCGTGCCTTGCTGTTGCTGCAAGAGGCGGGATTGATTCGCCTGAATCCAGAAGCCGGCATTACGGCCACGCCACGCGATATTATCGATAATCCCAAGCGCTTGCGTTTTCGTGAGTTGGAAGCCGCGACACTGCCACGCGTGTTGAATCAGGTGGATTTGGCGTTGATCAATACCAACTATGCGCTGGAAGCGGGTTTGAATCCGGCAGCTGATGCGATCGTCATTGAAGGTGCGGAATCTCCCTATGTGAACATCCTGGTTGTGCATCGTGATCGCGCTGAAGATCCTGCACTGCAAGTGCTGGTCAATACCTTGAAAAGTGAAACTTCGCGCCAATTTATAGAAGAGCGTTATCAGGGTGCGGTGGTTCCTGCGTTTTAATTCTTTTTTGCTCTCTCCGCTGTGAACCTGACCTGAATCCACCTGCTTTCGTGGGTGGATTCCCCTCCTCTGAACCGCCTCCTTGTCCCTTGCCGTCCTTGTGAGGGCCGGACTTTTGAAAAAGCCAGAGCCATTAAGAGCAAGAGAAATCTATGCAAGCATTATCCATTCAGGGTTTAACGAAAACCTATCAAAACGGGCATCAAGCACTTAAAGGGATAGATTTGAGTGTCGCGGAAGGTGATTTTTTTGCGCTACTGGGGCCCAACGGTGCCGGTAAGTCGACGACGCTGGGTATCGTCTGCTCTTTGGTGCGCAAAACAGCAGGACAGGTCAAGCTGTTTGGTATTGATATTGATGAAAACTTCGCCGAAGCCAAGCGCATGATTGGCGTGGTGCCGCAAGAGTTTAACTTTGGTGTATTTGAGAAAATTGAAGATATCGTGCTGACTTCAGCAGGCTACCATGGGTTGACTCCAGCTGAGGCCCAGCCGCGCTGTGATCAGCTGTTGAAGGATCTTGGTTTGTGGGAGAAGCGTCATCAACAGGCGCGCATGCTCTCCGGTGGGATGAAACGCCGTCTGATGATTGCCCGTGCGCTGGTGCACCAGCCTCGTCTCTTGATCCTTGATGAACCCACGGCAGGTGTGGATATCGAGTTGCGTCGGTCGATGTGGGGCTTTATGCAGGAGATCAACCGCCAGGGGACCACGATCATTTTGACCACCCATTATTTGGAAGAAGCAGAAAGCCTGTGCCGCAATATTGCGATTATTGATCAAGGCGAGATCGTCAAAAACACCAGTATGAAGAATCTCCTCGGTGAGCTGAATCGTGAGACTTTTATGCTCGATCTGAGTCAGCCGCTGGCTGAGTGCCCAGATCTGGATGGGTTTGCGCTGCGTTTGCTTGATCAACGTTGTTTAGAAGTGGTGGTCGAGAAAGGCCAGAGCCTGAATCAGCTCTTTCGCCAGTTGGATCAGCAGGGTTTAGAGATTGTTAGTCTACGCAATAAAGCCAATCGTCTTGAAGAGCTTTTTGTTGCACTGGTTGAGAAAACACCAGCCAGCGATTTTCGTGCGGCTCAGGCTCAGCCGGCTTAACCTGTGTTCCCCGCTTTATCTGTCCGCGCGCTATCCCTTCTGAGGAGAAGTCAGTGAATATCAGTTTGTACCGTGTTGCTTTTTTAACGATTCTGCGCAAAGAAATTCGGCGTTTTACCCGTATTTGGCCGCAAACCTTGCTGCCACCAGCCATCACGATGACGCTCTACTTTGTGATTTTTGGTAGCTTGATTGGTAGTCGTATTGGTGAGATGGGTGGGTTCACCTATATGCAGTTTATTATGCCGGGTTTGATCATGATGTCGGTGATCACCAATAGCTATTCGAATGTGGTCTCGTCATTTTTCAGCAGCAAGTTTCAGCACTCGATTGAAGAGCTGCTGGTCTCGCCTGTGCCCAGCTGGGTGATCCTGACTGGCTATGTGCTTGGTGGCGTGGCCAGAGGCCTGATTGTCGGGTTGGTCGTGACCATTTTGGCGCTGTTTTTCACTGATCTACAAGTGCATCACCTTGGTTTGACGCTGCTGGTGGTCTTTTTAACTGCCGTACTTTTTGCACTTGGCGGTTTTATTAATGCGCTTTTTGCGCGCAGCTTTGATGATATTGCGATCATCCCCACCTTTGTGCTGACGCCACTGACTTATTTAGGTGGTGTTTTCTACTCAATCCATTTGCTGCCTGATTTCTGGCAGGGCGTGTCCTTATTGAACCCGATCCTCTATATGGTCAATACCTTCCGTTATGGGATTTTGGGCGTTTCAGATATCAACCCTTGGGCCGCACTGAGTGCAATTAGCTTGTTTATTGTGGTGTTTTTTAGTTTGGCGCTGTATCTGCTTGAAAAAGGCCGTGGCATACGCCATTAAGATTCAAGCTGACAGGTTGAGCAAGAGCGGCGGGAGGCAGCGGCAGTGTTGATCAACACCGCGCCTTCCGCGCTCAGCATTATTTTTTAGTATCGAGCAGTTCGCTTTCCAGATCAGAGAAGTCAAAGTCATCTTGGCTATCGAGAATGGCCTGCAAGGTATCATCAGGTAGCTCAGTGTCATCAGCCTCAATCTCGGCGCTGGTGGTTTCTATCTCATCCAGCCCCAGCTCATCCAGCTCGATGGCGTCATCGATTTCAGCGTCAAAATCACTGCCCAGTACTGAATCGATCTGATCTTGAGTGATAATATCGTCTGACTCAGGTGCGCTGGGTGGCGGCATGCTTATGCTGGGTTCGACGGGAGCCATGGCAGGTGCGCTTTTTCGTGCCGAGCCCAGTTGCAGGCCTAGGCAGTCAGCGAGGTTATCCAGTAGCTGCAGTTGTTCCTCGCAGAGACCTTGACTGGCTGGCGCATAATCCTCGATATCGGCATAGCCTTGCTGCAAGCGGTTGAGCAGGCGTTCCGCTTGATCCAGGTTGATCTGGGGTTCAGCGTCAGAGGAAAGGGCACTGGGTGCTGCTGCTTTGAACACCGCGAGTTCCTTCATCAAGCGCCAGTTCTTGAGGCTTTGATAGATGGCTGTCCCCAAGAGCAGAATACCCAGCTGGGCAACCAGTAAAACCGCGAGTGGAGATAACACCATGAGTCTCAGTCCTTAATTGAACAAAAAGAGGAAAGCGCATCCGCGCATCCAGGCTTCAAGAGTAAGCCGCAGTCCGCCGCGCTGCAAGTCAGCGATGATGACACAATGCACATCAGGAGTGAATGTATGCAAGCTTTAGAACTGTTACTTAAGCGTAACTCCCATCCTCGGCTCTTGTCTCCTGCTCCCGAGGGAGAGGCTATGGCGCAGATGTATCAGGCCGCTTTGCGTGCGCCAGATCATGCAAGTTTAACACCTTGGCGCTTTATTGAGTTTCGAGGATCGGCTTTGCTCAGTCTGGGCGAGATTTTTGTTCAGGCGCAGTTGGCACAAGATCCTGCTACACCAGAGGCTGATCTCGATAAAATCCAGCGTATGCCGCAGCGTGCGCCATTGGTGATTGCCGTGGTGGCGGCCTGTCAGGTGCATCCAAAGGTGCCAGAGATCGAACAGCAGCTTTCAGCAGGCTGTGCAGCACATGGGCTTTTACTGGCGGCAGAAGCCTTGGGTTTTGCTGGGTTGTGGCGCAGCGGCTGGTTGTGTTTTGATCCACTGGTCAAAGAGCGTCTTGGTTTGACTGAGCAGGAATCTTTGGTGGGTTTTCTCTACCTCGGGACACCGCAAGGGCGACGTAAGGTTTTGCCGGAGCGTCATGTGGCTGATTTTGTGCAGCAGTGGCCGCAACAGGAGGCTTAAATGTCGACGAGTGATCCTATGGCGAGCCTGCCGGTGATGGATGCCACTTTTCTTGAGCAGCTGCATCAGCAGATTCCTCTGACGCAGGCGATGGGCATTCAGCAATTAGGCTGGGAGGCATCAGCGACATCGCCTTGTTTAACAATGCATTTGGCATTAGCGCCACTGGTGAATGATAAGGGCACGGCTTTTGGTGGTGGTGTCGTGGGTCTGGCAACGCTTTTAGGCTGGTGTTGGACGCGTCTGATGTGGGAGAGTAAACAGCCCTGCGTCCCAGTGGTGGTCAAAAGTGCACAGCAGACTTATCTGGCGCCGATTGAGGGGGATTTCACGCTACGGGCGCAGCCGTTGCACGATGATTGGGTTGAGACGCTCGACCCGCAGCAAAGCGCCCGCCCAGGTGTTGAGCTGGTGATCGAAGCCTGGCAGGGCGAGCATTGTTGTTTTCGCTTTCAGGGCGTGTATCGCGTGCTGGCTGCTTCAAGGAGCTGAGTCAGATACACAGGCAGTTCTTCCGAGGCAGGACCATAAAGGCCAAGATCCCAATCCTTGCGCGTGGGAGCAAGGTTGACTTCTACCTTCCATGCCTGTTGCGCTTCTTCCATCAGCCCGGCGGCAGGATAAACCTGCCCTGAGGTGCCAATGGAGATAAACACATCCGCCTGCTGCGCTGCGCTCAAGCAGGCATCGAAGTGATAGGGCATTTCACCAAACCAGACAATATCGGGTCTTAGTTGTTGTGCCGGCCGACAGCAAGGGCAGAGATCACCGAGCTGAAGCGGGCCTGTCCATGGATGAGACTGGCGACTCAAGGGGCAGAGGGCACTCTGCAGTTGTCCATGCAGGCAGATCAGGCGTTCACTACCGGCGCGCTGATGGAGGTTATCGACATTCTGGGTGATCAGGGTGAATTCACCACCCAAAGCACACCACTGCTGCTCAAAATCTGCCAAGGCCAGATGGGCTGCATTGGGGTGCAGACCAGGATCAAGCAGCTGCGCCCGACGCTGATTATAAAAATCAAGAACCAATTGCGGATTGCGCTGAAACCCAGCAGGGCTGGCGACATCTTCAATGCGATGCGCTTCCCACAGTCCTTGTTGATCGCGAAAGGTGGCGATGCCTGATTCAGCTGAAATACCAGCCCCAGTGAGCACAACGACTTTTTGTGGCGACATGCAGGCTCCAAGGTGATGTAGAAGATGATGAGTCGGTCTTACCGAGTCTGCCGCAGAGGTTGGATGAGATGTTTGATGCGCATCAGGGCCTTGTATTTTAAGCAGATTGTGTTTTAAAAACTACGTCCGCAGGCCACAGCAGAAGCCCAGGCCCATTGGAAGTTAAATCCACCCAGCTGGCCGGTGACATCTAATACCTCGCCAATAAAGCGCACAGCTTCCAGCCCTTGAACGGCAAAGTTTTGTGAAGAAATCTGTTCAGTCGCGACGCCCCCTAGCGTGACCTCAGCCGTGCGATAGCCTTCACTGCCTGCTGGCTTGAACACCCAGTTTTGCAAGTGATTGGCGAGTTGATCGATCCGTTCATTCGACAAGTCGGCAAGGCGGGCCGGAAGGGGGTCATGATGGAGGGTGATCTCCTCGTAGAGCGTGGCCGCCAGACGCTTGGGCAGATGGCGTCCTAACCAGGCGGCTAAGCCTGCCTTAGCGGCTTGTTGGCGTTCTTGGCGTAGAGCAGTGCTGACACAAAGATCCGGCAGCCAGTTAATGCTGACTTCCTGTCCTTCTTGCCAGAAGTTGGATACTTGTAGCACGGCCGGTCCAGAGAGTCCGCGATGCGTCAGCAAGAGATCATCGGTGAAGGTGTGGCCGCCTGCATGGATGGCCACAGGACAACTGAGGCCAGAGAGGGGCGCAAACAGATGTTTGTGCTCAGGATGCAGGGTTAAAGGCACGAGCCCTGCACGGGTTGGCAGGACTTCGAGCCCAAACTGGCGTGCCAACGTATAGCCAATACCTGTGGCCCCCATGGTCGGGATCGAGAGCCCACCGGTTGCAATCACTAAGGCTCCAGCATCAATCTGGCCCAGCGAAGTGTGCAGCAGCACGCCATCAGCACGCGGTTGGACGGCTTCGAGTTGGGTACGCAGATGCAGCTGTGCCCCCGACCATTCAAGCTCAGTCAGCAGCACACGCTGGATTTCTTTACTCGATTCTGCACAGAACAGCTGGCCTGGATTCTTCTCGACATACTCAACACCGTGGCGTTCCACCAGTTCAACAAAGTCCTGTGGGGTATAGCGTTTCAGGGCGGATTTACAAAAATGAGGATTGCGGCTGAGATAGTGTGCCGGTGTGGTATTGAGATTGGTGAAATTGCAGCGGCCGCCACCTGACATCAGCACCTTGCCTGCTGGCTTTTTAGCGTGATCGATGACCAGCACGCGTGCACCTTGATAGCCAGCTGTGGCTGCACACATCAGGCCGGCGGCACCGGCCCCCAGAACGACGACATCTGCCGTCAAAGAGGAAGAAACAGACTGGGAGGGCATCCATCAACACCTAGTTGCTTAATGAGCTTGGCCAATGAGCTCGATTGCGAGCCCAAAAAGGCGTGCTAGTGTAGCAGTTTGATGAATTTTCTCCAGTCTGTTGTCAGCGGTTTGCTCTTACAGTTGGAAACGCTGTGTTTCTTCCAGCAGGGTCTCCGAGGTACGGCTGAGTTGCTTGGCCGTTGTGAAGTTAGTTTGCAGTGCCATCTGATTGTCATCCGCCATTTGATTCATTTTGGCCATCTGGGTATGAATGCTCTCAGTGGCAAGGGATTGTTGCTCGGCGGTTGTGGCAATTTGCTGACTCAGATCGGCAATACTGAACAGGGTTTCTAGCAGGCTGTTTAACTCTTCGAGTGTGGCCTGAGCTTGTTCGAGAGTGCTTTCCGTTGCGCTACGACTGGCTGTCATTCTTTGATCGGCTGCACTGGTTTGTGACAAGACCTCTTCGATCACCTGCTCAATTTCGCTGGTACTGGCGGCAGAGCGACTGGCGAGCAGACGGACTTCATCGGCAACAACAGCAAAGCCACGTCCTTGTTCACCCGCGCGTGCGGCCTCAATGGCGGCATTCAGGGCGAGGAGATTGGTTTGTTCTGCAATTGAGCGAATGGTATGAATGATTTGAGTAATATTTTCTGAATTGGCCTGGAGTTGCTGTAGGGTGCGACTGGTGTGCTCAATATGCTGCTGCAAAGAGTGGGCTGTATCGACGGTTTTTTCGAGCCTCGCTTGACTGGCTTGAGCTTTTTCCTGCGTGCTATGAATCGCTTGCGCTGTATTGAGAATGCGTTGTGCAACTTCTTGGCTGGAGAGGTGCATTTGCTCTATTGCACTGGCTGAGGTGTGGGTGGATTGGGTTTGCTCTTCACCACGCTGCATACAATCATTGGACTGATCAAAAACCACCTGAGCGGAATGGGCCACCTGATGCGCATGATTTTGGACGGCTTCAATCAGACTTTTAAGCTGGGTTTGCATGCTGTTGAGATAGGCCAAGAGGCTATGGCGACAGTTGACATCATAGCGGATAGGGCGGGTCAGGTTACCCTGCGCGATCTGGTTAGCGGCTTCAACAGCGTAGCGTAGATCGCCACCCAGAGCTTGGTGGATGCGGCGCAAAACGGAATAGCCTATTGCAGCCAGCAGCAATAAAGACAACACAAAGATACTGGCAGAAAAGAGGGCCGCCCGCCATGAAGCCTGTTGAACGACTTGGTAGACGGCCTCACCCTGTGCACTTTGCCAAGCCAGACGATCGAGTAAAGGGTGGCGAAAGGCTTGCCAGCGTCGCGATTCATCAGGAAAGACTCGGGCGATAGCGTCACGATCGGCCTGACGAGCGGTGTGCATCAACTGATCCGCCCAGTTCAGCCATTCGTTCTGCAGCTGGATTAATTCGCGCACGGCCTGAGGCTCAGCAATCAAGCCGGCTTGATCCAATGTCTGGAGATGCGTGACGGTGGCTTGAATTTCTTCTTGTGCGCGCTGGAAACTGATATCTGGTTGCGGGCTGGCTGGATTATTGGTTTTGGATAAAACCGCAAGGCGCAGGCCAAGCGATTCATAAAAGAGGCGCGTCATCTGGCGTTCGACTTCGCTGTCTTGTTGCACATAGTCTTCAAACAGGCTCAAGCTGGATTTCATTAAGGCAAAGGTTGTGCCTGTGGCGAGCAGCAGAAGGAGAGTGGCGGCGCTAATCAGTTGAATCAGAGACAAACGAATATTGATCATAGGCATCCTGCACACAGAAGTCGGTCTTGGTGACAAGAGAGGACTTTTCTCTTGATGGCCCTAGTCTGCACTGGCTGGTTGATCGCTAGGTGCATTGACTAGGGGCAAAAGATTAGCAGTCTTCTTCTGTGATGAGGATGATATAAGACAAGCTTTGTCTTGTTTACAGGCGATGCTACCGACCTTGCCAACTGATTCGGCAGCATCGCTGGAGGAGAGGAGACGGGTTCAGGAGACCGCTCCGAGCAAGAAATACAGGCTGGCAAGCAGCGCGCAGCCACAAAGAAACAACAAAGCCATGTTCTGGCGTAACCTCTCTTCAAGCCGCGCCAGTCTGTTGGTATCTTGCCGTTGGGCAGCAGTCTGTTTGATCCAGTCCACCAAGCGCTGGATCAGAGTGAACTCTGTTGAGCGCCAAGGTGCCAGTGCCTGCCCAATACGCCGCGCCAGCCAGCTGAGCGGCAGGAGGAGATCTCCGGGTGGCCATTCAGGCCCTCCTTGGGGCAGTAGCTTGATGACCAGTAGGGCCAAGAGTAAAGCAAGCAGCGGAACCCAGGCCAGTTCGAGCCAACCCTTGAAATCAGGCCAGAGCAGCGCTGCGCCGCCAGGAGCGGTGAACCACCAAGGCAAGGTGAGCGCAGCCAGCATCAGGCCCAGCCAAGCGAGCTGCTGACTTAAGGGTGGGCGATGTGGCTGCGCGGGCATCAAGGCCCAGAGGCGGAATAGATAGCGCAGCATTAATAAGCTTGTGCCACCGGCACCTAAGGTGAGCCACATCACCAGCTGCGACATCTCTTGTGCATAAAGTCCTTGCTTGAGCATCCATTTGGTGACCAAGCCGCTGGTCAGCAGACCAGTTAAGGCCAGAGGGGGCAAGAGCGTCAGCAGTAGAAACAGGGTCAGCGGCCAGCGCGGTGGTTTTTCAGCCAGTCCTACGGCCAGAAACAGTGCTCCCTTATTGAGCCCGTGATGGGCGACAAACAGCAATAAGGCGGGCAGCGCCAGTGGCCATAGAGCTGGCTCAATCAAGCTGGCCCCCAGCACACTGATCATCATTCCCATCTGGCTGATGCTGGAATAGGCAAGGACAGCCTTAGGATGGCTTTGGAGCAGGCCGGGCAAGACAGCGCCGAGCATGCTGATCAGTCCTGCCACTAAAAAGATCTGTCCCCATACTGGCCAGCTGACCTGTCCCAGCGGCAGGAGCAGACACCAGCCGAGGAGTCCGGCTTTGATCATCGCACCAGACAGTACGGCACTGGCAGGTGTGGGTGCGACAGGATGGGCTAAAGGCAGCCAGAGGTGCAGCAGAGGTAAGCCAGCCTTGACACCAAAGCCAAGCAGCAGGCAGTTGAGGATCCATATCGATGGCTCCGAGGTCATCAAGCTGGCCGCTGCTGGCCCCATTTGTGGCGCGGCGGCCTGTTGGCTGAGGCCGATCAGTGCGGCCAGCATCGCGGCCTCTCCCAATAAAGCCATAGCAAGATAAACCCGACCAGCATATAAAGCGCTGGCCTTGCGAGAATCGATCACCAGGCCATAGGCGGCAAAGGTCATCAAGGCAAAACCCAAATAAAAGCTGGCGATATCCTCAGCAATAATCAGCAGCAGATTGCCGCTGAGCGTGAGGAGCCATAAGGCCGCAAAGCCCATCTTGTCAGATGCGGGTTGATCTGGCCGCGCTGGATGGGTGGCTGCGGCAAAGTAGCCTCGTGCATAGAGCCCCGCCATCAGCCACAGCAGAGCCGTTGTCACCAGAAAAACCTGACGTACTTCATCGAGCCACCAGAGGCTGCCTAGCAGTAGAAAGGGCAGATGCAAGGAGGTCAAGGCAGGATCGGCTGGCATCAAGAGCGCCAGAGCGAGAGCAGGTAAGGGCGCGCTGATCCAGAGCCAGTTCAACGCGGCCCAGCGCTGCCCAAAGGCCATCATCAGTAAATAACCGCCGGCCAAAACCAGAGGCCATAGCGGGGTGAGCAGCAGTAACGCAGACGCCATCATGGTAGATACTCCCGCTGAATGATCAGCTCCACCCAAGCCAAGGGGCTGAGGGCTGAAGCGGCAAAAAGACCCGCCAAAAGACTGAGGGTGGCGGTCACGACGGGGGGAATCAATAACCACGCACTGGTATCCCAGCGTCCAAGCTGTCTTTCATGCGGCCAGCTCTGAGTTTGGGGTTTAAACCAGATACGATACAGCAAGGGTAAAAAGTAAGCGGCATTCAACAGGCTGCTTGCCAAGAGAACAGGAATGACCCAATAGGCCTGGATGGCGACAGCCCCGCTGGCCAGATACCACTTGCTGATAAAACCAGCTAAAGGCGGTAGGCCAATCATGCCCAGCGCGCCCAGCGTAAAGCACAGACTGGTGGCGGGCATGCGCTGTCCTGCTCCATCGAGTTGATCAATACGATGAATGCCAAGTGTTTCGGCATAGTTGCCAGCGCAGAAGAACAGCGTGACCTTCATCAAGCCTTGATGCAGCAGATGGACCAGGCCACCCAAGGTGCCCAAAGGCCCAAACAGGCTAATTCCCAGCGCAATATAAGAGACTTGACTGACGGTTGAGAAGGCCAAGCGTTTTTTGATATCGGTTTGGCTGAGGGCACGAATGGAGCCATATAAAATAGTGAAGGCTGCGGCCAAACCAAGCGGAAGCAGCAGCCCAAGCTCCCAGCTCAGCGTAATACCATAGACATCATAGACTACCCGCACGATGCCAAAGGCCCCGGCCTTAACGACCGCAACGGCATGAAGCAGAGCGCTGACGGGAGCGGGTGCGACCATCGCCTGAGGCAGCCAGCCATGCAAAGGTACCATCGCGGCTTTCACGGCCAAACCCAGCATCAGCAGCAGGAAAATACCTTGCAATAGATGAGGCTGCTCTTCTGCCAAGGCGACCAGTGCGTCCTTTTCAGCAAAGGGAACAGCACCGACAAGGCTATGCAGTGCCAAGACGCCCATCAGCAGCACCAAGCCGCCTGCCAGGGTGTATTGCAAATACAGGCGTCCGGCTCGCAGCGCCGCCGGTGTGCCCTTGTGCACCACCAGAGGATAGGTCGAGAGCGTCAGCAGTTCATAAAAGATCACAAAGGTGAACAGGTTACCCGCAAAGGCAATACCGAGAGTGGAAGCCACGCAAAGACTAAAAAAGCCAAAGAAGCGGCGACGGTTCGGTGTATGTTCAAGATAGCCGATGGCATAGATGGTGGTGAAGAGCCAAAGAACAGAAGACAGGCCAGCAAACAGCACGCCTAGCGCATCGGCGCGCAGCACAAAATCAACATCCTGCATCAGCGGAAACTGGGTAATAAACTCTTCGCCGTGACTGACGCCGATCAGAATCAGCACCATCAGCAGAATTTTAAATAAGGCTGCCGCTAGGTTCACACTGGTGCGCAGTCGGCTACTGTGCTCTGGAATCCAAAAGATCAGCGCTGCGGCAATCAAAGAGGTTGAGAGGACCGCCAGTGGCAGCCAAAAATGAAGATCTAGCATAGCGAGCCTCCCAGGCAAGAGGATTGCATCCAGGTCATCGGCCAGTAGGAAGCCAGACCTAAAGCCAGTGCCCCTAAGGCCAGTAGCAGAGCAGAGAGATCGAGCCAGGTCGATGGATGGCGGAAATGATCACTCTCATTGGGCTCTTCAGTGAAGCAGTAATGAAAGACTTTGAAAACATACAGTGCACTCAGCAGGCTGCCGACCAGTAAAATGGCGATCCACCACCCCTGACCGCTGATCAAGGCGCTTTGTAGCATCAGCCACTTGGCGGTGAAGCCGCCGCTGGGGGGTAATCCCATCAAACTGACGCCAGCCAAGCCAAAACCCAATAATGAGAAGGGCAGATGACGTCCCACGCCATGTAAGCCTTTGAGTTCACCCTGTCCCATCGCCAGAACCAGATTGCCCGCCGCAAGGAACATCGCGGCTTTAGCCAGTCCGTGCGCCAGAAGCTGCATCCACATTCCCTCCCACGCAAGAGAAGCCGCGAGCTGACTGGTCGCACCAAAAATTAACGGAAAGGCCAGCATTAAATAGCCAAGCTGTGCCACGGTGGAATAGGCCACCAGAGGTTTGAGCTGCTCCTGACGCCAAGCCATCCAGCCACCCCAGAGAATGGCGCCTGCGCCTAAGGCTCCTAGTCCTTGGCCTAACCCATAGAGTAAGGTCTCCTCGCTGGCTTGCGGCCATGCCAGATCGATCCACAGGCGCACCAGAATCACAAAGGAGGCCTTGGCGACGAGCCCGGAGAGCAGTGCACTGACAGGAGGTAGCGCACGGGCATGGGCGGGTGGAAGCCAACTATGGAGCGGAAAGATCGCTGTTTTGAGCAGCAAGCCCAGCGTCATGCAGGCCAGTGCCATCCAAGTGAGAGGATTGAGTGTGAATGCTTGGCTCAGCAGGTGGAGATCGAGTGTGCCATAAGCACCATAGAGCAACCCAACGCCCAATAGATAAGCCAAGGAACCCAATAAAGCGGCATAGAGATAGCGCAGGCTGGCACCCAGTGCTTCTTTTTGTCCGGTCAGGGCGATCAGCCCGACTGAACTCAGGCCCAGTAATTCGAGGCCAACATAGAGATTAAACAGATCGCCCGACAGCCAGACCACATTCAGGCCAGACCAGCAAAAAGCAAAAAGTGGCCAGAAATAGACCTGCGCGCGTGGATACTCGATCAGATAACGACTGGCATGCAGCGCAGAGAAGCTCATCACTATCCACGTCAGCCAGAGTAGCAGGTGGGTCACGCCCTCCATGCGCAATGCAATGCCCAGTGGTGGTGCCCAACCTCCTAAGAACACCACTTGCCCCCAGCCTTCAGCCGAAATAGCGAGCAGCACAGCGCCTTGAAGCAGCACAAACAGCAGGGCCAGTTTCTCTGCCCAAGAGCGCGGGGTGAGCAAGCCCAAGAGCGCCCAAACGAGAGGAAGCATCACCAGCCAGGGCATCAGATGGTTACTCATGATGTCTCCTTCTTGGGTGATGTGTCTTCGGTCAAGGTGACCTGTCCTGTCAGGTGATACCAGCGTCTGACCAAGACCAGCGCCAAGGCGGTGGCGGCCACGGCAACTACGATGCCGGTTAAAACCAGCGCTTGAGGAACGGCATCGACATCAGAGGTATATTGGGCGAATCCAACCATCACTAAAAAGCAGCCACTGCCCATCAGATTAAAGGCCATCAGGCGGCGCAGTAGATGAGCGTGTAACACAAATCCTAGCAATCCAAGCAAGACCAAAAGTCCGCCAGTTAAGGTATAAAGCAGCAGGCTCGGCATGGCTGTGCATTCTCCGTTTTAGGATACTTGAAGAGGAAGCGGCGCAGGGCTGGCTTCAAACAGGCTGTAGAGCAGCAGGGCTAAAGAACCACTGAGCACCAGCTCGATCGAGAGGATAAACGCGCCGGATACAGCGGTGGGCCACTCCAGAAACTGACCACCCAAGCCTTGAGCCAGCCAGCCAGCGGCGATAAAAAAGCCAAGCCCCACCACCGCACCCAAGCGAAACACCCAACCTGAACTTAAACGCTGTAAAGAAAAACCAGCCAGTTTGAGCAACACCAGCAAGGCGGCTAAAACCGCAGCGGATTGAAACGCGCCACCACTGCGATAGCTCCCGATCCATAGCAGATAGCTTCCGACCAACAGCATGACTGGGGCGAGCCATGCCAGCATGCCACTCAGTAGTGGAGAGTGGGCCTGACTGGCTGCGGGTTGATCCTCATGGCTCATTCTTAATGCCAAGCCCACCACCACGGCCACCAGCACCACGGCGACTTCCAGCAGCGTGTCATAAGCGCGAAACGCGAGCAGAACACCTGTAATGGGATGTTCTACCCCAGTCGCTGGCAAGGAGGTGGCTACCTGCTCAATCAAGCTCTCGCGCTCGGTTACAGGGTAAAGCAGTGCCGCGAGCAGACACAGGCAGAGCAATCCAGTCATCACCAACGGCAAGGCCAAGGATGGGTTCGATGGCCGGTGCGGCTCGCGCAAATGTCCCAGGGCATCCAGGAGCAAGACGCCGGTCAGTCCCGCACCTATCGCTGCTTCAGCCAAGGCCAGATCTGGGGCCTCCATGCGTATCCAGACCAAAGCCATTAACAGACCAAAGGCGATAAACATCACCACGGCTTGATAAAGCTGTCGTGCCACCAGTACACCGATGGCCAGCAGCAGCAGGCCACCCACTAAAAGCCAATCAATCATGATCCTCTCCTGAGCGTGGTGAAGGCGGATGGTGGGGTGTCTGGTTCAACACCAGATGACCAGCCAGCGCACTGGCTGCAATCGTTAGCAGCCAAATGAGCAGCAGTTTTAAGGCCCAAATCCCCTGCTCAGTGCCGAGGAGTAGGCCGCAGACCAGTAAACCTAAACCGAGGTTATCCACCTTGGTGAGGGCATGCAGGCGTGATGCTGTATCTGGGAAGCGCAATAAACCGAGGCTGCCGATGACAAAGAACATCGCGCCGCTGATCAAGAAAAGGGCTTGTAGACTAAGGAGCATTTGGCTTCTCCTCTGCTGATGCTGGATCAGAAGCAGGTTCAGAGCGGGTGTTGGACTGAGCAGGATCACCCGCCTTGGGTTGTTGTGGCTGGCCGCGAGCCACAAAAGCGACACTGGCCATCAAGGCGAGCAGGGCCAGCACTAAAGCTATATCGCGCAAGGCAGGCAGGTGCATCCACTGAGCCAGGAGCAGGCTTAGACCGACACTGGAGGTACCAAAGAGTTGTGCGGCCAGCATCCGATCAGCAGGCAGGGGGCCGCGCCAAATTCTGACTAGCCCCAGCAGGAGCGCAAACACCAGCAACAACGCACACAGAGCATAGATGCTATCCATGATGAGCTTTCCTTATACAGAAGAAACGGAATCTGTGGTGGGCAGCGGATAGCAAAAGATCGCCGCAATGGCCACTTCGGTTGCCCTGAACTGGGCTTCTAAATCCTGGCGCACATCCAGCGCATGGAGCTCTAGCTGAGGCCCCTCCAGCGAACGCGTGATGGTGCCAGGTAAGAGTGACAGGGTCATGGCGAGCAACCAACGCATCCGACCGGCAGGCAAGCGTGTTTGAAAAGACTGCCAGCCAGGCTCAATGGGCAGTCTGGGATGGAGCAAGCGCCAAGCAACATCGAACCCCGCGACAATCGAGAGACGCAAGAAAAAACCGACAAAGCGCAGTAAACCCCATAGCGAAAAGCGGCTTGCGGTTAGGCGCACAGGTGCCAAATGGGCCGCGATCATCAGCGCCAACAAGATGGCTGGCCCACCAATGATCCAGCTATGCAGTGCACCCTCAGTTAAGATCCACCACAGCAGCAGCAATAAAGAGGCACGCATCAAATGGGCCCAGATAACACGGCCTGTACTCAACCTAGGGCGAGATAGATTCATCGTAACTCCTGATATCCGTGGATGCTGGCAGTTTAGCATTCGGCTGCAAGTGACCCAAGCTAAGCAGATATTAAACTAAACCGTTTGTTAACAAAGAGAGGAAAAGCGCGAAGAAGTTCCCCAGCATGGGTGCATTTTCAATGAGTTGCGTCTATAGAATTCTTCTTTCTTGACCCCTGGGAGGTGGATTGATTAGAGTCATAGACTCCAAAGCCATGCGGATATGGCAATAACAACAAGGAGATCAGGGAAGCATGTTGAATCAACTCTCTATGATGCAGCGTTTACTCATGGCGGTCTTGTTACCGCTCCTCATTGGTTTTCTGCTACTCGGTCTTCTAGTGACCTCGCAGTTGAATCAAGCTGTCCCCCCATTGATTGAAGAAGGTAGCCGTCGTCAAGTCGAGGCGCGCGGCGCTGAAGTGGCGCGCTGGCTAGATGGCTATCGCATGTGGATGCAAGCTCTGTCCTCAGCCCATGAATTGCGTCATGCACAAACCTTGGAGGAGGTCGAAGGCTGGCTGATCGAGCAGCATGGCGGTGATCTGGCGGTGGAATCCTTCTTCTTTGCCCAACCTAATGGGCAGGCGCTGATCCATACCGGACAGCGCTTTGATATTAGTGGTCGTGATTACTTTCAAGAGTTACTGGTGCGCAAGCAGCAAGAGCGAGTCCTGACTCAGCCCTTGCTATCAGTGGTGATGGGTAACCCTGTGGCCGTGATGGCGCAGGTAGTTCGTGATTCTGACGGACAAGCGGTTGGTTTGCTGGGGATCTCCTTGTCGATGGAGGAGCTGTCGCAGATTGTCGCCAGTCTTGAGATGGGAGCCGGCAGCTATGGCTGGGTGGTGGATGGGACAGGCATGATGGTGGCTCACCCAGCGCCTCAAGCACGGATGCAGATCAATGTGACCGATGCTGATCGACATGGCTATCAAGGACTCGATCAGCATGGCCGCCGTTTTGTGCGTGGTGAAGCGGGTATGGGCGATATTTTGAATCTGAATGGCGAGTCGGTGACGATGGTGTGGAGCCCGATTCCCAACACGCCGCGATGGACGGTTGGTGTCTCGGTGCCGAGTCAGAATTTTACTGCAACCACCGAAGCCTTGCTGTGGAGTATCGGTCTGGTCATTCTCAGCGTGCTTGCGGCACTAACACTGATTATTGTCCTCGTGGCACGCCAGCAGGTGCGGCCGATTCAGCGTATGGTGGCGCGGATGCGCGATATTGCTCAAGGAGAAGCGGATTTGACGCAGCAGCTTCAGATCTCACGGCGTGATGAACTTGGCCAGCTAGCGGAAGCCTTTAACCAGTTTGTGGATCGGATTCGCCAGCTGGTCAGTGATATCGGTGGTACGGCACAGGAGCTGGCCGGCCATGCTCAGCGGGTAGAAAGTGCAAGCCTTAGCATGGGAAGCGATATGGATAATCAACAAAGCGAAGTGGATCAGATTGCTGCTGCGATGAATCAGCTGGTCGCGACGGTCGAAGAAGTCGCACGCCATGCGCAGGATGCCTCGATCGCTGCTCAGCAGGGTGGGCAAGAGACAGAGCAGGGTACAGAAAGAGTTCGCACGGTCGTGAGCTCGATCCAAGAACAGGCGGAGGTCATCCGCTCAACAGCCACCGAAGTTGAAAAACTGCAGCAATCCGGTGAGCAAATCGGTCAAGTCATGGATGTGATACGAGCTATCGCCGAGCAGACGAACCTGCTGGCGCTGAATGCCGCGATAGAGGCAGCGCGTGCGGGTGAAGCAGGGCGGGGTTTTGCCGTCGTCGCGGATGAAGTGCGTACACTGGCGGCGCGCACCCATGACTCCACAGAGCAGATTCAGGCCACTGTCGATCAACTGCGTCAGCGTATTACCACCGCAGTCGACTCCATGCGGGCCAGCAATGCCCGTTCTGATGCCACAACGGCGAATGCTGAGGCCGCTGGGCAAGCGCTGATTTCTATCACCTCTGGCATTCAGCAGATCGAAGGGATGAATATCCAGATAGCTTCTGCGACCGAGCAGCAAAGTAGTACAGTTGATGAGCTGAATCGTAATCTAGAGCGTATTGTCGCACTGAGTGGTCAGACGAGTCATTCGGCGCAGGATGTTGCTCAAAGTGGCACCCAGCTTAATCAGGTGGCGCAAGAGCTGCAGCAGCTGGTTGGGCGCTTTAAAGTCTAAGTCCTTCAAGAGCTTAATTATTTTCAGAATTGATTCAGCTCCGCGCTAACAAAAAAACCGAACCTGGCAGCAGGTTCGGTTTGTAGACACGCAAGGAAGCGGATTACTTCTCTGGTGTCAGTTCTTCTTGCAGCACTTCTGCAATGGTTTTACGAACATAGCTGCCGGGCGCAGCTTCAATCACACTCAGCTTGCCTTTTTCTGGCAGGCGTGCAGGCACCTGTTCCTCAGCCTTCACATGGCCTTGTTCCAGCATCCAGTTCTGCCAGTGAGGCCACCAGGAGCCTTCGTTCTTCTCCGCACCGGCAAACCAGCCGTCTGCCGTATCCGCCAGTTTTTTGTTGGTCCAGTAGCCGTACTTCACTTTATTGGGCGGATTCACTATTCCGGCAATATGCCCCGATCCAGATAACACAAACTCGACTGGGCCAGAGTGCACCTGGGCGCCCTTGTAGGTGGACTTCCATTGAGCGATATGATCCTGAATCGTCGAAACAAAGTAGGCGGGTGTTTTGATCTGACGCAGATCGATCTTCACGCCTTTGAGCTCGATACCCTCGGGTTGGATCAGACGATTATTCTGATACATATTGCGCAGGTAGAACTTGTGCATGGCTGCTGGCATATTGGTGCCATCAGTATTCCAGTACAACAAATCAAAGGCAGCAGGGCGCTCTCCCTTTAGATAGTTGTTGATAAAGAAAGACCAGAAAAGATCATTTTCGCGCAGCAGGTTAAAACTGAAGGCCATCACGCGGCCATCCAGGTAGCCAGTACGATCCAGTTGTTTTTCTATACCTTGCAGGCTGGACTCATTAATAAAGACCTTGATCTCGCCAGGCTCGGAGAAGTCCTGCAGTGTGGCCATATAGGTGACAGACTGAATCTGATCGGCCTGTTTTTGTGCTGCTAAATAAGCCAGGGTGGTGGCTGTTAAAGTGCCGCCAATACAGTAGGAGAGTAGATTAACCTTCTGCTCACCGGTTTGTTTTTTCACGGCTTCAATGGCTGCCAGGGTACCTTCTTCCATGTACTCTGCCCAGCCATAATCACGCATGCTGGGACCTGGGTTGGCCCAAGAGATAATAAAGACGCTGTGGCCTTGATCGGTGAGCCACTTGACCAAAGAGTTGCTTTCGCGCAGGTCAAGAATGTAATACTTGTTGATCCAAGGTGGCACAACCAGAAGGGGAGTTTTGTACTGCTTTTCTGTCGTTGGCTGGTATTGAATCAGCTGAATCAAGCGGTTCTGAAAGACCACCTGCCCAGGTGTCGTCGCCACGTTCTCACCGAGCTTAAAGGCGCTACGGTCGGTCATAGTGACATTCAGGCCTTCTGCGCTTTCTTTTAAATCCCGGGCAAGCTGTTCCATGCCTTTGAGCAGATTCTGGCCGCGTGTCGCCAGAGTGCGGCGCATCACTTCAGGATTGGTGAAAATCGAGTTGGAGGGGGAGAGGGCATTGACATACTGACGCGCATAAAAATCGAGCTGTTGACGAGTATGGTCACTGAGCCCTTCAACGCCATGCACGATATTCAGCAGACAACGTGCATAGAGCAGATAAGACTGTTTGATGAAGTTGAAGATCAGGTTGTCCGTCCATTCCGGATCAGTGAAACGCCGATCATCCTTGGCAGGCTCAATCACTGCTTCGACATTTTTTTCACCCAGTAGCTCGCGGGCTGTGGCCTGCCACAGTTCCATCTGACCTTGCATCAGGCTCATCTGCTCATCAAACAAGACCATCGGGTTACTGGTGAGCTGTTCTCCAAGCGATTGAAAATGTCCTGCCATATCGCTCATGACAGACATCGACGAGTCACTCATGCCACCTTCATTACGGCTGACAAGCTGCTCGATCACTGCTTGGTAGCGTTCGTTCGCCTTGGTCATCCATTCAAACATTTCCGCAGGATTATAAGTATCCTGCCCTTGATCTGAAACTTGATCGCTCATGCGTCTCACCCTCTGACTGTCCAGATAAAAAAGGGGCGCAGAGGCCCCTTATTGCTGTTCACGTCAGTGTTGCTGGCGTGAACTGAACATATGTCGCGCTCAGCTTATTTTGCCGCTGCAGCAGCTGGCTTAGCGGCTGGCTTAGCTTCAGCTTTGGTTTCTTCAGCTGCTTTATTGAAAGCCTGGCTGCGAGACTGTTCAAGAATCTTTTCAACTTCAGCTTTGAATTCCATGCTCATATCAGCCATGGTCTTCGCATCTTCAAGAATTTTCTTGCTCAGGTTGCTCATCATTTCAGCCTGAGAAGCGCTGTAATCGCGTACGGTATCTGCATCCTTGACTTCTGTCGCCTGCTTCATCTGTGACAGACCCATATGGCTATAAGCCTTCAGGGCTTCCAGTTGAAAGTCAGTCATTTTTTCCATGTTCTCAACCAGCAAAGCGTTGATTTTACGCATTGGGGTATAGAGGTTTTTGGTTTGCTCAGTGAAGGCGTTCATCATTTTGTCTTGCATGGCTTTATCTTGAATCATAGTCTACTCCATTACGTCAAGTGGTGGGCAAAAGCCCAGTATATATTGAACAGCCCTTGTACATTGATGTGCAAGTTTTGTTCATTTAAAAGCTTTCACAAACAGTCTGAAGACGGATTGTGGTGATCAAATGACATTCCTATTAAAGCTTAATGAAGAACTTTTTTAAAACTCCCTCTTATTAAACCCGATTTAAATAGATAGCTTATCTAGCTAGCTGGATTTCCCATAGCTCGACATCAGGTCCATCATCATTTTTTGATAGGTGTTGACTGAGTCAAAGCTCTGAGAAACAAAGGGTTTAAGAAGGGAGAGGGCATCGTAGCCTTCAACGCCAGCTTCCATCTGTTCTTGGATTCTGCGCATCAGTTCCTCTTGCAGGGGTTGTACATCAGGTAACCCCATCGCCTTACGGAACTCTTCAGGCGTCATATCAATTTCTACGTTCACTTTCACGGGACAACCTCTGTGTTAGTGCGTCCGACTTTGGTTCTATTTAACCAAGAAGTGTTGCTTAACGCAACTGCGATATAGTCGCTAAAAAGAACAGAAGTTTAAAAGGTAGCATAAAACTGGCCTATTGCGAGCATAAAAGAAGAAAAAACTCTTGTCTGCGTCAATAGGCCATTTATAAACTGCTATAGAAGGTAAAAAAATTAAATCACGCTAGGCGGGATCAAGGGGGTTGTAGAGTGGACGCGCGCATTCTGACCGCGATGGCGCAGTAGATGATCCATCAGTACCAAAGCCAGCATGGCTTCTGCGATCGGGGTCGCGCGAATGCCGACACAGGGATCATGGCGCCCCTTGGTGATAATCTCGCAGGCTTGCCCATGGCGATCGACCCCACGACCCGGTAGGCGCAGGCTGGATGTTGGCTTGAGTGCGATACTGACCAAAATATCTTGCCCAGTCGAAATGCCGCCCAGGATGCCGCCGGCTTGATTGCTCAGAAAGCCTTCAGGTGTCATTTCATCACGATGTTCGCTGCCTTTTTGCTCCACGCAGGCAAAGCCAGCGCCGATCTCGACGCCCTTGACGGCATTGATGGACATCATCGCATGGGCGATATCGGCATCAAGTCGATCAAAAATGGGTTCACCCAGTCCCACAGGGAGGCCTTCTGCAACGACATTAATGCGCGCGCCTATCGACTCGCCCTCTTTACGCAGTGCGTCCATATAGTCTTCGAGTGCTGCAACCTGGCTGGCGTCTGGGCAGAAGAAGGGATTACGTTCGACTTCATCCCAATCGAATTGGCTGATTTTGATCGGGCCAAGTTGGCTGAGGTAGCCACGAATTCGCACGCCATATTCTTCCAGTAGGTATTTTTTGGCGATGGCCCCTGCGGCAACACGCATGGCTGTTTCGCGTGCAGAGCTACGTCCGCCGCCACGATGATCGCGAATGCCGTATTTTTGCTGATAGGTGTAGTCAGCATGGGCTGGACGAAACTGGTGCTGGATCTCGCCATAGTCTTTCGAGCGCTGATCGGTATTTTCAATCAGCAGCCCGATCGGCGTGCCTGTGGTTTTGCCCTCAAAAACACCGGAGAGAATCTTGACTTGATCCGCCTCACGGCGTTGCGTGGTATGCCGGCTGGTGCCGGGTTTACGACGATCCAGATCAATTTGCAGATCGGCCTCGCACAGTGCTAAACCGGGTGGGCAGCCATCAATAATAGCGCCCAGAGCGGGGCCGTGGCTTTCACCAAAAGTCGTGACGGTAAAAAGACGACCGAGAGTATTGCCTGACATAGATGATACCTATCGTGTTCGTAAGTAATATGTTATGCAAGTCATTGAATGCACAGTGCTTGAGCCAGAAAACCCCTGATTCACTCTTGCGCTTGGTGGTGCTGCGCTGATGATGTTGATCAAAGCTTCCCTAGGTGAGCGCATCAAAAGCGGCTTGATGGATTTCAAGCTGCTCGGCGGTGAGCACAAAAACGCCCGCTGCATTGGCAGCAAACTCAACCCATAAAAAGGGAACCTCAGGCAGCAGAGCTTCAAGGTGAACCTGGCTGTTGCCGACCTCAACAATCAGCAGACCACCTGGATTCAGATGCTGTCGAGCGCGCTGAAGAATCACGCGCACCAGATCAAGGCCATCTTCACCTGCGGCGAGTGCCAACTCAGGCTCTTGATGATACTCATCTGGCATCAGCGACAGATCATGTTCATCTACATAAGGTGGGTTGCTGACAATCAGGTCAAAGGTTTCGCCTTGCAAACCACTGAAAAGATCGGAGGCACGTGCACTCACTCTGTCCTGGAGGTGGTGGCGCTCAATGTTCTCTTGCGCGACATCCAAAGCATCGCTGGAAATATCACTGAGGATCACCTCGGCAGTTGGAAAGGCATAGGCACAAGCAATACCAATACAGCCGCTACCTGTGCACAGATCCAGAATGCGTTGCGGTGGGTGCTCTTCACCAAACCAGGGGGAGAAGGCCTCTTCGATCAGCTCGTTGATGGGTGAGCGTGGAATCAGCACACGTGCATCGACTTTAAAAGGCAGTCCTGCAAACCAGCTTTCGCCCAATAAATAGGGGAGGGGGGTTCTTTCTTCGCAGCGACGACGAATCAGCTCGACCAGTTTTTCACGCTCTAGTTGAGTGAGGCGTGCATCGAGCAGGCGCTCATCGGTATCCCAAGGTAAGTGCAGGCTGCCCAAGACCAGATGCAGCGCTTCATCCCAAGCATTATCTGTGCCATGACCATAGTAGAGATTATGACAGTGGAACTGGGTGAGTGCCCAGCGGATAAAATCACGTAGAGTTTGCAGCTCTTGCACAAGTGAGGTGGTGGTTTGGTGGGTCAGAGGCGGTGTCATGGCGGCATCATTTCCTGTGTGATCATGTTAGGATATTCGCAGTCTAACATAAGGAGTCGATCGTGAACGAAGAGAGTGATTTTGCTGACGATCAGCAGCTCTTTCAACAGATGATGCAAGGTGTTAAGCGCCTTCAAGATGACCGGGCTGATGTGCGTCAATCGCCTGCTTTGACTGCGCTGAATGCGCGCTTACGCCAGCAGGCGGCACAGGCCGAGGTAGTTGATCTGGCCGAAATTGGTTTATCTGATGGTCAGGTGCGCCCCATCAATCCCGGCGATGAACTGCACTTTCATGTGCCAGATTTACCCTTAAGGAGCTGGAAGGCTTTAGTGCGCGGTGATCTGCCATGGCAAGAAGGCTTGGATTTGCATGGTATGACCATCGAGGCGGCACGTGCTGCCCTGGTTGACTTTGTGCGTGAGGGGCGACAGCGAGGTTTTAAATGCTTGTTGCTGGTGCATGGCAAGTCTTATAACCGAGAAGGTGAGTTGCCGAGCATTAAATCCCATGTGGCCGTGTGGTTGAAGCAGATGACGGATGTGCTGGCTTTTACCTCAGCTCGTCCTGCCGATGGCGGTACAGGCGCGGTGTATATTCTACTGCGCACTAAAAAATAACACCCTGCGGCTCTAGTCTAGTGATCTGAAAAAGGCCTGATCTGAGATCGGGCCTTTTTAATTGTGATGAAAAGAAGCAGGCAGGGCGATGCGTTGACAGGCTTAATCACGAAAGCAGACTTCGACCACAAAATCGCCGCTATCTACGTGAAAGGGCAGCAGGATTTTTGGCCCATAAACACTGTGTGTAATGGTGTGATTATCGCCCACAAAAGTCACTGGCTGAGAAAGATAAAAATCATAGCCTTTTTCAGCAAGAATCTTTTTAGCACCACCACAGACCATGTTGGTGATCTCACCGACTAGGTCGCGGATGGTGTCATCAACTTCGGTGATTTTTTCACCCAGCATGCGTTCAGCGATATCAAAAGCCACCGCAGCCGGAAAAGAAATCGCCAGGGAGCCAGTTGTGCTCTCACCCATCATGTCAACGAAGCCTGTGACCACGCCTCGCGCAAAGTCATCTTCTTTGAGCAGGGGCTTGCCAACCTGAGGTTGCATTTGGCACATCGTCCGCAAAACATTCAGCATGGCATGTAAAAAGGGATTGATAAAATCTGCACGCATCGATTCAGTCATCCTTCAGCAGTGGTCGGAGGGCTCTTCAGCTCAGCTTGATCAGTATATACTGCCCGCTTAACTTCTTCATGCAAAAAAGCACTCAAATTCAAAGGTCTTTCCTAAGAAGTTGCTGCTTATGATCAGTCTGATGACACCTGTATTAAAGCATAAATGAGCCTGAATGCGAGGCTGAATCTTTGTCTGAGGCTCTTTATTTTGATTTGACGCTATCAAGAAGAGCAAGAGAGTGCCACTGGCCAGCCTTTGGGTGGAGCCTGTCGATCAGTTTTTTGCACCCCTTCACTGTTAAAAGGTCGACGCAGCAAAGCATGCAGGCGTCTGACTTGGCTGAAATCACCCAGCTCTGCTGCCTCAATCGCTGCTTGCAGAAGATGCGTGCGCGGCACAATGCAGGGATTGTATTGGCAGAGCGCGGCCTGTCGTGCTTCTGCATCAGGATACTGAGCTTGCACGGCCTGCTGCCACTCCACCAGCCACATTCGCCATGCAGCTGATTGCGATGTCAGGCTCAGTGCTTGGGCGGTGTCTCCTTCAGCGAGGCGACGTAAAAAATCGGTCCAGTCGATCTCATCGCTGCGACACAGAGCCAAAAAGTCCTCAATCAGTCTTCTGTCTGCTTGGGCATCCACGCCTAGGCGTTGTGCTAAACATTGGTAGTAGGCCTGCTCCAGCTGAGGCATAAACAGCGCGAGCTGCTGATTTAACAGCTCGGTATCGACAAGAGGCGAAAAGGCCTGCGCAAGACGCACAAGATTCCAATGCAAAATGCTGGGTTGGCGATCAAAAGCATAGCGTCCTTGCGGATCACTGTGGTTGAAGGTGATCTGAGGCTGATAGTGATCTAAAAAGGCAAAGGGGCCGTAATCCAGTGTTTCGCCTAGCAAGGACATGTTGTCGGTATTCAGCACACCATGACAAAAACCATAGGCCTGCCACAGTGCCCCTAAGCGTGCAGTGCGCGCAACAACCTCGGCAAACAGCTGTGCATAGGGTGCCTCAGCCTCCAGTTGCTCTGGAAAGTAATGTTGGAGTGCATAGTCAGCCAATTGATGCAGGCCGCTCAGATCTTGCTGTATATAAGCATGCTCAAAATGACCAAAGCGCAGATGACTGGGTGTTAAGCGGAGTAAGGTGGCACCGGGTTCGTAGATTTCACGCCGGACGCTTTCTCCTGTTGTGGCGACAGCCAGTGCACGCGTTGTCGGGATGCCTAAGTGATGCAGTGCTTCGCTGCCTAAAAACTCACGAATCGAAGAGCGCAATACAGCGCGTCCATCGCCAAAACGTGAGTAGGTCGTTTGTCCTGCACCCTTGAGATGGACTTCCCAAGGTTGGCCGAGCTGATTGGTGAGTTCCACCATCAACAGGCCGCGCCCATCGCCTAAAGCGGGGTTAAACTGCCCAAACTGATGTCCAGCATACTTCATCGCGATAGGTTGGCTGCCCTCAAGCCTGAGTCTTCCGCTCATCCAATCCAACAGCGCCTTTTCATCGAGGGTGCAAGGATCAAGGTCAATCAGGCGGGCTGCATCCGTGCTCAAGGCAACCAGTTGGCTAGGGCCTGGAAACACTTCTGGCTGATGAGGCTGATAAAAAAGTGAGCCCAGTTGGGTGTAGCGTGGCGTGACCTTCCAGGCGTTAAAAAAAGACATGGGCTTCTCCGTCGATAATCTTGACTAATATACTCGGGTATAAGGGGTGGCGGGTCAAGTCATCGATGGGGTAGGACACGGGCGAGAGACCTGCTAATCTGCTTTTTTGGTGGATTTCAACAAAAGGAAAAAGTGATGAGTTGGGAAGTCTGGGTAACCTTTTTCATGACCAGCTGGGTGATCAGTTTATCGCCAGGGGCAGGAGCGGTGGCATCGATGTCGGCGGGCCTGAATTATGGATTTCGCGTGGGGTATTGGAATGCGATTGGCTTGCAGTTGGCGCTGATTCTGCAGCTGGTGATTGCAGCGGCTGGCTTGGGTGCTTTATTAATGGCTTCTGAATGGGCTTTTGGTCTGGTGAAGTGGTGTGGTATCGCTTATCTGCTCTATCTGGGTTGGAAGCAGTGGCATGCTCCTGTCCAGCTGCATCGTGATACCGACACTGCTGTGCAAGCTGGAGCACGCTGGGGTTTGGTGTGGCGTGGGTTTGTGGTGAATGCCAGTAATCCCAAGGCCATCGTGTTTATTTTGGCCGTCTTGCCACAATTTTTGGACCCGCATCAGCCTTTGCTTGAGCAATATGTGTTGATGGGACTCACGATGGTGGTGGTCGATTTGATCGTGATGGCAGGGTATACCGGCTTGGCCGCCAAGGTGCTGGGCCTATTGCAGCATCCACGCCATCAGGCGCTATTGAATAAAACCTTTGGTGGGACTTTTATTGCCGCAGGTTTATTGCTGACTAGTGCGAAGAGTAGTTAATCAACCATGAGATCCAGGCATGTCTTCATCCTTTCTCGTCCCCGATAATGAAGCCGAACGTCTGGCGCATTTACATGCTTTAGGCCTGCTCGATACAGCTGCAGAAGCTTCTTTTGATCGTGTGACTGAGCTGGCGCAGCAGCTTTTTCAAGTCAAAACCGTGCTTGTTTCTTTAGTGGATGCACAGCGCCAGTGGTTTAAATCCATCCAAGGCCTAGATTTTTGTGAGACCTCACGCGAGGCTTCTTTTTGTAGTCATGCTATTTATCAAGGCACCCCTCTGATTATTGAGGATACCCATCAAGATAGGCGCTTTCAGCAGCATCCTCTGGTCACTGGTGATCTTCAGGTGCGCTTTTATGCTGGTGTCCCTTTAAGCATCGAGCCTGGTCTGTTGATTGGCAGTTTATGTTTGTTGGGTCCACAGCCGCGCTCTTTTTCTGAACGGGATGTACAGACACTGTGCGCCTTGGCCGGTCAAGTTGAGGAGCTGATTCGTTTACATCAGCAGCGGCGCGAAGCCCAGATGCATCAGGCACGCTATCGTGCCATTTTGGATTCAGCAGCAGCGGGCATGATCCGCATCAATCAGCAGGGTCGCATTTTAGAGGTTAACCCCTTCGCTTCGCAGTTACTGGGCTATCCTGCTGCTGAGCTGATAGGGCAGAAGATCAATCGCTTAATGCCAGCGCGTTGGGCTGATCATCATGACAGCTACTTGACCCATTTTTTGCAAACAGGCGAAGCGCGGATTATTGGTCAAGGGCGTGAGGTGGAAGCCTTGCACCAACAAGGGCATACACTGCCCATTCACCTAGCCGTCAGTGAAATTCCCAGTGTAGAGACAGATCAGGAGCGTCAATTTATTGGCATCTTGTCTGATTTGCGCGCGATTCGTGCGGCTCAGCAGGCCGAACAGCAGGAAAAAAATCTACTCAAAGTGCTTCATCAGGGGATGACGGATTATCAAGCCTTGATTTCTCAAGATCGTTTGTGGGCCTTTCTCAAGGATGCCTTGCGACAGCTCACACACAGTGACTATGCGCTGATAGGCGAAGTCTTGTCTGTTGATGCGCAACCTGCACTCAAAATTCATGCGATCAGTGATCTTTCTTGGAATGCGCAATCACAAGCCCTGATGCAAAAGCTGATGGATGGCGATATGTTGCTGAGTCGCCCAAATACCTTGCTTGGCCAGGTCTTTGTGGGTGGCCAGTTGGTGATTGATAATCAGATGCGAGAGAGTCAGCGTCAGATGTACCTTCCTGCTGGGCATCCAGAATTAACCCGCTATATGGGTGTCCCGATTTATGATCAAGGTGAAGTCATCGGTATGTATGCGGTTGCCAATGGCGACATGGATTACCAGCCTGAGCTGGCTGACTGGTTAAAGCCTTTTACCAGTAGTTGCGCGTTATTGATACGTCTTTATCGCCAGATGCAAGAGCGTGATTCGATGAATGAAGAGTTGCGCGAAGCCAAAGAAGTGGCTGAACAAGCCAATAAAGCCAAGAGTGATTTTTTGTCTTCGATGAGTCATGAGCTGCGTACTCCGATGAATGCTATTTTGGGGTTTGCGCAGCTGTTGCAGGCAGGTAAGCAGCCTTTAACCGAGCGCCAGCGTCGCCAAGTTCAGCAGATTTATAAAAGCGGCCAGCATCTGCTGACGTTAATTAACGATGTACTGGATTTAGCACGCATTGAAGCCGGCAAGATGCGGGTTTCTCTTGAAGTCCTGGATCTGAAAGAAGTCCTGTCTGCGACTCTGGAGGGTTTGCAGCCGATTGCGGATCAGTATCAGGTCAAGTTGTTCAGCCGACAGACAGCTTCTGCGTGGGTGATGGCTGACTTTACGCGTTGCCAGCAGGTGTTGATCAATCTGATTACCAATGGCATTAAATACAACCGACCAGGTGGCCAGGTTGAGGTGCTATTAGAGCCAGAAAAAAACCATTGGCGAATTCTAGTTAAAGATACAGGTCAAGGACTTACGCCTGTCCAGCAAGCAGAGTTGTTTCAGCCTTTCCAGCGCTTAGGGGCGGAGGCTTCTGGGATTGAAGGGACAGGTGTGGGGCTGGCGCTGACACGTCAACTGGTGGAGTTGATGCACGGCAGTATCGGTGTCGTCAGTACGCCCGGGCAAGGGAGCACCTTTTGGTTCGAGCTGCCAGTAGCCACGCCGCCATCATCGCTTAGCCTGCACAGCGAGCCTGAGGTCAATGCGCCATCCATGGTTTGGCAGTTGCTGTATGTTGAAGATAATCCCGTTAATCAGCGCCTGCTACAAGAGTTTATCGAACAGCAGCAACGCTATCAGCTCAGCATTGCCAACTCTGCTGAAACGGCCTTAGAGCTGGCGCTCACTGAACCACCGGATGTGATCTTGATGGATTTAGATCTGCCAAGGCTGAGTGGTGTGCAAGCCAAAAGAATGTTGGCTCGTTACCCTGCAACACAAGAGATTCCAGTGATTGCCGTCTCTGCGTTAGGAAGATCAACCTGTTCCGAATCACTGACGGCGGCTGGTTTTGCTGCCTATCTTGAAAAGCCCTTTGATTTCAATCAACTGCAACAACAGCTTGAGCGGGTGTTGTCTGCTCGTCCCCAAACAAAGCAAGGAGAGGCCGATGCCACTGAATCAGCAGGCTGATATCCTGATTGTCGATGACCATGCCGTGAACTGCGAACTGTTGATGAGCCTGCTGGAAGACGAGGGGTTTACCGAGGTAGAAGCCCTGCTCGATCCACGTTTGGTGATGCCGCGTTTACAGCAGCGCCGTCCTGATTTGATCTTTCTGGATATTAGAATGCCGCATCTTTCTGGATTGGAGTTGTTATCCCAGATGCAAGCTCAGTGGCCGGAGACCTTGCCGCCGGTGATTGTGTTAACCGCCAATACGGATCAGGAAACGCGTCATCAAGCTCTGGCTTTGGGCGCGCGTGACTTCCTCACTAAGCCCTTTGATCACCAAGAAGTGGTGCAGCGTTTGAGCAATATCTTGCAGGAGCACCTGCGCTTGCAGCAGCAGCGAGTTCGAGCCGATCAGCTCGAAGCTCTTGTGGCTGAGCGAACACAAGAGCTGGCGCGTCAGGCGGTCACGGATTCCTTAACTGGCTTGCCCAATCGTGATGGCTTGTTGCAACGCCTGGGTGAGCGTTTGCAGCGCGGGGAGGATCAACTGGTGCTGTTTTTTGTTTTTCACGGCATCAAAGAGATGACCCGACTACATGGTCTTGAAGTGGCCGATCATCTGACTCAAGCCTTGCGTGATCAAGCTTTGGCACATCAACAAGAGGGTGATCAATGGGGTGTGTGGAGCCAAGGTGAATGGGTACTGTTGCGCCCTTGCCCTGCGGTTGAGCAACTAGAGTCAGAGGCTTTAGAACAGCAGATCCAGCCGCTGATTCACCAGTTGCGTCAACCGCTGTATTTTCGTCAGTTCCGTTTGGCGGTGCAGGTGCGTGTTGGTGCCAGTGCTACCTGTGGGCCGCGCAATGCAGAAACGCTGATTCGCCTTGCCGCCTTGGCCGTGCCCAAGGAATTTAATCGCTGGCAGGAGTACAGCCCGGCGCTAGAAGCCAGCTTGCAGCGTCAGCTCAGTCTGCAAGAGGCGCTGGATCAGGCCATCAGCCAGCAGCAGCTGTCGTTGGTCTTCCAACCCAAAATCTGGGTGCCTGAGTTAGCTTGTCGAGGAGCAGAAGCCCTGCTGCGTTGGGAGCATCCAGAGCTAGGGCGAATCTCGCCTGCTGATTTTATCCCTTTGGCAGAGCAAACAGGGCAGATCATGGCACTTGGCCGTTGGGTGCAAGAGGCTGCCTGTCGCCAGCTTCAGGCATGGCGTGATCAACTCCCCGCTGATTTTGTACTGGCGGTGAATGTCGCCAGCCAGCAACTGGCTGATCCTGACTTTGCTCAGCAATGGCTGGCGACGCTTGCGGATTACCAGTTACCGCCAACAGCGCTCGAGATCGAGGTGACAGAATCAGGTTTAATGCAGGATATGGATGAGGCACTCAAGCAGCTGAGTCAGTTAGCCGAAGCCGGGGTTTCTATTGCCATTGATGATTTTGGCACTGGTTATTCTTCACTGGCCTATTTGAAAAACCTGCCTGTCTCCGTATTGAAGATAGATCGTGCTTTTATTCAGGATATGCATGTTGATCCACAAGCCGCGCAGCTGGTCGATACCATCATCCAGCTGGCGGCCAGTATGGGATTTATCACGGTGGCAGAAGGGGTGGAAGAAGAGGCGCAGTTGCACCAGTTAATGGCCCAAGGTTGCCCGATTATTCAGGGGTATTATTTTTCACCCCCTGTGCCGGCCAGAGTTTTTCTTGCGCAACTGAACAACACAGATTGGCCTCCTTGCCCTTGACCTGCTGCCCTCTGGCTGTTTAAGTGCTGACTCACTCACTGTACTTGAACTCAACTATGTCTGAATTTTGTGTCGAATTTCGTCAAGTCAGCCAGTTTTTTGGCCGCCAATGTGTTTTTAAACAACTCGATCTTCAGCTGCCGCAGCAGCAGGTCACCGCGTTGGTTGGCCCAAGCGGTTGCGGTAAATCCACCCTGCTGCAAATGATCAATGGCTTGATCTGGCCGCAAGCAGGAGAGGTGCGTGTGCTGGGGGTTCCCTTAGATTGGCAGCGTCTCTCTGAGCAAAGAAGAACCATGGGCTATGCGGTGCAGCATATCGGCCTGTTTCCGCACTGGACGGTGCGTCACAACATTTGTGTGATGGCAATCTTAGAGGGCTGGTCCTCAGAGCGCCAAGCGGCTCGTCTCGACAAGCTGCTTGATTTTATGCAGCTGGATGCGGCGTTGTTAGAGCGTTATCCGCATCAGATCTCGGGAGGTCAGGCACAGCGTGTTGGCTTATGTCGCGCGATGTTTCTCGATCCGCCCTTGCTCTTGTTGGATGAGGCTTTTTCTGCTGTCGATCCGATTACCAAGGTGGATGTTCATGCGCGCTTTCAAGCCATTCAGGCTGAAGAGCCACGTAGCGTGGTACTGGTCACCCATGATATGCAAGAAGCACTGAAGCTGGCCGATTGGTTGGTGGCTTTGGCTCCAGGAGCGGTGTTACAGCAAGGTACGCCTGCGCAGATTCAAGCTCAGCCTGCTCATCCGCAGGTGGCACGTTTACTGGAGGCACGCTGATGTTACTTCAAGCAGGGCGTCTGTGGTGCAGGCTTGGATTAAAGGGGATGATGCCAAGGCTGATTCTGGGTTTGCTGTTGAGCGGGCTGGTGTCAGCTGCTCAGGCACAGCTTGTCACCATTGGCTCTAAAATGGACAGCGAAGGGCGCTTGCTGGGCGAGATTTTTGCTCAGAAACTGGAGCTGGATGGTTTTGAAGTGCGACGACAACTTGGGTTGGGGAGCACTTCCGTGGCTTGGCAGGCGCTGCTGAATGGGGATGTTGATCTTTATCCCGAGTACACAGGCACTCTGGCTTTAAGCCTGCTGGGTCAGGAGACCACCCCTGAGTTGGCCGAACTCAATAGCTTGTTGGCGCCGCGTGGCTTAATGGCGTTACCTGCTCTGGGTTTTAACAATACCTATGCGCTGGCGATGCAGGCTGAACTGGCGCAAGTGCGCCAGATTATGACCATCAGCGATCTACAAGATCATCCTGATTTGCGTTTAGGCTTGTCGCATGAGTTTATCCAGCGTCAGGATGGCTGGCTAGGTTTGCGCTTGGCTTACCAACTCCCGATGATGCCCCGTGGTATAGAGCATGGGCTGGCCTATGAGGCCGTGCAGGCGGGACGCATCCATCTGACCGATGCTTATTCGACAGATGGCGATCTGCAGCGCCTGAATCTGCGCTTGCTGGAGGATGATCGCGGCTATTTCCCTCAGTACCTTGCCTTACCCTTGGTGCGAGCTGATTTGCCACTGGCCGCGCAAGTCAGTTTGAGTGCCTTGGCAGGACGCTTGAGTGAAGAGCGGATGCAGGCGCTGAATGCCCGTGTTGCCCAGCAAGAAGGCAGCTTTGCTCAGGTGGCGCATGATTTTCTGGTCGAAGAGGGCTGGATTGAGGCCGATCAGCGCCAAATCAGTGGGCGCAAATGGGATAAGCTGGGGCAAAATCTGCTCGAGCATATTCAGCTGACTTTTTTAGCCCTCTTGCTGGCCTGTCTGGTAGGCTTGCCGCTGGCGGTGCTGGTCTACCGCTCACCCCGTTTAGCCCAGGGCGTCCTTTATACGGCTGGCTTGCTACAAACCATTCCCTCTATCGCTTTGCTGGCGCTGATGATCCCTTTGTTGGGTATCGGTTTTTTACCCGCGATTGTGGCCTTGTTTCTCTATTCCTTGCTGCCGATTGTGCGTGCTGCGATCACAGCCTTACTGACAGTCAATCCTTTGCTGGTCCAAGTCAGTCTGGGTATGGGGATGACCCGCTCAGAGCAGTTGCGTCATGTCTTGTTGCCCTTGGCCGCGCCTAATCTTCTGGTGGGGATCAAAACAGCAGCGATCATCAATATCGGCACAGCCACTTTGGCTGCCTTTATCGGTGCGGGTGGATTGGGTGAGCCGATCGTGACTGGGTTAGCGCTCAATGATCATACGCTGATTCTGTATGGTGCGATTCCAGCCGCTTTACTGGCCATCATGACTGAGCTGGCATTCCACCTTGCTGAACGACGCTGGATTCCTGCGCACCTGCGCGGTGTGCCTTCAACGCGCCTTTAAAACCTGGTCTCAGGCTGTGGTCGGTCTCGGTAGTTGACTGGCGAAGCAGAAGAGAATGCTGTAGGGTAAAAAAGACACATCAATAGAAAATGATGTTTTTAAAGCTAAAATGGAGCCTATTTGACGATGATAGACGATCAAAAGCCCTCACAAGAGGCTGAGAAGGATCCGATGATTCCTGATGGGAAGGTGAACCCCATCGATACGGATTATCAAATCGGACAGGATAATATCGCGGTTCAGGTAGGGCCCTTTGGCCTCGATATCCATAACCGTGTGTTTGCTATTTCAGGCTTGGCGGTCATTGCCTTTGTGCTGATCACCTTGATTTTTCAACAGCAGGTCGCCCCTTTATTTGGTGATCTGCGTGGTTGGCTAACGTCCAATTTGGACTGGTTTTTTATTAGCGCCGCCAACGTTTTTGTTTTGCTATGTCTTTATCTGATCTTCTCCCCCTTAGGGCGCGTGCGCTTAGGCGGTACTGAGGCCACGCCTGACTTTAGCTATCTGGGCTGGTTCTCGATGCTTTTTGCGGCAGGCATGGGCATCGGCTTGATGTTCTATGGGGTCTCTGAACCCTTATCGCATTTCTCAACGGCCTTAGGTGGCACTAGCCTTGAAAATGGTGTGCGCACCGATTGGGCTCCTTTGGGTGCGGCAGGTGGTGATGCTGAGTTAGCAACACGCCTTGGGATGGCGGCCACGATTTATCACTGGGCTTTGCATCCTTGGGCTATCTATGCCGTGCTGGCGCTGGGTTTGGCGCTCTTCTCTTTTAACAAGGGGTTGCCGCTGACCATTCGCTCGGTTTTTTATCCTTTGCTGGGTGAGCGTGTTTGGGGTTGGCCTGGGCATGTGATTGATATTCTCGCGGTATTGGCGACGCTCTTTGGTTTGGCGACTTCCTTGGGTCTGGGGGCCTCGCAAGCTGCCGCAGGTCTGCACTACCTGTTTGGCTTGCCCGAAGGCAACACGACCGAAGTTTTGCTGGTGATTGGGATCACTCTGATTGCTCTGGTTTCAGTCGTGGCGGGGCTAGAGGCAGGTGTGAAACGCCTCTCTGAGATCAATATGGTCTTGGCCGCCTTGCTGATGCTGTTTGTGATTATTGTTGGCCCCACCTTGGCTATCGTGACGGGCTTTTTCGATAACCTGCTTGCCTATCTGCAATACCTGCCTGCATTGGCCAATCCAGTCGGGCGTGAAGACGTGAACTTCTCTCAAGGCTGGACGGCCTTCTATTGGGCTTGGTGGATCTCCTGGTCACCTTTTGTAGGGATGTTTATTGCGCGTGTCTCGCGTGGGCGGACAGTGCGTGAGTTTCTGATTGCTGTGCTGCTGATTCCTTCTTTAGCCTGTGTTTTGTGGATGACCGTTTTTGGCACCACCGCGATTACACAATATTTGGCGGGCTTTCAGGATGCGGCTTCAGTCGCCCTGCCTTTGCAGCTCTTTACTATGCTAGATGTGCTGCCTTGGGCGCAGGTGACTTCCTTTATTGCCATTGTTCTGGTCGTGGTCTTCTTTATTACCTCGTCTGATTCAGGCTCTTTGGTGATTGATACCATTGCCGCTGGCGGTAAGGTGAATGCACCAACACCTCAGCGCGTTTTCTGGTGTACCTTTGAAGGCCTGGTCGCGATTGCGCTGATTCTCGGTGGTGGCCTAGTGGCTTTGCAGGCGATGGCCGTATCCACTGGGTTTCCGTTCACGCTGGTGCTGCTGATGTCTTGTGTGGCTCTCGTGAAAGGCTTGGCCAGTGAACCTCGATCCGTGTGAACCGAATCTCTGATCAACACGGTCGATCATCATGTTACGACAGGCGGAGCATCAGGCTCCGCTTTGTTTTTGGATCTTTTCAAGTAGCGGGTGCAGGGCTGGGTCATCATCACTCAATATCGACCCGCCAGTGCATCTCATCCTGAGGTGGGGCATGGAAGTAGAGCATTTAGAAATCGTCGATTTTTTGCGCGCTCATGCGCCGTTTAATGTTTTGCCGGAAGAAGTGCTGGGTGAGATCGCAGCGCAGGTGGAGATTGCCTACTTTAAAGAAGGCGCGCAGATCCTGACCTTTAACCAAGAAATAGACGCCTTGTATGTGGTGCGCTCTGGTGCAGTAGAGGTCTTTCGTCGTAATGGCGATTTGTATAACCGCCTGAGTGAAGGCGGCTTCTTTGGTGAATTTGGTCTGTTGCGCCATCGCAAGGTGCGCTTTCCTGTGCAGGCGTTGGAAGATACGCTGGTGTATTTGATCCCAGAGCCCTTATTTGCGCAGCTTTTTGAGCAGTACGAGCTGTTTGCCGATGGGGTTGAGGTAGAAGATCGCACGCGCCTGCGTCAGGCGGTTTCTCGCCGCGAGGATGCCAACCAGCTGATGACCTCGCGTGTGGTCAGGCTGATCAGTCGTGAGCCAGTGATGCTCGATCAACAGGCCAGTGTGCAGCAAGCGGCGCAGATGATGCGCGATGAGCGGGTTTCTTCGCTGCTGATTACTGCCGAAGGGGTTGAGCAGGTGGTGGGAATTATCACCGATAAGGATTTGCGTAATCGGCTGATTGCCGAAGGCTTGTCTTATGATGTGCCTGTTGCGAAGATTATGTCACAAAATTTGATCACCATTGATGCGCGTCAGTTTGTCTTTGAAGCCATGTTGGAAATGCTGCGCCATAATCGCCACCACCTGCCGGTGATGCGTCATGGCAAGGTTGTGGGCGTGATTGCCTTGGCTGATTTAATCCGCTATGAAACCAAAAACAGCCTTTTTGTGGTGAGCAGCATCTTTCGGCAGCAGAGCGTTGAAGAGCTGGCGAGCTTGAAAGCCGATGTGCAGGCCAGCTTTGTGCGCATGGTCAATGAAGATGCGAATTCGCAGATGATCGGCTCAGCGATGGCGGTGATCGGGCGCAGCTTTAAGCAACGCCTGCTTGAGTTGGCTGAGCAGGAGCTCGGCCCACCGCCAGTGCCCTATTGTTTTCTGGCGCTGGGCTCGATGGCGCGGGATGAGCAATCCATCGTCACTGATCAGGACAATGCCTTGTTGCTCGACCCGCGTTTTGATCCAAAACAGCATGATGCCTATTTTGCCGCTCTGGCCAAGTTTGTGTGTGATGGCTTGGCTGCCTGCGGTTATAGCTACTGCACGGGTGGCATTATGGCGACCAATCCCACTTGGCGGCAGCCGATTCATGTTTGGGAAGACTATTTTACCCGTTGGATTACCCACCCTTCACCGGAAGCGCTCTTACATAGCTCGATCTTCTTTGATCTGGATGGTGTTTGGGGCAAGGTGGAATGGGCCGATCAATTGAAAACCAAAATTCTGCGCCTGACCCAACGTCATCCGCGCTTTCTGGCCTGCATGGCACGCAATGCGTTGAATCGCACCCCACCCTTGGGATTTTTTAAAGATTTTGTCATGGAAAAAGATGGCAAGCAGCGTGATTCGATTAATATCAAACGCCGTGGTACTGCGCCTGTGGCCGATGTGATACGGGTACATGCGCTGACAGTGGGCTCGAATGCGCAAAATTCCTTTGATCGTTTACAGGATGTGATTAAGGCCAATATTCTGCCCCCAGGCCGTGGGCCTGATTTGCGTGATGCCTTGGAATTAATCGCGATGGTCAGGATACGCCATCAGGCTCTGGCGCTCGAAGAAGGGCAGGAGCCAGATAATAATGTCGCACCAGAAAACCTTTCTGATTTTGAGCGTAAGAATCTAAAGGATGCCTTTCAGATCTTAAGCCATGCGCAGAAGTTTCTGAAATACCGCTATCCGCTATAAAAAGAGAGCTGCGCGATGTTCTATCTTGATCCAAAAAAGCTGCGTGATCCCGAGGCTGCAGCCGCAGATGTACCGCAAGATTGGCCTGCTTTTTATCAGCAAGCCGCCCAGAGTGCGCGTGATCCTCGCTTACGCGCCTTTTATCAGGCTGGAGTGGTGGCTCCTGAGACGCCCTTGCATCAGGTGCCTTTGGTGGCGATGGATTTTGAAACCACAGGGCTGAATCCACATAAGCACAGTATTGTCAGCATTGGGCTGATTCCTTTTCATAGCCAGCGTATTTTTTGTGCACAGGCACGTCATTGGATCGTTAAACCGCTGAGTGGATTGAATCAAGAATCCGTGGTGCTGCACGGTATTACGGATGCCGATGTGCAGCAGGCCCCCGATCTGGATCGTATCCTAGAGGATGTGCTGCAAGCCTGTGCCGGACATCTGGTGGTGGTGCATCATCGCGGGATAGAACGCCCTTTTTTAGCTGAAGCCTTGAGAGCCAGAATTCAAGAAACCCTATTGTTTCCGATGATTGATACGATGGCGCTCGAAGCACGTTGGCATCGGCCGCCGCAACGCTGGTGGTCACGCTGGTGGCGATCCCAGCCTGTCTCGATTCGATTGGCAGACAGCCGCGCGCGCTATGGTTTGCCGCGTTATCGCGCCCACCATGCACTCACGGATGCACTGGCCACGGCAGAGCTTTTTCAGGCGCAGATCGCCCATCATTTTGATCCTGATACCCAGATCAGTGAGCTATGGGGTTGAACTCAGTGCTTTTAATTCAGCGATGAGTCTTGTATAAGCAAGGTGAACCTTCTCCTTGTCGGTGTGATTTTTAAGGGCATCCTCACAAGCCTTTGCGGCTTGGTATAAATGGCTCAGCTGATAACTGCCCGCTGCACCGGCAAGCTGATGGATATAAGAGACCAGCTGATCCTGTGTTGTGACTTGATGAGGTTGCTCCTGCCAGTTTTGCCAAGCCTGCTCTATCTGCTGTTGGCGTTCTGGGAGTCGATCGACCATCATTTTTTGAAGCATAAGAAATTCAGGGTCTGTATACATGGGCTTCTCTTGCTCAATCTTGGCTGTGAGTCGAGTTAGATCAGTAGCGGCAATAAAAACCTGATAGAATACAAGGGTTTTTTTTGCCTGATTGCTAAGGATGCATGGATATGCTGTGTGCTGCGATAGTTGAAGATGATCTTGATCAAGCGAGGTTAGTGGCCAGCTGGATCAAGTCTTTAGGTTATCAGGCCAGTTTGTTTGTGTCTGCTGAGTTATTTATAGCGGCTCAAGAAAAGGGACAGACTTTTGATCTGATCCTTGTAGACTGGTTTTTACCTGGTATGAGCGGTCTAGATCTGGTTCAGCTTTTAGCGCAACAAGTACAGCGCCCACCGATTATTTTTATGACCCGCCTTCAGCATGAAAACGAGCTAGCGCAGGCTTTGCACTCAGGTGCGGATGATTTTATTTCCAAGCCTTTGAGCAAAACGGTCCTTCTGGCACGAGTCTATGCGGTGATGCGTCGTCATCAGCCGGTTGATCTACAGGCACCCCATAAAGAGATGAGCCTCGATGCTGCCACGCTGACGCTGAACTTTCGTGGACAAGACGTCAAGCTCACGACCTCTGAATGCCGTTTGATGCAACTTTTTCTCCATTCCTCAGATTGCCTTTTCAGTCGTGAAGAGCTGGCTGATAGTCTATGGGGCGATAGTGAAAAAGCGCATCAAGGCCGTGCGCTGGATTTGGCTATTAGCCGCTTACGCAAAAAGCTCTCTTTGATGACGCCACCCTTAGGAGATGTCGTCAATCACTATGCTCAAGGCTATCGTTTTGTTTTTTATCACAAGGCAGAAGCTGTTTCTTGATACTGTGCTTGTACGGCGAGAATCTTTGGTAAGCAGTGCATAAAGTGCTTGACCACTTCAGGGTCAAAGTGAGCACCGGCCTCGCTTTGAATCAGTGCGATGGCCTCCTCATTTGACCAGGCTTTTTTATAGGGGCGGGTTGAGGTTAAGGCATCAAAGACATCCGCAACAGCCACAATGCGTCCTGATAAAGGAATCTCTTCCCCCTTGAGTCCTTTAGGGTAGCCCTGACCATTGTATTTTTCGTGATGGGTGGCCGCCACTTCTTGCGCGAGCTGAAATAAGGGGGAGGGGTCATCAGCCAGTAGCGTCGCCCCGATTGCAGCATGTTGTTGCATGATCTGCCATTCTTCGGCGGTCAGCTTGCCAGGTTTTTGCAAGATATGATCAGGAATACCAATTTTGCCGATATCATGCATTGGGCTGGCATTCAGCAGCAGGTCACACTCTTCAGCATTCCAGCCAAGGCTCTTGGCCAAAATGGCAGAGTATTTACTCATGCGCACAATATGAAAGCCTGTCTCGTTATCACGAAACTCAGCCGCGCGACCTAAGCGTCGGATCACTTCTTTGCGCGTTTGGTGAAGCTCTGCTGTGCGCCTTTTGACCTCTTGCTCTAGATAGCTCTTCTGGTCATGGAGTAGTAATTGTGCCTGATGGACTTCAAGTTGATTACGCACGCGCATCAAAAGCTCGGTGCGATCAAAGGGTTTGGTCAAAAAATCGCGTGCACCGAGAGAAAGAGCACGCAAAAGATAATCCTGGCTCTGTTGTGCGGTCAGAATCACGATTGGGGGCAGCAAGGGATCATCCAGAGCTTTGAGCTGTTCCATCACCTGAAAACCATCCAAATGCGGCATATTAATGTCCAGTAAAATCAGACTGGGCCGTTCAGCTTGATAAGCCTCTAACACCTGGCGTGGATCGGTGATCGAGATCAGAGATTGATAACCTTGTGCGCTCAACATCTTTTGTAAAAGCTTCAGGTTCACCGGCTCGTCATCGACCATCAAAATACCTGCTTGCTGGAAATGGCTGGTTAGAGGCATGGAGACTCCTGCGGTAGGTAAGCGTTGATAGTGCTATAGAGTTGCTGCGGATGCAGTGGCTTGGTTAAGTAAGCGCTGAACCCAGCATCTAAACCTCGCTGCATATCGCGCGGCTGAGCATTGGCGCTGACGGCAATCACGGGGATGGATTTGAGTTGAGCATGGGTTTGAAAAACGGAAAACAGAGCAAATCCATCCATCTCCGGCATATTGATATCCATTAATACCAGATCCGGTTGGCAGGCCAGTGCCAGCTCCAGTCCCAAACTGGCCCCAGGGGCTGAGGTGACTTGATAGCCACGTTTTTTCAGCAGCTGTTCGACCAGCTTCAGATTTGCAGGGTTGTCATCAATGGAGAGAATGTGTGGCTGAGCAAGAACGCTGCGCTGAACAGGAGTATTCAGTGCATGGGCAGAGCTTGTCGCTGGCTCGTCTTTCAGTGAATCCATTTGTTGTGTTGCGCTTGGCTTCTGGGCCTTGGGTAAACGGAGCCAGAAGGTTGAGCCTGCGCCAAGCTGGCTAGTCACACCCGATGTGCCTTGCATCAACTGCACCAGTTTGCGAGAAATCGTCAACCCGATGCCGGTGCCCTCGACGCTGGTGCTTTCCGCTTCTAAACGCTGAAAAGGCTGACCAAGTTTGGCAAGATCTGCGGTACTGATCCCATAGCCTGTATCGCGGACTTGTATCTGAATCTCGTTATCTTGGCTGAGCGCCTCAAACCAGACTTCACCTTCTGGATGGTTGTATTTAATAGCATTAGAGCCGAGGTTCAGTAGTACCTGCTTGAGACGCACCCGGTCAGCTTGGACTGTCCAAGAAACTGGTTCACTTCCCTCTTGTAAGCCATGCAGCTGGATCTTTTTTTGCTGAGCTAAGGGAGTGAGCAGCGCCAAGACCTCGTCAACAACTTCGCTGATGGCCACCTGCTCCAATGAAATACTGATTTTTCCAGCCTCAACTTTTGCCAGATCGAGCACTTCATTAATTAATGACAGCAGATGGCGGCCAGCTCGGGTGATTTCATGCGCGCTATCACGCTGATCTTCATCAAGTGCGTCATCGGCTTCGAGCATCTGTGCAAAGCCCAAAATAGCATTCATGGGTGTGCGCAGTTCGTGACTCATGCTGGAAAGAAAATTCGATTTCGCCTTATTGGCTTGATCGGCTTCTTTTTTGGCCGCGATCAGCGCGACACGATCTTGGCGACGCCCAAGGGTCTGGATGAGTTGATCAAGAATCTGATCGAGTAGTTTGTACTCCTGCGCTAAAAAAGGTGGCTGTGCAGTGATGGCGGCTGCATCAAGCGCAATCAGAAGCTGTAGGCTTTGTGTGTTTCCATTCAGATCGACCCAGGTTCTACTGCTGCTCATCTGCTGAGCGGTAGCGCAAAAAGCAGGGCTGGTGTCGTCACTCTGCGCAAAAGTCAGATAGGCTGAGGTGTGTTCAGGATATTGCCAGCCTTGTGGAATCAGCTTGACCAACTGCTGAAAAACCTGCTCTTGTGTCAGGGCTTCATTGGCGAGCAGGCGCATAATATTGGCAAGGCATAGGGATTCTTTGACCCGCTCACCCCGCTCCCAAGCTAGTTGACGCTGCTGTTGTTCTGCGTCTTTCAGCTGACACTCTATCTCCTTGAGTCGTGTGATATCGGTGCGGATCGATACATATTCTTTGATACGGCCTTCATCATCAAAAAACGGGATGATTGTGGATTCAACCCAATATTCATTCCCATCACGGCGTTGATTACAGACTTCGCCTTGCCAGACCTGCCCTGAGCGTATCTGGGACCACATCGCATGATAAAAATCAGCCGAGTGACGTGTTGATTTGAGGATGCGGTGATTCTGGCCAAGTAACTCCTGCTCTTGGTATCCCGAGATGTGGCAAAAGCGCTGATTGACATAGGTGATGCGTCCTTGTGGATCGGCAACGCTGACAATGGCATGGCGATTGATGGCCTCATGCTCACGCTCACGGTCTTGAGAAAGGCGCTGATAGGTGAGGCGGCGCTGCTCAAGGTGTTGGTGCATTTGCTTGAGTCGGCGTGCTGTTTGAGCGCGCAGCCTCACCCGAGCCACTAGCTCTTCTGGCTGGGGTGGTTTCACAATATAGTCTTCAGCACCCGCTGCGAGTGCAGCAAGCTGGGTTTCTGGATCTGTTTCTGCTGAAAGAAAAATAATACTACTGCGCGCGATACCGAGTTGACTGTTCAGGATTTTAGCCAGCTCTAATCCTGTGGCTTGTGGCATGTGCATATCCAGCAAGACCACATCAGGTTGGAACTCTTGGTAAGCCGTCAGAAATTCGAGTGGCTGCTGCAAGGTACGCACTTCAAGCCCAGCACGCTTAAGGAGATAAGAAAAAATCTGCAGCTGTAGATCATCATCATCGACGACCAGTACGCGGTAGGCTGTCGCAGTATTGAGCAGTGCTGCAAGAGAGGACAGCAGTGAGTCAGGATCGGGTACTGCTGGCAAAACCAGTGCGACACCGGATCTCAGTGCCTGTAAACGACTGTTCAGATCTTCTTGGTCGCTGAATAAGATAAAGGATGGCGGTGCCTGCCATAAATCTTGCCAGTTCAATGCCAAAGTAGAGGGGAGCCAGGCGCTGAGCAGTGCACAGCAAGGCGAATGGCTGATGTGTTGCGCTGTCAGTTGTTCTGGTGAATCAAAGATGTTGACCTGATAGCCCTGTTGCACAAGGCAGTTCTTGAGTTGCGCACGCGCAGCACTGGGTGGGTAGAGCAGATAAATCAATGAGGATCGCATAAAAAAACCGAATGAACTAAAGGAAAAGCGCTAGTGGCGGAGTCTAGCCTTTTATGAGTGTTCACTAAAGTCCATTGGAGGGTAAAGCCAGACAAAGATGCGGGTTATTGATACCTTTGATACATTTCATCCGGTTCTTTCAGTTGTTAACCTCAAGTGTATCGCGAATGTATCAGAATGTAGTGCTTTTTATGCTGTTTGGCTCTAGAGTCGCTAGAAGCAGAGCCGAAAAACTCTAAAATGTTATGGACAGCAAGTTGAGAAGAAAGGGAGCGAGACTGATGGTACACGTCACACAACAAGAATATCCCGTTCGGCCTGATTGCGCGATCATCTCGCATACAGATCATCAAGGGACGATCGTTTATGTCAATGATGATTTTGTCGAGTATGCTGGCTATACCCGCGCAGAGCTGATTGGTCAGCCGCACAATATGATTCGCCATCCAGATATGCCTAAAGAAGCCTTCCGGGACATGTGGGCCACCCTCAAAGCAGGGCGGGCGTGGCAGGGTATGGTGAAAAATCGCCGTAAAAACGGAGATCACTATTGGGTGAAAGCAACGGCCACGCCACGCCCAGGTGGTGGCTATATGAGTGTGCGCTTGCAACCCACGCGTGAAGAAGTGCAGGCGGCAGAGCAGTTGTACAAAGAGATGCGTGCAGGCAGTCGGGTACGTCTTTCTGGGGGGTATATTCTCCCTCATTGGCGTGCCCGCATTTATGATGCCTATGTGAATTTGAGCCTGACGACCACCGCGCTCTTGCCGATGTTTTTTATGCTTGTTTGCTTAGTCGGCATCGGTGCTTGGCAGTATTTTTCAGTCGAAGATCAAGCTGTCCGTTCCGTGCTGGCCAACTTTAAGTTTTCTCTGCTGAGTATCGGCATCGTCGGCTTAAGTTGGCTCTATTGGGTATTACGCAGCAATGCAAGGCGTTTAGAGCGCCTCAAAAAAATCGCAATCGAAATTGGGAGTGGCAATCTTGTGACGCCGGTTCCGATTGGTAAGCGCGATGAAATTGGCAGTGTGTTTAACGCCGTGATGATTATGCGTAACCGCCTTTTTGAAATCGCTTTTCAAATGACGCAATCAGCCAAATGCCTCACCCAAGCGGCAACAGAAATGCACGAAGCCAGTGATGCGACTGCGCAGGGTGCTCTAGATCAATCCCAGGCTTCTGCTGGTATGGCGGCTGCGCTAGAAGAACTCAGCGCTTCTGTCGATCAGATTGGTGATAATGCCTCGCAAGCTCATGAGACCTCTTTGCATGCAGGTCAGGTTGCACATCAAGGTGCGGAAGCGGTGTATACCAGTAGTCAGGATATACGCCATGTGGCTGAGGCAGTGAAAGGCTCTGCGAAGCGCTTGCATGAACTAGAGCACCTGTCTAAAAAGATCGGCCAGATTGTTTCGACCATTCGTGAGATTGCGGATCAGACCAATCTATTGGCCTTGAATGCCGCGATTGAGGCAGCACGCGCTGGTGAGCACGGGCGAGGCTTTGCTGTGGTGGCAGATGAAGTGCGTAATCTAGCCGAACGCACCGCCGTCTCGACAGTCGAAATTGCAGATATGGTGACCCAGATACAGCAACAAACCGATGCGGCCGCAACAGAAATGCAGCGTAGTGTCGAGCAGGTTGAGGTGGGGGTTGATCAGGCCCGAGCAGCGGGTGATTCGGTGGCGGCAATAGAGCAGAGCACCAAAAATGTTGTCCAGGCCACAGAGGCCATCCAGCAGGTACTACAAGAACAGGCCCTCGCCGCGCGTGAAGTGGCGCAATCGGTAGAAAATATCGCCGGTTTGGCGGAGGCGAATGCAGCACAAGCAGAGCAAGCCTTGGTGGCCAGCCAGCAGGTGCAAGACACCACACGCATTCTTGATGATCTACGTAAGCAGTTCAAGGTGTATGCGCATCAAGATTAGGCTATGCTTCTGACTGGTCAAGGATCTAGGCAGGAGGCTCAGTGTGGTCTATCAAGAGGGCATGATCGATCAATACGGATTTAAAAAAGTTCTGATCGCTGAGGATCAGCCGCCTCAGCGTCATCTGTTGGCCTCATTCTTCCAGCAGGAGGGTTATCAGGTCATCACGGCACACAATGGTGTTGAGGCCGTGGCCGCCTTTGCTGAGCATCGTCCTTCATTGGTGCTGATGGATATCATCATGCCTGAGATGGATGGTCTAGAAGCCACGCGGCGGATTAAAGCCCTGCCAGAAGGTGAGTTTGCCACCATCATCTTTCTTACTGTGCGTGAGGGGCTGGCCGAAATGCGCATTTGTATTGAAGCCGGTGGTGATGATTTTCTGACCAAGCCCATCAATACCGATCTACTTAAGATTCGGATCTTTGCTTTGCAGCGCTTACAAGAGCTACATCAGCAGCTGGCGGTACAGCATCGTTTTTTGGTCAACCATCTTCAAGAAGAGCAGGATAATCAACGCCTTGCGCAAAAGGTATTTCAGCATCTGTTGGCTGTGCAGGGAGGGGAACTGCCTGGTGTTGAAGTGGTACAGCGTGCAGCGGATCGCTTTAGTGGTGATCTGGTGCTCTCTCGTCGCTTGGCCGATGGCCGAGTCCGTATTTTTTTGGGTGACTTTACAGGGCATGGATTAGCCGCTGCGCTGGGTGCCCTACCCGCTGCTGAGGTGTTTTATACCCTCAGTGACCAAGGTGTGGGCCTGGTTCAGCTGCTCAGTGAGATGAATGCCAAGCTCTGTGCCCTTTTACCTGATGATCGCTTTTTAGCGGCTGCTCTTGTCGAAATCAGCGCTGATCTTACGCGGTTTATCTGGTGGAACGGAGGATTACCCTCGCTGGTGTTGAAAAAGGGATGTGAAATGCGCGCTCTGGTTTCGGATTTTCTGGCACTGGGTATTGTTGCTGAACGTGATTTTAGTCAGGAGCTTCATCAGCAGCCTTGTTCGCCGGACTGTGCTTTGTTGATGATGACCGATGGCGTTTTAGAAGCGCATAATCAGCAGCATCTGGCCTTTGCAGCCACCGGCTTTAAAGACTTTCTTGCCGCTTGGCCCTATACACAAGGGATGCAGCAAGCACTGGAAGCCGCCTTGGCTGAGCACCTTGGATCTGAGCTGATATTGGAAGACGATCTGTCACTGGTTTCGATACGCCTGGATGCACTGTGAGCCATGTGCCGCTCAGGCTCAATACTTCTCGAATCTAAACACAACAACAAAACAAACAACAAGTCGTGTCGACCCTTCTGGGTTCAGTGAACGATGGACGGAGTCAGGCGGTCTGAGTCACAAGAATCAACCAAAAAGAATGATGAGGTGAAGATGACTCGTATCAAGCAAGTGTGGACAGCGCGTCCGGCTCAAGATGGCGCAGGCGTTAAAATGTGGCGAATTCATGATTTCTCCGGTGGTTTCGATCCTTTCTTAATGCTGGATGAGCTCAAGGCAGATGCAGAAGAAGACTATATCGGTGGCTTTCCACCCCATCCGCATCGTGGATTTGAGACACTCACTTATATCTTGCATGGTGGCCTGACGCATGAGGATTCACTCGGGCATCGGGGCGAAGTGCAGGCTGGCGATGCGCAATGGATGAGCGCTGCCAGTGGTGTCATCCATTCAGAAATGCCTTTGTTGGATCAACAGGGGCTCCACGCTTTTCAGTTATGGATCAACCTACCCGCGTCGCGCAAAATGGATCGGCCGCAGTACCGTGATCTGCGCGCTGAACAGATGGGGCGCTTGAGTTGGGATCAGGGTGAATTGATTGCGATTGCAGGCCAGTGGCAAACAGATCAGGGGGAGTTGCAGGGAGGTTTGACCCAGTTAGGCGAGGGGGCGGCCTTGGCTGATCTGCGTTTTACAGCAGCCGGTCAATTGGAGCTAGAGCTAGCGGATCAGCATGCGCTTTGGGTTTATGTTTACCAAGGTGCGTTGGCTGAAGGTGTGGCCAGCGGGCAGTTGGCACAGCTGCACAGCGATCACGGCCGTATCAGCCTCAGTACGGATCAGCCTTGTGGATTATTGTTGTTAGCGGGTGCGCCCTTGCAGGAACCGATTGCGCATTACGGCCCTTTTGTGATGAACACTGAGCAGGAAATACGCCAGGCCGTGGCTGATTATCAATCTGGCCGCTTAGTGAGTTCAGCCTCACAGATAGCTGAATAAAAGCTGGTAGGTGTCTGATTCAGGCCCTTTGCGCATGTGCACCACGGTTTTCGCCGGATAGCCTTGATCCTTAAAGATAGACTCAAAAATAACGTTCAAGCGTTGCAGGCGGACACCTTCCTCAAAGCGGCCACGAAACTCAGCATGATTGGTGCTGGGGGCGACCTCCGTAAAAAAATGCCGACCCAAATAGGTCGGCATTTTTTCAGCTAGAGCAGGCAAGGAGGTTTGATATTCTAAAATGCGCCCTTCGGCATCCAGCAGCACTGAAGTCAAATGCAGCGCGCTGAGTTCAAGATGGCAAAACCAAGTCTGTGGTTCTGACGAACCGATGGATAGCATTTCCATAACGTCTCCCCCTTGCCTTGCGCCTGATGTGTCTAGAAAGAACTACTTTAGTCTCAACTTATGCATCGCTGGTCAAGATGTCAAATCTTGGTTGGGCTTTTTGTGCGCTGCATCAAAGTTTGTCTGCGAAGTGACTATATGCAAAGTGGCGATATGCAAAGTGACTATATGTGAAACGACTCTAGCCATAAAAAATGACAGGTTTTTTTCTTGTGCTGTTGATTGCAAAAGGGGCGTGTAAGCCAAGAGGACATGCAAAGTAGCCATCAGGTTGTGGCCCCCAGATCGAGCTTCTTTCTGGGGTAGACGTTATCTATCCGTCGGTCAGAGGTATTCAGTGTGCGTGTTAAGCAGTGTCAGGAGACCTAACAGCAGTAACCCAACCTGTGCCAGCCAACTGATCATAAAAAATAGGCTACGCGGACTGGGGTTTTTCTCTGTGCTATGTAAATAGTAAAGCAGCATATGGCCTGTGCGCCCTAGAACGCACAGCCAAAGCAGTGCGGCACTCCAGTGAGGATTGGCTCCCACCATCCATGCTAAAAGCAGGCCACCTAATAATAGGGGGGCGTTTTCAAGGCTGTTCATCCAAGTACGATGGGCACGAAACACAAAAGAAGCATGACCAAGATCTGGATTGATTTTGCCCGGCAGTGCACCAGGCTGACTATTTTTTACAACAGCTGCAATCACCGCTTGCAGCGTCAACAGAGCCAGCCAAGCAGCGAGGCCATAGGCGAGATAAGCCGAAGTCAACATAAGTTCACCCTCAAATAAAATAGAAGCTTACTCTTTGTATAGTTTTTGTCTAGTCTTGGGTAGCGGTTTTTGCTAGAGTCCTTGCAGTTTTTTTGAGCTGCTGCGATACGCACAAGGAAAGCCTCTATGCACAAAAAACCTTTTTTGCCTGAAAAAATCTGCCCTGTTTGTCAGCGGCCCTTTCAATGGCGGCGTAAATGGCGGCTGAATTGGGAGGCTGTGCGCTATTGCAGTCATGCTTGCCAAAAAAGGCGCGCTATAGCGATGGATGCTCATCAAGCGGTGATGAACAAGGAGAACAGGCATGATTAAGCAGCTCAGATTGGTTTTGGGCGATCAGTTGAATGCTGCCCACTCTTGGTGGCGTGAACCCGATGATCAGGTGGTGTATTTGATCGCTGAATTGCACCAAGAAGCCACCTATGTGGTGCATCATATTCAAAAACTAGTCGGATTTTTTGCCGCGATGGAGGCCTTTGCAAAGGCCTTGCAAGCAGCGGGGCATCGTGTTGATTATCTGACGCTGGATGCCACCCAGGCCTATGCTGATTTGGGTGCTTTGCTTGAGGCCAAGCTGCTTGAACATCAAGCCAGGAGTTGGGCCTATCAGCTACCTGATGAATATCGCTTAGATCAGCAGCTCAAGGCTTTGGAGACGCGTCTTGGCTATCCTGTTGAGCGGGTCGACAGCGAGCACTTTCTGACTTCGCGTTCGGCTTGGCAGCAGTATCCCCATCATCGGATGGAGTTTTTTTATCGTCGCCTGCGACAGCAGTATCAGGTGCTGCTGGATCCACAAGGCCAGCCATTGGGTGGCAAGTGGAATTATGATGCCGAGAACCGCTGCGCCTTGCCTCAAACGGTCTCTCTCCCTGAGCCCTTGTGCTTTACGCTGTCCGTTGAGCCGATTGTGGCGCGAATTCAGCGTCATCAGCTGCCTTATCTAGGGCGGATTGATGCCAAGGCTTTTATTTGGCCCGTGACGCGGCGTCAGGCTCGTCAGCTGTTGGCGGATTTTTTAACCCGTTGCCTGCCTTTTTTTGGGCGTTATCAAGATGCCCTTTCTACGCGCGGCTGGAGCTTATTCCATAGCCGTCTGTCCTTTTGTTTAAACACCAAAATGCTCCATCCATTGGAGGTGATTCGTGCCGCTGAAGCCCACTGGCAGGCACATCAGGATGTCATCAGTTTGGCGCAGGTTGAGGGCTTTATCCGCCAGATTCTGGGGTGGCGTGAATATGTGCGTGCACTCTACTGGGAGCAGATGCCGAGCTATGCACAAACCAATGCCTTACAAGCAGAGCGTGATTTACCTGCTTTTTTCTGGACAGGGCGGACCAAGATGGCCTGTTTGCGTCAGGCTATTGAACAGTCGCTCGACTATGCCTATGCACATCATATTCAGCGCTTGATGGTTACGGGCAATTTTGCCTTGCTGGCTGGGATTGCCCCTGATCAGGTGGATCGCTGGTACTTGGGAGTGTATATCGATGCGCTGGAGTGGGTCGAGCTGCCCAATACACGGGGGATGAGTCAGTATGCGGATGGTGGCCTACTCGCCAGTAAGCCCTATGCGGCATCGGGCCAGTACATCAACAAGATGGGTGATCTATGCGGCCAGTGTTTTTATCAAGTCAAACAAAAAACCGGCCCTCAAAGCTGCCCCTTGAATAGCCTATATTGGCATTTTATTGATCGTCATCAGGCACAGCTTGCCAACAATGCGCGCATGAAGCTGGTGTATGCCAACTGGCAACGCCAACAACCAGAGCAACGTGCCGCTGTTTTAGCAACGGCTGAAGCTTATCTTGCCCAACTCGAGGCCTTATAGGCTATGATGGAAAGATTCGAAGAATAATATTTTTGAGGCACTGTTGGTCAAATAAGATGGGTGGTTGATCGAGAGTGCTGAAGTCAGCAAAAAGCCTTGCGAGTGAGCATGCATAAAACCTATCTAAGTGCGCTGTTCTTCTTTGTTATCTCAAGTTGTGTTGCCTTCCAGGTCGCTGCCCAGCCGATGCGTCTTTGTATCGATCCAGATTGGGAACCTTTTGAACGCCTGAGTCCGACTGGTGAATTTACTGGAGTCGGCGCAGATTTATTGGCGCTGATTTTTGAGCGTGCGCAGATCGAATATGTGATTCATCCGACAGCAACCTGGGAAGAGAGTCTGGCCGCAGCGCGTCGTGGTGAGTGTGATGGCTTAGGGCTGCTGAATCAAACACCCGAGCGCAGCCAATGGTTGATTTTTACTGAGCCCTATCTTAGAGATCCCAATGTCATTATCACCCGTCGTGATCATCCATCTGTAGCGGGTTTTGCTGCCTTGGGCTCTGCGCGTGGCGTGCTGCCTATAGGCACAGCGATGTTGGAACATCTGGATCGCGATTATCCTGAGCTGTTTTTGTTCCCTGTTGAAACCGAACGTGAGGCCTTTGAATGGGTTGATCAAGGCCGTGCTGAATTTACCCTGCGCTCTTTATTAGTGGCGGCCTATACCATCCGCAACGAAGGCTGGTTTAATTTGAAGATTGCAGGCTATGCGCCTGAATATACCAATCACTTTCGTATTGGACTTTTACCAGAGCACACCATCTGGCGCGACCAGCTGAATCAGGCGATTGCGACACTGACACCGGGTGAAATCGATCACATTATTAATCGCTATGTGCGGATTGAGGTGGAGCAAAAACATGATTGGTTGTATTTAACGCAAGTCGTGCTGGGGCTTGGGCTGGTGATTACCTTACTGAGCCTGCTCGCAGTCTTTCAGTATCGTTCGCGGCGTTTTCTGGTACAGCTCAAGCGTCGCTTGGAGGCCACCTTACAACAGAAAGAAGAGATAGCGGCCCGCTTGCGCGAGAGCGAACACTTTTATCGTTCTTTAATTGAAACTGCGCATGAAGGGATTGCTGTTGTGCAGCAAGGGCGGCTGGTGTATGTGAACCCACGCCTTGCCGAACTCTGTGGCTATACAGCTGCCGAGCTCTACACCTTGCCGAGCTTTTTGGTACTAGTGCATGAAGAGGATCGTGCGCTGATTGCAGAACATTATCAGCAGCGCTTACAGGGTGGTCGTGCCCCGCAGCGTTATGAGATCCGCGTATTGCCAAGAGATCAAGAACCCTTGGTGGTGGAGATCAGCGGTGTGCGGGTGGATTGGTTTGGTCAGCCAGCCACCTTGAATTTTGTCACGGATATCACCGAGCGCCGAGCTTCTGAAGAACAAATACGCTATTTGGCCCATTATGACCAGCTGACAGGGCTTGCCAATCGTCATTTGCTGATGGAGCGGCTGCACTTATTGCTGGCGCAGGCGCGGGTAGCACAACAAAGACTTGGGCTGATATTTCTGGACTTAAATGGCTTTAAGCCGGTGAATGATACCTATGGGCATGAGGTTGGAGATCAATTGTTGCAAGCCGTTGCTCAGCGTCTGCAACAAGAGTTACAGCAGAGTCTACCACTGGATTTCACCTTGGCCCGCTTTGGTGGCGATGAGTTTGTGCTGCTGTTACCAGATTGGGCCACGCTGGAAGTAGAGGGAGTCTTGGCAGCTATTCGGTCTTGTTTTACGCAAGCTTTTGATCTTCAAGGGCAGAAATTTAATATACAAACCAGTATAGGTTATGCACTTTATCCTGATCATGGTCAAGATGCCGAGGCACTGCTGCGCTATGCTGACCAGCAGATGTATGCGCATAAGAGCCGCCAAAAAGCAGCTTCTGTGCAGACGCAGCAGCTTACAGCCTCCCAGCAGCAGTCAAGCAACTGCTGATCAGCTCAACAGGTGATGATATGAAGTGGTGTGGGACCAACACGAGATGGAGAGCCATGCTGGCTCTGGTGTTGCTATGGATGATGAGCTGTGTCACTGCACAAGCCAACACCTATCGTTTTGCCCCGCTGCCGATGCAAGAGCCAGAGCAGATCGCGCGCGAAGTGCTGCCGATGCTGGCTTATCTTGAAGCTGAAACAGGCTTGCGCTTTGAACTGGTGTATAGCGAAAGCTATGAAGAATTGATCCAACTCTTTGCTCAGGGTGACATTGATCTGAGCTATCTTGGCCCCTTGCCCTATGTCCGCCTACAAGCACGCTTGGCTGAGATTGAACCTCTGGTGGTGTTTCGAGAAGCCCAGGGGGCTGCATTGTATACCTGTGCGCTGGTGCATTTTGCCGGAGACCCCTTGCCGGTGGATGAGCAGGCCGAATGCTACGCCTTAACTCAGCCGCTCTCGACCTGTGGTTTTTTGGCGACGGCCTCCTTATTAAGAGATCGAGAGGTCGATTTACATCAGGCTTGTTATTGCTATCTAGGTCGCCATGATCAGGTGGCGCTGGCTGTGGTGCGCGGTGAGTTTGCGATGGGGGGGCTTAAAACACAGATCGCCAAGCGGTTTGCTCATCTTGGATTGGCTGTGCTGGCCGAAACTCCGCCTTTGCCCAGTTTTGCCTTGGTGGCCAACCAGCAGACCATGACATCGAGTGATCGCGCTCAGTTGCAGCGTGTTTTGCTCGAATTGGATCCAGAGCGCGATGCCGATTTGATGAGCAGCTGGGGGCCTGCGTTGCGTTATGGCACACAGGCGATAGAAGATGCCGATTATGCGCCGGTCCGTGCCTTGTTGCAGGATATTGCCATTCCAGAGGAGTGCAACCGCTAATGCTTTTGCGTCGCAACCCCTTATTGACTGTGCTGGCCATTTTCCTACTGGGCCAGTTTTTTCTCGTCACTTCCCTTTACTATAACTGGCAGATTAAGCAGACCATGCATCAGGAGCAACAGGTGCATCTGGTCGAGACAGCTTATCAGGCCGCGATCAGCAGTTATCGCCTTGCGTCTGAGGTGTATGTGAACGAAGTGCTGCACCAGCCTGAGGTGCTGAGCTTGCTGGAGGCGGGGTATTTTGCCGCCTCGCCCGAGGAGCAGGCGATCGCGCGTGGACGCTTATATCGCCTGTTATGGCCCAGTTATCAAAGCCTGAGTGAGCAACATCTGCGTCAGTTGCACTTTCATGACCCGCAGGGTAATAGTTATCTGCGTTTTTTACAGCCCCAGAGTTGGGGTGACAATTTAGCTGCACAGCGGCCATCGATTGCCAGAATGCTGGCCGAGCGGGCACCCGTGGCGACCTTTGAAGTTGGCAGCTCCTTGACCGGATTTCGCTATCTTTTTCCTTTAGCTTGGCCAGATCAGGCGGCGGCTTCATCCATCATTACGGATCTGGGTAGTGTGGAGCTGTCGATTCCTTTTCGGGCCTTGCAGGAGTGGATGCACGAACTGGACCCTTCGCAGGAGTATCAGCTCTATCTTGATCGTCAGCATCTCAGCTCGAGAGTGAGTGATGATTTTTTTAGTCTCTATACAGCCCAGCTCCATGCTGATCTGTTGGTTGAAAATCCAAACATCGACTGGCCGGGTGCGCCCTTGCCACCTTCTTTGGCGGTACAAAGATTGCGCCAGCAGTTGGCCCAGCACTCTCGCATCCAAAACATCACGCAGACACCCCAGCCTTTAGTGATCACCCAGCGGCTTGATCGTGAAAGCTGGACCGTGGTTTTACTGCCGATCTGGGATCATCAGCGCCAAGCGGTGGCCTATATCGGGGCCTATCGTCCCGATCCCTTTGCGGATGCGCTGCGTCAGGATTTTTGGGTGTATGGCTGGGCCGCGACAGGGCTTTGGGTGCTGATGCTGATCCTTTTGTATCGGCTACTGGCCTCGCGTGAAGCCATCTTAAATGAAAAGAATGATCAAAAAGCCGTGACTGAAAGTATGGCCGAAGCCCTGTATGCACTGGATGCAGAAGGCCGCTTTACGCTGATCAACCCCAGTGCAGTGGATTTGCTCGATCGGCCAGAGGCCAGTCTGCTCGGTTGCCTAGAGCAGCAGGTTTTGCGTTGGCAGCCAGTGCCAGAGGCCCAGCTCAACCGGCTACCGGTGGATCAGCACTCGGTGGTGCCTCAGTTGAATGCCCATTTTGCCGGTGAGGCCTATTTGTGTCTTGCCGAGGGTGAACCTATGCATGTGGAAGTCACACGGCGCACTCTCTATAAAAAAGGCGTGCGCAGCGGTTCAGTCACCCTGTTGCGTGATTTGCGCGAGCGCCAGCAGACAGAGCAGCGTTTGCGTTTGGCGGCCAGCGTCTTCTCCAGTGCCCATGAAGGCATTGTCATTACTGAGCCGGATGGCAGTATTTTAATGGTGAACCAGGCCTTTGAGCGCATGACTGGATATACGTCTGAGCAACTCGAAGGCCAAAATCCACGGATGCTGAGTTCAGGGCGGCATGATCAGGCCTTCTATGCTGATTTATGGCAGAGCTTGGCGAAACAGGGTTTTTGGAGCGGCGAAATCTGGAACCGTGATGCGAAGGGGCAGATTTATCTGCAATCCACACGGATCAGCGCAGTCAAAAATCAGTTGGACCAGGTGCAGCAGTATGTGGGGTTGACCACCGATATTACCCAGTTGAAGCGCCATCAGCAGGAACTGGAGTTTTTGGCCCACTATGATCGTCTGACACGCTTGCCAAATCGGGTTTTACTGCATGAAAAACTGGTGCAAGCGATGCTAGAAGTACAGGCTTGTCATCAGCAGCTGCTGGTGGGTTATCTGGATCTTGATGATTTTAAAGAGATCAACGATGCCTTTGGGCATGATACCGGCGATCTGATTTTACAAGCGGTGAGCCAGCGTCTGGTCCTGCTGCTCAGTGAGCATTCAGCCGATCAGGCTCAGTTGGCGCGTCTTGGAGGCGATGAGTTTGCCTTTATTCTGCGTGTGCCAAGCAGCTTGGAGATCAGTCTGGAGGGCGTGTATGGGCTACTGAAGCAGCTCAATCAGCCCTTTTTGGTGCGTGGTCAGCGTTTTGTGCTTAGCGCCAGTATTGGCCTCAGTTGTTTTCCTCAGGTTGAAGCGGTGGATGCCGATCAACTGATGCGTCAGGCAGATCAAGCCATGTATCAGGCCAAGCAGTTGGGCAAGAATCGTTGTCAGCTGTTTGATATTGAGCTGGATCATCGCTTGCGAGGCCAGTACGAAACCCTCACCCGTCTTAAGCAAGCGCTGGAGCAGGATGAGTTTCGCCTCTTCTATCAGCCCAAGGTGAATTTGCACACAGGGCAGGTCATGGGTTTTGAAGCCTTGATTCGTTGGCAACATCCTGAGCGGGGGTTGCTCGCTCCAGCGCTATTCTTGCCTGCCTTGGATCAGCATCCATTAGAGGTTGAGGTCAGCCATTGGGTGTTGCGCACCGCACTGGCACAGGCTGCAAGCTGGAAAGCGCAAGGCCATGATTGGACGGTGAGCGTCAATATCTGCGCCCAGCATTTGCAGCAGCCAGGCTTTGCCGATCAGCTGGAGGAGTACCTGCATCAATTCCCTGGATTAACGGGGCAGGATATCGAGCTGGAGATTCTTGAATCCTCGATTCTGGGCGATATTCAGCAGGCTTCGCGGGTGATTCGTCAATGTCAGCGCCTGAATGTGCGCTTTGCTTTGGATGACTTTGGCACTGGCTACTCCTCACTGGCTTATTTGAAGCAGCTGCCCACCCATTGGATCAAAATCGATCAAGGGTTTGTGCGTGATATGCTCAATGATCAGGATGATCTTGCGATACTGCAAGGCATTATGGGGCTGGCGCAGGCCTTTGAGCGAGAAGTGATCGCAGAAGGTGTTGAAACCTTTGCCCATGCCAAAGCCTTGTTTGCACTGGGTTGCCTTTATGCGCAGGGTTATGGCATTGCGCGGCCCATGCCGGTGGATCAGGTCACGGATTGGGTGCTCGGCTGGCAGGCCCAGCCCTGGTCTTTTCACTGAGTGAGATGCCAGATAGCTGCTTGTGGGCCGTGCCGCTCAGGATGGTCGCTGGCTTAACAGGCGTGCTAAGCTTTGATGCGCTTCTTCAAAGGCGAAGTCAGCGATCATCTGTTGAATCTGCTTGAGCGGGGTGGCGAGCGAGGTATCCTGCGCTAACTGCTGGAGCTGATGAAAGGCCGAGACAGCCTCAAAATCACCTTCCAATAGTAAAGGTGCCAAGCGCTGCCATTGCTGGTGCAGTTGAGCCCAGTTGATGCTGACGGGCTGACGCGAGATAGGCTCAGGTTCAGGCTGGCTAGGAAGCCACTGACGCAGGCTGTGGGTGAGCTGGTTCAGCTGGATGGGCTTGCTCAGATGATCGTTCATACCGGCATCCAGGCAGCGCTGGCGATCCTCTGCAAAAGCATCCGCCGTGAGCGCAATAATCGGTAAGGGTGCGCGCTGTTCTTGCTGTTCGCGTTGACGCAGTGCCAGGGTGGTTTGATACCCATCCAGAACTGGCATATGAATGTCCATCAGCACCAGATCAAAGGTGAGATCCTGCTCCAATATATCCAGCGCGGCTTGACCATGCTGTACTGCCTTGTAATGCAATCCCAGCTTGGCCAGAAGGCGGCAAATCACCAGCTGGTTGACAGGATTGTCCTCGACGACCAGCACCCGTCCACTGAGGCGTTGCCCTAGACTTGGCTGAGGTGTCTGTTGAGGTTGTGCTTCAGCCAAGGCTGGCAAGGGCAGGGTCAGCCAAAAGCAGCTGCCTTGGCCTGGTACACTGTCAAAACCGACTTCACCGCCCATCGCATCCACCAGCTGCTTGACAATGGATAAACCCAGCCCGGTGCCACCAAATTCGCGTGTGGTGGAGTTATCGACTTGGCTAAAGGGCTGAAAGAGCAGATGTTGATCCTCGGCGGCAATGCCGATGCCGGTATCACGAATACGCAGCATCAAGCCTGATTCAGGTGCCGTCAGCGGCCAGCCTTCTAGTGTCACGCGACCTTGCGCCGTAAACTTGACCGCGTTACTGGTCAGATTAGTCAGAATCTGGCGCAGACGGTGGGCATCCCCCTGAAAGCCTTGATGCGGATCACCAAGCCAGCGCGATTCAAGTTCGATGCCCTTGAGCTCAGCACTGCTTGAGAAGAGTCCTGCAACAGCTTGCATTAAGCTGGCCGGGAAGACTTCGCCTGTATGCAGTTGCAAAGAGCCGGCCTCGATCTTGGATAAATCAAGAATATCATTCAGTAGATTCAGTAGAGCTTGGGCCGATTGAAAGAGCGTATGAATATAGTCATCAAATTCGGCTGTATTCGGCTGGCTGGTTTTGAGCAGCTCAGCCATACCGAGAATACCGTTCATCGGGGTACGGATTTCATGGCTCATCGTCGCTAAAAAGCGGCTTTTAGCAATGTTGGCGGCCTCAGCGGCTTTTTTGGCTTCTACCAGCTCTAATTCGGTTTGCTTACGCGTGCTGATGTCTTGCACAAAGCAAGCCAGCTGACCACGTGCAGGCCGAAAGGCGGTTACGGCAAGATATTTGTTTAAATCCTCACGCCAAAGCTCAAGAGACAAGGGTTGGCCGCTGTCGAGCACTTGTTGATACAGGCTGGCTTCTGGTTCAGGAAGACGAGGCCATAGCTCGGCCAGTAGCGCTCCTTGCAAGAAGCAGGCGGGCTTCTGGCAGATGGCCTCAAAGGCAGGGTTGGCGGCAATCAGGCGCAGATGCTGCGCAAGATGGCCTTGTTGGTCATCATACAAGGCCTCATAGAGCGCAAAGCCATCCTGCATGGTTTCAAAAAGCAGCTGGTATTGTTTTTGGGTCTGCTGCTGTTCTTCAAGTAGCTGGATTTTATTGAGCGCCACCGCCACCAGCTGCGACACCTCAGTCAAAAAGTCTTGATGCTGCTGCTGAACATCAAAGGGAGTCAGCCAGTTCAGAATAATCAGGTGATAGCCTTGGTCGGTAAAGCGAAACGGGAACCAGTAGAGGGTGTCGATCCCCATATCTTGGTGCACCAGCTGATCCGATCCATCTGCCACCAGTGCTGGATGCAGGGCTTGGCGTTGGCTCAAAAAGGGCGCTTGCTGCTCTTGCATCCACTGCACCCCCGTAGCAAACATGGCGACCGGAAAGGTGCCTATGCTACTGGTAATATCGATGACTTGTGTATTCAACCACTCATCCAGACCAATAATCAGCCCTTGTTCCAGATCGATCTGGTAGACCAGCGAGCGATCAGCCTGCATGGCTTGACCGATACTGCGGCAAGTGGTGTTGAGAATCGCCATCGCCGAGTTTTCAGCGGCGAGAGTCAGTGCAATGGCATCCATCGCGGCACGATACTGCGCGGTGATGGCCGCCTGCTGGGCCTGCTTTTCTTCCTGAATCTTACGTGAAGTCGTATCCTGAAAGGTCACCAGACTGCCGCTGATCTGCTCCTGATCAAACAGCGGGACAACCTGAACATCAACATAGATGAAATCACCGTTTTTACACCAGAAGACCTCTTCGACATGACGGCGCTGGCCATCGCGCAGGGTCGTAAAAATCGGACAAGCGGCATGTGGGTAGGCCGCACCGTTTGGATAATGATGGTGAAAGAGCAAGTGCTGATCCTGGCCAATGACCTCATGCTCTTCAAAGCCGAGCATCTGCAAGGCTGATTGATTGATAAAAGTGCAACGGCCTTGGGCGTCAACACCATACACCCCTTCACTGAGACTTTCTAAAAGCTTTAAGCGAAACAGCCGATGTTGCTGGGTACGATGGCGTAAAAAAAGCCAGACCAGCAAGGGGAGCAGTAGCATGCCCCCAACCAGCAGCACAAGAACAAGGGGGCGGTGCTCAACAAAAAAACGTGGCGCGACCGAAGTAGCCATAACCAGAGGAGACCAGCAGTAAAAGCACACAAGCAGTACAAGGGCTAGGTATCGCAGTGGCATGCCGTCTCTTCTCCTGGCGGGACTGGGTGTGAAGCGCGGATATGATCCAACAGGCGCTGCAAGGCGGTCTGAGCGGCTTCAAAATCAAAGTTGTGAATCCATTGGTAAACAGCGCGATAGTCTGTTTGCCAAGGCGTCGATTGTAGCGCTAATTCAAGCTCTTGGGCCAGTTCCAGTGCATCAAAATGGCCTTCAGCGAGCACCTGCTGCAGCTGGCTGATCTGCGCGATCAGCTGCTCAGCTGGTAAGCGCGCTTGGTGTTCGGTTTTCAAGCTGAGCGCAGAGGCATCAGCTTCTATGGAGGTGGGCGTGCATGAGGCGGCTTCCCTCGTGCCGGGTAAGAGCTTTAGGGGCAAGATCAGCGAAAAGCACGCCCCCTCGCCAAGCTGGCTGTGCACTGTGACCTGCCCTTGCATCAGATCACAGAGGCGCTTGACGATAGAAAGGCCGAGGCCAGTGCCACCAAACTGGCGTGTCATCGAGTCATCCAGCTGGGTAAAGGGCTGAAAAAGACGCTGCTGCTGGTCTGCGCTGATTCCCATTCCTGTATCCTCCACCTGAAAAACGAGGCGGCCTTGTTCATCGAGTCCTCCTTGGCAACGAATCCTGCCGTTTGAGGTGAACTTCAGTGCATTGTTGACCAGGTTGTGTAGCATCTGGCGCACACGATAGCCATCGCCCTGCAGCAGGAGCGCTGGATCACTCCACCAGTGGATGGTGAAATCCAGCCCTTTTTGTGCCGCCAAAGGCCCATAGAGTTGCTGCGTTTCGGTTAACAGCTCTGCGGGGACAAACTCGCTGAGATCAAGCGTCAGGCCGCCGGCTTCGATTTTGGAGAGGTCGAGCAGATCATTCAGCAGGCGTAAGAGCGACTGGCCAGAGCGCAGCAGTGTCTGGACATAATCGGCATACTGGGGGTGATCGGGACGAATATCGCGCAAGAGTTGCGCCATGCCAAGAATCGCATTCATCGGTGTGCGCAGTTCATGGGTGATGGTTGAGAGAAAGCGGCTCTTGGCCTGATTCGCTGCCTCGGCTTGATGCAAGGCCTGTTGAAGATGTAGCTCAGCCTTTTTCTGCTCAGTGATATCCATGACCAGTCCTACTACCTTCACGACACGGCCAGACTCAACTAATGGCGCTGTTTTCGTCCGTATCCAGCAGGTGCGGCCGCTGTAGGTAGTGAAGGGAACCGTCAGATCATAGGCTTCGCCCTGCTCGATACAGCGTTGAAAAGCACGTTGAATCCTTGGCTGATCCTCGGGGCGATAACAGCATAAGCTTTGGCCGATATGATCAAACTCTGGATCAGGCGTAAAATCATGCAGACGATAGAGACCTTCAGTCCAGTACATCTTCTGGGTGGCCACTTGGTATTCCCAACCACCAATCAGCGCTAGGGCCTCACCATCGCTGAGCAGCCGTTGATGGCGCTCCAGCTCTGTATTCAGCCTGCGCGCATCTTCTTCACTGCGCTGAATTTTGCGATAGCTGATCAGGGCCGCCAGCATAATCAGTAATGCCATGAAGAGTGCGGCCAGTGCATTGCCTGCCCAGTTATAGAGAATGCCTTCTGGCTCAAGATGGACCTGGATACGCAGCGGCGCATGAGGCAAAGCGCTTTCGCTGGTCAGCACTGCAACCCAGTGGCTCTGTAACACTGGCCAGCTGATCAGCTGATAACTCCACGCCAGCCATGCCGGTGGTGTCTGAGCCTGCCCTCGACGCCCTAGAGGAAGCGCCGCCAGTTGTTCGGGTTGGTCGTTGATCAGATCGAGCAAGACATAAACCTGTGCGGGCTGTTGCCATTCATGGAGCGCGAGTTGCCCGCGCCAGTAGTCGAGACGGGTCAGTAGGCTCAGCATGCCGATGAATTCGCCATCTGGGGTTTCAAGCCGTCTGAGCTGGCCGACGACTTCTTGATCACCGGTGCGGGCCTGCATTGGGCGCGTAAAGCCATCATGGTGTGTTGCATGATCACGCAGATGGATAAAGTGTGAGCGATCCTGCACTGTGACCGAGTATTGGCCTTGCGTTGAGCACAGCAGCTGGCCCTGTGCATCAAAGTAATTGATGGCATAGACACCACGAAAGTGCTCAATCAGCTGTGCGAGTTCTGCTTCCCAGCGTGCATCACAGCCTTGTGTATGCAGTGGTGAAGTTGGCTCTGTAGTGAGGCGGGCTTCGACCAGATCAAGCAGCTGGGTAAAGCGAGCCGTATCGCCATCAAATTGCAGGGCAATCACATCAGCCAGATGCTGAGACTGGGCGCGAATTTCTTGAGTGGTATGGCGCAGGTCGATGCCGATACCCAGCATCAGCAGTGAGAGCATCAGCAGGACCAGCGCGATCAGTTTATGTAGAGGGTGGAGCCTAGGGCGAGGTGATAGCGGCGTTTTTGAGTGCATGCTCTTCCTGATCATCCATGATGGGTGTGAGATTACAAGGGCTGGGTCAGCCCAACGCTGACTACAAATTGAAACGGAAGAATAAATGATGAAACATTATTGCGCTCATGAAAAGACTTTTGCTTCAATAAAACAGCGCAACCCTGTGACAAAATCAACAATGGGCGGCCCTCAGGCCACCCATTGGAGCAGAACTTCAGCCGAATTATTTCAGATCAAAGCGATCAGCGTTCATCACCTTGTTCCAAGCGGCAACAAAGTCTTTGACGAACTTCCAGCGAGCATCATCCTGCGCATAGGCCTCGGCCAAGGCACGCAGCTGGGAGTTGGAGCCAAAGACCAGATCCACGCGTGAGGCCGTCCACTTGACTGCACCTGTGCTGCGATCACGGCCTTCAAAGGTTCCAGCCTGTTGTGCACTGGGCTGCCAAGCGATGCTCATGTCAGTCAGATTGACAAAGAAATCTTGGCTGAGTTGTCCGGGACGCTCGGTGAGGACGCCCAGAGCACTGCCACCATGATTGACATTCAAGCTGCGCAGACCACCGACCAAAACCGTCATTTCTGGTGCGCTTAAGCCGAGCAACTGGGCTTTATCGACCAGCATTTCTTCAGCCGAAACGGTGAAGTTGGCGCGGCGATAGTTACGAAAGCCATCAGCCTCGGGTTTGAGCACCTCAAAAGATTCGACATCTGTCTGCTCAGCACTGGCATCAGTGCGTCCTGGCACAAAGGGAACTTCTATGGGTGTACCGGCTGCGGCTGCGGCGGCTTCAATAGCGGCAGCACCACCTAGCACAATTAGATCCGCCAGACTCACTTTTTTACCGCCATACTGGGCTGCATTAAAGGCTGTCTGAATGGCTTCAAGCTGATCCAGTACCTTAGCCAATTGTGCGGGTTCGTTGGCTTCCCAGTCTTTTTGTGGTGCCAGACGAATGCGTGCACCATTGGCGCCACCACGCTTGTCAGAGCCACGGAAGGTGGCAGCAGAACACCAGGCTGTGGTAATCAGTTCTTGGTGTGTGAGACCAGACGCCAGCAGTTGCTGTTTCAGTTGATCAATATCGCGCTGATCAATCAGCACATGATCGACCGCCGGTACTGGGTCTTGCCAAATCAGATCTTCTTGTGGGACTTCGGCACCAAGGTAGCAGGCTTTGGGCCCCATATCGCGGTGGGTCAGTTTAAACCAGGCGCGTGCAAAGGCATCGGCAAACTCTGCTGGGTTCTTGTGGAAGTGCTCAGAGATTTTGCGGTACTCTGGATCTTCGCGCATCGCCATGTCGGCAGTGGTCATCATGATGCGGACTTTCTGCTGGGCATCTTCGGCATCAGGCGCATGATCTTCTTCTTTCAGTCCCTTGGCTTCCCACTGCCAAGCGCCAGCGGGGCTTTTGACCAGCTCCCACTCATAGCCAAACAGCACATCAAAGTAGCCCATATCCCATTGCGTGGGGTGGGGTGTCCAGGCGCCTTCGATGCCGCTAGTGATGGTATCGCGACCCTTGCCACTACCATGGCTACTTTTCCAGCCAAAGCCCATTTCTTCGATCGCGGCTGCTTCTGGCTCTGGACCAACATGGGCCGCATCGCCAGCGCCATGCGCCTTACCAAAGGTATGGCCACCGGCGGTCAGAGCAACGGTTTCATAATCATTCATCGCCATGCGGGCAAAGGTTTCGCGGATGTCCTTGGCTGAAGCCAAAGGATCAGGCTGTCCATCTGGACCTTCTGGGTTCACATAAATGAGGCCCATCTGTACGGCAGCCAGAGGGTTTTCTAGATCTCGCTCGCCTGAGTAACGGCTGTTGGGCTTGTCGCTGGTGGCGAGCCATTCGGTTTCTGCACCCCAGTAGATATCTTCCTCTGGAGCCCAGATATCCTGACGACCACCGGCAAAACCAAAGGTCTGAAAGCCCATGCTTTCTAGCGCAACATTGCCTGCCAGAATATATAAATCAGCCCAAGAGAGGCTATTGCCATACTTCTTCTTGATGGGCCACAGCAGGCGTCGTGCTTTATCGAGGTTGCCATTGTCAGGCCAGGAGTTGATGGGTGCAAAACGCTGGTTACCCGTCGAGGCACCGCCACGGCCATCTGCGGTGCGATAGGTTCCGGCAGCGTGCCAAGCCATACGTATCATCAACGGGCCATAGTGACCATAGTCTGCTGGCCACCAGTCTTGCGATTGGGTCATCACCTCAGCGAGATCTTTTTTGACCGCTTGCAGATCCAGATTTTTAAAAGCTTCGGCATAGTTAAAATCTGCGCCGAGCGGATTAGAGGCTGGGGTGTGTTGGTGGAGAATATGGAGGTTGAGTTGTTCTGGCCACCAGTCTTGGGCACCACCGCCACCGCCAGCGCGCTTGGTGCGGCTGCCGTGCATGACTGGGCATTGTCCTTGAGGTGTTGTTTTATCATTCATCGTGCGACTCCTATGACTACTTATGACTGCATGGAAAAAGCGGTTCAAATCAGTAAGAGGATAAACGGGCTGCCTTACTCCTCTTGTCTTGAAGTGATTTGTTTTTAAATGATGCTTTGGGCCATGCCTTGACCCTGACTACAGCATGGACGCTGCTGGCAGGTTTGTCTAAGTTTGAATATTGATCGCAATCATTGAATGATTTAATTAGATATAGACAGTGCTGAGAAATAGTCTATCAGGAAGGCCGCACCGAGAAGATGCGGCCAGAGGAGTAGGCTGAGCGAGATGTGCGCTTAGCTAATCGCAGCCAGCAGGGTTTCGGCGCTGCTGAGATCGATTCCCTTTGGATCAATATTCAGCAGTTCCAGTTGGCCGTCGTTGATCAGCATGGCATAGCGCTGACTGCGCACACCCAGTTGAGGGCCAGCTAAGTCCTGCGTGAGGCCAACGGCTTCAGCCCAATGGCCGAGGCCATCGGCCAGCATGATGATCTCTTCTGCATTTTGCGCCTTGCCCCAGGCATCCATCACAAAGGCATCGTTGACAGAGGTACAGATAATCGCATCAATGCCCTTGGCTTTAATCTTATCTGCCAGCGTGACATAGCCTGGCAGGTGGGTCATGGAGCAGCCAGGAGTGAAGGCACCGGGAACGGCGAACAGAATCACCTTGCGGCCAGCAAATAAATCAGCAGTCTGAACGGCTTCAGGGCCTTCGGCACCCATCACGCGCAGTTCGATATTCGGGAGGGTGTCACCCACTTGTACTGTCATAACTTACTCCTTGATATGATGGAATCACAAACAAATACCCGAGCATCTTAGTCGGAATAAGCGTGGAGGGCTAGTTTTTTTCACCTGTTGGCGACAGGGCAGCGTTATCGTGTTTGATCGGGCGCTGTGCATAGTCTTGTGCCAGATAAGCGCAGACCACCAGCTGAATTTGGTGATAAATCATCAGCGGAAGCAGGACGGGGCCAGCTGCCGCGCCAACGAAAATAAAGGGTGCCATAGGGGCGCCGGTTGCTAGGCTTTTTTTCGAGGCACAAAACACCAGTGTGATTTCATCCTCGCGCGAGAAGCCCTGAGCCCGAGCGATCCAGCGGGTACCAAGGAGCACGAAAGTGAGTAGCAGGCAGCATAGGCCAATCAGGCTCAGCAGCTGCATTAGGCTCACACTCTGCCAGAGCCCCGCAACAACGGCGACACTAAAGGCGCTATATACCACCAAGAGAATGCTGCCCTGATCAACCCATTTGAGCCAGCGCTGCTGACTGGCGACCCAATGACCGATCCACGGGCGCAGCAGATGACCCAGCATAAAAGGCAGCAGGAGCTGAAGGCTGATGCCACCGACCGCAGGCCAGAAGGGAAAGCTGCTTCCTTGGGTATTGAGTAGTAGTTGCACTAAAAGCGGTGTCAGCAGCAGGCCGATAAAGCTTGAAGCCGAGGCACTACAGATGGCGGCGGCCAGATTCCCTCTGGCGATAGCCGTAAAGGCGATGGCGGATTGCACGGTACCGGGCAGAACCGCCAGATAAAGTAGCCCTTGCCACAAGCCATCACCGAGCCAAGGGCGCAGCAGTGGTTGCCCAAGCAAGACCAACAGAGGAAAGCCGATAAAAGTGCAGCCAAGGATCCAGCCATGCAAGCGCCAGTGGGTGAGACCCTGCCATAGGGCCTGGCGTGATAAGCGTGCTCCATGCAGGAAAAACAGCAAGCTGATTGCCGCACTGGTGACACCGCCAACCCAGACTGCGCCTTGGCCGCTTGCAGGCCAGACCGTAGCCAGCAAGACGAGCAGCATCAGCAACAGGGTGAAGGGATCAAAAAGTGGTCGCAAAAAAGAGGTGAGCACAGCGCTGCATCCTTGCCAAAGGTCTTAGAAGGTTCAATTTAAGGTGCGCATTCTTCCCAGTTGACTTGAGGGAGCTGTTCAAACTCAGGGCGTGAAAAAAAGTAACCCTGCATCAGCTGTACGCCTAAATCAGCGAAAAAGCGCATTTCTTCTGCTGTTTCTACCCCCTCCGCCAGTAAAGTGATATTCAACTTTTGGCATAGATCGGCCAGGCTGTGGGCAATAATCTGCTTGGTTGGATGGAGCGTCACATCGCGTACTAACTCCATATCCAGCTTCATCAGTTGTGGAATGAATTTAGACAAGAGTGTGAGGCCAGCATGGCCTGCTCCAAAATCATCCAGTGCGGTCAAAAAACCTTGTTGATGGTAGTGCTCAAAAATATTGGTGAGATGGGCGGGATCATGTACGCGTTCAGATTCAGTGATCTCAAACATAATCCGCTCGATCGGAAAGTGAACGGCTTCAGCAGCACGCAGCGTACTGCGAATACAATGGGCTGGCTCATAAACAGCGTTGGGCAAAAAGTTAATGCTTAAAATCGAATCGAGCCCTAATTGCGCCGCTAAAGATATCGCTTTGACGCGACAAGCCTGATCAAAAGCATAGCGGTTATCGTCATTCACCTGCTCTAGCACCCAGCCTGCGCCTTGTTTTTCTGGGCCGCGCACCAGCGCCTCATAACCCCAGATGCTCTGCTGCTGAATGTCCACTATCGGCTGGTAAGCAAAGCTGAATTCAAAATCCAGTGGCGTCGCACACTGGCCGCAATCGCCAACGCCAGAGAGCGAGGTGGTGTGGATCTGAGAAGACATGTTGGCATCCTGATTGATGAAGGAAAGTTGATTTTAGACTCTATTTTACAGAAAAAGCCTCTTGCAAAGACTTTTTTACTCATCGGATGTGCCTAGCTGTAACCGATATGCCAGTAAAGACTGAGGTTGTTGTTCCAATAACCAACGATAGACCTCCTGAAAAGCCAGCAGGCTTTTTACATAGTCACGAGTTTCACCGTAGGTGATGCGCTCTACCCAAAGTGGGGTGATCTCTGAGCCGAGTTCCGCCACCCAGCGCTGAGTGCGATTGGGTCCGGCATTATAAGCCGCCGCCGCCAGTGCAGGCTGCTGCTGAAAGCGCTCTAGCAGTTGGCTCAAATAAAAGACGCCAATGGGTAGGTTGATCTGAGGATCGAGTAAATCTGGCGCTGAACGGGTGCCCAGTCTCATCTGGCGGGCAACCTGCTGGCCAGTGCGTGGCATCACCTGCATTAAGCCCAAGGCACCAGCGGAAGAGCGTGCATCAGGGCTGAAGATGCTTTCTTTGCGGATCAGCGCCAATACCAAGGCAGGATCGATCTGATGCTGGGCAGCGAGCAGTTGTAAATCCTGTAGATGACCAAGAGGGAAGCGTAGTTGTAAAGCATGGGGATCAACTGCATTTGCCGTCCGTGCACTCAGCTCATACCAGCCCCAGAACTGGGCGAGCCAAGCCGCTTGGAGGCGCTGTTCAGCTGGGAATTGATGGACAGTAAAAAACCACTCGCGGCGGGCTTCATGCAGATAGCCAAGCTGGAAAAGCTCATGACTACGCTGCAAGCCTGGATTATCCATCAAGTGTTGCAGCTGAAGAGGATCCGGCAAGGGCGTACGGTCATTCATTCGTGGAGTCAGCCCCAGATCTCGTGCAGCAAGAAAGCCATAATAGTGGCGCTCACGCGCTAGATTGGCATAAAGCGGCAAGGCCAGAGCCGGTTGATCCAGCTGCTGATAGGCCGTTGCCAGCCAATAACGCCACTCGCTTTGCTGTTGCAAATCTTCCGGCATGCTGGTGACGACCTGAATAAATGCCTCCCAGTGTTCATGGCGCAGCAGGGTGCGAGCATACCATTGCCAGCCAGCGGCCTCTAAATAGCTTGGCGGAATCTGTGCAAAAAGAACCAAAGCCTCGCTGGCGGCACTGGCGGCATAGGTGATGGCCTGCTGCTGCTGGAGTTGGGCGTGACGCGCTGCACTGAGCCGCCCTTGCGCTGCCAAGGCATCGGCCAAGGCCAAGGTGGTATCGGGTGACTGGCGCAGATGGTGGCTCAGGCGCTGTGCCAGAAGTTGATCAGCCCATTCAGCAAAGTGCCATCCTGCATCGAGGCTCTCTGGTGCTGCCTCGAGTAGATGAGTGCGTAAATGAGGCAGGCTGCGTGAAGACCAGCTTTGATGCCAAAACTGAAAGAAAGCCAAGACCTCAGGTGTAGAATGTGCGGCAAGGCGCAGTGCCGCATCGCGTTGGCCTTGGCTGAAAAGCTGCAGGCTTGCCTGAGCATAGTCTTGGGGCCTCAGGAGTTGGTGCGCTTGCAAAAAGTCAGTCAGAAACTGGCAGGCATCAGGTAGGGGATGGCCTTGTTGCCATAAGTGATGGGCGCGTGTGATCTGCCACCAGTTAGGCTCAGCTTGCGCGGCCAAAAAACGACATTCTTGCTGGCGTGATAAAGGCTGCTGGTGAAGACGGCTGAGCTGGATCAGTTCAGGCCAGTGTGCTTCTTGGGCATGATCAAAAGCCATTTGCAGCAGATCCTGCGCCATCAAGGTGTGAGGATGGCGCTCCACAAAGTCGGCCAGCTCAGCAGGAGTGGCTCGTTGATAGGCGAGCAGGTTTCTTAAGCGTTGATGCTCTAGATAAGGTGCGAGAGGGTAGTCACCCAGCTCAGCCAATGGGCGTTCAAGATCAGGCAGCGCCCCGCGACGCAAGGTTTGATAGGAGGCTGAGAACTGGCTTCTGAGTGTTTCCCACTCGGGCGCCAGGGGGCCTGGGTGGCCGGAAAGGGCAAAAAGAGGCAGCGACCAGATCACAAGCAGCAGACACAGCAGGTTTCGCACAGGACTGGTGCTGCAGCGCAAGCCTTGTGGCTGTATCGCAAGCTGCCGGAGAATGTGACGCGGCGATAAGACGCGCGCGCGCGCGGATAAAGATGCCGAATTAGGGCGCACAGTAAAGCTCCTTGTGACGGTCGATTGCGCTTTCAAGCGGCATGCCCTCGTGTGCACGCCTTGACCTCTTGCTTTTCTCAGGTTAGTTTGTCGCTCCATCGAATCAAAACAAGTAAGCGCTCGTTCACTTTTATGAATAAAAACAAAAACTCCAAAAGAAGACAAGAGCTGGTCGCCATCGCTGCGCGGCTGTTTTGCGACCAAGGCTATGAAACCACCACTGTGCGCACTCTAGCAGCAGAGATGGGGATTCAATCCGGTAGCCTGTTCCACCATTTCAAAGATAAGCAAGAAATTCTGTTCGCTGTCATTGAATCTGGCATGTTGCATGCCATGGAAATCGCTCGTCAAGCGCTTTATGAAGCCAAAACGCCAGAGGCACGCCTTTATGCGCTGGCTCAGGCTCACCTTTCAACCTTATTGCAAGATCGGGATGCCCATGTGGTCGCGATCTACGAATGGCGCAGCCTCAGTGATCTATCGCGGGCGCATCTGGTCGAGCTACGTGATGCCTATGAATCGATTTGGCGCGAGGTGATCTATGAATGCCAGCAGGCTGGTTTAGTCCCTGATGATCAAGGATTGCGTCGTCGCTTGGCACTTGGCGCACTCAACTGGACTGTACAATGGTATCGCCCTGATGGCCCCTTGCGTCCTGAAGATCTGGCCCAAACGCTGGTTGATATGCTATTGGGGCGAACAGCCGTTGCAGCTGTGTTGCCCTCAGCATAAGCGGCCATCTCTCAGCTATCCACCTTGACCAAAGCCAGGGCTTCAACCTGCTGTGCGCCTGCTGCTATTAAAGCCTGTGCTGCCCAGTGGAGTGTCGATCCAGTCGTCACCACATCATCAATCAGCAAGCAAGATTGGCCTTGTACGGCAGGATGCGCCAAAAAGGCACCTTGTGGATTGCTCAGCCGCTGACGACGACTGAGTTTTTGCTGGCTCGGTGTCTCCTTAATGCGCATTAACCACTGGGGGTGATAAGGCCGTTGCCACATCCAGCCTAAACGCCGTGCAATCCACCCAGGAGGATCAATACCGCGCTGGCGCTGCCGAGCCCGATGCGGTGGAATGCTGATCAAAACCCAGTCACCCTGTGGATCGAACTTCTCCTCCAGCCAGTCCAAGAACAAGCCGCCAGCGGTGAGATCCTGCTGGTACTTGAATCTGAGTAAGAGCCGATCCAAGGGCGCTAGATAAGGCCAGAGCGTGGTCAGCTGGGCATAGCTGGGTGGCTGGGTGTGACAGGCCATGCAGTAGAGTGAAGAAGGTAGGGAAGATCTCAACTGTAAAAAAGATGCGCGGTGTGCTGGCTGTCGTCTTTCGGCCTGAGTGGCTTGGGCTGAGACTCGCTCAGCACATAAGAGGCAGCGTGGTTCTGGCTCAGGCAAGGCTGGCTGACACAGCTGACACAAATCTTGCTGCCCAGCTACGGGTTGATGACACAGCAAACATTCGCCCGCTACCAGCCAACGGCTTCGGCGCCAGAGCTGAAAGGCCCGGGCTGCAACTCGTCTCTGTAATCGGTTAACTTCATCCTTGAGTTTGGTTGACAAGGTATTCGCCCTCCTCCATGATTGCTCTGTCAACTTATAAAATCAGCTTGGTTAACAGGACGACTTATGGCAAACCTGCGTTATGACTGGACGCGCGAAGAGATTGCGGCGCTCGCTGCCCAGCCTTTTAATGATCTGCTTTTTCAAGCCCACACGGTGCATCGTGCTCACTTTGATCCGAATCAGGTGCAGATTTCCACGCTGATGTCGATTAAAACCGGCAGCTGCCCAGAAGATTGCAAATACTGCCCTCAATCTGCCCATTACAACACTGGGTTGGAAAAAGAAAAGCTAGTTGAAATGGCCAAGGTCGTCCAGCAGGCCCAAGCCGCCCAAGCCGCTGGTGCCACGCGTTTTTGTATGGGCGCGGCTTGGCGTTCGCCACATGAACGCGATATGCCACTGGTCATCGATATGATCCAGCAGGTTAAATCTTTGGGTCTGGAAACCTGTATGACCCTTGGCATGCTCAAGCCTCAGCAAGCCCAGCAGCTTGCTGCCGCGGGATTGGATTACTACAACCATAATCTGGATACCTCGCCTGATTTTTATGGCGATATCATCACCACGCGCACTTATCAGGATCGCCTGGAAACCCTGGCTCATGTGCGTGAAGCAGGAATGAAAATCTGCTGTGGCGGTATTTTGGGGATGGGTGAGGCAGAACAGGATCGCATGGAGCTGTTGCGTCAACTCGCCAGTATGCAGCCCCATCCTGAAAGTGTGCCGCTGAATATGCTGGTTAAGGTGGCGGGCACACCACTGGAAAAAGTCGAGGATCTGGACCCACTGGATTTTGTACGGATGATCGCGATTGCCCGTATCCTGATGCCGCAATCTCATGTGCGTCTCTCTGCTGGGCGCGAACAGATGGATGATGCAACCCAGGCTCTGGCCTTTTTTGCCGGTGCCAACTCCATCTTCTACGGCGATAAACTGCTGACCACCGCTAATCCAGAGGCTCAGCGTGATCAAGTCTTGCTGGCCCGCTTGGGGATGAATCAACAGCAGCAAACGGCTGTGGCTGATGAAAAGGTGCATGAGGCGCTGCTGCGTGAGGCTTTGCAGCAGGAGCAAGCCCTGTATCAAGATGCAACAGCTAAGCCGCGTGAGCGTAAACCCTGCGGCTTAATGGTTTAGTTTTTTGGGGTTGACAGGCGTGTGTAAATCTATAGAATACGCGCCTGTTGCCCAGCAACTTCCCCTCGATTTATGCGGACGTGGTGGAATTGGTAGACACGCCAGATTTAGGTTCTGGTGCCGTAAGGTGTGAGAGTTCGAGTCTCTCCGTCCGCACCATCAGTAAAATCAATAACTTACATCACTTTTCCTGCTTCTTTTTTGTTGGCCTTATCCTGCCAACGTGACCAAATCGTGACCTAAAAATGAGTTCAGATGATGTCGTGCCATGGCCGAGCACTGAAGACTGCTATAAAGCCATGTCTCGTTTTGTTGAGCACTACATGGAAGGCGAGCAGCAGCTCTATTGGCGTTGTTTGATTGCAGATGGCTTGCACAGCGATCGCTTTCCTCCTGGGAAGGGTTTTTTATTCGATCTAGATCAAGTGATCGCCGTTTCAGAAAAGCCTCCTCTGCCTGATCAGGCCGCGCTCTATCAGCTCATTTGCACGGTATGTATTTAGTCAGCCTCTGATTAACTACGGCTCTTTTTCCTACTCTGCTCATTTTTTACAAGACAGGCTGTATCACTGGCCATTAAGCTGGGGCTCTATTTGCTCATGGTATGCTTATGGAAAAAATACACTATTGTCAGCTTGAGCCGCATTTTCATCTGATCGATGCTTACTATCAGCAGTTTTCTTTTCAGCGGCATTATCATTTAGATTTTCATATCGGCTTAGTGACTCAGGGCGCACAGGTTTTTCGCTATCGTGGGCAGGCTTACATGGCTCAGGCAGGTGAAGTCATACTGATGCCGCCAGATGAGCTGCATGATGGTGAATCAGTACAGCAACAAGGTTATCAGGTGAAGGTTTTTGCTCTATCGCCTGGCTATCTGGCTGAGCTGGCTGGTTTGCCCGCACAGCCAGAGTCGGCGTTCTTTGATCAGCTGGTAGTCAAAGACTCTGCTGTTTTTTCTGACCTGGTGCGCCTGCATCTATGCTTGAATCAACATCCATTGAGTTCACTCGTTCAGGATGGTTTGCTGCTGGAGGGCTTTCAGTTGCTGTTTGAGCGCTATGGCATCCAAGTGCATGAGCCAGCGAGAAGGCTGGGTCGTCGATCTCTGCAAGAACTGAAAGACTATTTTATAGCGCATTTGGATCAACCTGTGCGACTGACGCACCTGGCACAGCTCTGTCATCTGAGCCCAGCTCAACTCCAGCGTCACTTTAAAGCCACAACAGGGATGACTCCCTATGCATGGTTTGCTCAGCTGAGGCTGGAGCAAGGCATGAAGCGCTTGCAATATGGAGCTCGTGTGGCGGATGTGGCGCAACAGGTCGGGTTTTATGATCAGGCGCACTTTTGTAAGGCCTTCAAGCGTCAGTATGGCATTGCGCCTTCCTTTGTCTGTCGGACTTCTTAAATGTTGGTTTTTTACAAGCCTAGCTCCGCAGGAGAAGAGAAACTCTGATGCTCGACCTTGATTGGAGCGGATGAGAATGAATGAGTTAACCCTGCTATTGACCTTGGCCCTGATCCATTTGCTGGCTTTGATGAGTCCTGGGCCGGATTTTGCTCTAGTCGTTCAAAAGACGACGCGCTTGGGCCGTGTTGCGGGCTTTTATATCGCGCTAGGTTTGTCCCTTGGTATTTTATTGCACACCTTGCTGAGTTTAGCGGGTTTGAGTCTTCTTGTTCAGCAGCAGCCTAGTGTGATGGCTGTGGTGCAATGGGTCGGTGGGGGTTATTTGCTTTACTTGGGCTTGAGTGCCTTGCGCACCACCTATCTGAGCTGGCATCAGTCATCATTGATCTTGCCTGTGATAGATCAGAGTCAGTCCCTATCGCGCTGGCAAACCTTGTTGCAGGGTTTGCTGACTAATTTGCTCAATCCTAAGGCGCTGGTGTTTTTTGTCAGTCTGATTTCTGGGTTGGTGCCAGCCACGATGAGTTTGACTGGTAAATTGAGCGCGGCGGCCTTGCTGTTTCTGTTGTCCATGGGTTGGTTTTGCCTGCTGGCTTGGTTGCTTTCTTCGGTGTTTATGCAGCAGCGCTTGGCCTACCTTGGCCGCTATATTGATGGTGTGTGTGGGCTGGTGTTCACCTTGTTAGGCAGTGGTTTGTTGCTCAATCAAATAGTGTGGCGTGATCAGCTGTTGTTCTCAGCCTGTCAGATTCTGGTGGAGGGGGTGGTTTGAAAGTGTCGCTGCGAAGGGAGGATAGACTCTGCCTCTATCGCAAGCAGAGTCTTTTTGAGCGCTCGATACTTTCTGGCTGGACTTAAAAACCCAGTGGGATGCCAAAGCTAAAGAAGCCGATCAGCAGCGCCACCCAGACCAGCATAAAGGCGATCGAGTAGGGCAGCATCATGGCGATGACCTCACCAAAACTCAGTTCAGGATTGTACTTGCGCATAAAGGCCAGGATGATCCCAGCATAGGTCATCATTGGCGTGATGATGTTGGTGGCGGAGTCGGCAACACGAAAGGCAGCGGCGACCAGATCGGGGGTCATCGCTGGGTTGACGACATACAGCATCGGGATGAAGATCGGACCGAGGAGCATCCATTTGGACGTGAGGCCGCCCACAAAAAGATTGATGATGCTGGTGATGATGATAAAGCCGATCAGCAGCAAAATAGGATAGCTTTGCAGGCCAAGTTCGATCAGCGCACTGGCACCTAGATAGGTGATATACGCCCCTAGGCCGCTATAGTTTAAAAGACCTAAAAAGTTATAGCAGAAGAAGGTCAGCACCAGGATATAGCCCATGGTGTTCATCTGTTTCACCATGGCATTCAGTAGGTCAACCATGCTGCGAATACTGCCGCTGGCATAACCAAAGGCAATCCCCACGGTGGCAAAAACCAGTGTAATCAGCAGGATGACGTTGTTCAGGTAGGGTGTGACCTGCTGGCCTGCCTCATTGGTGTAAGTCGCCAGTGGACCAAGTGCCAAGCTAGTAACACCCAGCAAAGCCAGAACCAGACCGATGCCAGCCGCTCGTAAGCCACGCTGCTCAGCCGGTGTCACATCAAAATCAGTGATCGAAAGCTCTTCAGGGACGGTGAAGGGTTTGTTCGCCAGGCGCGGCTCGACAAAGCGCAGCGTCACCCAAGCACCAACAGCGGCCAGCACAAAGGTCGAAACCAGAATGAAGTAATAATGCATGGTGGCCGGTGTCAACGGATCGCCAGCAGCATTGGTAAAAGGCACGCCCTGACTTTCTGCAAAAACCTGAGCGTTGGCACCAATAATCACATCGATCGGGGTGGCCGGAATCAGGTTGGCACTAAAGCCAGCAGAAACGCCTGCAAAAGCAGCGGCCATACCAATCAGGGGGTTCTTGCCAAGGCCGGCATAGAGTAAGCCGGCAAGCGGGATCAGAATCAAATAGCCAGCATCAGTGGCAATTGAACTCATAATGCCGATAAAAACTAAAAAGAGGGGCAGCAGATGAGTGGGCAGGCCACGGCTGATCTTCTTCAGTAGGGCAGAGAAAAGCCCTGAGTGCTCTGCAATACCTATCCCGAGCATCACAATTAAAATGACGCCAAGAATGCCACCACCAAAGCTGAGCCAGTTGGTGACCAGTGCATTATCGAATAGCCAGATAACATGCTCGCTGGCTAGCATATTTTTGATTTCATATTCAACCAGTGCGCCACCAGGGCCATAGCTTTCAAAGGTGAGGCCACCAATCAAGGCGGTGAGCAGCAGGGTGCCGATCAAAAAATAGATAAAAATAATGACAGGATCAGGAATACGTCGTCCCACTCTTTCGACAAAAGCGATCATTCCTTTGGGCTGATCTGAAGAAGATAGACTCACAAGAACCTCGTGTTCAATGAATGTGAGCGGCAGACTAAAAGAAAATCTTCTTTATGACAAGAACATGACGGCTTTAAGAGGGGAAACGCGTTGAAAAAACGTGATTTTCGGTGAGGGAGTGTCGTCCTTGACAGGGTTGCACTAGGCAGCAGGCTGAGCTGCTTTTTTCTTGGCTTCTTCTTGCATGCGTTTGGGTTGAGCGGGCTTTTCTTGTGGCTTGGAGCTACCAGCGACAAAAAAGCCGCCTGCTGTGGCAACATAGAATTTTCCAGACATAGGGGTCAACCTCAAGTGAATTTCTAGGAACTAACGAAATCAGGCGCACAAGATCAGCGTCTGAGCTGAAAGCATCCTAGAGTAAAAAAACTCTCGCTGCACTGCACAATAAGTCTAATAGTATGCAGGTATAGTGATTAACCTTCTACCTCACCACGTAGCCATTCCACGGTGAAATGGGCCGAGGCATCCTGAGCCAGCAGCTGATTGAGCTCAGGCAGTAATAAGGTGAAGTCATTAGCGAGAGTATAAGGCGGATTGATCACCAGCATGCCACTGCCGGTCATGCCAAAGCCAGTGGTATCTGCGCTGATGCAATGCTCGATGCGTAGGAGGCGGGCGATCCCTGTGGCTTTAAGATCACGGCAGAGCTGCTCTACCTGCTGACGCTGAATCACCGGATACCAGAGTGCGAAGACACCTGTGGCCATACGCCGATAGGCCTGAGCGATGGCCTGTACAACCTGCTGGTACTCGTCTTTGATTTCATACGAAGGATCAATCAGGATTAGGCCGCGCCTTTCTGGAAAAGGCAGGCTGGCCTTCAAACGTGCGTAGGCATCTTGTTTTTCGATGTGAGCACGTGGGTCATCTTGCATCAGCTGGGTGAGTTGTTGCCAATCCTGCGGATGCAGCTCATTGAAAAGCAGGCGATCTTGCGCGCGCGTGAGTTTTTGAAGCCAAGCGGGCGAGCCTGGGTAGTGGCTCAGCTCATGGGTTGGGTTGAACTCTTGCACCAAGGTGCGAAAGCGCAGCAGCAAGGGGTGCTCGATGTGGGTTGCCTCAATCAGGCGTGCTATGCCTTGCTGATATTCGCCGGTCTTTTGTGCTTCGTTGCCGTGCAGAGCATAGAGGCCTGCTCCTGAATGGGTATCAAGGCAGGCATAGGGTTTGTCCTTCTTGTTGAGGTAGTCCACAAGATAGACAAGCACAAGATGCTTAAGAAGGTCGGCGAAATTGCCTGCGTGAAAACTATGTCGATAACTCAGCATCGTGGGTCTCGCTGGTGAGCCGCGCTTGGTTTACAAAGACAGGCGGCGCAAAAAAGAAAACCGCTCAGCCTGTGAGCGGTGTGTTGCGATGTTGCGGAGGCTTCCTAGGTCCAGCCTTGCTCTCTGGCATGCGCATCGAACTCGGTAAAGCCACCAATATGCTGCTCATCAATAAAAACCTGCGGCACAGTGTGGACAGGTTTGCCAATCGTGTGTTCGAGATCAGCCTTGCTGACACCTTCGGCCATCATATCAACATAGCGCCAGGTGGCACCTTTGCTTTGTTCTAGGTGGCCTGCAAGCTGCTGCGCACGCACGCAAAAGGGGCAGCCGGGACGACCAAAAATAACGATGTGCATATCCACCTCTGTTTTACCAAGTCAAAAAAGATCTACGCTGTCGAGTTGTTCACTCTTCAGGAGATGATGGCGGCATTCTAGCAGAAGCGCCAATCTAGAAAAACTAGAAGACTGATCAAGATCAGCTATGACAGTGCGCCCAGCCTTCTGTGAGGGAAGGATCGATTTATTTCTATATTGGTATTATTATGGCCGCGTTTTGAATTGAATAAATCGATTGACTTGTTTTCTTGACTGTCTGATTTTTTATGATGTCTTTTTGTAAAGGAATATTTTCTTGCTGGCCACTGAATTAGCTTGATCTTAATTGCTGTATGTGGGTAAGTGCCTTCGGATTGTTTTAGTGGGTCTTATCTTGTGTTGAAGTTTATACATTATATCCAGGCTCACATTAAAGGAAGATATATGTCATTTTCTGATTTTCTTAAAATGCCTTTTCGCCAACACCATTCCTCGTCTTCTTCGCAGGATTCAGATTCGATGTCGCAGGTGAATGAAGGTGAGACGTTTGAGTTGTTTCTTGCGTTGCGTCATGCCGATCTCAAGCGGGTATCGAAGGCATTAGAAAAGGGGGATAACCCTAACCATCTGGTGCGTGGTGAGATGGTGAATGAGACGATACGTTTAGATGATGAATTGTGGCTGAATCAGCTCTATACCCCGCAAAGAGTGAGCGAGACAGATCTTGAACAAAAGAAAGCCTTCTTTGGTTTGCTGCGTGAAGCAGGCTTGAAAGCGGATTTAACCACTGAATCTGGCTTTACGGCTTTGGATGTCGCCTTGCAAAAGCGTGATGCGGCGATGGCCCGTTTTCTGATTGAGCAGCAGTGGATGGGGCCTATGACGTCCAGAACCCTCTCTTTGCTGCTGATGACCTTGCGTGATGCTGCGCTGATCCGCGCTCTATGCGCTGAGCAGACCACGCCTCCACGGGTTGAGACGGCGATGCTGATTGATTTCTTGCAAAATCGCCCCACTCAGACCCTTGATGAACAGGAAGTAGCGGTGCTGGACTTAATGGTGGAGTGGGGCCTTGATCTGGCTGCCGAGCACGAAGGGCAATCCTTGCTTGCGCATGCCTTGAGTGATCGCCATATCCCGATTGCGCGTGCGTTATTGGCACGGCGTATGGCTCTTGGGTTAGATCCGGAAGCCCTGGCTTTAGCGATCCGCACCATTAACGATGAAGAGCTGGTAGGCGATTTAGTGGCCATGCAGCCAGAAGTGGAGTTTCCCCATATTCATCGTCGTGACTTTACCCAGCAATATGCTGCCGCGACACCCATTACACTGGCTATCCATCACCGCCGCTGGAGTTTAGCCCTGTATTTAATGCAGCGTTTTCCACAGATGCGTGCCTGGTCTGCTGAGCGGCATTTAGCGCTGGATGTGCTAGAGACGCTGCAGGATCAAGCCTGGCCCTTGTATGAGGCGATATTGGCGCGTGAAGTTGATTTAGAGCGCCGAGTGTATGTGAATGAAAAAAGGGATTACGAATGGACTTTACTCTGCGCTTTAGCACATCGTTATGCTTGCAAGCGTGAATTACAAACGCTTTATCTTTCTGCTATAGAGCGTCTTTTAAAAGCAGGGGCTTCAACCTCAGAGTTATATGGTTTCCATCCTGATACCGAGAATGGCTTTAACAATGTGACGCCCTTATTTGCCTTTGTGCTGGGAGATGCCAAGGATCATGGGAATGACTTCACCTATTGCCGTCTGCTATTTGATCTCCTCTTTGACTATGGTGGCAGTGCAGGTGTCCAACAAGGCTCAATGCATGAAACGGCTGTGCAGACGATAGTGCAACGTAGCTATGATTTCTTACCAGAAAAAACCGCAGTCGAGTTTCTGGACTATATCTGGCAGCGTGAAGGGATCGATCTCAAGCAGGTGAATACAGTCGGGAACAGCCTGCTGCTCTCTGCGGCTATGTGTGGTTGGTCTAAGGTGATTGCTTGGCTGCTGGATCATGGTGCTGATTTACACTATGTCGGTGGTTTTGATTATTCCAATGCGATGCATAAAGCCTTATCGAACTATGATGATGTTCAACCAACCCGACGCTTGGCGACGGTGCGGACGCTGCTTGATTATGGTATGGATATTGAGCTGCCCGATCCAGATCCCGAATCTCAAAACACCCCTTTAATGACGGCTTGTCAGTTTGGTATCCAGCTGGTGATTGCTGAGCTGGTTGCACGCGGTGCGCAGGTGAATGCCATCAGTGCAACGGGGATGACGCCCTTGGTGGCCGCCATCACCAGCCAGTACTGCTACGATGTGCACCATTCAATAGAAGGCAGCAAGGCACAGTTGGTACGCTGGCTGGTTGAAAAGGGCGCGGATGTGAATCTGATCACCGATCGACGTGCTCATCCGCTGATTGAGGCTTGCTGGGCAGGGCGTAAGGTCATTTTTAAGGAGTTGCTCCAGCTGGGTGCGGATCTTTATTTGGTTGATCCAGGTTTACGGACACAGCAGACAAGTATCGGCTTTATTCAGCCTGAGACCTTGGGCAGCCAGGGTATGAATACGCTGGGTTATCTGCTCCAACAAGAGCAGCAGGCCGGGCCTTATCTTGATGTGATTACTGAGCTGTTTGGTCATCAGCTGCTTGCTGCTGCGCAGGCCGATATGGCCGCTGGGCGCTTGCCTCAGGCCCCAGAAGGCTGGCAGCAGGGAGTGGTGAAGACGTCTAGCGCGCCTGTCGTGCCTGTTGCCCTAGAGGCGATTCAGACGGAGATCAATTTAGACCTGTCTCTCCCCTTTGGTTTGTTGTTTAAGCGTGCCGTCTCTATTCAAGGGGTGCAGTATCACCTCAGCCTTGATGAGCTGGAGCCGCTGATCGGCCTGTTCACTGCGCAGTGTGGTGATGTGGATTGGTCGCAGCCGAGTGCTTGGGCTTTGCTGATTGAGGCCGCCTTACCGCAGCGGGTGCCCTCGATCGCTTCTTTGGTGGTGATTGATCCAGCACAGAAGTGGACGCTCTTCTTGCCAGGTGAGCTGATTCAAGAGGCCGAACAGGTGCAGGATCTGGATCAGGCTTTGCGTGATCTGTTTGCCACCCCAAGAGCACTGCTTGAGGCCTTGCAAGCCATGAAGGGGCAGCTGGACCCAACTCGCCTGCTGGTGGAGCCAGTGGTCGAACCGAGTGAGGCAGCTGCGCCGCAAGTGCGGATGCCTGTTGCGCAGATGCTCAAGCGTAGTCAGTGTTTTGGCTTGCTGACGATAGATTTTCATTTGCAGAACGCGCCTTTGGATCAGATCAGTCGCAGTCTTGGTAAGCTGGTGGGGCAGGAGATCAGTGGCGAGCAATGGGCGCAGTTGATCAAGGCCCTGGCCGAGCAGCAGTTGGGGGCGATGGCGCAAGAGCTGAAGCTGAACGCGATCGGGCCGCACTTTCATGTGGTGATTGATGCGCAGAGCCCAGCCGGAGCTGATGTGGCTGCAGGCTTTGATGCGCTACTTGAGAGCCTGTTTACCAGTGAAGAAGCTTGTATTCGTCAGCTTTATGCGGTGAGTTCTGCGTTAGAGTCCTAAGCGCAGCGTGAGACGGGGAGCCTTGGCTCCCCTTTTTATGGTCTGTTGATGGGCTGTTGATGGTCTGCCTGGCGCGTCCTGATGCAGGCTCGATGAGCGCAGAGAAGAGGGGGTTCGCTGCTTTATTTGAGCTGCTGCAGGCGCAATCGATTGGCATTGCTGACCACCGTGAGTGAAGACAGGGCCATAGCGGCAGCAGCATAGGCCGGGTTCATCAGCCAACCTGTCAGCGGAAACAGCACCCCAGCTGCCAGCGGAATCCCCAGCGTATTGTAGATAAAGGCACCAAAGAGATTTTGGCGGATATTGCGCAGTGTGGCGCGAGAAATCAGCATCGCATCCGCAACGCCATGCAGCGAGCCGCGCATCAGCGTGATCTGGGCGCTTTCCATGGCGATATCCGTACCGCCGCCGAGGGCAAAACCGACCTCCGCCTGAGCCAGAGCTGGCGCATCATTAATGCCATCGCCAACCATGCCTACCTGAAGGCCAAGGGCTTGCAGCTCCTTCACCTTGGCGGCCTTTTGCTCAGGTTTGACCTGTGCAAAAACCTCATCAATACCCACCTGGGCGGCCACGGCTTGGGCGGTGCGCTGGCTATCGCCAGTCAGCATCATCACCCGCACCCCCGCGGCTTGCAGGCGCGCAATGGCAGCGGCGGAATCGGGTTTGATCGGATCAGCAACGCCAAACAGGGCGGCAGGCTGGTGATCGATGGCAATAAAAAGACAGGTCTGGCCCTGATCTTCCATCGCGCTGGCCTGCTCCAGTACGGCAGCGGGCAGGGTGATGCCTTGCTGCGCCATCAAATCACGATTGCCGATGCACCAGCTTTGTTGATCGATTTCACCGATCAAGCCCAGCCCAGTGAGAATCTCAGGCGGTGCCGTTGTGGGTAGCGTGAGGCCTTGAGCTGCACGGACGATGGCCGCACCAAGAGGATGCTCAGAGGCGCGCTCCAGTGCCGCCACGCCAGCCAGTAGCTGCTGATCGTTGAGCTGAGTGGGTGCGCTGTCTAGGCGTCTTTGCTCAATCAGCTCAGGATGTCCTTGGGTGATGGTGCCGGTTTTATCGAGCAGGATGGCTTGTAAGCGGGTCGCCTGTTGCAGGGCATCGCCTTGGCGGATCAAGACGCCTTGTTCGGCCGCTCGGCCAATGCCGACCATGATCGACATTGGCGTTGCCAGACCCAGTGCGCAGGGGCAGGCAATCACCAGCACCGCCATGCTGGTCATCAGAATATAGGCGCTGGTGGGCTCTGGGCCTATCCACCACCAGATCAGCGCGGTCAACAGCGCCAAGAGCACCACAACTGGCACAAAAACGCTGCTGATTTGATCGGCCAGCTTGCCGATGGCGGGTTTGCTGCCCTGTGCTTGGCGCACTTGTTCGATAATGCGGGCCAGGGCGGTTTCTTCGCCAACCTTACGCACGCGCATGATCAGGCTCCCGCCTTGATTGACGGTACCGGCATGGAGCCAGTCTTTTTTCTGCTTGCTGACAGGCAGCGGCTCACCGGTCAGCATGGACTCATCGACCTGAGTCTGGCCTTCCATCAGTTGGCCATCCACCGGGATGCGCTCTCCGGGGCGAACGCGCACTTTATCGCCGACCTGAATCGAGGCGAGGCGCATGGGTTTTTCATCCCCTTCAGGGGTGATCAGCCAGGCGGTTTCTGGTTGCAGTTGGAGCAAGCGGCGCAGTGCCTGCGAGGCCTGACCACGCGCACGAGTCTCTAAGGCGCTGCCCAGATTCACCAGGCCGATAATAAACGCAGCGGCCTCGTAGTAAACATGGCGGCCTTGTTCGGCGACCAGCTCAGGCCAGAGCACCAGTAGGCTGGAATAGAGCCAAGCCGCGCCAGTGCCCAGTGCAATTAAGGTGTCCATATTGGCGCGGTGATTTTTGAGTGCAATCCACGCGCCTTGATAGATATGGCCACCGCTATAGATCATCACGGCCAGCGTGGCCAGGCCGATCAGCCCCCAGGTGAGGCGGGCTTCTTCTAGCATTGGCAGGTGGCCGGTGAACATCAGCAGCATTTGCGGGATACCCACCGCCAGTGCGACCCAGCTTTGGCGCCAGACCTTCTTCAGCGCTTGGGCTTCTTCGGCTTGGCGCTCTGCTTCGCCATAGTGTGCATCCATCGGTGTGGCGCCATAGCCAGCCTGCTCAATGGCCTGCACCAGCTGCGCCGCTTCGACCTCGCCTTCAACGCGTGCGCTGCGATCGGGCAGGTTGACTTCCACCTGCGTGACACCTTCGACACGGCGCAGGGCCTGCTCGACTCCGGCAACGCAAGCCGCACAAGTCATGCCGCGCAGGGCAAGGCGAATAGACATAAAAGCTCCTTCAAGCGGTGCGTGAATTGGGTTTAGGCTTCTTCGGCCTCAAAGCCGAGTTGATCAATCAGTGCGATGGCTTCTGCTGTGCTGATGCGGCCATCGATATGGGCTGAGTGTTGCGTCACCTCAACTTGATCAACATCATCACGAGTGATGAAGGCTTCTGTCACCTTGTTAATGCAGCCAGAACAGGTTAGACCCAAGAGTTCAAGTTCAACTTTTGCCATTTGCGTGATCTCCATGCAAAAAAAAGAGCAGTATAAAAGAAAGGGCCAGTATATAAGCAAGCCAGGATAAAAGCTTCAGACTGTCAACTGCGCCTGACGTTCCGCCTCCAGTAAGCTGATCATCTGTTTGGCCGCATTAGAAAGCGTGCGCTCGCGGTGATACAGAAAGCCCAGCGGTCGGGTGATCGGTGGGTGGGCCAGCGGCAGCACACTCAGGCTGGTATCGATCAGTGTCTCTGGCAGCAGACTCCAGCCCAGACCGATCGACACCATCATTTTGAGTGTTTCCATATAGTTGGTCGAGAGGGTGACATTCAGATCGAGATCCTGCTCGTGAAAAACCTGCTCAACGATGCCGCGCGTAAAGGTTTGGCGGCCGGGGAGCACAGCATCATGGTGAGTCAAATCACTGAGTTGCAGATGAGAGAGTCGGCTCAAAGGGTGGCCTTGTGCGACCACAAAACGCAGTTGATCTGTCCAGACGGGCACCACCACTAAAGAAGGATCGGGCACAGGAGCCAAGGTCACGATGGCCAGTTCCAAATCACCGCTGATGACGCCGCTATAGGCCTGTTCGGAATCCTGAAAGCGCATATCCAGCTTGACCTGCGGATACAGCTGAGTGAAGCGCTTCAGCAGCGGGGGCAGGCGATGCAGACCAATATGGTGGCTGGTGGCCAGAATGAGTGGGCCTTGAACCTCGCCGCTCAGATTGGCGAGCAGGCGGCGTGTGTCTTCGAGCTCGACCAGCAGGCGGCGCGCGCGGGGTAGCAGTGCGAGGCCAGCTTGAGTCAGCGTGATGCTGCGGCCAATTCGGTCAAAGAGCTTTTGATGCAGCTGTTCTTCAAGGCTGGCTATCCGCTTGCTCACAGCCGGCTGCGTCAAGTGCAGGGCTTGGGCTGCACGCGAGAAGGAGGCCTTTTCGGCAACCTGAATAAAGGCTTGTAGGCTATGTAGATCCATTCTTAATGGTTATCCAGTTTATGAGAATGATGAATTGGCTTTATTCAATCACAGTCGATAAGATACAAGCAAGGGTCGGCAATCAGGCCCACTATTGAGGAGAACAAAAGATGGCACAAACCTTATATGACAAATTGTGGGCCGCCCATTTGGTGAAGCAGCGCGATGATGGCACCGCCTTAATCTATATCGATCGCCACCTGTTGCATGAAGTGACCTCGCCTCAGGCTTTTGAAGGCCTGCGCTTGGCGGGTCGTCAACCTTGGCGCTTAGGTGCCAACCTCGCCACGCCTGATCATAATGTGCCGACAACACTGACTGAGCGCGCTCAGGGCGTCAGCGGTATTGAAGATGAAACCTCGCGCATTCAAGTGCAGACACTGGATGATAACTGCGATGAGTTTGGCATTACTGAATTCAAGATCAACGATGTGCGCCAGGGTATTGTGCATGTGGTTGGCCCTGAGCAGGGCGCGACCTTGCCAGGCATGACATTGGTCTGCGGTGATTCGCATACCGCCACCCACGGTGCTTTTGCTGCTTTGGCGCATGGCGTGGGCACGTCAGAAGTTGAGCATGTGCTGGCCACCCAGTGCTTAATTCAGCGCAAGATGAAAAACATGCTGGTGCAGGTCGAGGGTGAACTGCAAGCTGGAGTGACGGCCAAGGACATTATTCTGGCCGTGATAGGCGAGATCGGCACGGCTGGGGGCACAGGCTATGCGATGGAATTTGCTGGCAGTGCGATCGCGACCTTATCGATGGAAGGCCGCATGACCATCTGTAATATGGCGATTGAAGCTGGCGCCCGTGTTGGTTTGGTCGCTTGTGATCAGATCACGCTTGATTATGTGCAGGGCCGCCCCTTCGCTCCACAAGGTGAGCAGTGGACGCAGGCTGTTGCCTATTGGAAAACGCTGCACTCAGATGCCGCTGCCGTGTTTGATCGTGTTGTGACTTTGGATGCTGCGCAGATCGAACCGCAAGTCAGCTGGGGTACCTCGCCAGAAATGGTGGTGCCTGTGAGTGCTTGTGTTCCTGATCCTGCCCAAGCGGCGGATGAAACCCAGCGCCAAAGCTGGCTGCGTGCACTGGAGTATATGGGCTTAAAACCCCAGCAGAAGATCACCGATATCCAGCTGGATCGGGTGTTTATCGGCTCTTGCACCAATTCACGCATTGAAGATTTGCGTGCAGCCGCAGCGGTTGCCAAAGGGCGCAAGGTGGCTCCCAGCTTGAAGCAAGCACTGGTGGTGCCAGGTTCGGGTTTAGTCAAGCAGCAGGCAGAGCAAGAAGGTTTGGATCAAATCTTTATTGAGGCAGGTTTTGAATGGCGTGAGCCAGGCTGCTCCATGTGCTTGGCAATGAATGCGGATAAGCTGGGCCAGGGCGAGCATTGTGCCTCGACCTCGAATCGTAACTTCGAGGGGCGTCAAGGCTATGGTGGCCGCACCCATTTGGTCAGCCCAGCGATGGCTGCTGCGGCCGCGATTGCAGGTCATTTTGTTGATGTGCGTGAATTCTAAGCGAGGAGCGAAAAATGCAGAAATTTACTCAGTTACAAGGTTTGGTTGCTCCCTTAGATCGCGCCAATGTGGATACAGATTTAATTATTCCCAAGCAGTTTTTAAAGTCCATCAAGCGGACCGGCTTTGGCCCGAACCTCTTTGATGAACTGCGCTATTTAGATGAAGGTTTTCCCGGTCAGGATGCCAGTCAGCGCCCAATCAATCCGGATTTTGTGCTCAATCAGCCGCGTTATCAGGGCAGCGAAATTCTGCTCAGTCGTGCCAACTTTGGTTGTGGCTCCTCGCGTGAACATGCGCCGTGGGCCCTGGTTGATTTTGGCTTTCGTGCGGTGATTGCCAGCAGCTTTGCCGATATCTTCTTCAACAATGCACCCAAAAATGGCCTGTTGCTGATCCAGTTTGACGAAGCCACGATTGAGCGTCTTTTCCAGGAAGTACAGGCGCAAGAAGGCTATCGCTTGCTGATCGACCTGCCCGCTGCACAGGTGACGACACCCTCAGGTGAGGTGTTGTCTTTTGAAGTCGATCCCTTTCGTCAGCATTGCTTGATCGAAGGTTTGGATGATATCGGCCTGACATTGCAAGATGCGGAAGCCATCAAGGCCTATGAAGCCCAGCGTCGCCAAGTGACGCCGTGGATTTTTAACTGATTCAGCGTGATTCTGTCATGCGCGAGCGACTGGTTTAAGGCCACTGATTTAAGAGCCGCTGATTTGCGAATCACAGAATTGCGAACCCTTTAATTGTGAGAGAAAAAACAATGAGCAAAAAGATTTTGGTTTTACCTGGCGATGGTATCGGTCCTGAGATCACCGCGCAGGCCGTGCGGGTTCTTGAGGTCTGTCGAGATACTTTTGGGCTGGCACTGAGCTGGGAGGAGGGCCTGATCGGTGGTGCGGGTTATGAGGCCACAGGTGAGCCCTTGCCTGAGCAGACGCTGGCACAGGCACAGGCTGCGGATGCGATTTTGCTTGGTGCGGTGGGCGGCCCTCAGTGGGATAAGCTGCCAGATATTAGCAAACGTCCAGAGCGCGGCCTGCTGGGTATCCGTAAGCAACTGAATTTGTTTGGCAATCTGCGTCCTGCTATCCTTTACCCGCAACTGGCTGAAGCTTCAAGTCTGAAGCCAGAAATCGTATCTGGTCTGGATATCATGATTGTGCGCGAGTTGACTGGCGGCATCTACTTCGGCCAACCCCGGGGTATTCGCGAGCTGGAAAATGGTGAAAAGCAGGGTTTTAACACCTATGTGTATAGCGAAAGCGAGATTCGCCGTATCGGTCGGGTGGCTTTTGAACTGGCCCGCAAGCGCAATAAGAAGGTGTGTTCAGTGGACAAGGCCAATGTCTTGGAAGTCACCATGCTATGGCGTGATGTGATGGAAGAGGTCGCCAAGGATTATCCCGATGTCGAGCTGTCGCACATGTATGTTGATAACGCCGCTATGCAGCTGGTGCGTGCGCCAAAGCAGTTTGATGTGGTGGTCACTGGCAATATGTTTGGCGATATCCTGTCTGATGAAGCAGCGATGCTCACTGGCTCGATAGGTATGCTGCCATCGGCTTCGCTGGATGAGCAGGCCAAGGGCATGTACGAGCCTTGTCACGGCTCTGCACCTGATATTGCAGGCCAGAACATCGCCAATCCGCTGGCGACGATTTTGTCTGTTGCGATGCTGTTGCGCTACTCCTTTAACGAAGGCGAGTTGGCGCAGAAGATCGAGCAGGCAGTCAGCGATGTATTGGATCAAGGCTTGCGCACAGCCGATATCCTGTCTGCGGGCATGACCCAGGTGGGTACGGATGCGATGGGCACAGCCGTCGTTAACGCGCTGAAGGCTCTTGCACCTTAATCTCGTTGAGCTAAAAGCCGAGCATTGATACCGCCGCCTTGGCCTCATTTCTATAGCAGATCAAGGCGGCACAAAGAGGACATAAAGAAGATGGCAAAATTGACGGTGGGTTTGGTCGGCTGGCGTGGCATGGTGGGTTCAGTGCTGCTTCAGCGGATGCAAGAAGAAGGTGATTTTGATCTGATCGAGGCGGTGTATTTTACCACCTCTCAGGCTGGGCAAGCGGGGCCTGATGGCCAGCCTCTGCAAAGTGCGACAGATCTGGATGCGCTGAAAAAACTGGATGTGATTCTAACTTGTCAGGGCGGCGATTATACCCATAGCGTGTATGGCCCCTTGCGTGCTGCTGGCTGGCAGGGCTATTGGATCGATGCGGCTTCAAGTCTGCGTATGGCCGATGACAGTATTATCGTATTGGATCCTGTTAACCGCAGCGTGATTGATGCTGGTTTGCAGCAAGGTATCAAAACCTTTGTTGGCGGCAACTGCACAGTGAGCCTGATGCTGATGGCCTTAGGTGGGCTGTATGAAAAAGGCATGATCGAGTGGATGACCTCGATGACCTATCAGGCTGCTTCCGGTGCGGGTGCGCAGAATATGCGTGAGCTGCTTAAGCAGATGGGAGCCTTGCGTGATGCGGTGGCACCTGAGCTGGCCAATCCCTCTTCCGCGATTTTGGATATTGATCGCAAGGTGGCGGCCGCGATGCGCTCAGCTGATTTCCCGACAGATCAGTTTGGTGTCCCGCTGGCGGGGAGTCTGATTCCTTATATCGATAAGCAGCTGGACAATCGCCAAAGTAAAGAAGAATGGAAAGGCCATGTTGAAACCAACAAGATTCTTGGCCTGAACGCTCAGCCGATCCCGATTGATGGCTTGTGTGTTCGCATTGGTGCCATGCGCTGTCATAGTCAGGCGTTCACGATTAAGCTCAAGCAGGATGTACCTTTAGACGAGATCCATGATCTGCTCGCCCAGCATAACCAGTGGGTCAAGGTTGTGCCCAATGAGCGTGAGGCTTCTATTCGTGATCTCGGACCCACAGCGGTGACCGGAACCCTGAGCGTGCCAGTGGGTCGCTTGCGTAAGATGAATATGGGGCCAGAGTATCTGTCGGCCTTTTCTGTTGGCGATCAGCTTCTTTGGGGTGCGGCCGAGCCTTTGCGTCGTATGCTACGGATTCTGCTTGAAAACTAGCCAAGCGCACAGGTGATTCAGCACGAGAATCCACGCTGAGTCGGCAAGGCATTGATCAACGGCAGCTTCGGCTGCCGTTTTGTTAATTTGACCATGACAAAGTGAGCAAAAACTGTTAAAAAAAGCCATCATCGATGTAAAGAACCGTGAATGAACCCGCAGGCAGCTCTGGTCGTGAGTGCCGAGGGTGTTCAGAAGCGAGGCACCGAGACAGTCATTGCGCTGCTAGGCCATAGATCAGATCAGTTAGGGGCAGGATATGCAAAGGAAGTCTTTGATAAGGGGTTCGCGGCCATGGGTAGGGATTGCGGCAGGATTGCTGCTGACGCCCATGGGCTTGATGGCAGCTGAACAGGACGTCGGGCTGGTCCCCAGTGAGCGCGCCCTGTCGGCCGAAGAGTGGCGCACAGCCTTGGTGTCAACGCACACCCCAGCTGGGCGTCGAGTGCAAGTTGGGCCACGTGACACGCTGTGGAGTCTGGCGCGTGTGCATCGTCCCGCGAATGACATCACTATCAAGCAAGCTATGTTGGCGATTCGCGATGCCAACCCTCATGCCTTCCCCAGTCGCAATATTAATGAGATGGAAGCCGGTTCCCACCTGATCATTCCTAGCGCTGCCGCCATGCGCAGTCGCACAGCCGCTCAGGCCGAGGAAGAGGTTCGGCGTCAGAATCAACTCTGGGTATCGAGTCGTGCTCCTGAGCCGCCTGCTCCTGTTCGCCCAGCGGCCAGCCGTCCAGCGCCTTCGGTCGCGGCTCCAGCTGCTCAGCCAGCTGCTGAGCGGCCTGTTCCATCGGCGCGGCCTGCTACCCCAGAACCGAGTTTGCAGCTTTCCGCTGCGGCTGCCGAGGCCACAGAGTTGCGCGCCACGCAACAGCGCCTCAATGCAGTGGAAGAAGAGCTGCAAGGCGTTGAGCGTGAGCGGGATGAGTTGGCCGAACGTCTGGCGGATATGCAACAGCAGGTCAATACCTTGCAGTCATTGATTCGCCTGAAGGATGATCAACTGAGTGATCTGGAGCAGCAGCTGATCGATCGGCCGCAGGTGATCGTAGAAGTGCCTGCGCCCCAAGCTGAACCTGTGCGTGTGCCTCCTGTGGCGGCGGCACCACTGCAAGGTTTAGAGGCCGTGAAAGCGCAACCTCTGCCCTATGCGCTGGCAGGGGGTCTGGGCCTGGTGACCCTCTTGTTATTGTGGGGTCTGCTTGCAGCACGTCGTCGTTTGGCGCAAGCGGAGCAGGCGGCTCAGGTCGCGCAAGAAAAGCATAAAACGCTCGAAGAAGATCTGCTGGCGGCGCACAATGCCACCTCTTCTGATTTTGATCTGGATGTGCACGCCCATCCTCTGAATGAACTGGATGAGCTGGAAGCGGGTGATGAGCTTCAGGATCTCAGCGCGGAGCTGGATCAGGACCCCTTGTCCGATGCCGCTTTATCTTCGCTGACTCAGCCGGCGGCATCCGCTGGGGATGACACAGCATCCTTGGCAACAGAACAGCCCATCGATCCACTAATTGAAGCCGAATCCCTGATGGCTTATGGCCGTTTAGAGCAGGCTGCGAAGCTGCTCGAAGCGGCGATTGTGGCCCAGCCAGAGCGTGAAGACCTGCGCCTCAAGCTGCTTGAATTGCTGGTTGAGCTTGATGATCAACCACAGTTTGCTCATCAACATCAGGCTCTTGTGCAAGCGGGTGTCTCTACAGCAGCCATGCATAAAGCGGAAGATCTGGCGCGCTTGATGAGTCAAGCCCAGCAGGAGGCCATTGAGACGCCTGCTGAACCTGCTCTGTCTGAGCCACAAGAGCTGGATTTAGGCGAAATGGATTTAGGTGAAATGGCTTTTGACGAACTGGATCTTGAGGAGCTGGATCTGGCTGACGCTAGCCCCGCTCAGGAGCCTCATTCCAGCCAGCCGATCAATGCGCCAGAGTCTGATGAGTCGCATGCGGCAGATGCCAAGCTGGAGACGTTCGATCTGGATGCTGGGGATTTCAGTGATTTGGATTTAGGCGAGGTTGATTTGGAGGAACTGGATCTAAGCGAGTTTGATCTAGAGACTCCAGCTGCTGACGAGCGCCCTGCAGCCGCACCCGAGGCGGCGCAAAATGAATTGAGTGCAGATGATGAATTGGACCTGCTTTTGGCCGCCACACAAGAGGAGGCACCCGCACCCGCCGCCTCAGTGGCAGTAGAACCAGAGGCAGCCGATTTCGATTTTGAATTAGACTTGGATCAGCCCCTTGAGGCGCAAGAGTTAGAAGCTGATTTGGTTGAGGTTGCGGATTTTGATCCGGTGCAGCCCAATCAGGAGGCCAGTGATTTTCTGTCAGCGCTGGATGGATTAGATCCAGATGATCAGAAGGCTGAAGTGTCGACTCAATCAGTGGCGGATCCTCAAATTGATGCGGAATTGTCCGCCTTGAGTGAAGATCTGTCCGAGTTGGAAAGCTTGATGATTCATGAAGATCTGCAAGGTGCCGATGATCTGGTGGAACTAGAAACACCCGCAGCCCCCGCTGAGTCTCATCCGTTGGAAAGCGATCCACAGATTCAGCCGTCGTCAGCTCAGCAGCAGCCAGAGCAGGATTGGGATCTGGAGCTGGCCACTGATCAGCTCGATGGTCTGGATGCACTGGGTGATCTGGATGATTTAGACTTCGCTGCAGAAGAGAGCGAATGGACCACTCAGCTGGATCTGGCCACAGCCTATATCGAAATGGGCGATAAACAAGGTGCGCGTGATATCCTTGAGAAGATAGTCGAGCTCGCCGATCCAGACCATGCCGCGACGGCGCAGCAGATGTTGGAGCAACTAGGATGATCAAAACCTAAGATGTCGTTTTTTACCCAACCTTCAGAACGCCCCCTTCCAGCGGGGCGTTTTGCCTTAGCTGTAGAATACCAAGGTAGTGCCTATCATGGCTGGCAAACCCAGCAGGGCGTGCCAAGCGTGCAACCTCTATTAGAAAAAGCCCTGACGCTGGTCGCCCAAGAGCCCATAAGCGTGATGTGTGCTGGCCGCACGGATGCCGGTGTTCATGCTTCTGCGCAGGTGGTGCATTTTGATAGTCCCGTTGCGCGCTCCGAGCGGGCATGGGTGCGTGGTGGCAATAATGCACTACCACCTGATATTCGTGTCTTGTGGGCCCGTTCTGTCCCTGAGCATTTTCATGCGCGCCATTCGGCTTTAGCGCGGCGCTATCGCTATGTCTTGCATAATCACATTAACCGTCCAGCCGGTCTGCATAATCTGGTCGCTTGGTGTCATGATGCGCTGGATGTCGAAAAAATGCAGGCCGCTGCAGATTTGCTCGTCGGAGAGAAGGATTTTTCCTGCTTTCGCTCCGCCAAATGCCAATCGCGCATTGCTTGGCGACACATGCACTTTGTGCGTGTTTATCGGCGCGGTTACTGGATTATTGTTGATATTCAGGCGAATGCTTTTTTACATCATATGGTGCGTAATATTGTTGGCACCTTAATGAAGATCGGCACTGGCGAGCGGCCGATAGAGTGGGTGCAAACGCTCTTAGAAGCCAAACAGCGTGCGCAGGCGGGGATGACGGCACCTGCTGAGGGTTTGTACCTGATTGGCGCGCTCTATCCTGAGCGTTACCAGCTCCCTCAGGGGCCACTGGGTCCGCACTTTATGACCCTGCTGGCCGATGAAGACCCTGATGCACCCTATCCCGAGTTTCTGCCCAGCTGGCATCGCAGCGATTTAACGCGCAGCCAATCTGATTTGTATGTGGCTCGCCACCATCCTGAGGCCCTGAGATAGGGCCAATCAATTTTGTTGATGCCTTTTGTCTTGTATCAATGTAAATAAATCTGGCTTCCACTCTTCACTCATCAGACGCTTATGGTAGAGTCTAGTGATCAGGTTCAAGCTTGCTCTTCGCTACTAGGAAGCTGGAGATAGCGCATTGATCAATCAGGAATTTTTATGGCAGTCGTCAGAATTAAAATATGTGGTCTGACTCGTGTAGAAGATGTGCGTTTGGCCGCACGCCTTGGCGTTGACGCACTGGGTTTTGTCTTTTATGCGCCAAGCCCACGCGCGGTGACGCCCGAGCAGGCGCAGATCTTGGCTGCAGCGACACCGCCTTTTGTGACCCGGGTCGGTTTGTTTGTCAATCCTAGCGTGGAGCAGGTAGAGCAGACGCTGCGTCAGGTGCCTTTGGAGCTATTGCAGTTTCATGGTGATGAGCCAGAAGCCTTTTGTCGCCAATTTGGTCGACCCTATATCAAAGCCTTGCGTATGCGTCCTGATGTTCAGCCTGAGCAGGCCGCTTTGGCCTGGCCGAGTGCGCAGGGCTTTTTGTTGGATGCCTATACGCCGGGTGTGCCGGGAGGCACAGGCGCTTGTTTTGATTGGCAGCGTGTTCCACGCAGTCAAGCGCAAAACTGGATAGTAGCCGGTGGCTTGGATGCCGAGAATGTCGCTGCCTGCATCGCGCAGACCCAGCCTTATGCTGTCGATGTTTCAGGTGGTGTTGAGCAGAGTCGGGGTATAAAATGCCCGACTCAATTAGAGGCCTTTATCAAGGCTGTCCGATGTTAAGGGGTAAAGTGCGTGTCTAAATTTGCTGATTTGCTGAATCTGCCCGATGCCACCGGCCACTTTGGGCCCTATGGTGGACGTTTTGTCTCAGAAACCCTGAGCTTTGCTTTGGAACAGCTCGATGAACAGTATACGCGTCTGAGCGCAGACCCAGCTTTTCAGGCTGAGTTTGATCGTGATCTGGCGTTTTATGTGGGTCGTCCTTCTCCGCTGTATCATGCAGAACGCTGGTCGAAGCACCTTGGTGGCGCGCAAATCTGGCTCAAGCGTGAAGATCTCAATCACACTGGCGCGCACAAGGTCAATAACACGGTCGGGCAGGCGTTACTGGCCAAGTATTCAGGCAAGCCGCGTGTGATTGCTGAGACAGGTGCCGGTCAGCATGGTGTGGCAACCGCCACTGTAGCCGCACGCCTTGGTCTCAAGTGTCAGGTGTATATGGGCGCAGAAGATGTCAAGCGTCAAGCCCCGAATGTCTATCGGATGAAGCTGCTGGGGGCTGAGGTGATTCCGGTGCAATCTGGCTCCAAAACCCTGAAAGATGCCATGAATGAAGCACTGCGTGATTGGGTGACCAATGTTGATGATACTTTTTACATCATCGGCACGGTGGCCGGCCCTCACCCCTATCCCAAGCTGGTGCGCGATTTTAATTCGGTTGCTGGGCGAGAAGCTCGTCAACAATGCCTTGAGCAGATTGGCCGCCTGCCAGATGCCTTGATTGCTTGTGTGGGCGGTGGCTCCAACGCGCTGGGTCTTTTCTATCCTTTTATGACCGATGATGACGTCAAGATGTATGGTGTTGAAGCGGGAGGCGATGGCTTGGAAACAGGGCGTCATGCTGCACCGCTGAATGCTGGTCGCCCTGGTGTCTTACATGGTAATCGAACCTATTTGATGGAAGATGCTGCGGGTCAGATTATTGAAACTCACTCCATCTCTGCTGGTCTGGACTACCCAGGTGTTGGCCCTGAACATGCCTATTTAAAAGACAGAGGGCGGGTGCAGTATGAAGTGGCCACTGATGCAGAAGTGATGGATGCTTTTCAGGATCTTTGTGCCTTTGAGGGCATTATTCCGGCGCTGGAATCAAGCCATGCTCTGGCCTATGCCAAGCGCTTAGCGCCCACCTTGAGTGCAGACCAGCATCTGGTCGTTAACCTCTCAGGTCGTGGTGATAAAGACATCATGACTGTGGCTGCCCTGCAGGGTATCACCCTTTAACTTGGCTGGAGAAAAGTATGAGCCGTATTCAACAGACCTTTGCTCAGCTGAAAACCCAGCAGCGTAAGGCTTTGATTCCCTATATCACTGCAGGCGATCCTGCGCCTCAGTACACTGTGGGCTTGATGCATGCCTTGGTCGCTGCCGGAGCCGATATCATTGAGCTGGGTGTTCCTTTTTCTGATCCTATGGCCGATGGTCCGGTGATCCAAAAAGCCTGTGAGCGTGCACTCAAGCATGGCACCACCAGTCGAGATATCTTTAAGATGGTGGCGGCCTTTCGTGAGCAGAATCAACACACCCCAGTGGTGCTGATGGGCTACCTGAATCCGATTGAAGCCATAGGTTATGGTGCTTTTGTGGATGAAGCTGCCCAAGCCGGTGTCGATGGTGTGCTGGTGGTCGATCTGCCGCCAGAAGAAGGCGTTGAATTTGCTGCCTTGTTAAAAGCACAAGATCTGGATGCCATCTTCTTGTTAGCACCAACGACAACGCGTGAGCGCGCGGCCAAGATTTGTGCTGCTGGCAGTGGTTACCTCTACTATGTGTCCTTGAAAGGGGTGACTGGCTCAGCGCAGGTCGATGTGGCTGCAGTCGAGGCCAAGCTGAAAGACTTTGCTGATCTGACCGAGCTGCCTTTAGCGGTGGGTTTTGGTATTCGTGACGGCCAAACAGCGGCGGCCTTAGCCAGTGTCTCTGATGGTGTGATCGTCGGAAGTGCCTTGGTGAGCCGAATAGCCGAGCTGGCCGATCGGCCAGAGGAGATCGCCCCTGTGATCAGTGGCGTGCTGGCTGAGATGCGCCAGGCCTTAGATGCTTGAGTGATTCGCCCTGTGCTGAAGACAGGGCAGTCGGTCAGTCAGGGTGGAAAAAGTTACACTCTGGCTGGCCGCCTGCGGTAAAATACCCCGATAGATTGTTTGTTCATCTCTAGATTGACCCTCTTGATAAAACAGGATGACCTGCTGTATGAGCTGGCTAAATCGTATTGTTCCCTCCATTATTCGTTCCGAATCCGCTGATCGCAAAGCCAATGTGCCAGAGGGCTTGTGGCGCAAATGCCCTAAGTGTGATGCAGCACTCTATCGCCCAGAGCTTGAAAAACACCAGCATGTCTGCCCCAAGTGCGATCATCATATGCGTATTACCGCGCGTAAGCGTTTAGATGCTTTCCTTGATGCAGGCACCGCTACAGAGCTGTTTGCTGAGCTGGAGCCAGTGGATCGTCTGAAATTCCGTGATACGAAAAAATATAAAGATCGCCTCACTGCCGCGCAAAAAAGCACCGGTGAAAAAGACGCGCTGATTGCCATGCGCGGTCAGTTGAAGACCCAACCTGTTGTTGCTGTCGCGTTTGAATTTAATTTTATGGGCGGCTCGATGGGCTCTGTTGTGGGTGAGAAGTTTGTGCGCGCAGCTGAGTTGGCCTTACAGGAAAAAATCCCTTTGATCTGCTTTGCTGCCTCAGGCGGTGCGCGGATGCAGGAAGCGCTCTTCTCTTTGATGCAGATGGCCAAAACCTCGGCGGCGCTGGAGCGTTTAAAGCAGGCAGGTGTGCCTTATATCTCTGTGCTGACTGATCCTGTCTATGGTGGCGTTTCGGCTTCGCTGGCCATGCTGGGTGATTTAAATGTTTCTGAGCCCTTTGCCTTATGTGGTTTTGCCGGTCCGCGTGTCATCGAGCAAACTGTGCGCGAGAAGCTGCCAGAAGGCTTCCAGCGAGCAGAGTTCCTACTCGAGCATGGCACCGTTGATATGATTATTCATCGTCATCAGATGGCCGATAAGCTGGCGGGGCTGCTCAGCAAAATGACCTATTACCGCGCGGCCTAAGCAGTGAAACCTGTCTTCCCGCAAGATCTGGCCAGTTGGCTGGATCATCTGGAGCAGCTGCATAGTCAGGAGATCGATCTTGGGCTGGAGCGGGTGCATCAAGTCGCCCAGCGTCTTGCCTTGCCGCTGCGCTCTGAACAGCGCCAGGCCCAAGTGATCATGCTGGCCGGAACCAATGGCAAGGGCTCAACCCTAACGCTGACTCAGGCCTTGGCTCAAGCCGCCGGATGTCGGACGGCCAGCTATACTTCTCCGCATTTTCTGCACTTTAATGAGCGTATTCAGCTGGATGGCCAGCCAGTCAGCGATGCGTTGATTATTGATGCTTTTGTTCAGATAGAGCAAGCTCGTCTAGCGCCCACTCCCATCTCGCTAAGTTACTTTGAGTTTGCGACCCTTGCCGCTCTCGTGATTTTTAGTGCCAGTGATGCTGATCTATGGCTGCTGGAAGTCGGTTTAGGCGGGCGTTTGGATGCAGTGAACCTGGTCGATACGGATCTGGCGATCATCACCACAGTCGATTTAGATCATCAGGCTTTTCTCGGTGAGACGCGTGAGGCGATAGGTGCAGAAAAAGCAGGCATTCTGCGCCCTGGTCGGCCAGTTGTCTTGGGCAGTCGTGTGATGCCACACAGTGTCCTCCAGCAGGCTGAGCAGCTGGGTTGTCCTGTCTACCAGCTGGGTAGGCAGTTTGAACATCAAACAGCACCCGATACATTAACTTGGCAATGGCAAAGCAAGCAGCCTCAGTCTTGCCGTTGGGATGCCTTACCGATCAGTCCCTTGCCCTTGGATAATCTGGCCAGCGCCTTGCAACTGGCGGCGCTCAGCGGTTGGCAGTTGGATCAGCAGCAGATTGCGGAAGTCATCCGCACGACCCAGTTGACTGGGCGTATGCAGCGTCTTGGACCTTGGTTGTTGGATGTGGCACATAATCCCCATGCAGCCCATTATTTGGCACAGCGCCTGAGTCAGGCTCAGCCTGTTCGGCGCTTGGCCTTGTTGGGTGCGATGGCGGATAAAGACCTAGAGGGCGTGCTGGAACCTTTACTGCCTTGGATCAGCGCTTGGGTCGTCACGGCCTTACCCACACCACGCGCTTGCTCCGCAGCTGAGTTGGCTGCACAGGTTGAGCAGCTGGGTGGGCAGGTCCTTTATCTTGGCGAGGAGGCTTCGGGCGAGGCAGTGCATCGTTTCTTGGTCGCTGAGCTTGAATCTGGACGTTATGACGAGGTGCTGGTTTTCGGATCCTTTTTCACTGTTGCCCAGCAGTTGCATTGGCTCAGTGGTTCAACGGAGCAGGTCTCATGCGCTACGGCCTGAAGGAGCGTCTGGTCGGTGCGATTGCCCTGATCGCTCTGGCGGTGATCTTCTTGCCTTTTTTGTTGCAACCACCTGGCGAAACCCTACAGGAGGGACGTGCGCTGGTGCCTGCGCCGCCTCCTTCTTTGGTTGATGAGAGCGAAGCCCGTTTACCCCCTGTGCCGCCATCGAACGCAGCCAGTGTTGATCCGGTCAGTGTTGAGTCTGCGCCGCCGCGCGAGGCCCCAGCAGAAACCAGTCCCCAGCGCTTTGTTTCGCCAGTGGCAACAGCACGTTCCTCCCACTCGGGTTTGGCCTTGGCGGAATCTGGTCAGGCCGAAGCTTGGGCGATTCAGGTGGCGAGTTTTGGTGAACAGGCCAATGCCGTGCGTCTGGTGACACGCCTTGAAGCGCAGGGCTATCGTCCCTACTGGCGTTCTATTCGCTCTATGGCCGTGGTGTTTGTTGGCCCTTATTTAGATCAGGAAGAAGCACGCCGTCAGCAGGATCGCCTGTTGCAAGACAGTCAACTGAGAACCTTGCTGGTGCGTTATGTGCCGGTGCATGAAGCACGCGCGCAAGGCAGCTTACCTGAACAAAACCCACCTCAGTAATGGATGAGAGGCTGCTATGAATTATCTTGATCTGGCCATTGTATTATTGCTTCTGGCCTCGGTCTTACTGGCCTTTTGGAAGGGCTTCGTTGAACAGGCCCTGTCTCTGGCCGGCTGGGTTGTGGCCTTTTTGGCTGCGACCCATCTTGGTCATGAGGTCGCGCCGGTCTTTGCTCATTTTCTTGCTGATCCTGGTCTGCAATTGGCGGTCGCCTATCTGGTGATCGCACTGGTTGTGTGGCTGGCCAGTAAGGTGGTCAGCAAAGCTTTGGCCACACTGGTACAAAAGATTGGCTTAGGTAAGCTCGATCGCTTGCTTGGGATCCTCTTTGGTGTGATCCGTGGTTTCGTATTGGTTTTGCTGCTGGTCGCCATCGCCAGCCTGACCGATTTACGCTTTCATAATCAGTGGCAAACTTCGCAGTTGATGCCTTATTTCGAGCAGGTTCGAGATAGAGCAGCTGCCCATCTTGATGACTATATCAGTGAATAGGTGAACGCTTCATGTGCGGAATTGTAGGTGTCATGGCTAATGAGCCAGTGAATCAAATGTTGTTCGATAGCCTGACTGTGCTTCAGCACCGGGGTCAGGATGCTGCAGGAATCATGACCTGCGACCGTGGCCGTTTTTATCTGCGCAAAAGCAACGGCATGGTGCGTGATGTTTTTCGCACGCGGCACATGAAGCGTCTGGTCGGCGAAATGGGCATTGGCCATGTGCGCTATCCCACAGCAGGTTCATCTAGTGAAGCTGAATCTCAGCCCTTTTATGTCAACTCGCCCTATGGGATCGCTTTGGCGCACAATGGCAATCTGACCAATTCAGAAAAACTGAGTGAAGAACTCTTTCGCACCGATCTGCGTCATATCAACACCAATTCAGATTCTGAGGTGCTGCTGAATATCTTTGCTCACGAGCTGGGCAAGCAAGGCATGACCTTGAGTGCGCAGGATATTTTTGCGGCCGTCAGCCGTGTGTATCAGCGCTGCGAAGGGGGCTATGCTGCGGTGGCGATGATCAGTGGTTATGGTCTTCTCGGCTTTCGTGATCCTAATGCTATTCGCCCCATCGTTTTTGGTCGTCGCCTGACACCACAAGGCATCGAGTATATGATCGCCTCAGAAAGCGTGGCACTGGATGCAGCTGGCTTTGATCTGGTACGCGATTTAGCACCGGGTGAAGCGATTTTTATCGATCAGCACGGCCAGCTCCATAGTCAGGTTTGCACCCCTCAGGCGCGCCTCTCGCCTTGTATCTTTGAGCATGTCTATTTGGCTCGCCCTGATTCGATCATGGATGGCATTAATATCTACCATGCGCGTATGCAGATGGGTCAGAAGCTGGCAGAGAAGATCCAGCGTATTAAGCCTGATCATGATATCGATGTCGTGATTCCGATCCCTGACACCAGTCGTACCTCAGCATTAGAGCTGGCGCAGCATCTGGGTGTCACCTATCGCGAAGGCTTTATCAAAAATCGCTATATTGGCCGCACTTTTATTATGCCGGGCCAGACCCTACGCAAGAAGTCGGTGCGTCAGAAGCTGAATGCGATTGGCATGGAGTTCAAGGGTAAAAATGTGCTGCTGGTGGATGATTCCATCGTGCGGGGCACGACTTGTAATGAAATTATTATGATGGCGCGTGATGCGGGTGCGAAGAAGGTGTATTTCGCTTCTGCTGCGCCGGCTGTGCGCTATCCAAATGTCTATGGTATCGATATGCCTGCGGCAAAAGAGCTGATCGCGCATGGCCGTACTGAGGACGAAGTCGGTGAATTAATTGGTGCAGATTGGCTGATCTACCAAGACTTGCAGGATCTGGTGGATGCCTGTCAGGAGCTGAATCCAGCGATTCAGGATTTTGATTGCTCTGTGTTTGATGGGCGTTATGTCACAGGTGGTATTGATCACGCCTATTTAAATCGTCTCGAATCTCAGCGCAATGATCTGGCCAAGCAGGATGCAGGTGATAACGCGGCTATTGAGTTACATAACGATCCTGATCAGGAGTAACCATGAACGATTCTGCCTCTTGGGGCGCGGCAACGCGTGCTTTACGCACTGGGCATCAGCGCACTGAACAGCGTGAACATGCTGAGCCGATTTTTACCACTTCAAGCTATGTTTTTGACTCTGCTGCCCATGCGGCAGAGTGCTTTGCCAACGAAACTGGCGAACATAACATCTATTCACGTTTTACCAACCCAACGGTCAGTATTTTTGAACAGCGTTTGGCGGCGCTAGAGGGCGCAGAGCGTGGTGTGGCGACCAGTTCGGGTATGGCGGCGATTCTGAGTGTTTGCCTGGCTTTTTTGGAGCAGGGCGATGAGGTGGTCTGCTCACGTAGTGTCTTTGGTTCAACGGTTGGCCTCTTCAGCCGCCTAATGAGCCGCTATGGCATCACCACGCATTTTGTGGAGTTGAATCAGATCAGTGCCTGGGAAGCAGCCTGCAACGCACGGACCAAGCTTTTCTTTGCTGAAACCCCCTCTAATCCATTATGTGAGCTGGTTGATCTCTCTGCGCTGAGCCAGTTAGCTCGGTCGCGTGGTGTCAAGCTGGTGGTGGATAACTGCTTTTGTACACCCGCCCTGCAGCAACCTCTGGCTCTGGGAGCCGATATCGTTGTGCATTCGGCCACTAAGTACTTGGATGGTCAAGGGCGCATGGTGGGGGGCGCGGTTGTTGGCTCGCAAGAAGATATGGCCGCTGTTTTCGGTGTCGTGCGCACGGCTGGGCCTTGTATGAGCCCATTTAATGCCTGGGTTTTTCTGAAGGGGCTGGAAACCTTAGCGCTGCGCATGAAGGCCCACTCAGAAAATGCACTGAATTTGGCGCTCTGGCTTGAGCAGCAGCCTGGCGTGGCGCGGGTGCACTATGCGGGTTTGCCTAGCCATCCTCAGCATGCTTTGGCGCAGCAGCAGATGCGTGCTTTTGGTGGCGTGCTGTCTTTTGAGATGGCCGGTGGACGCGAGGCCGCTTGGCGTGTGATCGATGCAACACAGATGCTTTCGATCACGGCAAACCTTGGCGATGCCAAAACGACCATTACCCATCCAGCGACCACCACCCATGCTCGCGTTGCACCAGAGGCACGTTTGGCGGCGGGTATTACTGATGGTTTGGTGCGCATTGCCGTTGGTTTAGAAGATCTGGCGGATCTCAAAGCTGATCTGTCACGCGGCTGGATCGCCTAGGCGAATGCCTCTTCTTGCCGTCATTAATTTTGCTTAAGTGAGTTAAAAAGTGGCTGTTTAAGTGGATCCTGCCTAAAAGGAGACCGGCTATGCCGCGTGCTTTGCCTGCTTTTTCTTGTCCGCTTCAGTTGCTGGATACCTTGGAAGCTCGCTTTCCCTTAGCGGAGGCGGGCAAGGATCAACCCCAGCATCTTCAGATCTGGTTGAAGGCCTGTGCTGATTATCTGGCTGTGGCACCGGATCAGATTGAAATACGCTGTGACTCTTTATTGCAGGCCTTGGCAGCCCAGCCTGAACGCACGGCCATCTTAGGTACGGCCTTGCATCAGTGGTTGTTACAGGTCCAGCTTTATCCTGCGCTGGTGCGTCTTGGTATTCCGTCTCGACGGGGCCTGGTGCGCGAGCTTTTTGCCCGCCTTTATGATCGTCTCAACCCGCCCCCGCGTGATCTGGGCAGTGCTTATGATGCCTTGGCACTGCTGCTCAGCGGGCACGCCAGTCATCAGGGTTTGGCGCAGCTGAGCACTGACACTTGGCGACGTTGCTATGCCTTGTTGTGTGCCGGTGTGGATGCTGAACTCCTTGAGCAGACACGGCGACACTGGCAGCAGGATGCCCTCTATGCGCTGGAGATGTTGGCGATCTGGGTCGCTGCTGAAGAGATCGAGCCTGAGCTGATTCGTATCGATCCGCGCTTGGTCAATATCGACTCAGCCTTTATTGCCTTACAGCGCGAACTGCATCTTTTTGCTCAGCATCAGCTGTTGGAGATGCGAGAACCCGGACAGCCTGAGTTTGATGCAGGCCATCTGTGGGTGATGCTGGATCAGTGCCATGATCAGGTTGCGCGCTTGCGCCGCAAGGGTGCTGGAGCAGCGGGGTTTAATCTTGCGGTGGCCCATTTGATCGAACGTCTTGAGCAGACCTTGCAGCGCCTAGAAAGGCTCTTATCGCTGCTGGCGACGCGAGACCCAGAGCAGCGCTTGGCTTCGGCTCTGGCACTGTGGCAGCAGCTGGTGAGCGCCACGCTTGAAAAACGCAGCCTGAGTCGTGTTTGGGCTAAAAGTGTGCAGCTGCTGGCCAAAAGCATTACCCAAAATAAAAGCGATCATGGTGAAGAATATATCGCGCGTGATGCCAGCGCCTATTGGCGTTTGATGCGTTCTGCCGCTGGCGCGGGTGTGATCATTGCCTGCATGGCGCTGATCAAAATTCAGATAGAGAGCTGGGGCTGGGCGCCCTTGGCACAGGCCTTGGCAGTCAGCCTGAACTACGGCCTGGGCTTTGTGCTGGTGCATCTGTTGCATTTTACTATTGCCACCAAGCAGCCCGCCATGACTGCCGCCAGCTTTGCCGCTGCGGTGGAGCAGGGAGAGCGAGGGCGTGCGGCACATAAAAAGCTAGCCAGCCTGCTGATTGATGTGAATCGCTCCCAGTGGGCGGCTGTCTGGGGGAATGTCAGCACCGCCGTGCTGGTCGCCGTGAGCCTCGCTGGACTCAGTCTGGTGTGGCTAGAGCGACCGCTACTGGATATGCAGCAGGTGGCCTACCAGCTGGCTGCGATTCATCCCTTGGCCGGTTTGGCGCTGCTCTATGCGGCGATTGCTGGGGTGTGGCTCTTTTGCTCTGGGGTCATTGCTGGCTATTTTGATAACCGTGCCGATTATCTACAGCTGCGTGTGCGCTTAGAGCAGCATCCGCGTTTGGCGTGGTTGCAGCCTGAACGCCGTGCCAGATTCGCGGCCTATCTGCATGAGCACTCAGGGGCGATACTGGGCAACTTTTTGTTTGGCATGATGCTGGGTATGACAGGCTATCTGGGTTATCTGCTGGGTGTGCCTTTGGATATCCGTCATGTGGCTTTTTCTTCAGCCAACCTAGGCTATGTCTGGGTGAGTGCGCCGCTCTCTGTCTTGGAGCTGCTGCTGAATCTATTCTTTGTACTGCTGATTGGCTTTGTGAATCTCTGGGTGAGCTTTGTGCTGGCGCTCTTGGTGGCTTTGCGTTCACGCGGCGTCAAAATGGGGCGCTGGTCGAATCTGGCCCGCAGCTTGATCGATCAGATCAAGGCGCAGCCTTTGCGCCTGTTCTTTCCTTTGGTGTCCTCACGCGGGCGTGATGATTCAGATGCAGCATCGCGCTAGGCGATGCGAGGCTAAAGGGCCAGTGCCACTCGCTGTGTCGGTCTGATACAACGAGTGGCCTGTGCTGCACTAAGCCAGCTTTTGTGCTAACAGCTGGTTGACGGTTTGTGGATTGGCAGTGCCTTTGGAGGCCTTCATCACCTGACCAACAAAGAAGCCAATCATCTTGCCGCGCTTATCTGGCTCTGCGCTGCGATACTGCTCAACCTGAGTCGGGTTGTCAGCAAGGACTTGGTCGATAATCGCCTCGATGGCGCCGGTATCGGTGACCTGCTTCAGGCCGCGCGCATCAATGATCTCATCTGCGGTATGGCCTTCACCTGACCAGAGGCCAGCAAAGACCTGCTTGGCAGCCTTACCATTGATGGTGTCATCCTGTAAGCGTTTGATCAGACCCGCCAGCTGCTCAGGGGCAACAGGTGCCTGCTCGATATCCAGACCTTCACGATTGAGCTGGGCAGCCAGTTCTCCGGTGATCCAGTTGGCCGCTAATTTGGCATCGCCACACAGCTCAACCACCCGATCAAAATAGTCAGCCAGCGCACGGCTGCTAGAGAGCACGCCGGCATCATAGGCTGATAGGCCCAGCTGTTCAGTAAAGCGCTGGCGTTTTTGCTCTGGCAGCTCTGGCAGCTGAGTGCGCAGATGCTCGATATAGGCGGCATCCAGAACGACGGGCAGCAGATCCGGGCAGGGGAAGTAGCGATAGTCGTTGGCTTCTTCCTTAGAGCGCATCGCACGGGTTTCATCCAAATCAGGATCGTAGAGGCGAGTTTGCTGAATCACGCGGCCACCGTCTTCGATCAGCTCAATCTGACGCTGAATCTCATGGTTGATGGCTTTTTCAACAAAGCGGAAGGAGTTGACGTTTTTGATTTCGCAGCGTGTTCCGAGTGCCTCTTGCCCCTTAGGGCGAACAGAGACGTTGGCATCACAGCGCAGCGAGCCTTCAGCCATATTGCCATCGGAAATACCCAGATAAGTCACCAGCGCATGAATCGCCTTTAAATAAGCGACGGCTTCTTTGGCTGAGTTCATATCAGGATCAGAAACGATCTCCAGCAGGGGGGTGCCAGCACGGTTCAGATCCACGCCGGTCATGCCATGAAAGTCTTCATGCAGGCTTTTTCCTGCATCTTCTTCAAGGTGGGCATGGTGGATACGAATGCGCTTGGTGCCGCCATCTTCCAGTGGGATATCAACATAGCCAGGACCCACAATCGGTTCTGCCATCTGGCTGGTTTGATACCCCTTAGGTAGATCTGGGTAAAAGTAGTTCTTGCGCTCAAAAACTGAGCGTTGTGGAATGGCCGCATGGGTGGCCAGACCAAATTTAATAGCCATCTCAACGGCTTTTTCATTCAGTACGGGCAATACCCCAGGCAGGCCGAGATCAATGACGCAAGCCTGGGTGTTGGGCTCGGCCCCATAGGTGGTGCTGGCGCCAGAGAAAATCTTGGAGTGTGTTGCAAGCTGGACATGGACTTCAAGCCCGATCACCGCTTCCCATTGCATAGTTGCTCACCTTTATCTTTAAACAGTGCTGGATGACACCAGGCTTGGTGTTTGTAAGTGGAAATCTGTGACCTTTTGCAGCTGATGCGCCACGTTCAGCAGACGGCCTTCATCAAAATGGTTGCCAATCAGCTGTAGACCAACGGGGCGGCCTGCAACCTGACCAACGGGTGCCGAAAGGGCGGGCAGGCCCGCGAGGTTGACACCAAGGGTGTAGATGTCTTCAAGGTACATCTGCACTGGATCACTGGTTTTACTGCCCAGATCAAAAGCAGGGCTGGGTGTGGTTGGCGCCACCAGCAGATCCACTTCGTTAAAGGCTTTCATAAAATCTTGCGTGATCAAACGGCGTACCTGCTGGGCCTTGCGATAGTAGGCGTCATAAAAGCCTTCCGACAGGGCGTAGGTGCCCACCAGAATGCGGCGCTGGACTTCCTCGCCAAAGCCTTCACTGCGTGAGCGCTTGTAGAGGTCTTCTAGATCTTTGGGATCGGCGCAGCGGTGGCCAAAGCGGACACCATCAAAGCGTGACAGGTTGGAGCTGGCTTCTGCGGGGGCGATCACATAGTAGGCAGGAATCGCCATGCGTGTGAGCGGCAGGCTGACTTCTTTAATTCGTGCGCCCAGTTTCTCCAGCTCACGGATCGCAGCTTGAATGCGCTCTGCCACTTCAGGGTTAAGATCCGCGCCAAAATACTCTTGCGGCAAGCCGAGTGTCAGCCCCTGAAGGGGTTCATCGAGCAGGCTCTGGTAGTCAGGAACGGCGCGCTGGATGCTGGTGGAGTCCTTGGGATCAAAGCCCGCCATCTGCTGTAGTAGCAAGGCGCAGTCTTCTGCAGAGCGTGCCATAGGGCCTGCCTGATCCAAGCTGGAGGCATAGGCAATCATCCCCCAGCGTGATACGCGTCCATAGGTGGGCTTAAGGCCAGTGATACCGCAAAAAGCTGCCGGTTGACGAATCGAGCCGCCAGTATCCGAGCCAGTCGCGGCTGGGACCATGCGCGCAGCCACGGCCGCAGCGGAGCCACCTGAAGAACCACCGGGAACAGCTTGGAGATCCCAAGGGTTTTTACAGGCACCGTAGAAGGAGTTCTCGTTGGAGGAGCCCATGGCAAACTCATCCATATTGGTTTTACCGATCGAGATGGCTCCGGCCTGTTCAAGCTTCTCGACCAAAGTGGCCGAGTAGGGCGCAGTGAAGTTATCGAGCATTTTCGAGGCACAGCTGGTTTTAACGCCCTGAGTGCAGAAGAGATCCTTGTGTGCAAGCGGGATGCCGGTCAGCGGTGTGGTGTCTTCAGCCGCGATACGGCGATCTGCCTGCTGGGCTGCGGCCAAGGCCTGATCTTCAGTGAGGGTGATCAGTGCATTGATGCGTGGATTAAGTTGCTGGGCGTTTTTTAAAAAAGCCTGGGTCAGCTCGACGCTGGAAAACTTACGCTCGGCAAGGCCCTGGGCTAGTTGTTGAAGGCTGAGGTCTAGCATGCAATGTCCTAAAATCGGTTAGTAAAGCTGCAGCAGTTTAAGCAGCTGAGTCCAAGAAGGGGTAGACATCATTCGATGACGCGCGGCACCAAAAACAAACCCTGCTCGACAGCTGGAGCCTGGCTTTGTAGCAATTCGCGCTGATTCACTTCAGTGACTTCATCAATGCGCAGCCTTTGGGTGGCATCCATAGGATGGGCCATCGGCTCGATATCTGTGGTGTCCAGGCTTTGCATCTGATCCACCAGATCAAGAATATTGGCTATGGCTTGGGTGGTAGTGGCGGCCTTGTCTTCAGCAAGGCTTAAGCGCGCTAGATGGGCGGCTTTATATACATCATCAGTGGTTAACATTCACGGATCCTCGGCGTCTAGGTGTATCCAAGCTCAAAGTTGTTAAGAATAACATATTTACCCAAGACACACGGTGTTGATATTGATCAGCCAGATGTCGCTTTATCGGGGTTTTTTAACGCATTTTTGTAACGGCTATTTTTATCTGCCGCGTTTGCCTGTAAAGTTGTTGCCCTGAACCCACTGGATTGCTAGAGTTCCGCCAAGTGTAGGGATTCATTAGGATAGGTCACCATAAGCATGATTAAACGTCTCAGAGGCTTTTTCTCCAGCGATTTGTCAATCGATTTAGGAACAGCAAACACTCTTATTTATGTTCGCGGCAAGGGTATCGTGCTCAACGAGCCTTCGGTTGTTGCCGTTCGTCACCATGGTAATCAGCGCAGTGTGGCCGCGGTTGGTTTTGATGCCAAGCGTATGCTCGGTCGGACACCCGGTAATATTACGGCGATTCGCCCCATGAAAGATGGTGTGATCGCCGATTTTCATGTAACCGAGAAAATGCTGCAGCACTTTATCTCTAAGGTCCATGATAATAGCTTCTTTACACCCAGCCCGCGCGTGCTGGTGTGTGTTCCCTGTATGTCGACCCAAGTTGAGCGTCGCGCCATTAAAGAATCAGCCTTAGGTGCTGGTGCGCGTGATGTCTTTTTGATTGAAGAACCTATGGCGGCTGCGATCGGTGCTGGTCTGCCGGTTGAAGAAGCCCAAGGCTCGATGGTGGTGGATATCGGTGGTGGCACGACAGAAATTGCCATTATCTCGTTAAATGGTGTGGTCTATTCTGAATCAGTCCGTATTGCTGGTGATCGCTTTGATGAAGCCATCGTGGCTTATGTGCGTCGTCATTATGGTAGCCTGATCGGGGATGCCACGGCTGAAAGAATCAAGCAGGAAATTGGCTGTGCCTACCCAGGCAGCGAGATGAAAGAGATCGATGTGCGCGGTCGTAATCTGGCTGAAGGGATTCCGCGCAGCTTCACGCTGAACTCCAACGAAATTCTCGAAGCGCTGCAAGAGCCGCTGGCTTCTATTGTGCAGGCCGTGAAGAGCGCACTGGAGCAATCACCGCCTGAGCTGGCCTCGGATATCGCTGAGCGCGGATTGGTGTTGACTGGCGGTGGTGCACTGCTGCGTGATATTGATAAGCTGATCGCTGAAGAAACCGGCTTGCCCGTCATTATCGCGGAAGATCCGCTGACCTGTGTCGCGCTAGGTGGTGGCCGAGCTTTAGAGCTGATTGATCAGCAAACCTTTGATATGCTAGCAACAGACTAGATCTCTAGGATCAAAAGCAGCGCTTGAGTCGCTGCTGATCATGACGCTCCCAGCTTTGGGAGCGTTTCTGTGTTTGGGCCTGCACTGAAGCGCTACCGTCTTATCAGTGCCGCCTTGTCTTTGATGCCCTAGCCTGAGGATAGAGTTATTAAGCAGCTGTTCGCCAAGGGTCCTTTTCTCGGTTATCGCCTACTCGGTGCGCTAGTACTGAGCCTGACCCTGATGTTTGCTGAGCACCGCTGGGCCGAAGTTGCTTATGTGCGTTCTTGGGCCACGGTGGTGGTCACCCCCGTGCAGTGGGCGGCGGATGTGCCGAGTCGCTTTGTTGCTTGGCTGACCGACAGTCTGACCAATCGTAATCGCTTATTGGAAGAAAACCGTGAGCTGCGCTCTCAAGCCTTGCAGTTGGCTGAGCGTAGTCAAGCCATGTCGGCGGTGGTCGCGGAGAACATCCGCTTACGTGAGCTGCTGAATGCTGCTGAGCGTGTCGAAATGGACTTTTTGACCGCAGAGCTGATCGGCATTAACTATGATCCCTTCTCTCAGCAGGTGATTCTGAATCGTGGTCGTCAGGATGGGGTCTATCTCGGGCAGCCTGTTGTGGATGCCAGTGGCGTGATGGGGCAGGTGGTGTCGGTCAGTCCTTATACCAGCCGTTTGTTGCTGATCTCGGATGCGCACCATGCCATTCCGGTTCAGATCAATCGTAATGGGGTGCGTCTGGTGGCCCAAGGTTCAGGGCGTGCAGATCGTCTTTATCTTCCGCATGTGCCAGAAACGGCGGATGTCGAGGAAGGTGATTTGCTGATCGCCTCTGGGCTAGGGGGGCGCTTCCCGTTTGGCTATCCTGTGGCCCGCATTACGCAGATCAGCCACCAATCTGGCGAACCTTTTTTGCATGTTGTGGCCGAACCTCTGGCCCAGCTGGATCGCAGTCGCTATGTGTTGCTGCTTTCTCACCCACTTCGGGGGCCTGATCCAGCGGCACCTGCAGTTGAGGCTGAACGAGGACTCTAATGGCAAAGAATCAATTTGATGGCTTTTGGGTGATTCAGCTCAGTCTGTTGTTGGCACTCTACCTTCAGGCTCTGCCCATGCCACCTGCGCTACTTTATTTTCGACCTGAATGGCTGGGGCTGGTCTTGCTCTTCTGGTCGCTGAGCCTGCCGCAGCGTGTCGGGATTTTTCATGGTTTTTTCTGGGGCCTGATGCTGGATCTGATTGAAGGCACTCTGTTGGGACACAATGCACTGGCTTTTGCCTTACTGGGTTATTTAGGTAATCGCTTTTATCAGCGAGTGCGGATGTATTCTCTGCCTAAGCAGGCTGCCTTGGTTTTTGTCCTGCTCAGTATCGTGCAGCTGGTTTTTCAGTGGTTGCAGGGTATTTTTGGACCTATGGCGGGGATCAGTTATTTGCTGCTGCCCTCGTTGATTTCTGCTGTGCTCTGGCCTTGGCTTTTTACGCTGATGCAAGGCCTCAAGCGCCGCTTGAGCCTGATCTGATTTGAAAGAGCTGGAGTCGAGTTAATGAGCGAAGAACTGCTGATCAATATCACCCCGATGGAAACCCGCGTTGCGCTGGTCGAAAACGGTGTGCTGCAAGAAGTCTATATTGAGCGAGTCCGTCGTCGTGGTATCGTCGGTAACATCTATTGCGGCAAGGTCGTGCGTGTTTTGCCCGGTATGCAGGCGGCTTTTGTCGATATCGGCTTGGATCGTGCCGCTTTTATCCATGTTGCTGAACTCACGCATCCCTTGCTGAGCAATCAAGAAGAGCCGAATATCGCGGCCTTGCTGCATGAAGGGCAGCGCTTGGTGGTTCAGGTTACCAAGGACCCCATAGGTACCAAGGGCGCACGCCTGACAACCCATCTTTCTTTGCCATCCCGTTATCTGGTTTATATGCCCAAGACCGCGCATGTTGGGGTGTCGCAGCGCATTGAGCAGCATGAAGAGAGAGAAAGACTCAAAGCTCTGGTCACTCAAGCCAGACAAGAGTTGCAGCTGGATGAGGCCAGTGGTTTTATCCTGCGCACCGCCGCCGAAGGGGCAGGCAGTGAAGAGGTGCTGGCGGATATTCATTTCCTGCACCGTGTCTGGTTGGCCGTGGAAAGACGCTTGGCGCGTGATCAGGGGATTCGCTGTGTGTATGAAGACCTGCCGCTTTTTATGCGCTCGATGCGTGATTTTGTACGTCCAGAGCTGGAGAAGATTCGCATCGATTCACGCGAGAATTATCAGCGCCTGCTGGAGTTTGTGCATGAGTTTGTCCCAGGGCTTGAAAGCAAACTCGAATACTACCCAGGCGAGCGGCCGATTTTTGATCTCTATAGCGTCGAAGATGAGATCCAAAAAGCCCTTGGGCGCAAGGTGCAGCTTAAGTGTGGTGGCTATCTGGTGATTGACCAAACTGAGGCCATGACCACGATAGATGTCAACACGGGTGCCTTTGTGGGGCATCGCAATCTTGAAGAAACCATCTTCAAAACCAATCTCGAAGCCGTTTCAGCCATCGTGCGCCAACTGCGTTTGCGTAATCTGGGTGGCATTATCATTATCGATTTTATTGATATGGACGATGCTGAACATCAGCGTCAGGTCCTGCGTTTGCTTGAGAAAAGCCTTGAGAAGGATCATGCCAAAACCAAGCTTTCTGGTGTGACTGAGCTAGGATTGGTGCAGATGACGCGCAAGCGTACGCGCGAGAGTCTGGAGCAGGTGATGTGTGAGCCCTGTTCCCTGTGTCAGGGTCGAGGCAGCCTGAAAACCGCTGAATCTGTCTGCTATGAAGTATTGCGTGATTTGCTGCGTGTTGATCGAGCCTATAGCGGTGAGGCCTATTTGGTCATGGCCAGTCAGGCTGTGGTTGATCGCTTCCTGGATGAGGATTCGGCCGCGATTGCGGATCTTGAGGCCTTTATTGGCAAGCCGATCCGCTTTCAGGTCGAAAGCCTTTACAGCCAAGAGCAGTTTGATATCGTGCTCCAGTAGGCGTTATGTCCCCCCTCGCCACGCGACGTCTTTTCTTTTACCTGCTGACACTGCCGCTTTGGTCAGCGGCTCTTCTGTTGATCCTCACCGCTCTGCTGGTGATCAGCCTGCGTGCAGTCTTCTATTTTAGCCATGCTTGGCAGGATGAGCTGCTAGAGCAGATTAACCAGCGCTTGGATGGCGAGCTGCAGGTCAGTCACTGGCAGCTGAGTTTAGAACAACTTAATCCGCGTTTGGATCTTCAGGGGCTGCTCTGGATCGAGCCAGATGGCGAGACCATCTTTGCCTTGCAAGATCTCACTTTAATCCTCGATACCTGGCAGAGCCTGATCACGCTAACGCCGCAGCTTAAAAAAGCCAGCATCACGGGTGTGGATTTCTATCTTGATGAATCCACCCAGGGCTGGCAGGGGCGTTTTCAAGCCGTGACAGAGCACAGAGAGGCAGAGTCAGATACTCTGTCAGAGGCCAGTCAGCGTGGACAAGCCATATTGGATTGGCTGCTGCGTCAAGGTGAGCTCGATCTACAGCAGCTCCATCTCCATCTCCAACCGTTGGATCACCCAGCACAAACGCTGGTCGCACAGAGTCTGCACTATCAAGCCTGGTCTGGCGGGCGCGAGCTGGAGTTCATACTCGATCTACCGCAGCTAGGCGATGATCAGCCGCGCTTGGTACTGACTGTCTTTGGTGATGCCTTTTCTGGTCGACCAGAGAAGCTGGAAGCCTACTTACGACTCCCGCAATTAGATCTGGCCGATTGGTTGGCTTTATGGCCAGAAGATTGGCCGCAGCCGCCTGCTGCACAGCGTGCTGAGTCTCTTGAGGCCTGGTTCCACTATGACCAAGGTGAGTGGCGGCTCCAGCTCCAGCTTGAGGGTTTGGTGATCACCGCACCTGAGGGAGCGACTTTGACTCTGGCGCATGCTGAGCTAGAAGCGCAGCGCCTAGCAGAGTGGCAACGGCTTGATTGGAAACTGCACGATCTGGTGCTGGATGCCGCACCGGCGGTTGATTGGTACGGATCGATTCAGCGTGATGCGCAGTGGATGACGCTGCGTCTGGAATCGCTTGAATTGAGCCTGATCGCGCCTTTTCTGCACCACTTTGCTCTGATGCCTGAAGCGCTGGACCCGCTGCTCAGCGATCTGGCACTCACGGGCCAGTTGCAGCAGCTGCTTTGGCAAGCACCGGCTGATCAGCTAGAGGACTGGACACTGAGTGCCACCTTGGATCAAGTGGGTGTGGCGGCTTGGGCTGGAGCCCCCGAGGCGCAGGGCGTTATTGGACAGCTGTGGGTGCGGCCTGATCAGGGCTGGGTTGATTTGCAAGGCGCGCCGCTGGTGTTTGGTTTTCCTCAGTTCTATAGCCGTAGCTGGCCGGTTGCCGCAGCATCAGGGCGAGTGGCCTGGCAGCAGCAGGAGGGTGGCTGGCAGGTGCTGGGGCGGCCATTGAGTGTCTTGCTGGCGGATGAAGACGAGTTAGAAGCAACGCAGGTGTCGGGTGAGTTTGCCCTTTTTATTCCCTCGGTCGGCGATCCGCATTTTTATTTGAATCTGGGCTTGGCCGAGGCACAGGCCGCTCAGTATGCTCGCTTGGTGCCGGGACGCCTATTGCCTGAGACCTTGATGGACTGGCTTGAGATGGGGATTCAAGGCGGTCGTGTGCGCCAAGGGGCCTATTTGATGAGTGGTCATCTTGGCGCTGGGCTGCCACTGACTGTGCAGCTGGCTCTGGATGTTGATCAAGTTGCATTACGCTTTGATGCTGATTGGCCTCAGGCTGAGCAGCTTGTGGGTCAGATCCGCTGGCGAGATGATCAGCTCAAGATAGACTTGCCACAAGGTCAGCTGGCGGGGGTCGATCTGGCGAATCTGCGCCTAGAGGGGCAATTAGAAGAAACTGGCCTGCTGCTGGATCTCCACGCGCAGTGGCAGGCTGATCTGGCTGTATGGCCCTGGTGGATGCAGGCCACACCCTTGCAGCAGTGGGTGCCAGAGCTGCTGACCCTGTGGCAGTATTCAGGCGCAGCAACAGGCGATTTTAGCCTGCAGCTGGATCTCGCTCAGCCGCAGGTTGTGACGGGGCTGCATCTTGATGCAGGGATTGAGGCTGCGCAGTTGGATTGGCCGGATCTGTCACTTCGGCTAGAGGCGATAGAAGGCAGGCTGGCCTTTGACTGGCATCAAGGACTTTCTAGTAGGGGCTTGAGCGCGCGCTGGGGTGAGGCGCCAGTGAGGGTTGATTTTGCAGGCCAGGACCCTTGGCTGCTCAACTGGACAGTGGATGATTTAGAGGTGGCCGCGCTGGCCGAGGCGCTTCAGCTGACGCCACCCGCAGGGCTTGAGGGCGCGACTTCTGCATCGGGCCAACTCATCTGGCGGCCACAACAGCTGGCGCTGACGGTGCAGAGTGATCTACAAGGCTGGCAATGGCTGGGGCCACTGGATTTTGCCAAGTCAGCGGACCAGACGCGGCCTCTGGCGCTGACGCTGGATTTGATTTCTGATCCTTGGCGTCTTGATCTTCAGCTGGGTGAAGATCTGGCTTTAGCGGCTTGGTTGAGTGGCGCACAACCCGCTCTGCACCTTGCCTGGTATGAGCACCAGCCTCAGCCAGCTGAGCTGGATCTGGCGGCAGGTCAGCTACAGGTATCGATTGAGCAGCCACGGATTGATCTTGCTGATTGGCAGGATCTTCTCCCCACTCTGATTGCAGAAGAAACAGCCGAAAGAACAGGCGAAGCACCGATGGCATGGCAGTATCGCCTGCAGGCTGCCTTAGGCCAACTCTGTTATCAGCAGCAGTGTCTGGAAGAAGTGCAGCTGGAGGCCGAGCAGCAGGCTGATTTATGGCGTGTGCGCTGGAGAGCAATCGAGACGGCAGGCGAGGCTTATCAGCTGATCCCGACTCAGCCGTGGCAGGTTGAGGTCGAGTTTGTGCATTGGCCAGAAATGCAGGCCGATCCCAGCGAGCCGTTGGCATGGGAACCAGGTGAACGGCGTGCCGCTTTGATGGCCGAAGCCGCTCCTGACCCTTGGGCTCATCTGGGCGCCTTGTCTCTTCCAGAGATGGATTTGACAGTGGACGATCTGCGTTGGGGTGTCAGGCGTTTTGGACGTTGGCAGGCTCAGTTGCGTCCTTTAAGCGCGACCGAAGGCTGGCAGATCGAAGCTCAGGCTCAGCTTGAAGCCAGTCGTTTTATCGGACATCTGCACTGGGATCGTGCACGAGAGCAAACGCAGTTTTCTTTGCAGCTCGCAGGAGAGGATATCGCGCCGGCACTGAGCGCCTTGCTGGCCCAACCCGCTAGTGTGACCAGTCGCCAGCATGATTTGAGTATGACTGGCCACTGGAGTGGCTCACCGGCTGCCTTTTCCTTGATGGCCTTGCAGGCCCAGCTGGGGGTTGATCTGCGTCAGGGGCGCTTCCCTCAGGTGGAGGGCGGTGCGCGTGAGGCCAGTCGTCTGCTGGCCTTGCTCAATCCGGTGCGGCTGCTCAGGCGTTTACAGCTCGATTTCTCAGATGTGACGGAGCAAGGCTTTGCCTATGAGCGGGTGCAAGGTCGTTATCGGCTGACAGAAGGCAGAGTGACCACTGAAACGCCCTTGGTGATGACCAGCGCGGTGCCGCGTTTGACCCTGAGAGGGGAGATAGATTTAATCGAGCGCACGCTGGATCAGGAAATGAGCTTGGTCTTGCCAGTTGGGCAAACCCTGCCTTTGGCGGCTGTTCTGGCCGGTGCGCCTCAGGTTGGGGTGGTCTTGTGGCTGGTGCAGCGCTCAGTTGGGGGGCTGCTGGATAATCTGAGCCAAGCCCACTATCGCATTACTGGGCCGTTAGCCGACCCAGATATTCGTTTGCAGCGCTTGTTTTAAGAGGCCTCTGATTAACTACTGCGCTCATTCGTCTGGAATGAATGCTGTCCTGACTTGCGCCCGTGACCTTGATCAGAGGTTCCTTAAATCGATTCACTCAGCTTAATGCTGACTGTGGCGGGTTTAAAGCGGCTGGGGTTTTTCGGCTAGATCGCGCAAAAGACGGAAGATTTTGCGTGCTTGCGCTGGAGGTTTGCCCTCGGCGCGTTCCTTGCGTGCGTTACGAATCAGCTGGCGTAGCAGCTGAACCTCACACTCAGGCCATAAGGCCACAAACTCCTGTAATGCGCTGTCCTCTGTGATCAGACGTTCGCGCCAGTGTTCAAGTTGTTGGAAATGCTGAGCATAGGCATCTGAGCTGGCATCAAAGCGATCGACTCCCAGCTGAATGCGTTCATGATCAGCCGAACGCAGCAGCTTACCTATGCGTTGCAGCAGGCGGCGTCGGGCTTCGTGAGAACTAATGCGATGATATTCGCGCAGGGTCTCAAGAAGCAGGTCATCCAGTGGTAATTGCTTGAGCTGCTCTTTATTTAAATCAAGCAGTTTTTTACCCAAATCTTGCAGGGCGAGGGCTTGGCGCTTGAGTTCACTCTTGCTCGGACCGGAGTCCTCATGGGTATCCTGCTGGGGGGCTGACATTGACTTAGTCTTCCTCATCAAATCGATCTAGTATCAGCTGCTCTAGCGCGTGCATAGCAGCTTGTTCGTCTTCGCCATCGGCACGCAGGCTGATTTCAGTGCCACAAGGGGCTGCCAGCATTAGCAGCTGCATGATGTTGCGTGTACTGGCAATCTTGTTATCAAGGCAGATTTCTGTTTTGGCGGCAAAGGGCTGGCAGCATTGTACAACCTTTGTCGCTGCGCGTGCATGGAGTCCGCGCTTATTGATCAGCGTGATTTTTTTTTCGATCATGATGTTCTTCGTACAAGGAGCGGACTTCATCGGCTCAGCTGGGCGCGTTTAGTGCGGGCCAGATGAGAGATCTCGGTGGCGTACTTTAACATCTGCATGTAAGGGTGCAAAGTCACGGCCAAGCTGTTCGGCCAGATAAACGGAGCGGTGTTGCCCCCCCGTACAGCCTATGCCCACCGTGATATAGCTACGGTTGCTATCGATATAGGGTTGCAGCCAGGTCTCGACAAAGGTGCGAATCGAGGCCTGCATGGCTTGGGTGGCCTCTTGTGCGGCGAGAAACTGCTGCACACGGGCATCTAGGCCGGTGAGTTCACGCAGGTTGACATCCCAGTAGGGGTTAGGCAGGCAGCGTACATCAAACAGCAGATCGGCATCCAAGGGAACGCCGCGCTTAAAACCAAAGGACTGAAACAACAGGGTCGTTGGCTGCTGCTTGGTCGAGCCCACCTGCTGGGTGATGCAGCTACGCAGCTCATGCACACTGAGACGGGTGGTATCAAAGGTGGTGCTGGCAAGACTGGCCAGTGGATCAAGTAAGCGCTGTTCTTCTTCTATTGCTTCGAACAGTGAAAGCTGCCCATCGCGCGTCAAGGGATGGCGACGCCGTGTCGCAGAAAAGCGCTCCATCAGCGTTTTGGCGCTGGCATTGAGATAAACCAGATGCCATTGAATACCAGTGAGGGCCAGCTCTTGTAGTAGGTCAGGAAAGGCGGCGAGATCGCTAGGGAGATTACGCGCATCAATACTCACGGCAAGACGGCTGAGTTGGTGCTGGTGCTGTTGCGCCAGTGGCATCAGTAGACTCGCAGGGAGGTTATCAATGGCATAATAACCCAGGTCTTCAAGTGCATGCAGGGCGGCGCTTTTGCCTGATCCTGAGCGACCACTAATAATCACTAGCTGCATCACGCGCCTCCCTTGAGTTCGATTCTACCCAGAGCTTGAGGCTTCCAGGGGTGAGGTAATCAGTTGATGGAGTTGTTCAGCGACATCTGTTTTACGCAATGCCTTGCGCAGGTCTTCATCGGAGAACTTTTGCGCGAGCTCTGCCAGAGTTTGCAAATGGGCTTCATTGGCTTCTTCTGGTACCAGCAGCACAAAAATAAGATCAACGGGTTGGCCATCGATGGCATCAAAATCAATTTTGTCGCGTAAACGAATAAAAGTGCCTACGGCTTCGGAGCAGTGGCGCATGCGACAGTGAGGCAAGGCAATGCCCTGCCCGATACCTGTACTGCCCAGTTTTTCGCGGGCAATGAGACTTGAAAAGACCTCCTCGGCATCCAGCTGTGGAATCTGCTGGGCGATAAAGCGGCTGAAGTATTCAAGAACTCGTTTTTTGCTCCCTCCAGGCACCCCTGCCAGGGTGCGCTCGAGGGTCAAGATATCATTAAGTGGCATATCGGGTAGGGCAGCAATAATTAGTGAGTGGCGCCTTGGAGGCGAGCCTGGTTCTTTTCTTTATGCTTGATCAACTGGCGATCCAGCTTGTCAACCAGCTGGTCGATAGCGGCATACATGTCTTCGGTTTCGCCGCTAGCGTGGATTTCTCCACCGGCCACATTGAGGGTCGCTTCAGCGATCTGACGGAGCTTATCGACAGTCAGTGTGACTTGCACATTGGTGATCTGGTCAAAATGACGTTCTAGCTTGGCAAATTTAGTTTCAACATATTCACGCAAGGCGTTAGTCAGTTCAACGTGATGTCCAGTGATGTTCATTTGCATAAGAAAGCTCCTTGTCTTGAGTAGCATGAGATTTCATTGTAACCCTTTTTCAATGAAAGCAAAGCCTTGCTGGTCGCTCAGGGGCTAAAAATATCGCTTGACAAAGTGTGGGATGAAGAGGCTATCCAAGGCGTTTGCGTTCACTGGAAGGAGGAATATTCATCGCTTCTCGATACTTGGCAATGGTTCGGCGCGCAATCTGGATACCGGCTTCAGCGAGCAGCTCTGCCAGTTTATTGTCAGAAAGGGGCTTCTTAGGTGGCTCATTGTTGATCAGCTTCTTCAGCATGGCGCGAATGGCCGTTGAAGAGGCCTCGCCTCCTTGGGCTGTTGCCACATGGCTGGAGAAGAAGTATTTGAGTTCAAAAATACCTTTAGGCGTGTGCATGTATTTTTGCGTGGTGGCGCGTGAAATCGTTGATTCATGCATGTCGATCGCCTGGGCGATATCGGCCAGAATCATTGGTTTCATATATTCTTCGCCATGTTCAAAGAACTCCTGCTGGCGCTCAACAATCTTGCTGCCGACCTTGAGGAGCGTCTCGCTGCGGCTTTGCAGGCTCTTGATCAGCCACTGGGCTTCTTTGAGATGTTCTTTAAGGTACACATTGGTCTCACTGTGATCAGCGCGGCGAATCAGGTCTGAGTAGCGGGATTGGATGCGTAGCTTAGGCTGGCTTTCAGGATTCAGCTCAACACGCCAGCCCAGTTCAGTCCGTGTGACCAGTAGATCTGGAATTACATACGCAGCGGGTTCGCTTTCGATTCTGCTGCCAGGGCGTGGATGAAGGGATTGGATCAGCTGAATGACTTGCTGGAGTTCAGCTTCACTGTTCAGGCGCAGGCGTCTTTGTAAAAAGCGATAATCACGATTGGCCAGCACCTCCAGATATTGATCAGTCAGGCGCAGAGCTGCGCTACGCCAAGGGGTATCGCTGGGGAGCTGCTCAAGTTGTAGCAACAGGCATTCGCGCAAATCGCGCGCGCCTACACCTGTGGGGTCAAAATGCTGGATGAGTTTCAGGACAGCTTGCACGTCTTCAAGCTCTAGGTCGCCCAGAAGATCCGGCTCCTGGATTTTGAGTGCCTCAGTTAAGGCAGCCAGGTCTTCAAGCAGATAGCCATCGCTGTTGATGCTATCGATCAGTGCCTCGCCAATCAGGCGATCAGGTTCGTGGTGGACATTCAGGTTGAGCTGCCAGAGCAGGTGATCCTGTAGACTGAGTGCTTGACTGTCGCTAGCATAGTCTTCTCGATCTTCTTCCATCTGCGCTGAACTGGAGCCGCTGCTTTCAGGTGTGTAGATGTCATCCCAAACGGTATCGATCTCCAGCTCTTGAGGGATGCTGGTTTCCTGCCAGTCATCCTGAGCAGCGTGATCTACTTCTCTTTCTCTGCTGGATTCATCTGAGGCGCTGTCTTGGTGGTGGCTGGCCGTGTCCTCGAGTGGGCTGCTGGCTGCGGGTGTGTCATCCAGTTCTTGCTCTTCGAGTTCGAGTAGCGGATTAGACTCCAGTGCCTGCTGGATTTCTTGTTGTAAATCCAGCGTCGAGAGTTGTAGCAGATAGATGGCCTGCTGCAACTGAGGTGTGATGACAAGGCTTTGTGAAAGATTGAGTCCAAGACTGGGTTTCATCGACATAGTGCCCTAAACCTAAAAGCAAGAGGAAAGGTGGCTGCCTCAACAACCAAGCCATCTCTGTCGCCACTGAGGTCGGGCGTCAGAGGGTTTTTATCAGAGCGGGTCAACAAAAGGGTGCTAAGAGCGCTTAAATGACCAGATCTGCAGCGATTCAGGGTTGCTGGTTGGCGCTGAATCGACTCCGAGGGCCAGCATAGCAATTATTATGCCATTCGCTCAAGTGTTTTAAAGTCTGCGCTGTTCACAAGAGCGCTTCAGGTTGGTTGGAAAGAGAGCTTCAGGTTGGTTGGAAAAGGAGCCTAAGCCTTGAAACCCTCGCCCAGATAAACGCGGCGCACATCTGGATGGTGAAGAATCTGCTCGGCATTGCCTTCTGCAATAATGCGCCCTTCACTGACAATGTAAGCCCGTTCGCAGATTTCGAGTGTTTCGCGGACATTGTGATCGGTGATCAAAACGCCGATGTTTCTGGCTTGCAGCTGGCGAATAATGCCCATGATTTCTGCAACCGAGATAGGATCAACACCGGCAAAGGGCTCGTCTAGCAGGATGAAATCTGGCTCATTGGCCAGAGCGCGGGCAATTTCAACACGCCGCCGCTCTCCGCCAGAGAGGCTCATGCCTTTGCTGTGGCGAATATGGGTGATGGAGAACTCTTCTAGCAGCTGATCGGCGAGCTGCTGGCGTCGTGCTGGGCTGAGCTCTTTGCGCAGTTGCAGGATGGCCAGTAGGTTCTGCTCGACGGTTAGCTTACGAAAGATCGAGGCTTCCTGAGGGAGATAGCCCAAACCAACACGGGCGCGTCCATGCATCGGCAGCGCGGTAATATCCTGCTGATCCAGCCTCACTTGTCCGCCATCGGCTTTCACCAGGCCAACAATCATATAAAAAGAAGTGGTTTTGCCTGCCCCGTTAGGACCAAGCAGGCCAACGATTTCGCCTTGCTGTACTTCAAGGCTGATATCGCGTACCACGGGACGCTTTTTATAGCTTTTTTGTAGATGTTGAGCGCTGAGGCGCTTGCGGGATGCTGGTTTGGACATTAGGGGTTCTCACGGCGCTGAGGAGTGAGGATGATCTCGACACGGGAATCCGAGCTGGATTCAGGCAGCTGTTCGGCTTGTAGATCTTGGGTGGTGAGGTGATAAATCAGGCGGTGGCCTTGAAAGCTATCCTCACCTTGAATTAAACGTGCACGCCCGGTCAGGGTGATGGTTTCGGCGGCTGGGTGATAGTCTATCACTTCAGCCCAAGCCTCAACGATGGGCTGGTCGAGCTGGGGTTGATCGCGCATATAGGCCAAGGGGGTCTGACCTTCGGCGATGGCCTGCTCTAGCTCGCCTTGGGGTCCGCGAATTAAACGCAGGGTGCTGGCTTCGATCTTGAGTTCACCCTGTGTCACTTCGACTGTACCGCGATAGGTGGCTGTTTGTGTGTGCTGCTGCCACTCCATCTGCTGCGCTTGGACACGAATCGGTGCTTCTCGGTCTTCAGGCAGGGCTAGGGCATGGCTGGCGAGCAAGCTGAGGCTGAGTGTCCAAGCCAGATGTCGTGCAAAAAGGATCATGGTGCAAAGTCCTCGGTCGTTGTTGGCAGGATGAGATACTCACCCTCAACAGCTTGTAAAAGTTGCAGATGGCCCTGTTCTAAATCAGCCTCAAGGCCAATAGCAAGGGTCTGCCCAGCTTGGCTGATCAACGCGACAGGATCGGGAGTCCAAGCGCGTTGGGCCGCCTGATCGATCCAAAGACGTTCGGTCAGCAGGCTGGGTTGATAGGGGGAGTTGGCTTCTTCGGGGGCGAGTTCAACAGCCTCAGTAAGGAGAAGTTGCTCCTGCTGCCATGTGCCGTGCTCGGCGCGCCATGTCCAGCGATCTGAGCCTGCGCGATAGCTGCCTCGGGGTTGTGACATCAGCAGGTGCTGCTCACTGTACTGGATGGCTTGCGCGGCATAGGCCTGCTGCTCAAGTTGCCCTATCGCATCAAACTGGCGCAGCTGGAGCTGCTCGATCACGGCCTCGGGTTCACCCTGTTGATCAGGCAGCTGTGCTCTTTGCAGTGTGGTTTCTTGGCGCTGGGTGATCCAGACCAACAACAAGCCAAGCAGCAGCAAGCCTGCCAGCCCAAAGGTTTTTTGCCATGCTGCTGAGCGGAAGCCCGCTGCAAACTGAAAACCCATTAGCTCAGTGTATTGTAAAGGTAGTGATGTAAGCAGGCTGTCCAGGTGCCTTGAGCCTGCATGATCAGATCGCAGAGTTCGCGAACAGCACCCTGACCACCCGCGCGCTGGGTCACATAGTCGCTATGCTGCTGCATATAGCTGGGGGCGTTGCTGACGGTGGCACCAAAACCGGCTTTTTTGATCGCAGAGAGATCGGGAAGATCATCGCCGCAATAGCCAACCTGCTGCCAGCTGAGACCCAGTTGCTCGCGCACTTGATTGAGCGCAATCAGCTTGTCTTCACGGCCTTGCTGTAAATGGGTGATGCCAAGCGAAGCCGCTCTTTGGGCGACCAGTGTGGATTGACGCCCCGTAATAATAGCCAGTTCAACCCCGCTGGCTTGCAGCAGCTTAAGACCCTGGCCGTCTTGCGTGTTGAAGCCTTTGAGTTCTTCGCCCTGATTGCCGAAATAGAGTGTGCCATCGGTGAGCACGCCATCGACATCGAGTGCCAGAAGGCGCAAAGGGCGAAGTTTTTCTAGAACGCTGGCTGAAGAATCCATGAGGCTCCTGTTGTGCTTGATCAGTTTAAATCACACCGGCTTTTAAAAGGTCGTGCATGTTCAGTGCGCCCACCAGCTGCTGTTGTTGATTGACAACAGGCAAGGCGCTGATTTTGTTCTCTTCCATAACATGTACGGCCTCTGCAGCCAGCTGCTCTGGATACACGCGTTTGCCTTCTGGCGTCATCACCTGATCCACACGAGTCTGATGCAGATCCAGTGACAGGTCGAGAACACGGCGTAAATCGCCATCGGTAAAGACACCTAGCAGTTGATTCTGTTCGTTGGTGACGCAGGTAAAACCCAGTCCGGTTCGCGTGATTTCCAGCAAGGCTTCGCGCAGGCTGGCCTGCGGCAGAACGCGCGGCACCTGCTGATCTTGATGCATGATATCCGCAACGCGCAGCAGCAAGCGTCGACCAAGGCTGCCACCAGGATGCGAGAGAGCAAAGTCATCTGGGCCAAAACCTCGCGCTTCGAGCAGGGCAATGGCGAGGGCATCCCCCAAAGCCAGCGTTGCTGTTGTGCTCGATGTGGGTGCGAGATTCAGAGGGCAGGCTTCGCGGCTAATGCTGGCATTTAAGTGTAAGGTGGCCTCGCGCGCGAGTGTGGAGTAGGGCGCGCCAGTGATGCTGATAATCGGAATGCCAAGACGCTTGAGTAGCGGCAGCAGCGAGGTGACTTCCTGTGTTTCACCTGAGTTGGAGAGGGCCAGCACAGCATCTTGACGCGTCACCATGCCAAGGTCACCATGGCTGGCTTCGCCTGGATGCATGAAAAAAGCAGGTGTGCCTGTGCTGGCGAGAGTGGCTGCAATTTTATTGCCAATATGGCCAGATTTGCCCATGCCGGTCACAATCACGCGGCCGGTTAATCCAAGCAGGAGGTCGCAAGCTTGATCGAACTGGTGATCCAGTTGTCCAAGCTGTTCCTGCAGCGCCAGAATCTCAAGTTCTAAAGTGCGTCTTGCTGAATCTAAGTGTTTCTTGGTCATGGTCATTACTTATGCGGGCAGTGTGGCATGAGGCAGAGAAGATGCGCTGCACAACGCCTCTTTGTGAATGCGTTGAATCCAGCTAGTATACCTTTTTTACGCCTGAGGATGGAGTCCTAAAATGAGTGATTCAAGTCGAACAGCTGAGCGTGATCCGCAGTTGGCTCCCCTGTCGGTTGATGCCCTTCCTCAGCCTGTGGTGGAAGTGGCCGGTGTCAGTTTTAGTCGAGGCACCCAGGTTATTTTTTCACAGCTCAATCTTCAGATCCTACCTGGCCAGATCACCGCAATCATGGGGCCCAGTGGTACAGGTAAAACCACGCTGCTTAAATTGCTCGGTGGGCAACTGCAACCTGAGGCAGGCAGTATTCGGGTTTTTGGGCAGGATGTGGCGCACTTATCGCGTTCGGCGCTTTTTGCGTTGCGCAGCCGTATGGGGATGTTGTTTCAATCTGGGGCCTTGTTCACGGATATGAGCGTTTTTGAGAATGTGGCCTTTCCACTGCGTGTGCATACTCAGGATACGGAAGAGCAGATTCGGCAAAGGGTGCTGGCTAAGCTACATGCGGTGGGTTTGCGTGGGGCCTCAGATTTAATGCCCTCTGAACTTTCTGGTGGTATGACGCGTCGTGTTGCCTTGGCGCGTGCAATCGTGCTGGACCCCGAGCTATTAATGTATGATGAGCCTTTTGTGGGGCAGGATCCTATCTCGATGGGGGTGCTGGTCAAGCTGATCAAAAGCCTGAACCAAGAGCGACGCCTGACCTCGATTATCGTTTCACATGATGTGCATGAAACCCTGAGTATTGCGGATCAGGTCTATCTTTTGGCAGGTGGCCGAGTCATTGCTTCAGGCTCACCTCAGGATTTATTGGCTTCTACTGATCCCAGTGTGCAGCAGTTTATTCACGGCCTGCCAGATGGGCCAGTGCCCTTTCATTACCCAGAAGAACCCGCAGGTGTTGCGGATAAGGCATCTGATGCTTTGATGAAGGAGACCAGTCTTTGATCGCGTTTCTTGCCCAGCTTGGGCGCTCAACCCTCGCGCTTTTAGCCGCTTTGGGGCGTTCAAGCCTCTTTTTGTTTTATTCCTTGTGGGGCTGGCCTAGCCGTCAAGGTGCCCGTTTGCTGGTGCAACAGCTCTACAGCGTTGGTTTCTTATCGCTGATCATTATTTTGGTCTCGGGGCTTTTTATTGGCATGGTGCTGGCGCTACAAGGCTATACCATATTGGTTGATTTTGGTGCCGAGCAGGCCTTGGGACAGATGGTGGCCTTGAGCTTGACACGCGAGCTGGCGCCTGTTGTTGCCGCCTTGCTCTTTGCCGGTCGTGCTGGTTCGGCCCTGACGGCTGAGATCGGCTTGATGAAAGCCACGGAGCAACTTTCGAGTCTGGAGATGATCGGGGTTGATCCGCTGAAACGCATTATTGCGCCTCGCCTGCTGGCCGGCTTGATCAGTCTGCCCTTATTAACGCTGATCTTTGCTACTGTTGGTGTCGGTGGCGGATGGCTGGTCGGTGTTGATTGGCTGGGCGTGGATGCCGGAGCCTTCTGGAGTAATATGCAGGCCGCTGTTGATTTTCGTCAGGATGTCTTAAATGGAATGATCAAAAGCCTGGTGTTTGCTTTTGTGGTGACCTGGATCGCTGTTTTTCAGGGTTATGATCTGTTGCCTACCTCGGAAGGGATCAGTCGTGCCACGACCAAAACAGTGGTTTATTCCTCGCTGGCCATTCTCGGCCTGGATTTTATTTTAACTGCCTTGATGTTTGCTCAGATTTAATGGAGAAGAGAATGCGCCAACAGATCAAAGTTGAAGTCGCTGTCGGGAGTCTGGTGCTCTGTGGTGTGCTCGCCTTGGTGTTTATGGCTTTGAAAGTCAGCGGATTAACGCTCGATACCGCGCGCCAAGATTTTCAAGTTGAAGCCTATTTTGGTGATATTGGGGGATTAAAGCCGCGCTCTAAAGTCACCCTAGCTGGCGTGGCTGTTGGGCGGGTGGTCAGTATTGATCTGGATGAGCAGTGGTTTGAAGCGCGTGTTGTGCTGGCGCTGGATGCGCGTTTACGCGATCTGCTCAGTGAAGACACGGCCGCCGCTATTCAAACAGCAGGCTTGCTAGGTGATAACTATATCAGCCTGACCCCTGGTGTCGAAGAGGCACGCTTACAGCCAGGTGGCGTGATACGCGATACCCAATCGGCCCTGATTTTAGAGCAGTTGATCAATCAGTTTATTAGCGGATCTTTAGGAGATTAATGATGATGCTGAACAAGCCGTGGCGGCGCTGGGTTGCTGCCTTGCTGCTGATGTTCTTTGCTGGCGTCGCGCAGGCTGGGTCTCTCGCACCTTATCAGGTGGTTGAGCGGGGTGTGCAAGCTATTACGGCCGCTTTTGAGGCAGAAAGCCCTTATTTTGAAACGCAGCCAGAGCGGCTTTTTGAGGCACTCAATAGCGCGATGGAGCCCTATGTGGACTTTCGTCAGATCAGTCTGCGCGTCATGGGCGGGCGTTATGTGCAGGCGGCCACCCCCGCTCAGCGAGATCGCTTTGCTGAGGTCTTTCAGGACTCGCTTGTGCGCACCTTTGCACGCGGTCTAATGACTTTTGATTATCGTGAATTTGATCTGGATATCACCCCGCGTCCGCCGCGCTATGAAGATCAAGACCATGTTGATGTGATGGTTGTCGGCCGCGATGGCCAGCGCTATCCAGTGGTGTTTACGCTCCGCCAGCGCGATGGTGAATGGAAGGTCATCAACTTGATTGTCAACGGGGTTAATCTGGGGCTCACACTGAATAGCCAGTTTGATCGTGCCATGCGTGAGCAACGCCGCAACTTTGATCGTGTGATCGCCCAGTGGAGTGTTGAAGGTGTGATCGAGGAGCTAGAAGAGCAAATACAGCAGCAGCCCTGAATAAGCGGTTTTTTGAGATCTCTCCGAGGGTTAAGGCTGCTCGTGAGGGTGTTTTCAGTTATTATGCTGACATTCGCTGCATTGTGTCATCCGCTCTGCCCTGCGTGGGCAGGCATGGGCACAAAAGGCGTTGTAGATCAAAAGACCTGAGAGACACGTTGCGCCCTGCTTTAATCAGGGCATGAAAGAGGAAAACCCGATGCAAGCTCAAGAGTTAAAAGCCCTGTTAGAAAGTCGTCTGCCAGAATGTGAATTTGTTGTGAAAGGCGATGATGGTCGTCATTTCGAAGTGATCGCCATAGGTGAGGTTTTTGCCAGCTTGCCCAGTCCGGTGAAAAAACAGCAGTTGGTTTTTTCTGCCTTAAGTGAAGAGTTTGCCAATGACACCTTGCATGCTATGGCACTCAAAACGATGACGCCTGAGCAGTGGAGTCAGGTCAAAGATCTTCAAGTCGGTTAAGGCAGGTTCATGGATAAATTAAAGATACAAGGTGGTGCGCCCCTGCAGGGAGAAGTCTGGATCTCAGGCGCGAAAAACTCAGCCCTGCCTATTCTTGCTGCCAGCCTGTTAGTCGATGGTCCGGTCTCGATCGGCAATTTGCCGCACCTGCATGATATCACCACCATGATTGAACTCTTGGGTGGCATGGGTGTGCAGGCGGTGGTGGATGAGAAGATGTCGCTGGAGTTAGATGCCAGCCATGTCGATCGTTGCATTGCACCTTATGAGCTGGTGAAAACCATGCGGGCCTCGATACTGGTGCTAGGTCCCTTGATGGCCCGTTTTGGCCATGCTGAGGTCTCCTTGCCGGGTGGTTGTGCGATTGGAAGCCGGCCTGTGAACCTGCACTTGAATGGCCTCAAGCAGATGGGAGCAGAGATTCGTGTCGAAGAAGGCTATATTCGCGGCCAGATCAACGGGCGTCTGCAAGGCGCGCGTATCGTCTTTGATGTGGTGACCGTCACCGGCACTGAGAACCTGATGATGGCTGCTGTACTGGCAGAAGGCACCACCGTGCTCGAAAACGCAGCACGTGAACCTGAAGTGGTCGATCTGGCTGAATTTTTGAACGCCATGGGCGCGAAGATCAGCGGTCAGGGCACAGATACCATCACCATCGAAGGTGTCGAGGCGCTCCAAGGTTGTCATTATGATGTGATCTCGGATCGGATCGAAGCGGGTACTTTTTTGGTGGCAGCAGCGGCAACGCGTGGTCGCATTAGAATCAAGCAAACTCGGACGGATATTCTCGATGCGGTGCTCGCCAAGCTCAAAGAAGCGGGTGCCAAAATCACCCTGGGCGATCAATGGATCGAACTGGATATGGAAGGCCGTCGCCCTCAAGCCGTCAGTATTAAAACAGCACCCTATCCAGCCTTTCCAACCGATATGCAGGCTCAGTTTATGGCCTTGAATGCAGTGGCAGAAGGGACGGGCACCGTGGTGGAAACCATCTTTGAAAACCGCTTTATGCATGTGCAGGAAATGCTGCGCATGGGTGCGGATATTCAGGTTGAAGGCAATACTTCGGTAGTCAAGGGGGTGGATCGTCTGACTGGTGCACCGGTGATGGCAACCGATCTGCGTGCCTCAGCCAGTCTGGTGATTGCAGCGCTGGTGGCGGAAGGCGAGACACTGGTCGATCGCATCTATCACATTGATCGCGGCTATGAATGTATCGAAGAAAAGCTGATGCTGCTCGGTGCCAAAATTAAACGTGTCGCCAGTTAAGCGAGGAAAAGCATGTCACCTACACTCACCCTCGCGCTGTCTAAAGGCCGTATTCTTGATGATACTCTTCCTTTATTGGCAGCCGCGGGTATTGAACCTGCAGAAGATATTAAAAAAAGTCGTAAACTGGTTTTTGAAACCAACCTGCCCGGTGTGCGTCTGCTGATTTTGCGTGCCACGGATGTGCCGACCTATGTCGAGCTCGGGGCAGCCGATCTGGGTGTCTCAGGTAAGGATGTTCTGATGGAGCAGGGCAGTGATGGTATCTATGAGCCCTTGGATCTCAAGATTGCTTCCTGCCGCCTGATGACCGCAGGTTTGAAGGGCGTCGCCCAGCCACAGGGTCGCCGTCGTGTGGCGACTAAGTTTGTGAAGCTTGCCAAGCGCTGGTATGCCGAGCAAGGCATACAAGTGGATCTGATCAAGCTCTATGGTGGTATGGAGTTGGCACCGCTGATGGGCTTGGCTGATGAGATCGTGGATATCGTGGATACGGGCAACACCTTGGTGGCCAATGGTTTAGAGCCCCGAGAGTTTATTGCTGATATTTCATCGCGCCTGATCGTGAATAAGGCCTCGATGAAAATGAAATATCAGTCCATCCAACCCCTGCTGGACCGACTCAGAGAAGCGGTTGAGCAGAGAGCCTTGGCTCACAGTTAGAGGAACGCCATGACTGACTCACTTGATTTGCGCCGTTTAGTGGCCTCGGCTGCTGATTTTGATGCCACTTTAGATGCACTGCTGGCCTGGGAAGGCGTCTCGAATGACCAGGTTCAAGGTCGTGTCGAGCAGATTATTGATCGTATTCGCCATCAAGGTGATGCGGCTCTGGTGCAATTAACCCAAGAGCTGGATCGTCATCCTGCAACAGAAATGAGTGCGCTTGAAGTTCCGCAGTCTGCGCTGGAAGCGGCTTTTCATGGCTTACCTGCACCAAGACGCGCGGCATTAGAAGCGGCAGCAAAAAGAGTGACCGCCTACCATCAACGTCAAAAGCAGGACTCCTGGTCCTACACAGAAGCGGATGGCACGATGCTGGGTCAGCAGGTGATGCCACTGGATCGTGTGGGTGTTTATGTGCCAGGAGGGAAGGCGGCTTATCCCTCGTCTGTCTTGATGAATGCTCTGCCCGCTGCGGTTGCAGGCGTTAAAGAAATCATTATGGTAGCACCAGCGCCTGGTGGAGAGTTGAATCCGCTGGTGCTGGCTGCAGCCTGGTTGTGCAAGGTGGATCGCTTTTTTGCCATTGGCGGTGCGCAGGCTGTTGCGGCGCTGGCTTATGGTACTGAAACCGTCCCCCGTGTCGATAAAATTGTCGGTCCAGGCAATATCTATGTCGCCACAGCCAAGCGTGCGGTTTTTGGTCAGGTGGGGATAGATATGATCGCTGGCCCATCTGAAATTCTGGTGGTGGGTGATGGGCAGACCAATCCAGACTGGATCGCGATGGATCTGTTTTCTCAGGCTGAGCATGATGAAGAAGCGCAATCTATTCTCGTCAGCTGGGATGCATCATGGCTGGATCAGGTTGAAGCCAGTATTCGTCGCTTACTGCCGACGATGGAGCGTGCGGAGATCATTCGTGCTTCGCTGGAAGCACGCGGTGCTTTGATTCAGGTGGACTCACCTGAGCAGGCCATTGAGATGATTAACCGTATCGCACCTGAGCATTTGGAGCTTTCAGTCGCCGACCCGCATAGCTGGTTGCCACAGATTCGCCATGCTGGTGCGATCTTTATGGGACGCTACACGGCAGAAGCCATAGGTGATTACTGTGCTGGGCCGAACCACGTGCTGCCAACTTCAGGCACTGCACGTTTTTCTTCACCCTTAGGAGTGTATGACTTCCAGAAGCGCTCATCCTTGATCTTCTGCTCACCTGAAGGGGCAGATCATCTTGGACGGATTGCGGCTGAATTGGCCGAAGGTGAGTCTCTGACCGCCCATGCGCAATCAGCGCGCTACCGTGTGCGTGAAGCCCAGCCATAAAGGCCTCTTTGCTTGGGCCGTCCTTGTAGAAAACGCTGCCGAGTGCGGCGTTTTCTTTTTCTGGGGGCACGGGTCGCTCAGTTGGGTGCGTGGCGTTCTGTTTTCTATTCACCAATCGGGTGTTAATTGGCGTGAGCTGGGGCACTGGCGGGGCGCTGGCCCACTTCGGCCTCGACAGAGAAGGCCTCGCCATCCCGTTCTAGTGCGAGGGTGACTCGCGTGCCTGGGCGCAGGCGGGCAAGATCATTAATAACGCGGCGTGCGCTGCGTACAGATTCACCGTTCAGTTGGAGTAAACGATCACCAGGTAGTGCACCGGCCTGATGGGCAGGGCCATTGCGCAACAGGCCGTTAATCATCAGGCCGCGATGGGTTTCCTGTAGATCCATGCCGAGCCAGCCGCGCACCACATAACCCTCATTAATCAAATCCAGCATGATCTGCTGTGCCTGCTGTGAGGGAATAGCAAAGCCTATGCCTTGTGAGCCGCCTGTGCGTGAGAAGATAGCTGTATTGATGCCGAGTAGCTGACCATAGGGGTTGATTAAGGCACCACCTGAGTTGCCTGGGTTGATGGCCGCATCGGTTTGGATAAAGTCTTCATAGGTATTGATACCCAGGCTGTTGCGCCCTAGCGCACTCACTATCCCTTGTGTCACTGTCTGCCCGACACCAAAAGGATTGCCGATCGCCAGCACGACATCACCAACTTGGAGCGTATCCGATGAGGCGAGGCTGATCGCGGGCAGGGCATCGAGATCAATCTTGACGACAGCTAGATCAGAATCAGGATCACTGCCAATAATGCGTGCAAAGGCTTCACGGCCATCCTGGAGTGCGACGCGAATCTCGCTTGCATTTTGGATCACATGATGGTTCGTCAGGATATAGCCTTCGCTGCTGACCAGCACGCCAGAGCCGAGGCTTGATTGCATGCGCTGCTGGCGCGGAATATGATCTGGCCCATAAAAGCGCTGGAGAAAAGGGTCGTTAAAAAGAGGATGCAGGGGCTGCTCAATACGGACAGTGCTATAGATATTGACCACCGCAGGGGCGGCCAAACGTACGGCTTCCGCATAGGAGACTGGGCCTTGCTGGCGGGGTAGCTGCAAGGGCGCGCTTGCCCGTACTTCGGCAACCCGTTCGGTTGCTTCGCTTGCGCCAGGGTGTATAGTCTCAGCCAGCCAGGGAAAGGCTTGCAGCAGGAGTGCGGCAAGCAGCAGGCCGCTGACAATCGGCCATATGAGCTGGGGTCTTAAGAGGCGGCGCATGATGGGTTCCTTTGGGCTCGTCCTGCAGGGTCAAAACGTTATGATGAACAATGAAAATGAGATGGTGATATGTCGATCGCGTTAACGCAACTAGTACAACAGATCAATGCTTGGCTCAATGTAGAGCAGTTTCAGGATTACTGTCCGAATGGGCTGCAGGTTGAGGGTCGAGATAGGGTGCGCCGTGTGGTCACGGGGGTGACCGCTAGCCAAGCCTTGATCGATCGCGCGGTCGCAACGCAAGCGGACGCTATTTTAGTGCATCATGGTTATTTCTGGAAGGGAGAAGCAGCGCCGCTGATCGGTTATAAGGGGCGGCGCATCAAGAGCTTGATGCAGGCTGATATCAGTCTGCTGGCCTATCACCTGCCTTTAGATGAGCATCCGTTGTGGGGTAATAATCAGCAGCTGGCGATCATCATGGGCTGGGAGGTCGAAGGCAGTATGGCCGGCGAAAGCTGGCAATATGGTTTGCATGGCTGCCTGCCCACCCCCTTATCTGCGCAGCAGTTTGCGGATAGGTTGGCTCAGCGGTTAGGGCAGCCGCCTCTGCATCTGGCTGGGCATCAGCGTCCGCTGAAGCGCATTGCTTGGTGTACCGGCGCTGCACATGCTGGTCTGGTGCGTGCTGCTGAGCTGGGTGTGGATGCCTATGTGACAGGTGAGGCCAGTGAGCAAAGCCTGCATCTGGCGCGTGAGCTGGGCGTGGATTTTTTTGCAGCTGGTCATCACGCAACAGAGCGCGGTGGCGTGCAAGCCTTGGGGCAGGTATTGGCTGAACAGCTAGGATTGGAAGTTGAGTTTGTTGATCTGCCCAATCCTGTTTGAGTGGCTGATTTTCCAAAAAAAGAGCCGCAATGACGGCTCTTTTGCTGAGGTGGTTTGTTCAGCTGCCAGCCTGGCGTTATGCCATGGCTGATTAGTGACGTGGTGGCTCAAAAACCTGAGGCTTCAGGCCAAAATCTTCTGCAAGTGTGCCGCGCCCTTGCTGTGGGTCTGAGTAGTCCTTGGGTGGGGCAATGTCTTCAGGTGTCTCCTGCAGGTCTTCTAGGTGGCTTGGTTCGCTCGCCTTGCTGGCCTTGTCTTCGGTCAGGCGTTGAACAACCGATTGATCACTGCACAGGTACTCGGCGTCTTTGCGTACATGCTGCTCCATTTCCTGAAGCTGCTTTGAAAGTGCATTGAGTCCATCTGCTGTCCGTGAAAAATGGTCATTGAGCCCCTCGCGCAGCTGGTTGAGTTCGAGCTCTTTCTCGGTCAGCTTATGCTGCACGCGCAGGTTGTGGGCAGCATTGGCATGGGTGAAGTGGTAGGCCAGTGCCCCCAGGCCAGCGCCGATCAAGAAAGCGAGTAAAGTCAAAATCCAAGAGGTGTCGGCCAGAGTCACAGGCAGCTCCTTGTGTCAGAGACAGGAATAAAGGGTTGGTGCTTTGACTGACATTATAGCGGTGAGTTCAGGTCAAGGGTCAAGCCTTATGCAGTACCGCACCGCTGCACTTTGGTCTTGATCTCTTGGGGAGTGGGTTGAACTGGCGTATAATCTGCGCCCCTTGTTCTGCTTTGAGCGTTGCGGCGCTTTAAGTTTGTCCCCTAGATCGATTATCCGAGGAAAAAATCATGACGCCACTCGAGCGCTATGAAGAAGATTTAAAGCGTCCCGATTTTAAATCCGATCCAGCTCAGCGCCATGCAGTGGAACAGCTGCAGCGCCTCTATGACGATTTATTGGCGGTGCCTCCAGCCAAAAAAGGTGTGCTGGCCCGCTGGATAGGTGGGACTAAAAAAGCGCCCTCGATTCAGGGTTTGTACTTCTGGGGTGGTGTCGGGCGGGGCAAGACCTATCTGGTTGATACCTTCTTTGATGCCTTGCCCTTTGAGCAGAAGATGCGCAACCACTTTCACCGCTTTATGCAGCGCGTTCATGCCGAGCTTAAACATTTTGCAGGCCAGTCTGATCCCTTGCGCCATGTTGCGCGTAAGCTGGCAGGCGAAATACGCGTTTTGTGCCTAGATGAGTTTTTTGTTAAGGATATTACCGATGCGATGATTCTCGGTAACTTGATGGAAGCGCTCTTTGCGGAGGGCGTCGTGCTGGTGACGACTTCTAATATTGTCCCAGATGATCTCTATAAGGATGGTTTGCAGCGCGCGCGCTTCTTGCCGGCGATCGATCTGCTGAAAAAGCATACGCAGGTGGTGAATGTCGATAGTGGCGTTGATTATCGTTTGCGCACCCTCACTCAGGCACAAATCTACCACTATCCTCTGGATGAGCAGGCGGAAGCCACATTGCAGCAAAGCTATGAGGCCATGGTGCGTGTAGAAGGCGCCTTTAATCAAGCTGTTGAGATTAATGGTCGGCCGATCATCGCTAAACGTGTCCATGATCAGATTGCCTGGTTTGAGTTTGATGCTTTGTGTGATGGGCCGCGCAGTCAGTATGATTACATTGAGCTGTCGAAGATTTTTCACACGGTGTTGATTTCAAATGTGCCACAGCTGGGGCGTGAGAAGGATGATCAGACGCGGCGCTTTATCAATTTAATTGATGAGTTTTATGATCGTCAGGTCAAGGTGATAATCACCGCTGCTGTCAGTATTGATCAGATTTACACTGGCGGTAACTTGGCGTTCGAGATTGCGCGCACCCAAAGTCGTCTGCTGGAGATGCAGTCGCATGAGTATTTGGCTCGTGAGCATAAGCCCTAGATCAAACCTAGATGCTAGACCTTTGAGTGTGAATGGGTTAGAATCCGCGCTCCTGAATTCCTGATGGGGTTCAGGCGGTCGTTAGTTTGAAAGATCATCTCAGACTAACCAATAAAAATAGGTAAAGATCAGTGTGATCTGCCCGAGACAAACTGAGTTTGTCTCGCGTAAGTTACGAAGATCCTGCTTGCCTACCTTTGAGCAGATTAAAGAGTAGAGTCTCAATGAAAACTTTTTCAGCTAAGCCAGAAAGCGTCAAGCGCGACTGGTATGTGGTTGATGCCACAGACAAAACCCTCGGTCGCCTGGCGACTGAACTGGCTCGCCGCCTGCGCGGTAAGCACAAGCCAGAATATACCCCTCACGTAGATACCGGTGATTACCTGGTGATCATTAACGCTGAGAAGATCAAAGTGACTGGTAACAAAGCGAAAGACAAGCTTTACTACCGTCACTCAGGTTTCCCAGGCGGCATAAAGCAGATGTCTTTTGAGAAGCTGATTGATCATGCTCCTGAGCGTGTTATTCAAGGTGCTGTTAAAGGCATGCTGCCAAAAGGCCCACTGGGTCGTGCTATGCTGGCAAAATTAAAAGTTTATGCAGGTGCCGAGCATCCGCATGCTGCCCAGCAACCGCAATCTCTGAATATCTAACGGAAGGGTCGTCATGTCTGCAAATCAAAACTACGGCACCGGCCGTCGCAAAACTTCTACTGCTCGCGTTTTTATCAAGCCAGGCAGTGGTCAGATCTCTATTAACGGCTCAAGCCTGACTGAGTACTTTGGTCGCGAAACTTCGCGCATGATCGTGATGCAGCCTTTAGAGCTGACCGATTCTGTAGAGAAGTTTGACCTGTACATCACTGTTGCTGGTGGTGGTGCAAGTGGTCAAGCTGGGGCAATTCGCCACGGTATCACGCGCGCTCTGATGGATTATGATGAGTCGCTGCGCGGCCAATTGCGTGCAGCGGGTTATGTTACTCGTGATGCGCGTATGGTTGAACGTAAGAAGGTTGGTCTGCGTAAGGCGCGTAAGCGTCCTCAGTACTCCAAGCGTTAATTGCTGGAGGGCTGGTTTCGGCCAACTCAAAAACGCCTGGCCTCTCTATGCTGGGCGTTTTTTTTTGCCTAGACCTTGTGATGCCTAGATCAAAGAAAAATAACAGCTCTACCACTAATTCACTAGCTTCTATAAGGTTGTCTTTCTTGTGTTAGTGGGCGCTTTTTCTTAAGATTAGAGCTATTTAGAAATGGTTCGGCCTGTATGATGCAAGTCGAATGGACTGTTTGTAGATGGGGAGACCTTTGATGAGCAATGATGGCGTAAACCAGGGGCGGCGACGCTTCCTCGTTGGTGCGACATCCGTCGTTGGGGCGGTAGGCGCAGTCGGGGTGGCAGTACCTTTTGTCGCTTCCTGGCAACCTAGTGCTAAAGCGCGTGCAGCAGGTGCACCAGCCACGGCCGATGTTTCACGTTTAGAACCAGGTCAGCAGATGACGGTAGAATGGCGCGGACGTCCAGTATGGATTATTCGCCGTACACCAGAAATGCTGGAATCTTTAAGTGCGATCGAGGGAAGCCTTGCTGACCCTGAATCGAATGTCAGTTCACAACAGCCAGTTTATGCGCAGAACCGCTATCGTTCGCGTCGAGAAGAAATGCTGGTGGTGATTGGTATTTGTACTCACTTAGGTTGCTCGCCAACCTATCGCCCTGAAGTGGCACCTTCTGATTTGGGTGCGAACTGGTTGGGTGGCTTCTTCTGTCCTTGTCATGGTTCGCGTTTTGACCTTTCTGGTCGCGTGTTCCGTAACCAGCCAGCACCGACTAACTTAGAAGTCCCCCCCTATAGTTTTGCCGATGAGAATACGATTGTTGTCGGTGTCGATGAGGAGAATGCCTAATGGGTAACCCGAATCGCGTAAAAGCTGAAAAAGGTTTGATGCGGTGGATAGATGATCGCTTTCCTGCAACCCAAATGTGGCAGGATCACCTCAGCAAGTATTATGCGCCTAAAAACTTTAACTTCTGGTACTTCTTTGGCTCACTCGCACTGTTGGTGTTGGTGAATCAGATTCTGACCGGTATCTGGTTGACCATGAGCTACAACCCTTCAGCGGAAGGGGCATTTGCTTCCATGGAATACATCATGCGTGATGTTGAATATGGCTGGCTGCTACGCTATATGCACTCCACAGGTGCCTCGGCCTTCTTCGTTGTCGTCTATCTGCACATGTTGCGTGGCATGATGTATGGCTCTTACCAAAAGCCCCGTGAGTTGATCTGGATCTTTGGTATGGCGATCTATCTCGCGCTGATGGCTGAAGCCTTTATGGGTTACATGCTGCCTTGGGGTCAGATGTCCTACTGGGGTGCCCAGGTCATCATCTCTCTGTTTGGCGCTATCCCAGTGATCGGCCCAGACTTGGCGCAGTGGGTACGTGGTGACTATCTGATCTCAGGTATCACGCTGAACCGCTTCTTTGCGCTGCACGTTGTGGCCCTGCCGATCGTGATTCTTGGCCTGGTTGTGCTGCACATTCTGGCGCTGCATGAAGTCGGCTCTAACAACCCAGATGGCGTTGAAATTAAAAACAATTTGGATGAGAACGGTGTACCAAAAGATGGTATTCCTTTCCACCCTTACTACACAGTGAAAGATATCGTGGGTGTCGCGGTCTTCGCCTTTGTCTTTGCGCTGATCGTGTTCTACTTCCCAGAAATGGGTGGCTATTTCATTGAGCATCCTAACTTTGAGCCTGCTAACCCGCTGAAAACACCAGATCATATTGCCCCTGTTTGGTACTTCACACCCTTCTATGCCATTTTACGCGCGATTACCTTCTCGCTGTTTGGTTTGGATGCGAAGTTCTTGGGTGTGGTCTTTATGGGTGCAGCCATTGCGGTCTTGTTTGTGCTGCCTTGGTTGGATCGTAGCCCCGTGCGTTCGATCCGCTACAAAGGCTGGATGAGTAAAGTGGCACTGGTGCTCTTCTGCATTAGCTTTGTAGTGTTGGGTGTGCTGGGTGCACTGCCTTCCACTCCAGGTCGTACTGTTGTTGCGCAGATTGCAACGGCCGTGTACTTCCTCTACTTCATTCTGATGCCTTTCTACACCAGAATGGAAAAATGTAAACCTGTTCCAGAAAGGGTGACTGGCTAATGAAAAAGCAACTTTTTGCCTTCTTATTGATCCTGGTCCCTATGGTTGTGACGGCAGCACCCTCGGGTCGTCTTGATCCGATGAGACCGGATATTTACAACTTTGAGTCCTTGCATAATGGCGCACGTTTGTTCGTCAACTATTGCATGGGCTGCCATACTGCTGAGTTTCAGCGTTTTGCGCGTACCGCAGAAGACTTAGGTATTCCGCAAAGCGTGATCGAAGAAAACCTGATCTTAAGTCCTCAGCAGGCTTATAACGACCAGATGCGTAATGCCATGACTGAGCAAGATGCAGCCGCTTGGTTTGGTACGCCTCCGCCTGATCTGAGCCTGATGACGCGCTTGAAGGGTGCTGATTATGTTTACAGCTTCCTGCGCGGCTATCACCTCGATCCAAGCCGTCAATGGGGTGTGAATAACACCGTGTTTGCGGATGTGGGTATGCCTCACGTCTTGGTCGATCTCCAGGGTGAGTATCGTCTGGTCTGTGATCCTAATGAAGTTGAAGTGCGCACTGTTGATCCTCTGCGCGGTACTGTAGCCAACCCACGTGATTGCTTTGAGCAGGTGCGTCCTGGTTCCTTATCGCCAGCTGAGTATGATCAGGCGATCTATGACTTGACTAACTTTATGGTCTATGTTGCTGAGCCGAGTAAATATCAGGCTAATGCGCTGGCACCTAAGGTTTTGCTGTTTATTTTCGTCTTCTTCATCTTTGCTTATCTGCTGAAGAAAGAGTACTGGCGTGATATTAAACACTAAGTCTAGTCATATTCTGTTAGACTGTGCTGCATAGCAGTGAACTTGGCAAAAGCGTACAAGGTCTGTGCGCTTTTGCTTTTTCTGGTCCAGCTCAGCATGGACTGATTGACGAGTGAGGATTGATCAATGGGCGTTGTAACCAAGCGTTCTTCCATGACTTTTTTCTCAGATGGTGAGGATCATTATAGTCACCGGGTGCGAATCGTTTTGGCTGAAAAAGGAGTGACTGTCGATCTTTTAGATATCAGTCCAGATAACAAGCCCGAAGAATTGGCTGATCTGAACCCGTACAACAGCTTGCCGACTTTATTGGATCGGGATCTGGTGCTCTATGAGTCCAAAGTCATGATGGAGTATCTGGATGAGCGTTTCCCGCATCCACCTTTGTTGCCTGTTTATCCTGTCGCCCGGGCGCAGAGCCGTTTATGGCTGCATCGAATAGAGAAAGAATGGAGTCCACTTGTCGACCAGCTGATGCTGGAGCGTTCTGGCAAGAAGGCAGACAAGGCGCGTAAAGAGCTGCGCGAGAGTATTATTAGTGTTGCACCGATTTTTCTTGATCGTCCCTTTTTTATGAGCGATGAATTCAGCATTGTTGATTGCTGTGTATTGCCAATTTTGTGGCGTTTGAATTATCTAGGGATCGAGCTGCCTGAAAAGCAGGTGAAGCCCTTGGTCGATTATATGGAGCGCTCTTTTGATCGTGATGGCTTTTTGGCCAGCCTGTCAGAAGTCGAGCGTGAAATGCGTTAGTTGGTGAGGTGCTGAAGGTGAGTTTATCCAGTCGTCCCTATTTGTTGCGTGCGCTGTATGAATGGCTATTAGATAACGAGCTTACGCCTTATATTCTGGTTGCTGCTGATGTACCAGGTGTGCGTGTGCCTCAGCATCTGGTCAAGGATGGGCAGATTACTTTAAATATTGCCCCGAGTGCAGTGCGTGATTTGTTGATGGATATGGAGTGGGTGACCTTTAGTGCGCGCTTCAATGGTCAGCCAATGCAGGTTGATCTTCCGATCGATGCTGTCCTTGCTATCTTTGCGCGTGAAAATGGTGCGGGTATGGCTTTTGGTGCCGAACCCGTGCTTGCTGCGTTGAAGGGGCAGGCTCAGTCTGCACCAGAGCAGCAAGAAGCCAAGCAAGAAGTGAAAGAAGAATCGAAGGCATCGAGTGCTAAAGTGAGTCACCTCACGGTGATTAAATGACGCCATAAAGCAGCCCTGTGGCTGTTGGTGTTCTGTATAGCACAATAAAAAAGCCAGACGAATGGATCGTCTGGCTTTTTTATTGGCTGGGGTGCAGGATCAGCGGTGTTTGGTGTTTAATCCATTCCGCCAAAGAGCGTTTCATCAATCAGATCACAGAGGCAGTGAATGACCAGAAGATGCACTTCTTGGATACGCGCTGTGACGGTGGAGGGAACGCGGATTTCACAATCCTCTGGGCTGAGCAGCGCCGCCATATTGCCACCATCCTTGCCTGTCAAAGCAATAACGCGCATTTCTTTTTCGTGTGCGGCTTGAATGGCTTGAATCACGTTGGCTGAATTGCCGCTGGTTGAGATAGCCAATAGCACATCACCAGGTTGCCCTAGTGCACGGATCTGCTTTGAGAAGATCTCGTTATAGCTATAGTCATTGGCAATCGAAGTCAGGGTTGAGGTATCTGTGGTCAGTGCCATGGCTGGCAGGCTGGGGCGTTCGCGCTCAAATCGGTTGAGCAGTTCTGAGGAAAAGTGCTGCGCATCGCCAGCTGAGCCACCATTGCCGCAGGAGAGGATCTTGCCGTCATTGAGCAGGGATTCAACCATCATACTGCCCGCATGGGCAATGGATTCAGGAAGAGCTTGGCTGGCCAGTACTTTGGTGTCGATGCTTGCATTAAAGTGTTGTTGGATGCGTTCAACAGTATCCATAGTTAACCTGTGTCTGTGATCGTGGACCCCAATGCTGAGGTGTGGTCGGTGTCTTAAAAGGCATCTTGTACCCATGTCAAGGCCGTTGCCTGCTCAAGATTACCATTGATTGAGATGACATCAAAGCGGCAGGGCGGTAGGCGGGTGTAGCGCCGCAAATAGACCTCTGCTGTGGCGCGGCAACGGCGTATTTTTTGTGGTGTGATACTGCCCAGTCCGCCACCGAAGTGGGTGCTAACACGATAGCGGACCTCAACAAAAACGAGCGTCTCCTGCTGCTGCATAATCAGATCGATCTCGCCGAAGCGACTGCGGAAGTTGCGGGTTAGGTAGTGGAGTCCTTGTTGCACTAGGTAAGCGAGCGCTGCATCTTCGGCGCTTTGGCCTTGGCGTAGGTGGGTCGGTGTTGGCATTCCTTTGCCTCCATCTTTCAATGTTAGGTTTTGCAATATTGGATTTTGGCTCAGTCTTCGGTGAGCTGTTCCACCAGGGGTTGATGCTCTAGGCTACGAGGATCCAGCGGTCGTGCGCGACCCTGATGAAACTCACCCCAGCTGAGCTCGCGGACCAAGCGTTGATTCTGTTGGCTCAGGCGACCTGTGGCACCATTGAGTCGGCTGTCAGGCAGAGCTTGCAATACCTGCAGGCGTTGTGCGAGCAGATAGGCGTCGACCCCCATGGCATAAAAGCGACCATAGCGTTCCATCTTGTGTGGCCAGGCCTCTGCCAGACTGGTTTGCAGCGGCGTTGGTGGCTCCAGATACCAAGGGATATCATTGAAGATGATGCCATTCATGTCTTGGTCGCGTTGATGGCGGTAGGGGCCGGCATAGACAGAAGAGGTCGCCATCACAGGGAGATGGCCAGCCAGTAAAAAGTCCAGTGCAGGTTTGACTTGGCGCGCGGTAGTGGGATTGGCGTGCAGGAACAGGAAATCGGCATCTTCACGCGGTCTGGGAACAAAGTGAGGTCTTTGTCCAAGTAAGCGAATCAGGCGCTGATGGCGCTGTTGGCTGAGATTGACTTCCAGCAGTTGGCGTAGCGAGGCATCCAAGTTTTGGCGATTGTTGAGACGCTGCTGTTGGGCGATCTGGCCGCCGAGCGCTTCCCAGTGCTCAATAAAGCTATCGGCCACGCGGCTGCCCCAGGCATCTTCAGGTGTGACGACCAGAGCACGGCGGAAACCGGCCTCCCAAGCGCGCTGGGCGACCTGATGGGCTTCATTCTCGGCGGAGAGGCCAAATTGGAAGAGCTGTGGGTTGCGAGCCTGGCTCAGGTTGCCATAGTTCAGTGCTAGGGTTGGCAGAGGTAGGCTGCGGCGGCTTTCTAGCAGATCAACGCTGGCTTTTTCGAGCGGGCCAATCACCAGATCAGCGCCATCGGCGATGGCCTGCTGGTAAAGGGCGTCGAGGGTTCTTCCTTGCTGCGTATCATAGAAAGTCAGGCTGGGGGCGCTGCGGCCTTGCTGAAGATGCTCAAGTTGTTGCGCGATTAAGGCCTCGCGCAGTACCTGAGCTGCTTCGGCCAAGGGGCCGCTTTCTGGTAAGAACACAGCCAGATGGCGAGGCTGAGCTTCAATCAGGCTTTTGAGCTGTCTAAGCTCCTCAGGAAAGTAGGTCTGCGCGGGATGTTGCGGCCAGCGTGCCTGCCAAGCGATCAGCAATGGCTCAAACTCTTCAAAGGTATCCAAGGCGCGACGTTTGATGACGGCCAGTTCAAACCAAGCGGCTAGGTCTGCCAAAAGGCCTTGGCGTTGCTGCGCCAGAAACAGCTGCTGTTGCAGGGTCTCGCCGGGGAGTTGATCTATATCTTGCCACAGCTCCTGATAGGCTTGACGTCGCTGTGCCTCTTGCGTTGCGACCTGTGCTTGGAAAAGGCGTTGTTCAATGGCTTGGGGGATCAGTCCGCTGAGACGCAGGGCGGATGCACGCCAGCCGCGATAGGCGTACTCCTGTGCGAGGGTCAGTCTTTCTAGCTGCTCTCGTGCGGTTGTTAGGCGCTCGAGTGTGAGCTGACCTTCGCCGAGCGTCAGGCCAACCTGCGCGACTTGCTCCATATAGAGCCAGATGAATTCTTCGGGCAGGCGCTGGACCTGGATGCTGGAGAGTAGGGTGAGGCTTGCTGTATAGGCAGATTGCTGTGCTAAGATGCTGGCCTGCTCAAGACGACGAATGTGCGTTTCGACTTCTGGATCGGGATGTGTTTCACGTCCAGTGAATTCGCTCGCCAATCTAGGGCTGGTGGTTCCGCAGCCAATGAGAAGCAATGCGCACAGGGTGATCAGGAGTCCTCCTCTGAGGAGTTTGAATCGAGCTTCAGACATCACGCACAGCATCCTTATCAGTATCAGTTAATCGCATTGAGGCTGGCCCTCGGTGCTTATCTTGGAAAAACGAATGAATGATTTGACCGCTGAATCGCAGCAGGTTGCGTATCAGCATAACAAAATTCCAGCTTGTCTGTATGTGGTTGCGACTCCGATAGGCAATTTAGGCGATTTCAGTGAGCGTGCCAAGCTGATCCTCGAAAAGGTCGATTGGATTGCCGCCGAAGATACGCGCCATACGCAAAAGCTGTTGAGTGCTTTTGGGTTGCGGCGGCCGCTGATGGCACTGCATCAGCATAATGAAGATCAGCGTAGCCAGCAGCTCATCGCTTTATTGCAAGAGGGCAAGAGCCTTGCGCTGGTATCCGATGCGGGTACGCCCTTGATCAGTGATCCTGGTTTTCCTCTGGTGCGTGCTGTCCGTGCGGCCGGTTTTGATGTGGTGCCGATTCCTGGGGCTTGTGCCTTGATTGCCGCCTTGTCGGCCTCTGGCTTGCCAACGGATGAGTTTTATTTTGCCGGCTTTTTACCGGCTAAGGCCTTGGCGCGTGAGCAGCGTCTTCAGGGCTTGGTACGCATGAGTGCGACCCTGGCTTTTTATGAATCACCACATCGCTTGCTGCCCAGTTTGCAAGCGCTGGCTACAACACTTGGTGGTGAGCGTCAGATGTGTTTGGCGCGTGAACTGACCAAGCGTTATGAAACCTTTCTTTCTGGTTCGATTGAGCAGGTATTAGCACAGGTTGAAGCCGATCCGCAGCAGCAAAAAGGAGAGTTTGTCCTGCTGATTGAAGGGGCAAAACAGCAGGATCAGGATCAGGCCTGGGATGAGGCGTGTCGCTGGATGTTGGCCTTACAGCAGGAGATGGCACCCTCTCAGGCGGCTGCTCTGGTCGCGCGAATGACAGGTGTGAAGAAAAAGCCCTTGTATCAATGGTTTTTGCAGCAGGGCGATGAGAAGAAAGCTTGAGCTTATCGACCTTTATCTATATCCTTTCGCAGCGGAAGTCAGCTGGACAGTCGCCGCTACTTTTGAGTAGGGGAGGAAAGTCCGGGCTCCATAGGGCGAGGTGCCAGGTAATGCCTGGGGGGCGCAAGCCTACGGAAAGTGCCGCAGAAAGCAAACCGCCGATGGCCAGCTGAGGCTGGTACAGGTAAGGGTGAAAGGGTGCGGTAAGAGCGCACCGCGCCTCTGGTAACAGAGGTGGCAGGGTAAACCCCACCTGGAGCAAGACCAAATAGGAACCCTTATGGCGCGGCCCGCGTTGGGTTCGGGTAGGTTGCTTGAGCCCTGGAGCGATCCAGGGCCTAGATGAATGACTGTTCTCGACAGAACCCGGCTTATAGGCTGGCTTCCGCTTTTTCTCCACTGAATCATTCCTGCAGGAGAGAGGGTTTTCTCGCTGTGATTGGCGTTGCCTCTTGATGAGAGTCTCTTGCTTAGAGTCTCTTGATCAGAGACTGTCCTAGCTAGGCTCATCTGGTCCTGTTGGTGTGATCGTGAATTCAGAGCCTCTTCAATCTCAGGATAACGCGTTCATGACATCTTCCTGCTCGCTGTCGGCCCCTGCGCCAGATCAGCACATCACCGTTCTCCTGTATGAGGCTGTAACCGCCTGCCTGACTGACCCTGCTGGTTTTTATGTGGATGGCACCTTTGGGCGGGGTGGCCACAGTCGTTTATTGCTCAGCCAGTTGGCTCCTGAAGGTCGTTTGCTCGGCATTGATAAAGACCCGCGCGCGCTGGCAACGGCGCAGCAGCTTGTCGAGCAAGATGCGCGTTTTTCCTGTCAACAGGGCTCTTTTGCCCAGCTTCCCGATTACTTAGCGGCACGTGGCTGGTCTGCTGGTGTGCAAGGTATTTTGCTGGATTTGGGTGTCTCTTCTCCCCAGATCGATGATCCTGAGCGTGGCTTTAGTTTTATGCAGGATGGCCCGTTGGATATGCGCATGGATACCACGCAAGGCGAAAGTGCGGCAGATTGGTTGGCGCAGGCGAGCGAAGCAGAAATCGCCGATGTGCTCTTTCATTATGGCGAAGAGCGTCATGCACGACGCATGGCACGGGCGCTGTTAAAAGCGCGTGCCGAAGCTCCGATTACGCGCACCTTGCAGCTGGCTGAAATCATCAAAGCGGCGAACCCAAGCTGGGAGAAGCACAAGCATCCGGCCACGCGCGCTTTTCAGGGCATCAGAATTCATATTAATCGTGAACTGGATGATCTTAAATTGTTGCTTGAGCAGGCCCTGGCCTGTTTAGCACCAGGGGGTCGTCTGGCCGTGATCAGCTTCCACTCATTAGAAGATCGGATCGTCAAGCGCTTTATGCGTGATGCGGCTCGGGGTGATGCGCATTTGCCTGCCCATGTGCCTTTTCGGCATACTGAGCTGCGTCCTGAATTGCGCCTGATCGGTAAGGCGATCAAGCCCTCGGCGGAAGAAGTGGCGCATAATCCACGGGCACGCAGCGCTGTGCTGCGCGTGGCAGAAAAGCTGCCACCTCTTTCTGATTAGTTGTTTGTTGGGGGTTTACAGGATGTCTTTCCCTAGGTGGTCGCAGCTGAAGCAGCGTTTTGATCAGTCTTATCAGTCCTTGCACCTTGGGCATGGATTGGTGCTGCTGCTGTTGCTGCTACTCTTGGCTTCTGCACAGGCGGTGATTCACTGGACGCACGCCTCTCGTGGCTTGCAAGTGCGCTTGCAAATACTCCATACCGAACGCGATGCCTTGCAGGTCGAATGGGGGCGTTTGCTGCTGGAAGAAAGCACGCTGGTGTCACCGGCGCGTCTTGAACAGCAGGCTGATCAGCAGCTGGGTCTGCGTTTTCCTGAGCGTAAAGACGTCCGCATTAAAAGGGTCTCTGTACCATGAGCCAGCCAGACCCTCATGTCGCCAGCCCTGCTTGGCGCTGGTATCTGATCTGGCTGGGCTTTCTGGCTTTAGGGCTGTTGATTACAGGTCGCTTGACGCATCTGCATCTATTTGAATATGAATTTTTGCGTCAGCAAAGTGATGTCCGTACGCTGCGCACGCAAGCCATACCGGCGAGTCGAGGCATGATTACGGATCGCCATGGCGAACCGCTTGCGATCAGTTCACCTGTCGCCACCCTCTGGGCCAATCCGCGCCATCTTCCACAAGATCAACAGGACTTACAGCGTTTGGCCTTGGCCTTAGGCGAAGATCCGGCGGCCTTTATAGAACGCATTCAGCGCTTGGTACGGCGCGAGTTTATCTATTTGCGCCGTCAAGTGACGCCTGATTTTGCTGAGCAGGTGCTCGCGCTGGATCTGCCTGGCGTGTATGTCATGGATGAGTATCGGCGCTACTATCCCACAGGCGAGGTCGCCGCGCATCTGGTGGGCTTTACCAATGTCGATGATCAAGGGCAGGAGGGGTTGGAGCTGGCTTGGAACCATCGCCTCACCGCGACACCTGGTCGTCAACGTGTCCTGCAGGATTTACGTGGGCGCACTATTCGCCACCTTGAAACCCTGCAAGAGCCTGCGCCAGGTCAGGACCTGGTTCTCAGTCTTGATCTACGCTTGCAATACATTGCCTACCGCGAACTCAAGGCGGCCGTTGAACAGCATCAGGCTGTATCGGGGAGCATGATTGTACTTGATGCCCAGACGGGAGAAGTGCTGGTGATGGTGAATCAGCCAGCGTTTAACCCCAATAATCGTGCTCATCTGGATATTGGTCGTCTGCGTAATCGCGCTCTCGTTGATTTGATTGAACCTGGCTCGGTGATCAAACCGCTGAGTTTGGCTGTGGCCTTGCAATCGGGTCAGTTCACTGCAGAAGATGAAATCGATGCTTCTCCGGGTGTTCTGCGTCTTGCAGGACAGACCATCCGTGATTTTCGTAACTATGGCATGATGACGCCAGAACAAATCCTGACGCGCTCTAGCAACGTGGCGATCGCGCGGATGATCTTGCAACTGCCGGATGAGATGCTGGTGCAGTTTTATGACGCGATGGGCTTTGGTCGTGCCACAGGAACAGGGTTTCCCGGTGAGGCCTCTGGTGTTTTGCCTGCTAGCTTTGGTATCAGTCGTATTTCGCGCGCGACCCTGTCTTATGGTTATGGTTTGTCGGCAACACTGGGTCAGCTGGCGCAGGCTTATATGATTCTTGCTGATGAAGGTCGATTGCATCCCTTGTCCCTGTTACGGGTTGAGGAAGTGCGCACGGAACAGGTGATCGATCCAGAAGTCGCCCGCAGTATTTTAACCATGATGGAGTCGGTGACCTTGCCAGGTGGCACGGGAACCCGGGCAGCGATTCCTGGCTATCGGGTAGCAGGCAAAACCGGCACCGTGCATAAGCTAGGCGTTGCTGGCTATGGATCAGGTGATTATATTGCCACCTTTGCCGGTATTGCGCCCTTGACTAACCCGCGCCTTGTGGCGGTGATTATGATTGATAGTCCGCAGGGGCAGGAATATTTTGGCGGTGAGGTGGCGGCCCCTGTGTTTAGTCGTGTTATCGGTCAGGCGCTGCGTTTGCTGGATATACCGCCTGATGATCCTGATTACTTTGAGCCTTCACCCTAAGGGTTTTTATGCCTGTATTTCATGTTGATCGGATGCTGAGCCCAGAAGCTGTTTTTGCTCTGTGGCCTGAATTAGCAGAACACCCCTTGGCGGGCCACCTATCGTCGGCTTTAGCGGCCGTCACGCGGTTGGTGAAGGATAGTCGTCAAGTGCAAGCAGGAGATGCTTTTATTAACCTGTTGGGCCCCACCGAACAGGGGCAGCGCTACCAAGAACAGGCTTTAGCGGCTGGAGCACGCGTGCTGATTGTCGCCCTGGCAGCAGAGGCTAAGGCAGATCTCGGCTATGAGGAACAGGCAGGGCAGGCTGTGGTGCGGCTTGATTTACCTGATTTAAAAGCGCGTCTTGGCGGGTGGCTGACACAGCTGCGTGCTCAGCATGCGGCCAGGCATGGGGTGGCTGCTGTGCTGTCAAGCGTGGCGGTGACGGGCACCAACGGTAAATCCTCGGTGGCGCATTTCTTGGCTCAGGCCTATCAGCAGCTGGATCAACAAGTGGCTTTGGTGGGCACACTGGGCTATGGGCGTTTATCGGCACTGCAGCCAGCCACACATACCACACCTGATCTTTTGGTGATGCATGATTTCTATCAGCGTTGGGCTGAAGAGGGCATGGCTCAGGTTGTGCTTGAGGCTTCTTCACATGCCTTAGATCAAGGTCGCCTCGATGGATTGCCGATCCAAACGGCGGTGTTCACGAATCTGACGCGTGATCATCTGGATTACCATCCCACTTTTGCTGCCTATGGTGCTGCAAAGAGGCGGCTATTTGAGCGCCCAGAGATAGAGCGCGGAGTGATCTGTATTGATGATGCCTTTGGGCAAGAGCTGGCTGCGACATCCTGGCCTTACCCAGTGCTGACCTACAGCCTGGATGCGCAAAGTCAGGCCGATTTGAAGCTGCTCCAGGCCAGCTACCATGCGCGGGGTATCCGTGCTCAGTGTTTGCTGCAAGGTCAGCCATTGCAGCTCGAGTTGGGGCTGCTGGGTGATTTCAATCTGGCGAATGTGCTGGCGGTGGCTTTGGTGCTCTGGCCGCAGGTACAGGATCTGCAGCATTTGCAAAACCTGCTTAATGGATTACAGCCTGTCCCTGGACGAATGCAATGCCTCGAAACGAAGCCTCAGGTGGTCGTTGACTATGCGCATACGCCCGATGCCTTGGCTCAAGCCCTGCAAGCCGTGCGGCGTCATACTTCGGGTCAACTCTGGTGCGTTTTTGGTTGTGGCGGTGATCGTGATACCGGCAAGCGGCCATTAATGGGTGCAGCGGCTGCGCGCTATGCCGATCAGCTCGTGGTGACCGATGATAATCCACGCACCGAAGATCCAGCGCTGATTCGTGCTGCGATCATGGCGGCCGCTGGTTCGGCCGCCGTGGCGATCAGTGATCGTGCCCAAGCGATTGCCTACGCACTGCAACAGGCTGGCCGCGACGATGTGGTGTTGATTGCGGGAAAAGGCCATGAAACCACACAGCAGCTCGGCGCGATCACTGTGCCTTTTTCTGATGTTGAGGTGGCTTTGCAGCATTTAGAGTCACATGGGCTCAAGGCGCATCAACAGACAAGTCCATCCTCTTTGATCAAGGGCACGCAGGATCTTTCATGCTAATTCATTCTACTGTGGCGCAAACGGCCGCCTTTTTAGAAGCACCTTGGCAGGGGACACCTGAAGCTGGTGATCAGCTCTGGACCTCAGTCACGCTGGATAGTCGTCAGATTCAACCTGGCGGCCTGTTTGCCGCCTTGCGTGGTGCGCAGCAGGATGGCCATGCTTATCTCGCTCAAGCGGCCGCCGCTGGTGCCAGTGTGGCACTCGTCGAGACTTGGCAGCAAGAGGTGCCTCTAGCTCAAATTAAAGTGCCTTGTGTGCGTCGTGCCTTGGGTCGCTTAGCCCAGCAGCAGCGCGCGGCTTTTACCGGGCAGGTCATTGCGATCACGGGCAATAGTGGTAAAACCTCGGTCAAAACCTTGGTGGCGCATCTGCTTACCCATCTGGGTGCCAAGGTACTAGCCACGCGCGGCAATCTCAATAACGATCTGGGTGTGCCTTTGACCCTCTTTGGCCTAGAGCCACAGCAGACGCATGCAGTGATTGAGCTGGGGGCGAATCATCTGGGTGAAATTGATTATCTGGCAGGTTTAGTGCAGCCACATGTGGCGTTGATTACCAACGTTACAGGAGCACATTTGGGCGAATTTGGTAGTTTAGAGGCGATTGCTCAGGCCAAGGGAGAACTGCTGGCGCACTTGCAGCCTCAGGGTACGGCGGTGTTGAATGCCGATGACGTCTTTTTTTCTTATTGGCATAAGCAATTAAAAGACCCCTCAGTGCAAGTTTTGACCTATGGTCTGCATCAGGGGGATCTGTCTGTTGCTGCTGAGATCCAGCTGGACTTACAGGCCACGCAGGCGATCCTGTGTGCTGATCAGCAACGCATTCCTTTCACACTCGACTGGCCAGGGCAGCATAATCTCAGTAATGCCTTGGCGTCTTTGGCGGTGCTACAAGCCTTGGGTTGCCCGCTGGATGAAGCGGCGCGTGCGCTGGCCTCTTTACCTGAGCAACAAGGTCGGTTACATCAATTCACGACTTATGCAGGTGCTCAGCTGCTAGATGATAGCTACAATGCGAGTCCAGGTGCGGTGAAGGCGGCTCTGGCGACCTTGGCGCTCTGGTCTGGAGAGCGTTGGCTGGTGCTGGGCGATTTGGCTGAGTTGGGCGAGGCCTCAGCCGCGATTCATCGTGAGCTCGGTCAGGAGGCTCGGCGTCAAGGTGTCACGCGCCTGTTTGCCTTGGGTCAGGATGCGGCTTTAGCGGCCGCGTCCTTTGGTGAGGGCGGGAGGGTGTTTACCAGTCATCAGACCCTGGCTCTGGCCTTAAAACAAGAATTGAATCCACAGACTTGTGTGCTGGTGAAAGGCTCGCGTCGAGCGGGTATGGATCAAGTTGTTCAACATTTAACAGCCTCGCTCTGAGGCATTCGATCAAAGAGACAAGCTTATTATGTTATTGTGGCTCACCAGTTATCTCAGTGGTATGCATAGCTTCTTTATCGTTTTCAACTACCTGTCTTTGCGAGCGATTCTGGGCGTTTTAACGGCCTTGAGTTTCTCCCTCCTGCTGGGTCCGTGGATGATTCGGCGTTTAACTCAGCGTCAGATAGGTCAAGCCATCCGTGATGATGGCCCGCAATCGCACCTCTCTAAGGCCGGTACTCCGACGATGGGTGGGGCGTTGATTTTATTGTCTATCGCCTTGAGCACGCTGCTCTGGTCTGACCTGAGTAACCGTTATGTTTGGATTGTGCTGCTGGTCACCTTAGGTTTTGGTGCCATCGGCTGGGTTGATGATTGGCGTAAGGTGGTTGAAAAAAATCCGCGTGGTTTGCCTGCGCGCTGGAAGTATCTGTGGCAATCGGTGATTGGCCTGATGGCCGCTGTTTTTTTGTACTACACCGCCCAGCTGCCCGCAGAAACCCAATTGATTTTTCCCTTCTTTAAAGGCGTCGTGCTGGAGTTGGGGCCGGTATTTATCCTGCTGACGTATTTAGTGATTGTCGGCTCGAGTAATGCGGTCAATCTGACCGATGGGCTGGATGGCTTGGCTATTTTGCCGACCGTCATGGTGGCTGCCGCACTAGGTGTGTTCGCCTATGTCAGTGGCCATAGTGTGTTTGCGCAGTATTTGTTGATTCCCTTTATCCCGGGATCCGGTGAGCTGGTGGTCTTTTGTACCGCGATTGTTGGCGCTGGCTTGGGCTTTCTCTGGTTTAACACCTATCCAGCTCAGGTCTTTATGGGTGATGTTGGGGCGCTGGCCCTCGGTGCTGCCTTGGGTGTGGTGGCAGTGATCGTGCGTCAAGAGATTGTCTTGTTCATTATGGGCGGTGTGTTTGTTATGGAGACCCTCTCGGTGATTGTGCAGGTGGCCTCCTATAAGCTCACTGGTCGCCGTGTGTTTCGTATGGCGCCCTTGCATCACCATTTTGAGCTGAAAGGCTGGCCCGAGCCACGTGTCATTGTGCGCTTTTGGATTATCACCGTCGTTCTGGTGCTGATTGGCCTTGCCACCTTGAAGCTCAGATAATCGAGGTTTTGTGATGCCTGCCTTCTCTTCTTCAGCCTCCTATCTGGTGATTGGCCTCGGGCAAACTGGCTTGACCGTGGTGGACTATCTACAGCGTCAAGGGGTGGCCTTTGCGGTTGCAGATACTCGTCTTGCTCCGCCTGGTCTGGCTGCTTTTCAGGCCCAGTATGCCGATATCGAAGTGTCTCTAGGGCCACTGGATGCGGCTTATTTAAAGCGTTTTACGCATCTGGTCGTCAGCCCTGGGTTGAGCATCCAGACTCCTGCGATCGTCGCCGCCCAAGAGGCCGGCGTGGAGGTGCTGGGTGATATTGAGCTGTTTTGTCAGGCCGCGCAGCAGCCGATCATTGCGATTACAGGGTCGAATGGCAAAACCACGGTGACCAGCTTGATTGGCACCATGATCGACGCCTGTGGCTACCGAGTCGGTGTCGGCGGCAATATCGGCGTGCCTGCATTAACCTTGCTGGAGCAAAACGTCGATTTTTATGTGCTGGAGCTCTCTTCTTTTCAGCTGGAAACCCTGTCTTCCTTACGTGCGAAGGCCGCATTGCTGCTGAATATCAGTGAGGACCATCTTGATCGCTACCCAGATATGGCGGCCTATATCCAAGCCAAGCAAAGGATTTTTGATGGGTGTGAGGTGGCCGTCTATAACCGCGAAGACAGCGCAACGCAGCCGTCTCAGGGTGTGGCTCAGTCCTGTATTAGCTTTGGTCTTGATGCGCCGCCATCAGCCCAAGATCTGGGTTTAGGCTGGCATCAGGGTCAACTCTGGTTGATGCAAGGGGCGCTGGCCTGTGTTGCGGCTGATCACATCCAGCTTGCAGGCTCGCATGGTCGCAGTAATGTGTTGGCTGCTTTGGCTTGCTGTTTGGCGGCTGGGCTGCCTTTGGCAGGCTTGCAGCAGGGAATACGCCAGTTTACCGGCTTAGCGCATCGCTGCCAGAAGATTGCTGAGCGAGCCGGTGTTCACTATTACAATGATTCTAAAGCAACCAATATTGGTGCGGTTTTGGCCGCAGTGCAGGGGCTGCAGGATGAGGCTGCTGCTTTGTGGCTGATTCTGGGTGGTGAAGGCAAGGGGCAGGATTTTCGATTGCTGAGCCAAGGTCTAGCCAAGGCCTGTGCTCAGGGTAAAATCGCTGGCGCGGCGCTGATTGGGCGCGATGCTCCCTTGATTCAGGCTGCTCTTGAGCAACACTGCCGCTGCTGGATCAGCTCGACGCTGGAGCAGGCGGTGGAGTCCTTGTCTTGCTTAGCTCAGCCAGGTGATGCGGTGGTCTTGTCGCCAGCCTGTGCCAGTTTTGATCAGTTTACTGGATACCAGCAGCGTGGAGAGGTGTTTGTGCAATGCGTGCAACAACTCAGCAACTGATTCAGCTATGGCAAGCCAGCTGGAGTGCAGCGCAGCGAGTGCATCGCCAGAGCTTGGCTGTTTTTGATGCCTGGTTGATCTTTGCCGCGCTGGGTTTGCTGGTGATTGGCTGGTTGATGGTCAGTTCCGCCTCGATTGCTGTGGCAGAGCTACGCACTGGTCAACTTGGCTTCTTTGCCGTGCGCCAAGCGCTCTTTATTCTGGTCTCTTTGGGCGCAGCCTTGCTGGTGGTCAGTATACCCTTGGGTTATAGCTTTCGGATGGGCTATCTTTTTTTGCTCGCGGCTTTTGCGCTGTTGATTCTGGTGTTGCTGATTGGCCGTGAGGTGAACGGCAGTACGCGCTGGATCAGTCTGGGGCCAGTGAATCTGCAGACCTCAGAGCTCGCAAAAATCTGTATGGTCATCTATCTCTCCAGCTATCTTGTCCGTCACCTCCAGAGTGTGCGTCAGACCTTGAGTGGGTTTGCAAAGCCTTTGTTGATGGTCTTTCTCTATGGCGCTTTTCTTTTTCTACAGCCGGATTATGGCAGCCTGGTGGTGATGACGGCGGCGGCACTGGCCATGGTGTTTTTAGCCGGTGCTCGATTGAGTTACTTCACTGTGATGCTGGTACTGGTGGTGCTTGGTCTGGTTCTGGTTGCGCTGGTAGAACCCTATCGTGTCCAGCGTCTGATTAGCTTTCGTGATCCCTGGCTGCATCAGTTTGATTCTGGTTATCAGCTCACTCAGGCACTGATCGCTTATGGGCGTGGGCATTGGCTGGGCCAAGGGCTAGGGAATAGTGTGCAAAAACTCTTTTATCTGCCCGAGGCGCATACTGATTTTATCTTCTCTGTCCTGAGTGAAGAGCTGGGCTTATTGGGCGCGCTGACCACCTTGGGTCTTTTTGTGCTGCTGGTCAGTCGAGTGTTGATTATCGGACGCCTTTGTGAGCAACAGCAGCAGCTTTTTGCCGCTTTTGTCTGTTATGGTATTGGCATTCTGCTCGGGCTACAGGTGGTGATTAATCTGGGTGTGAATCTTGGGCTGTTACCGACCAAAGGCTTGACCTTGCCTTTATTAAGCTATGGTGGGAGCAGTCTGCTTTCCAGTGGTATTATGCTCGGCTTGGTTTTTCGGGCAGATCTAGAGCGCCGTTGGCAAGAGGCCGCCAAAGCATCGCCTGAGCAGAACAGAAACAGCTTCGTGCGCAGCTAAAGTCAACAGTTTGCCTTGCACACGACTGAGTTCACGATCTTTTATCTTATTCGAAAAGGGAGAGAGGCACCTTGGCTGAGCCAAAGAAAACCTTGATTTTGGCAGGAGGGACTGGCGGGCATATCTTTCCTGGACTGGCGTTAGCTGAAGCCTTAACTGCCCAGGGAGAAAAGGTTTACTGGTTAGGCTCGCAAGCCAGTATGGAGGCCGAACGGGTGCCCCAAGCGGGGATTGCTTTTTACGGACTCCCTGTCAAAGGCTTGCGTGGTAAAGGGCGCCTTAGTCTGCTGCTGGCGCCTTGGCGCTTATTGACTTGCCTCTTCTTAGCCTTAGCTTATTTACGTCGCATCCGGCCGGATCAAGTGGTGGGGTTTGGTGGTTTTGCCAGTGGGCCTGGTGGCTTGGCGGCCTGGTTACTGCGTATTCCCTTGGCGATTCATGAGCAAAATGCACTGCCAGGCTTGACGAATCGCTGCTTGGCTTATCTTGCGCGCCATGTTTTTACAGCTTTTCCGCAGGTACTCCAAAAGCATCGGCCTATATGGGTTGGGAATCCTGTTCGTCACACTCTGTTGCATCTTCCTCCGCCAGAGCAACGCTATGCTGAGCGCGAAGGCCCTTTGCGCCTGCTTGTGGTGGGCGGGAGCCTGGGCGCGCAAATTCTGAACGAGCGCGTGCCAGCGGCCTTAGCCTTATTGGCACCAGAGGCGCGTCCTATCGTGCGTCATCAAACTGGGCGTGGTAAGTTAGCGAGCACTCAAGACGCCTATCAGCAGCTGGATGGTGCGCTTCAGCTTGAGGTGAGTGAATTTATTGAAGATATGGGCGCGGCTCTGGCTTGGGCTGATCTGGTTATTTGTCGTGCAGGGGCGCTGACACTGGCTGAAATCATGGCTGTCGGTGTGGCCTCGATCCTTGTGCCCTTCCCACTCGCGGTCGATGATCATCAAACCCATAATGCGCGCTATTTGGCGGATCAGCAGGCTGCGGTGCTGCTGCCTCAGGCGCAGCTGGATCCTGCCCAATTGGCTCAGTGGTTGGGTCAAAAGGCTGCTGAATGGCGTTTGGAGTTACAAGCCCAGGCGCAGCGCGCTCATCGTCTGGCCAAAACGCAAGCTACTGAAGCCATCGTCCGTGAATTGGCGCGTGACTAATTTCACTTTTATTGTTGATTTAACTAAGGTTTTTTTATGAAAACACGCCCTTATCCTGTCCCCATGATGCGTCGTATTCAACATATCCATTTTGTTGGTATTGGCGGGTCGGGAATGTGCGGTATTGCGGAAGTGCTCTTAACACAAGGCTATCAGATTAGTGGTTCAGATCAGCAGGCTTCTACCGCAGTGAAGCGCTTACAAGAGCTTGGTGCACAGGTTGCTTTGGGTCATGCGGCGGCGCATATCGAAGGTGCCGATGTGGTGGTGGTGTCAACGGCGATCAATGCGGAGAACCCAGAGGTTAAAGCCGCGCTTGAGCAACGTATCCCAGTGGTTCGGCGTGCCGAAATGCTGGCTGAACTGATGCGCTTTCGTCATGGCATCGCTGTTGCCGGAACCCACGGTAAAACGACCACCACCAGTTTGGTTGCTTCCATTCTTGCCGAAGCCGGTTTAGATCCTACCTTTGTGATTGGAGGCAAGCTGACTCAAGCGGGTACCAATGCGCGTTTGGGTGAGTCGCGCTATCTGGTTGCAGAAGCAGATGAGTCGGATGCTTCTTTCTTGCACCTGCAGCCTATGGTTTCCATTGTGACCAACATCGATGCTGATCACATGTCGACCTACGGCAATGATTTTGAGCAGTTGAAAAAAACCTTTATCGACTTCCTGCATAATCTGCCTTTCTACGGCCTGGCGGTTCTTTGTCTTGATGATCCAATCATTCGAGAGCTGTTGCCTAAGGTGGCACGCCCTGTGCTCACCTATGGCTTTCATGACGAGGCGGATTTTAGAATTACCCATTTCGAACAGCAGGCGAATGTGATTGAGTTTCAGGTCGAGCGTCCTGGTCAGCTCTCCACCTTGGCTGTTCGCTTAAATACCCCAGGTCGTCATAATGCCTTGAATGCAGTGGCCGCCATCGTGGTTGCCAGTGAAGAGGGTGTCGAAGACGAAGCGATTCTTGCTGGTTTGGCTGCTTTTCAAGGTGTTGGCCGCCGCTTTCAGCGTTTAGGTGAGTTTCCTCTTGGCTCTGAAACGGGTCAGGTATTGCTGGTGGATGATTATGGCCATCATCCAACCGAGGTGGCGGCGGTGATTCGTGCGGTGCGTGAAGGTTGGCCAGAGCGGCGTCTGGTGATGATCTATCAACCCCATCGCTACTCGCGTACCCGAGATCTTTATGAAGATTTCGTTAAGGTGCTGGCGCAGGTTGATACACTGTTATTGCTCAATGTCTATGCCGCTGGTGAGGCACCGATTCCTGGTGCAGAGAGTCGCAGCCTCTGTGCGAGCCTGCGTCAACGAGGCCAGGACCCGATCTTTGTTGATGATCCAGATGAGCTGGAGTCCTTATTAGCGCGCGTCTTGCAGCCAGGTGATCTGTTGCTGACTCAAGGGGCTGGAGATATTGGCCAGATTGCACAAAGGCTGGCCAAGCGACAATTAAAATTCGATTGAAGTGTCAGAAACACCTCAATATTGTGGGTAGATAGATCTCATTGAGAATAAAAGAGAGCAGGCATGTTGCTGAATCAACAAGAAATCCAAGCCCTTGGGCGTGTTGCGGTCTTAATGGGCGGCTGTTCAGCTGAGCGTGCGGTGTCCCTGCGAAGTGGTCAGGCGGTGCTGGCAGCTTTGCAGGCAGCCGGTGTGCATGCCTTTGGCTTAGAGCTGGGTGCCGATGCTGTTGCGCAATTGAGTCAGGAGCGTCCGGATCGGGCTTTTATTGCTCTGCATGGTCGCGGTGGCGAAGATGGCAGTATTCAGGGGGTGCTGGAATGGCTGCAGATTCCCTATACGGGCAGCGGTGTCTTGGCTTCTTCTCTGGCGATGGATAAGTACAAGTGTAAGCAGTTGTGGCAAGGGCAGGGATTGCCGACACCTGCCTCTTGTCTTTTAAGCGATCATATGGATGCCGAGGCTATCGTAGCACAGCTGGGTTTACCGATTATGGTTAAACCAGCGCATGAAGGATCGAGCCTGGGAATGAGTAAGGTGCACTCTGCCGCTGAGCTGGAGCAAGCCTATCAGCTGGCGGTGCGCTATGACCATTGCATTCTGGCTGAAGCCTATGTGCAAGGGCGAGAATTCACGGTCAGTGTTGTCGGGGATCAGGTTCTTCCTGTGATCGGTTTGCAGACACCGCATGATTTTTATGATTATGATGCCAAGTATCAAGCAGGGGATACGCAATATCTGCTGCCTTGCGGTTTAGATGCGGCTAAAGAAGCTCAGCTGCAGGCTTTGGCGCTGGATGCTTATGAGGCGGTTGGCTGTGAAGGCTGGGGACGAGTCGATATTATGCTGGATCAGCAAGAGCGTCCCTGGTTGCTTGAAGTCAATACCAGCCCAGGAATGACAGACCATAGCTTGGTACCGCAGGCTGCCGCGGCTGCAGGTTTGGACTTTCAGCAGTTGGTGCTCCAGCTTCTGGTCTCGGCAAGGTTGAAAACCCTGACTGCCGAACACTGGTTTGACTCAGTCGATTAGGCGCATGAAAAAACGCACCTGGCTCTACTGGTTGCAGCTTTTGCTGCCCTTGTGTCTGTTGCTTTTACTCATCGGCTGGTGGTTGCAACATACGCTGGCGCGCCCTGTAGGTCAGGTGAGTCTCTTTGGCGAAGTGCGCCACCTGCCCTTGGAGCGGGTCGAGCAGCTGGTGCGGCCTGATTTGGCTGCGCCTTTTTGGCGGATCGATCTAGCACAGTTGCAGGATGTATTGCGCGCTGAACCTTGGGTGGCTGATGTTGATTTGATGCGTCGCTGGCCAGATCAACTCGAGATTCATCTGGTCGAGCGTCAGGTCTGGGCGCGTTGGGGTGAAAGGGGGTTGGTGGATGACCAGGGTGAGGGCTTCATTCCATCTGAGTTGCCTGACCATCTTCCCCAGCTGCGTTTTGATGGGGCGGCTCATCAGCTGCCACAAGTGGTCTCCCTGTGGCAGGCACTTGAACCCATCATGCAGCAAAGAGCGCTCTCGGTCACAAAAATAGCTCTTGCACCCCGTGGTGCGTGGCAATTTGAGCTGAATGGCTCTATTAGAGTGATGTTGGGGCGTGATAATATAGAAAAGAAAATCAATCAGTTTTTATGGATCTGGGATGAATCCCTTGAGTTGGAAGCATCCCAGATTCGCGTGGTCGATTTACGCTATCCAAATGGGTTGAGTGTAAAAAGAAGCACGCAAGAAAATGACTAGTTGGTGCATGTTAGAGCGCTAACAAACTGTCCACGCTGAATCGTTTATGGAGTTGCATGAGATATGGCTCAAGATGCGCATCATGGCCAACTGGTGGTTGGTCTCGATATAGGTACTTCGAAGGTGGTCGCCATCGTTGGGCAGCGCACCCAGGATGGGTTGCTTGAAATTATCGGTTTAGGTTCCCATCCATCGCGCGGTCTGAAAAAAGGCGTTGTCATTAATATCGACTCCACAGTGCAATCGATACGACGTGCTGTTGAAGAAGCCGAGTTGATGGCGGGTTGTGAAATTCACTCGGTGAATGTGGGGATTGCTGGAAGCCATATCCAGAGTTTTAACTCTCATGGGATGGTCGCGATCCGAGGCGAAGCGACAGAAACCGATCTGGAACGGGTGATAGATGCCGCGCGTGCCGTCAAAATTCCAGGTGATCAGAAGATCATTCATATCCTGCCGCAAGAATATATTATTGATAATCAGGAAGGCATACGTGAGCCTTTGGGGATGTCTGGTGTGCGTCTTGAAGCGCGCGTCCACCTGGTCAGCTGTGCAGTGAATGCTGTACAGAATATAGAAAAGTGTGTGCGCCACTGTGGCTTGGAAGTGGAAGACATCATCCTAGAGCAGCTGGCTTCAAGTCATGCGGTTCTAACCGATGATGAGAAAGAGCTTGGTGTGTGCATGGTCGATATTGGCGGCGGCACAACCGATATCGCGATCTTTACAGAAGGCGCGATACGTCATACTGCAGTGATTCCTATTGCAGGTGATCAGGTCACGAATGATATTGCGATGGCGTTGCGTACGCCAACTCAGCATGCAGAAGAAATTAAGATCAAATATGCCTGTGCTCTGACGCAATTGGCAGGGCCTGATGAACTGATTAAGGTACCGAGTGTCGGAGATCGACCACCACGTGATTTGTCGCGCCAGTCTTTGGCTGAAATTGTTGAGCCGCGTTATGACGAACTCTTTACCTTGATTCAGGCGGAGATACGTCGTAGTGGTTTTGAGGACCTGATTCCAGCCGGTATTGTACTTACAGGTGGTACAGCGAAGATGGAAGGGGCTGTTGAGCTGGCCGAAGAAATCTTTCATGCACCAGTGCGTTTGGCGAGTCCGCAGTTTGTCGCTGGCCTTGACGATGTGGTGCGTAATCCTATCTATTCTACAGGGGTAGGACTGCTGCATACGGCATTGGCGAGAGGGCGAGTGCAGACCTCGGTGGAGGCAAATCATTACCGACAAGAGGTCGTGCAGCGGCCAGAAGTTGCCGCAGATGGACTGATGGGCAAGATAAAAGGCTGGTTTCAGCGGCAATTCTAAGCCATAATTGCAAAGAAATTTTACAAGGCGGCGGTTTTTTGCTGCGCTGCGCTTTAATTGGACAGGATGAATTTGTTAATCTTAAAGCTGTTAGTTCATCCTTTTTTTGGTCTATTGCATCCCAGTCCGACCGAATAGAGTCATCAGGAGACGGCACATGTTCGAATTAGTTGAAAATTCACCAGCATCCTCAGCGGTTATCAAAGTGATTGGAGTTGGTGGCGGCGGTGGCAATGCAGTAAACCACATGGTAAAAAGCCATGTTGTTGGTGTTGACTTCATTGTGGCGAACACTGATGCGCAAGATTTGCAGAAAAATGAAGCCAAAACCCAGTTGCAGCTCGGTGGTCAGATCACCAAGGGCTTAGGTGCTGGTGCTAATCCAGAGGTTGGTCGTCAAGCCGCCCTTGAAGATCGTGAGCGAATCAGTGAAGTGCTCCAAGGTGCTGACATGGTCTTTATCACCGCAGGTATGGGTGGGGGGACAGGAACAGGTGCAGCTCCCATTGTGGCAGAAGTCGCCAAAGAGCTGGGTATTCTGACTGTCGCTGTCGTGACCAAGCCTTTTCCCTTGGAAGGTCGTCGCAAAATGCGTGTCGCGGAAGAAGGGATTGCGCAGTTGATTCAGCATGTCGATTCTCTGATCACGATTCCAAATCAAAAGCTGATGTCGGTTCTCGGGAAAAGCGCGACCTTGCAGCAGGGTTTTGACGAAGCCAATAATGTTTTACTCGGTGCCGTACAAGGGATAGCCGACTTGATTACTCAGCCGGGTGAACTGATGAATGTTGACTTTGCTGATGTGAAGACAGTGATGTCAGAAATGGGCATGGCGATGATGGGCACAGGTACAGGCAAAGGCGAGCAGCGTGCACGTGATGCTGCTGAGGCGGCTGTGCGTTGTCCGTTGCTTGAGGATATCGAGCTCAAGGGCGCACGCGGTATTCTGGTGAATATTACCGCTAATAACAGCTTCGGATTGGGTGAGCTGAACGAAGTGGGTGAGGTCATCGAAGAGTTTGCTGCAGAAGATGCGACCATTATTTATGGCGCGACTGTTGATGAATCTATGGGTGACGAAGTCCGTGTGACTGTCGTCGCAACAGGTTTGGAGCGACGCCAAGAAGAGGCTGCTGCTGCACCTAAGAAGACGACGCAGCAACCTATTGCTCAAACCAGTCGTCCAGTGCGCCCTGCTGTCCGCCCCGCGCATGAAGAGCCAGCCACACGGCCTGCGCGAGTTCAGCATCCTATTCCAGAAGGGCAAAACAACATCGAATTGGATATTCCGACCTTTCTGCGCCGTCAGGCGGATTAGAGAGTTTGAATGTGATCTGGAGCACAAAGAAATCTTTTTTTTGAGCTAAGTATCAAGTGAGCGTTTACCTTAGCTTTGAATTTGTTAAAATATGATGAAACGGCTATCTGTTCAGCAGATTTTTTAGTGATTTTAAGTCCCGTGGGGGCTGAGATGAGTGGCAATGATTAAGCAATGCACCCTCAGAAATACCATTCGTGCCACAGGAGTTGGCTTGCACTCAGGCGATAAGGTTTATTTGACTTTGCGTCCAGCTCCTGCAAATACCGGTATCGTTTTTCGTCGTGTTGATCTCGATCCTATAGCCGAGATACATGCTTGTGCGCAAAATGTGCACGAGACCACCTTGTCAACGACGCTTTCTGAAGGTGACGTTAAGGTCAGTACGGTTGAGCATTTGTTATCTGCTTTGGCGGGTCTCGGTATTGATAATCTCTATGTTGAGGTCAGTGCGCCTGAAGTGCCCATTATGGATGGTAGCGCAGGACCTTTTGTGTTTCTGATTCAGTCGGCGGGCATCCAGGAGCTCGAAGCACCGAAAGAATTTATTCGTATCAAGAAAAAAGTCGAAGTGCGTGAAGATGATAAGCTGGCGAGCTTTGAGCCTTATGAAGGATTTAGAGTCGGTTTTAGTATCGACTTTGATCACCCGGTTTTTCGTGATCAAAAGCAAACAACAGTCATCGACTTTTCAACGACTTCTTTTGTGCGTGAAGTGAGTCGAGCACGGACTTTTGGCTTTATGCGTGATATCGAATTTTTGCGTTCTCGCAACCTTGCCTTAGGTGGCAGTATGGAGAATGCGATTGTGGTCGATGACTATCGTATTCTGAATGAAGATGGTCTGCGTTATGAGGACGAGTTCGTCAAGCACAAGGTGCTGGATGCTATCGGTGACCTCTATCTGCTTGGAAAAAGCCTGATTGGCGAGTTCAAAGGGCATAAATCCGGTCATGGCTTGAACAATCAGTTACTGCGTGCATTGATTGCTCAGCCAGATGCTTGGGAAATCGTGACTTTTGAGGGTGAGGCTGAGCAGTCGCCCATTTCTTACGCTTCTCCTCTTGCTACAGCCTGATTCCTAATCATGTTTAAAACCCAGCAGATTGCTGGGTTTTTTATATCTGGTGGCTGTTTGCTAAAATAATAAGTGCGGCTTTCAGGTCAGGGTGCTGTTCTTTTTCTGCTAGTGCCAACAGCTGCGTTCGCGTGTTATTGCTGAGCTGAATTTTTTTTGTCGGAATTGTTTTGGGTTGCGGCGGGCGCGGACGTATCTTGAGCTCGATTCTTTCAAGTTCTGGGTAGTGTTGTTGGAGCTGTTGGCGAATTTGTGGCTCAGCAAAACGAAAGTAAGTGAGTAACGTGGCTTGGCTGGCCATGATGATCAGGCGTTGTTGCTGCCAGTCGGCGACACGAAACTCGTCGCGCAGTGCATCGGGCAGCAGTGCTTTGAGGTGCGTTTCGATTTGTTTCAGTTGTGTTGCTCTATTGATGAGCGCCCCTAGAACTGAGGTATCTTTGTTAATAAGGCTATTTAGGGATTTTGTTTGCCCTGCTCTTGCCTTTATACTCATAAAAAATGCCTCTTTTGCGCTGAGCCGCTGCTGAGCATAACCATAATGACCCTGAATACCAAGGGCAAGACAGGAACGACTTGATGAACTTGATTCTTTTTTCCGGTAAGCATTCTTCGGGCCGATCAATTAATCTGAATTCATGGACGATCACGCTTTTTGTGTTGATTGTTTTTGTTGTTCCTGCCGCTATAGGTGGTAGTCTTGTCTACTGGTGGGTCGATGCTCAGGAGCGTTTGGTCAATAATCGTGCGGCGCTGATGCTGCATCAGGAGCTCGATGCGCAAAGAGCCGAGGTTGATGCGATTCGTCGTTCTTCATTGGAGCGTATTGAGGCACTGACGCCACGCTTGGGTGAGCTGCAAGCACGATTGCTGCGTCTTGATGCTCTAGGGCGACGCCTGACGGTTGTTGCTGATCTAGGTGATGAGTTTGATTTTGAAATGCCACCTCCGCTGGGTGGTCCAGAGTCCAGCTACGAAGAAGGCTCAGGCTACACTGATAGCGAGTTAATGCAAACACTAGAAGCCCTGGAGATGCAGATTGATCATCGCCGTCAACAGCTCGAGTTGATCCATTCCTTATTAACCAATCGTAGCTTTGCTGATCAGGTGTATTTGGCAGGACGTCCAGTTGAGCAGGGTTGGATGTCTTCTCCCTTTGGTCGTCGTAGTGACCCTTTTACAGGGCGTACCAGTTGGCATGAAGGTATAGATTATGCTGGCCGTGAGAACTCCAATGTGATTGCGGTTGGTGCGGGGTTGGTGGTTTTTGCATCCCGTCGTGGTGGTTATGGGAAGCTGGTCGAGATAGATCATGGTGATGGCTATTTGACGCGCTATGCCCACCTGAATGATTTTGTTGTGTCGAAGGGTGATGTAGTGCAACGCGGTGACGTCGTTGGTTTGATGGGTTGTACAGGACGCTGCACAGGTACACACGTGCACTTTGAGGTGATCCATAATGGGCGGGCCATAGACCCAGCGCGCTTTATTTCTCGATCTGCACCCTGATCCAGCTTAAACATTTTTATTTCAGCACCCGCACTAGGCGGGTGTTGTTGTTATAATGGCCTGATGTTTTGCAGTTGACATCCATTTTTATTTTAAGTGCTAAGGACTGTTCATGATTACCCCGTTACTGAAGAAGATTTTTGGCAGCAAGAATGAGCGAGAGTTAAAGCGTCTGAGAAAGCTGGTTCAGCAGATAAACGCCTTAGAACCTCAGTATCAGCAGCTAGCCGATGCTGACTTTCCTCAGCAGACCCAAATGCTGCAACAAAGAATTCAGCAGGGTGAAAAGCTCGATGCTCTGCTGCCAGAAAGTTTTGCGCTGGTGCGCGAAGCCAGTCAGCGCAGCATGAAAATGCGCCATTTTGATGTGCAGCTGATTGGTGGTATGGCCTTGCATGAAGGCAAGATTGCCGAGATGCGCACGGGTGAAGGTAAAACCCTGATGTCCACTTTGGCGGTCTATCTGAATGCCTTGGCGGGTCAAGGCGTTCATGTCGTGACAGTGAATGATTATCTCGCGCGCCGTGATGCGCAGTGGATGGGCAAGCTCTATGACTTTTTGGGTCTCACGGTGGGCGTGATTTATGCCGGTCAAAGCCCAGAAGAAAAGAAAGCGGCTTATCAAGCCGATATTACCTACGGGACGAACAATGAATTTGGCTTTGATTATCTGCGCGATAATATGGCCTTTTCAGCACAGGATCGTGTGCAGCGCAGCCTGTATTTTGCCGTTGTGGATGAGGTGGATTCGATTCTGATCGATGAGGCTCGTACGCCCTTGATTATTTCAGGTGCCGCAGAAGATAGTTCAGCGCTGTATCGTAAGATCAATCAGCTGGTGCCTCAGCTTCAGCCTTGGAGTGAAGAGCAGGAAGAAGGTCACTTTATTGTTGATGAGAAACAGCGCAGCATTGAGCTGACAGAAGCGGGTCATCAGCTGGTTGAAGAGCTGATGGCCAAGGATGGTTTAATTCAAGAAGGTGAAAGCCTTTATGCTCCAGCGAATTTGAATCTGCTCCACCATGTGCATTCAGGCCTGCGGGCGCATCACATGTTCCATAAGGATGTGGATTATATCGTTGCTGAAGGTCAGGTGGTGATCGTTGATGAACACACAGGGCGGACTATGCCTGGTCGTCGCTGGGGTGAAGGGCTGCATCAGGCGATTGAAGCTAAAGAAGGTTTGAAAATTCAGGCTGAAAGCCAAACCTTGGCTTCCACAACCTTCCAGAACTACTTCCGCCTTTATGAAAAGCTCTCTGGTATGACCGGAACGGCGGATACTGAGGCCTATGAATTCCATCACATCTATGGTCTCGATGTTGTTGTGATTCCCACCAATAATCCCGTGCAGCGTCAGGATCATGAAGATCTGATTTTTATGTCTGCACAGGATAAGTTCGATGCCATTATTAAAGAAACTCAGCACTATGTTGAACGTCAGCAGCCAGTTCTGATTGGTACGGCGTCGATTGAAACCTCTGAGTATGTCAGTCGTCTGCTCAAGAAAGCGGGTGTGGCACATAAAGTGCTCAACGCTAAACAGCATGAGAGTGAGGCCGAAATCATTGCTCAGGCGGGACGTCCCGGTGCAGTCACCTTGGCGACCAATATGGCCGGTCGCGGTACCGATATCGTGCTGGGTGGCAACTGGGAAGTGGAAGCCGCCAAGCTGGGCGATATTGCACCTGAGCAGCTGCAAGCACTCAAGGCCGCTTGGCAAGAGCGTCATGACCAGGTTGTGGCGGCAGGTGGCTTGCATGTGATTGGTACGGAGCGTCATGAATCACGCCGTATTGATAATCAGCTGCGTGGTCGTGCTGGCCGTCAAGGCGATCCTGGCTCAACACGCTTTTTCTTGTCACTTGAAGACAACCTGATGCGTATCTTTGCCTCAGATCGCGTCAAAAACATGATGTCGATGCTGGGGATGAAAGAAGGTGAAGCCATCGAACATAAGATGGTCACCAATGCGGTAGAAAAAGCACAGCGCAAGGTTGAAGGCCGTAACTTTGATATTCGCAAGCAGTTGCTTGAATATGATGATGTGAATAATGACCAGCGTCAGGTTGTTTACACTCAGCGCAAAGCGATTCTGGAATCAGAAGAAATTGCAGAAGAAATCAACGAGATGCGCTGGGATGTGTTGAATGATGCGATTTCACAGTTTATTCCCCCTCAGTCTATGCCGGAGCAATGGCGTGTTGCTGAGCTGGAAAAGCATCTTGAAACAGAGTTTAACCTTGTCTTGCCTGTGCAGCAGTGGCTGGATGAAGACAGCACATTGCATGAAGAATCTCTACGCGAAAAGCTGCAAGCAGAGCTAGAAGCCGCTTATCAGCAAAAAGAAGAGCAGGTTGGTGCCAAGGTGCTGCGTCAATTTGAGCAGCAGGTGATGCTACAGGTGCTGGACACACGCTGGAAAGAGCATCTGCAGTCCATGGATCAGCTGCGTCAGGGGATACATTTGCGCGGTTATGCACAAAAGAACCCCAAGCAAGAATACAAGCGTGAAGCTTTCGGGCTCTTTGAACATTTTCTTGTTCAGGTGCGTAGTGATGTGGTCCGCATCCTGAGCCATGTGCGCATCCGGACACAGGAAGAAGTCGAGGCGATGGAGCAGCAGCGTCGTCAAGAAGCAGAGCGTTTACGTAGTCTCCAGCAGGCACGTCATGCTGAATCAACTTCTGCAACGGCCGGCGCTGCTCCTGAAAGTGCGGCGCAGCCGTTCAAAAGAAATGATCCCAAGGTAGGGCGCAATGATCCTTGCCCTTGTGGCTCAGGTAAAAAATACAAGCAGTGTCACGGTCAACTTAATTAATTCGGATGAGTCAAAACTATGCCTGTCGGTGATCTTTCTCTCCCTGAGTTTTACCCTATTGCAGGACTGCGTATTGGTGTGACAAGCGCAGGTATCAAAAAGCCAGGTCGTCAAGATCTGGTGATTTTTGAACTGGCTGAATCGACCCAAGTGGCTGCCGTCTTTACCCGCAATGCTTTTTGTGCAGCGCCGGTGCGTGTTGCTCGTGCTCATTTGCAGGCTGCTGTACCGCGCTACTTGGTGATCAATACAGGGAACGCCAACGCAGGTACCGGCCAGCAGGGTGAGGCCGATGCGCGTGCCACCTGTGCAGCGCTGGCTGAACTGACGGGCGTCTCTGAGCAGCAGGTATTGCCCTTCTCGACGGGCGTCATCGGTGAGCCGCTCCCTATGCCGCGTTTGCTGGCCGCCTTACCTCAGGGTGTCGCGAAACTGGATGCGACTCATTGGTCCGAGGCAGCGCAAGGCATTATGACTACGGATACTCTTCCCAAGGGGGCCAGCGTCCGTTGTGAGATCGAGGGTCAGACAGTGCATATCAGTGGTATTGCCAAGGGTGCGGGCATGATCAAGCCCAATATGGCCACCATGCTGGGTTTTATCGCCACCGATGCGCAGATCAGCCAAGCACTCTTGCAGCAGCTGCTCACTGAGGCGGTGAATGCTAGTTTTAACCGCATTACCATTGATGGTGATACTTCAACCAATGATGTCTGCCTGCTGATGGCAACTGGCCAAAGTGCTGAGATTAAGGCTGAAGATACGGCTGCCTTGGCCAGTTTTCGCGACGCTTTGCGTCAAGTCATGGTGCAGTTGGCACAGGCGATTGTTCGTGATGGCGAAGGGGCAACCAAATTTGTCACGATTCAGGTTCAGGGCGCGAAGTCTGAAACCGAAGCTCTAGAGGCCGCCTTTACTATTGCGCATTCCCCTTTGGTGAAAACAGCCTTGTATGCAAGTGATGCCAACTGGGGGCGGATTTTGGCCGCCTTGGGGCGTGCTCCTGGTCTTGAAGATCTGGATATCAGCCAAGTGAGCTTACATCTGAATGATGTGCTATTGGCGGAGCAAGGTGGGCGAGCAGCGAGCTATACCGAAGCGGCAGGCGCGGCCGTGATGCAAGAGGCCGAGATCACTATTCGCGTTCACCTTGGACGTGGACAGGCAGAAGAAACTGTCTGGACCTGTGACTTCTCGCATGACTATGTTTCCATTAACGCAGACTATCGATCATAAGGAAAACAACCATGGCGCAGCCACTCTTGGTTTCTGCTGCAGCATTATTTAATGAGCAGGGACAGGTTTTGATTGCCAAACGGCCTCTAGGAAGTGATCAGGGTGGCCTGTGGGAGTTTCCTGGCGGTAAATTGGCACCCTATGAAACTGGCTTGCAGGCACTGCGCCGTGAGATCCAGGAAGAACTGGGGGTAGAGATCCAAGGCGCACGGCCACTGATCAAAATCCACTACACCTATCCGGATAAAACGGTTTTACTGGATGTGTGGCGAGTGCAGCAGTTCAGTGGTGAGCCTTGGGGAAAGGAAGGGCAGGCGATTCGCTGGGTCTCTGTGCGTGAGTTGAGCCAGTTTGAGTTTCCTGCTGCCAACCGAGCGATTATCCGTGCGGTGCAGCTTCCCGAAGATTATATGATCACTGGCGACTTTGCCGACCAGTCAGAAGCGCTGTTGAGATTGCAGGCTGCGTTAGAGCGGGGTGTGCGCTTGGTCCAGCTGCGTGCCCATCACTTAGATGCAGAAGCCTACCGTCAGCTGGCCCAGTCTGCTTTGGAAGCCTGCAAGAAGGCCGGGGCTTCTTTGATGCTTAATGCTGATCCTGCACTGCTGGATCAAGTCGATGCGGCAGGGATTCATCTCACTGGCGCTAGGTTGATGGCCGCACGCAAGCGACCTGTTCCTGTTGGTAAGTGGCTGGGTGCTTCTTGCCATGATGCAGCGAGTTTGCAGCAGGCCGAGCGCGTCGGTGCGGATCTCGTGACTTTATCTCCTGTACAGGCAACAGCCAGCCATCCAGGGCAAGCTGCGCTGGGCTGGCAGAACTTCCAGAACCTGGTGAACGGCGCGTTGATGCCCGTGTATGCACTTGGTGGGTTAGGCCCAGAAGATAAGAATCGTGTGTTTGGCTTAGGTGCACAAGGGGTGGCGGGTATTTCTCGCTACTGGTAGTCAAGCTGCTTGTTGCTGCCTGAATCAGAAGAGGCTCCATAGCGGAGCCTCTTTTTTGGCCTGTAAAATGTGCTGCGAGCGTCTTTAATGGAAGGCTTCGGGCGGCAGCGCATCCAGCTGATCCAGATCAGTGAGGGGTGCGCCTTGGATTTTATGTTCTTCTGCGGCCCACTGGCCAAGGTCAATCAATTGGCAGCGGTGGCTACAAAAGGGACGATAGGGGTTCTCTGTGGTGAGAGAACTCGGCTGCTGGCATTGGGGGCAAGAATAGCTAGGCATGGGTGGTCCAATCAAGATGCATATAAAAATGATGAAGTCGATCTATCTGTGCATAGAGGTGGTGCAGATCAAGACTATTGTCGAGGATGTCATCTGCTCTTTCAAGTCGAGCAGGGCGTGGTAACTGCTGATCCATAATCCGCTGAATGGATTCAGGGCTATGCAGGTCGCGTTGGCTGGCTCTTTGCTTTTGTAAGGCTTCAGGGCAGTCAATAACCAAGCAACGCTGGACCCATTGATCCTGATGCGTTTCAAAGAGCAAGGGCGAAGACAGGATGATGTAGTGGAATAAAGGGCTTGAAGCCGCAAGCTGAGCCAGTAGCGCCTCTCTGACCCAAGGATGCACCAGGTTCTCAAGCCATTTTTTTTCTTCTGGATGGCTGAAAATAATTTCGCGCAATGCACTGCGGTCAATGTGGCCTTGTTGATTGAGTATGTTTGGCCCAAAGTGCGTTTTGACGGGTTCGATTAAAGCTGAGTCGCCCTCTAATGCTTGGCGGGCAATCACATCAGCATCAATCACTGGGACGCCAAGCTGTTGAAAATAATTCGTAGCCGCTGTTTTTCCACTGCCTATTCCGCCTGTAAAGCCAAGAATATTATTTAATTTCTTTACCTTGTCGTGCATTATTTCTCTCGTGTATTGATGGCTAGAAGATCAAAAATGCTGTGTCGATGTTTTAAGCTTGATACTGGCTGTCTTCACGCTTCTTAATAGTTTGACTCTTCAGAAACCACTCTTGAAAATATAGCGCTTAAAGAGAGGCCTCTTAAAGATCAAGATATTGAAATCTTATGAGCTTAATGGTTAAATTCTACCAGTATTTTACTTGTCAAACTCCCTCTTTTGTATAACAATTGCTTTGCCTGTTGAAAATAATGAGGAGTATAAAGTGTCTATTCTTGCTAACTACCGTGAAAAAGAAGAGTTAATGCGTCGTCTCAAGGAAGAAATGCGCAAGATGGAAGAAAACCAGCAACTTAAGAAAGAGCTGGACTTTAAAAGTGATATTGAGGCTGTGCTAGAAAAGCATGGTCGTAGTCTGACAGACCTGTCTGATATCTTCGGCCTGAGCCAAGAAGCACCTGTTAAATCAGGTCGTGGCAACCGTCGTAGCCGTAAGTTGAAGATTTATCAAAACCCGCAGACTCAAGAGAAAATCGAAACTCGTGGCGGCAACCATCGCATCCTCAAGGAATGGAAGAAAGCGCATGGCGCTGAGACAGTCGAAGGCTGGTTAATCGAAGAGCGCGATTAAGCTGGTCTGATGCTGGAGTCTATTGAAGGTTTTCAGCAGTGCGGATTAAAAAAGCCTGGCTATTAGCCAGGCTTTTTTTGTCTCTCGTGGATAGGAGTGATTAATAAGGTTAAGCCTGATAGCGGCTGACTAAATCATGCATCTCATTGGCGATCTGATTGAGTCTTTGTGTAACATCGCTCGCGGCCTGGGTGCCTTGCGCCGTTTGATCACTGATAGCGACAATCTGATGTACATTCTCATTAATCGTTTCAGAGACATTGGTTTGCTCTTCAGCGGCACTGGCGATTTGCGCATTCATCGCATTAATCGTTTGAGTGGCTTGGCGTATTCTGTCTAGGGCTTGCTCAACGCGTTGAATTTCTTCTACGCTGGCCTGACTGCTTTGATGAAGCTGGCTGATGAGCTTGACAGCGGATTGGGCACCCTCTTGTAGACGCTGGATCATCTGATCTATCTCTTGCGTGCTTTGTTGCGTCCGGCTGGCTAGGCTGCGCACCTCATCGGCCACGACAGCAAAACCTCTGCCTGCTTCACCGGCTCGTGCCGCCTCAATGGCCGCGTTGAGAGCCAGGAGGTTGGTTTGCTCAGCAATGCCGCGAATCACATCGAGTACGCCACCGATATTTTCTGATTCATGACCAAGATGGCTGACGACTTTAATCCCTTCATCAACCTGTGCGGCCAAGCCACTGATGGCTTGAGTGGCTGCACTGAGTGTCGTTTGAGAATCAATGACCTGCTGCTCGGCTTGATGGGCTGCGCCTGAGGCTTGGTTGGCGCTTTGTGCCACTTCTTGCGCTGCTGCGGCCATTTGATTCATGGCAGTAGCGACTTGATCGCTTTCATTTTGCTGGCGAGCGACTCCATCCTGTGCCTCTTGCATAAAGTGCTGCAAATCAGCGGCAGAGGCATGCAGTGCTTGGCTTGATCCCACCGCCTGATGCACCAGCTGTTGAACTTGATCAGCAAAGGCATTGAAAGCAGAAGCCAGCTGGCCTAGCTCGGTTTGCCCTTGAACAGGCAGGCGCAGCGTCAGATCACCATCCCCCTCGCTAATGGCCTGCATGGCCTGAACGGCTCGTTGGAGTGGGTCAGTGAGGCGCTTGGCACTCCAAAGCGCGATCAAGGCCATGATGGCAGCAGTGATCAAAGCGGTGATCAAAGCACTGATCAGATTGCCTTGCAGTGCGGCTGCGGAATCAGCTTCGAGTGTTGCGACCTGACGATCTAAGCCATCGATCCAAAAGCCAGTGCCAATGACCCAGTTCCAGCCGGGGAGGAGTTCGGCGTAGCCGAGCTTGGGCTCATTGGCGTCTGTTTCAGTACTCATCCAGTGGTAGTAGACAAAATCACCGCCGCGCTCAGCAGCTTGGACCAGTTCGCGGATCACATACAGACCGTTAGGATCTTGAAAGCCGATCAGATCACGACCTTCCAGAGCGGGATTAATACCATGCGCGAGGTTGCGTCCTTGACGATCATAAACAAAGTAGTAGCCGATGCTGCCGCTATCATCAAAGCGCATCTGGCGCAAAATATCCAAGGCTTGGCGCTGGCGTTCTGCTTCACTGAGTGTGCTGGAGTTTTGATGCAGATGAGCAATGGCACTGCGTGCCAGTTCGAGATAATTGCGTATCTCCGCTTGATGCTGGGTTTCCATGGCAGTGCGAAAGGCATGCACGTTCTGCTGTCCATATTGATGTGCCTGATAGCTGTTAAAGCTGACCAGCAATCCAGCGAGCAGCAGCATTGGCAGCAGAGCGAGTAACACAATGCGGAGTTTAATTGTCAGCTGAGGCATAGGAGCGTCCTGTTATTATCATGATAGAGGGTCAATTTAGTTTTAATGATTTGTCATCAAAAATCCAACTTGATCCACCTTTTCATGACATAGAGATGACGCCTAGCGAAAAAACCCTGCTATTAGCAGGGCGAGGGGTGATGCTCAGTGACAAGATGCAGGCTAGATGGGCTGCATCTGAAGCGCCTTAATGCGATCTGACTTTTGCCAATGCAACTTAAATTCTTGGCTGAGCTGTAAGCAGCGGCGATGCTCTTGGGTGTACAAGAGTGTCAGTTCTGGATCATTAAGAGGATTCACGAGCAGATGACGCTGATCAAAAATCCAGATATTGGCCTGACTGTTTTTATAGAGAGGGTGGGCCTGGCGGATCGCAAAATGGCTGCTGACGCGTGGATAAAAGCTGAGCAGCGGACTGGGATCGCGGGTGAAGCTCTGGCTCTCGCCCAATAAAAACTGCACTTGGCTGTGTGGGTGGCGACGTGCTAAGCCCAATAGCTGGCTGAGGTGGGTGTCATTCAGCCAGGTACTTTGATAGAGCGGCGTGCTCAGTGCAAAGGAGCGTCGACACTGCGGGATTAAGCCATCGAGTGCTTGTTGCAGGGCGAGCGGGCCGCGCAGATGGATCTCTTGTGTCTCAGTTAAGGCGGATGCCAGAAACTCTGCATCACACGTGCGATGTGTTTCTATTTCTGAAGTGAGGGGCGTCGCAGAAGTGACAGGGCTTTGCAAAGCCAATACACAGCGTTGGTGCTCGATCCCAGCTTCATCAAACACTGGCCCTTCAGCGCTGAAGCCGAGCTTTAGATAAAACGGAAGGGCTTGTGTTTGGGCGTGCAGATAGACTTTTTGGCGTCCTTGACGACGGGCGCTGCTGATCATCTGCTCAATGATCTTGGCACCGAGCCCCTTGCCTCTCAGTGCCTGAACGACGGCCAAGCGGCCTATTTTTCCTTCTGGACTCAAACGACCCGTAGCCACCGGGCGTCCGCCCAGCAGGAGCGCATAGTGCTCGCAGAGGGCATCCTGGTCGTCCCACTCATCCGATGCGGCGATCTGCTGCTCCTCAACAAAAACCTGCTGTCGTAAGGGCTGGCAAAGATCGCCGAGCTGTTCCCAACTGCCTTGGCGCAGCGTCAGTTGTGCTGTACGGGATGAGCGGGTGGTGTCCACAAAAGCCTCCTGTTGTTCTTGGGTCGCAATTAAACTTCGGGCGTGTAGAGACTGCCTTGGTTAATCATTTGTAAGACCAGCTGTGCGCTGACTGGGTGTGCCAAAGCCTTTTGTAGGCTGGCAGCTGTGAGTCTCTGCGCTTGTGTGAACTCCTCTACCCAGGGTTGGAGCTCAACTGGATAGGGCCAGGCTTCACCATCGGCAAAAAGCCAGCTGCCCTCTTGGCTGGCACGAAAAGCCAAGCGGCTGCCTTCGGCCAAACACAGCAGAGGCTGCTGCGCTGAGGCAAAGCGGACTAGGGCTTCCAGCTGCTCTTGTTGCCAAGGATGCTCAGGTGGCAGCAGTTGGTCGGGATACTTGGTTTGGGTCATCGCGCGGCCGAACCATTCGCTCAAGGCGGCAGGTTGTTCCAGCGTTTTTGCCAACAGCGTTTTGAGGCGCAGCACAGCGGCATCATCAATCTCGGCCACATGCCTTGGCAGCGTTAAATCAGCATCACTATAGCGTTGATCTTCTTTGAGACGCTCGCCGATAAAATCAGCGGCACCGCAGAGGATTTCTTCGGCACTCAGTGCACGAAAGCCGACCGACCAAGTCGTGCAGTCTTGAGACAGTGACGTGCCCCAATGTGCGAGTTGGGGTGGAAGATAGAGCAGGTCGCCGGGTTCGAGTACCCAGTCCATCTCAGGATGAGCTTGAAAATCAGTGAGGATTTTTAAGCGCGTATCTTGGCGTAATTCGGTGTTTTCATCACAAAACTGCCCCAGTTGCCAGCGACGTTGTCCGCTGGCCTGGAGCAAAAAGACATCATAGTAATCAATATGCGGCCCAACACTGCCGCCTGTGGGGGCATAGCTGATCATAATGTCATCAACACGCCAGCGTGGCAGAAAATCAAAGGCTTGGATCAGATCGCCGACTTCAGGCAGCAGGTGATCGACTGCTTGTACGAGCAGGGTCCAGTTGTGTTCGGGCAGCGCCTGCAAGAAGTCCTCTTCAAAGGGGCCATCAAAAAGCTGCCATGGGCCATCTGGGCCTTGCTCCATCACTATTCTGGACTCCACGCCTTCCTCAAGCGACAGGCCGGCCAGTTCATCAATCTCTAAAGGAGGGATGAAATCTGGCAGGGCTTGACGAATCAACAGGGGTTTTTTCTGCCAGTAATCGCGTAAAAAATCTTCGCGGCTGATCTGGCCCAAAATAGTGATGGCAGCTGACATCGAGAGTTTCCTTGTGGTGATCGAATTAAATCGCTTGTGCTTGGGCGATGGCATTGCCGAGATAATTGGCCGGTGTCAGCGCTTTGAGCTGCACCTTGGCGGATTCAGGCAGATCGAGCGTATCAATAAAAGCACTCATCGCGGCTTGATCGATCGTTTTGCCACGCGTCAGCTCTTTCAGTTTTTCGTAGGGCTTTTCAATGCCATAGCGACGCATTACGGTTTGAATCGGCTCAGCCAGGACTTCCCAAGCAGCATCCAGATCTTCGGCAAGGCGTGCTGGGTTGGTTTCCAGCTTGCTGATGCCTTTCAAGCTGGCTTGATAGGCGATTAAGCTATGACCCAGGCCCACGCCGAGGTTGCGCAGCACCGTAGAATCGGTCAGGTCCCGCTGCCAGCGTGAAATCGGCAGCTTGGCCGCGAGGTGGTCAAAGATGGCATTGGCCAGGCCCAGATTGCCCTCAGAGTTCTCAAAGTCAATCGGGTTGACCTTATGCGGCATAGTCGAAGAGCCGATTTCACCAGCAATGGTTTTCTGCTTGAAATAACCCAGTGAGATATAACCCCAGACATCACGATCAAAGTCGATCAGGATCGTATTAAAGCGCGCCAAAGCATCAAAGAGCTCAGCGATATAATCGTGTGGTTCGATCTGCGTGGTGTAGGGGTTCCAGCTGAGACCAAGGCGAGTGACGAAGGCTTGAGCATGGGCGGCCCAATCGATTTCTGGATAGGCGCTCAGGTGGGCGTTGTAGTTGCCAACCGCACCATTGATTTTACCGAGCAGCTCAACCTGCTCCAGTTGTTGAATCTGGCGCTCAAGACGATAGACAACATTGGCCATTTCCTTCCCCAGGGTGGACGGGCTGGCAGTTTGGCCATGAGTCCGAGACAGCAAGGGGACACTCGCGTTTTGATGGGCGAGTTGGCGAATCGCTTGTGCAACCTGACGCATGTGCGGCAGCATCACGGCTTCAAGGCCGCCTTTGAGCATCAGGGCATGTGAGAGGTTGTTGATGTCTTCACTGGTGCAGGCAAAGTGGACGAACTCGCTGATCGCGTGGAGTTCAGGTTGCGTGGCGAGCTTGTCTTTGATGAAGTATTCAACCGCCTTGACATCATGATTGGTGACGCGCTCATGCTGCTTGACTGCTTCGGCATCTTCCAGTGAAAAGTCACGGATCAAATCATCCAAAAACTGATTGGCAGCAGCTGACAGTGCGGGCACTTCGCGGATATCAGCGTGATCTGCCAGAGACTGTAACCAGCGCACTTCGACTTCAACGCGAGCACGAATCAAGCCGTACTCTGAAAAATGGGCGCGCAGGTCAAGGGTTTTGCTGCCATAACGGCCATCAACAGGAGAAAGGGCGGTGAGGCTAGAAAGTTGATCTAAAGACATGTCGTTTCCACAAGGTTAATGAATAGAAATTGATGCAAGGCCTCAGAGTGTTGAGGCCAAGGGCGAGCTTCAGGCGTCGGATTGCAGAAACTCATCTGACGCCTTGGCAGGAATCTTAGGACCTTATAGGCCTAAGCGATCCAAATCGCCCAGAATTTTTTTACGCGAGAAGAGCAGCCTCCAGCGTTGGCCGCCAGATTGCGACCAGAGCATCGCTGAACGTATGCCAGCCAACAGCAAAGCACGGATTTTATCGGCATTGCCTTGCTGCTGAAGCAGTTGAGGATCACCCTTGACCTGAATGCGATAGCTCAGTGTGCTCAGCGTGTCTTGATAGAGCCCCGCCAGTGCGGCAATCACATTTTCATGGGTGGGAGAAAAGTGCTGCGCTTGAGCTTGAATCACTTCAAGGCGCTGGCCGATGGCACTCAGCATCGCCGGATTTTTCTTGAGCTTGGCATGCAATACCAAAAGGCCGCTGGCATAGGTCAGTGTGGCTTGATTGTGTTCAAGATCACGATTGGCAATCTGACGCAGTGCTCGCGCACCTAAGCGTAGATGGTGTGGCTCGCCACCGTAGATATCCAAGGTGGTTTCTGGTTGCGTGATCAGGATACTGCTTAAGCTGGTCGCAAAGGCATCTTGATCCACCATGCCTTTTTGCGCGACATCATCGACAAGGCGCGCCGCCTGGATGACACCGGCTAAGCCAAGGGTTTGGCGTAGTGCATAGTCTATTTCTTGGGTCATCATGATCCACCCACGGGTGCAGTTTCAAAAGAAGAAGTCGCAAAGGTGCGCTCGATGACACCACCGCCTAAGCAGATATCATCTTGATAAAAGACCACGGATTGCCCAGGCGTGACAGCGCGTTGCGGCTCAGCAAAATGGACGGCGCAGCGGCCATCCTCAAGAACACGCACAAGGCAGTGTTGATCGGCCTGACGATAACGCACCTTGGCGGTGCAGTGAAACTCGCTGCTGGGGGGCTGCTGGGCCACCCAGTCTGGCGCGGCGCATTCAAGGGCTTGACTGAGCAGCAGAGGGTGGTCTTCTCCTTGGACGACAATCAAGCGGTTGCGCTCTAAATCCTTGCCAGCCACAAACCAGGGGGCCTCAGGATAGCCCTTGACGCCACCGATGCCCAAGCCTTGGCGCTGCCCAAGCGTGTAGTACATCAAGCCGCTATGCTGGCCGATGACTTCATCTAGATCGGTGACCAGCTCTCCTGGTTGGGCTGGCAGATAGCGTTGTAAGAAATCGCGGAAACGCCTTTCGCCGATAAAACAGATCCCAGTGGAGTCTTTTTTCTTGGCGGTAATCAGATCATGCTGTTCTGCGAGGCGGCGCACTTCAGGTTTTTCAAGCTCGCCAACAGGAAAAAGAGACTGGCCAATCTCAGCATGGCCGACAGCATGTAAAAAGTAGCTCTGGTCTTTGTTGGCGTCTAAGCCGCGTAATAACAGTGCCTGGCCCTGATCATTCCAGCCTTTGCGTACATAATGCCCAGTGGCGATATAGTCGGCGCCGAGTAGCTTGGCGTAGTCTAAAAAGGCTTTGAACTTGATCTCTCGGTTGCAGAGAATGTCGGGATTGGGCGTGCGCCCAGCTTTATATTCGGCCAGAAAGTGCTCAAAAACAAAATCCCAGTATTCAGCGGCAAAGTTTGCGGCATGCAGATGGATGCCCAGCTTGTCGCAGACGGCCTGAGCATCGGCATAGTCTTCCTTGGCGGTGCAGTATTCAGTGTTATCGTCTTCTTCCCAGTTTTTCATAAACAGGCCTTCAACCTGAAAGCCTTGCTGCTGTAACAATAAAGCCGAGACGGAAGAATCGACGCCACCAGACATGCCGACAATGACACGCGTTTGACTTGGGTCAGGCTGAGGATTGAAAGACACAGGTTACTCCACACAAGAGACAGAAATCCCAAAGATTATACCAGCCCCAACCGCAGAAGGCATCGTCTTCACTGAGGTACACGACTGGGCGAGGAGTTCGGCATCTTTACGCGCCGCGAAAGTCGCGGATTAAGCTCAGCGGAAAATGCTGACCCTTGAGAAAGTCCTCGCAGCAAGGGCGTACCATCGGACTGCGCAATAAGCCTTGCTTTTCTGCGGCGAGGATTTCGGGCCAAGTCAGCCAGCGTGGTCCAATAATACCTTCATCCAGGGGGGCATCAGGGATCTGCTTAATGGGACGAGCGATAAAACAATGACGATGGTAGGTGATGTCGCCCGGCGCAATATTGATATACAGGCCAAGATAGGCCTCGACCTGAACCTGCCAACCGGTTTCTTCCAAAGTTTCGCGCTCGGCGGCGATGATGACGCTTTCACCAGGTTCAAGATGTCCTGCTGGTTGATTCAGAACAGGCTGATCTGGCCGGCTCAAGCGATCATACTCCTCAACCAATAAAAAGCGCGCACCGTCATAAACGATGGTGGCGACGGTTGATCTTGGTGTCCAGCGTGACATAAGGGCCTCTTGGCTTGAGTGGAGATATTTCTTGCCTTAGCCAGCCTCTGATACGCTATTGCGCTTGCTTAGGCTGCGTTGATCAGAGGCGCATGGGATGATCGGCTATTTGGGGCGATGATCTGGGCGGCGATGCGATTTTTTCGGGCTGGCAGGACGAGCCGGTGTGCTACTGCTCTCTGCGGCTGGGTTGACACCTTTTTTGCGTGGTTTCAAGGCAACCTTGCGCTCTTGAGTGGGCAGGTGTACTCGCGTTTGCTTGAGTTGGCCGGGGCGCATCTTCTCTAGTGACCAGCTGCCAATCGACCAGCGAATCAAGCGCAGAGTTGGAAAGCCAACATGCGCTGTCATGCGGCGCACTTGACGATTGCGTCCTTCGATCAGGGTGATTTCGATCCAGCTTGTCCCTAAGCCTGGACGAGGTTGTACTGGTTCGCTGCGCTCAGGTAGATTTTTCGGTGGTGTGAAGTGGCGTGCGCGTGCAGGACGGGTTTTGCCGTCGTTGAGTTCAACCCCCTCGCTGAGGGCCTTGAGTGCTTCATCGGTCACCTGGCCTTCAACCTGCACCCAATAGGTTTTGGGCAGCTTGAATTCAGGGTGGGTGATGCGCGCTTGTAGCTGGCCATCGTCGGTCAGCAGCAACAAACCTTCTGAGTCATAGTCTAAACGCCCAGCAGGATAGATGCCTGGCTGGCGGATAAAATCATTGAGCGTGGTGCGCCCCTTATCATCGGTGAATTGAGAGAGCACTTGGTAGGGCTTGTAAAAAAGGTAAAGATCGCTCATCAGCTAGGACTCGTGGTCATCAGGTAAAATGGGCGCTATCAGGCCAGCGCCGAGAAGAGAAGGCATCGCTAGGTTAGGCTTCTCAGTGTGCAGCAGGTATTCTACCTGATTAATCCTGTCTGAGCTGCTGTCTGGGATGAGTTTTGCTGAGTTGTGCAAGAATTCAGCCTAGAATAGGCTGCAGCACTTGTGATTCAGATCAAAGCACCCTATTTTTTAATTGAGGTTCAGCGCGGTCAGTCAAGATCAAGCCTGAGTGTGAACGGAACCGAATGCGTGGAGGAAGGTCAGTTGAAGTTAGAGCGGGTCAATCGTGATTCAGTCATTATGAATCACACTCACCATGAAGAAAATGAAGATGGCGATCTCGGATTAGCGACAGTCACGGCCAAGCCGCAATTGAAGCAGCCATCTTTATACAAGGTCATCATGCTCAATGATGATTACACGCCAATGGACTTTGTGATTGAAATCTTGATGCAGTTTTTCTATATGGATATGGAGCGCGCCTCGGCGACCATGCTGGCAGTGCATCATCAAGGCTATGCTGTGTGTGGTGTGTATCCGAAAGATATCGCCGAAACCAAGGCAGCGCAGGTGGTGGATCATGCGCGAGAGCACCAGCATCCACTGATGTGTCAGGTTGAAGCAGCAGAAAGCGAGTAGGGCAACCTACGCGCGTAGGGCGATCCTTAGATCGTTTCTTTTTCAAGAAAGTGTCCCAGTTGGGTAAGTGAGGGTAAGCAGATGCTGAGTAAAGACCTAGAACACACATTGAACGAAGCCTTCACCCTAGCCAGACGCCAACGTCACGAATTTATGACCGTTGAGCATCTCCTGCTAGCCTTATTAGATAACCGCTCCGCTGCGCAGGTATTGCAATCCTGCGGAGCGAGCCTCGATCAATTGCGTCAAGAGCTCAGCCATTTTATTCAAGGCACCACACCGGTGATTCCTGCTGATGCTGAAGGGCGCGAAACCCAGCCCACTCTCGGTTTTCAGCGCGTTCTCCAGCGGGCTGTTTTCCATGTTCAATCCTCCGGTAAAGGCGAGGTGAATGGCGCCAATGTGCTGGTGGCCATTTTTAGTGAGCAAGAAAGCCAGGCCGTCTTCTTTCTGAAACAGCAGGAAGTGACCCGCGTGGATGTGGTGAACTTTATTTCGCACGGCATTGCCAAGATAGAAGATGACCATGAGCAGCGGGATAATGACTATCAAGGTGCAGAAGAAGGCGGTGAGCAAAACGCCAATCATCCGCTGTTTTCTTTTGTCGCTGATCTGAATGAGCAAGCGCGTCAAGGGCGCATCGATCCGCTGGTTGGGCGTGAGGATGAAGTCGAGCGCGTGATTCAGGTCCTGGCTCGTCGGCGCAAAAACAATCCGCTCTTGGTGGGCGAGGCCGGTGTCGGCAAAACAGCTATTGCTGAAGGTCTGGCGAAACGTATTGTCGATGGTCAGGTGCCAGAGGTGATTGCCAGGGCGGTTGTCTATTCTCTGGATCTTGGTGCGCTGCTGGCTGGCACCAAATATCGTGGTGATTTTGAAAAGCGCCTCAAGGCCTTGTTGCATGAACTGAAAAAACGCCCAGAAGCCATTTTATTTGTGGATGAAATCCACACCATCATTGGTGCTGGTGCCGCCTCCGGTGGCGTGATGGATGCTTCTAATCTGCTCAAGCCACGCTTATCCAGTGGCGAGCTGCGCTGTATCGGTTCCACAACCTTTCAGGAGTTTCGCGGTATTTTTGAAAAGGATCGTGCCTTGGCGCGTCGCTTCCAGAAGGTGGATGTACCTGAGCCGAGCGTTGAAGACACCATTGGTATCCTTAAAGGCTTGAAAGAGCGTTTTGAGTGGCACCATCAGCTGCGCTATGACGATAAAGCCCTTGAAACAGCGGCGCGTTTAGCGGATCGCTATATTAATGATCGCCACTTGCCGGATAAGGCGATCGACGTGGTCGATGAGGCAGGCGCCTATCAGCAACTGCTGCCTGCGGATCAGCGCGTCGAGGTGATCACCAGTGCCGAGATCGAAGCCATCGTGGCCAAGATGGCGCGCATACCGCCGAAGACTGTTTCCAGCAATGATAAAGAAGTGCTGCGCAATGTGGAGCGGGATCTCAAGATGCTGGTCTTTGGTCAGGATGAAGGCATCGAGGCGCTTTCTAATGCAATCAAGCTCTCACGAGCTGGATTGAAAGCACCAGAGAAGCCCATTGGTGCCTTCTTGTTTGCTGGTCCTACCGGCGTCGGTAAGACCGAGGTCACCAAGCAGCTGGCGCGGACATTGGGCATTGAGCTAGTGCGCTTTGATATGTCTGAGTATATGGAGCGGCATACAGTTTCGCGGCTGATCGGTGCGCCTCCTGGCTATGTGGGCTATGACCAAGGTGGCTTGCTGACCGAGGCGATTACCAAGCACCCGCATTGCGTTTTGCTGCTGGATGAGATCGAAAAGGCCCACCCAGAAGTCTTTAATCTGCTGTTGCAGGTGATGGATCACGGTACCTTAACGGATAACAATGGCCGCAAAGCAGATTTTCGTAATGTGATACTGGTGATGACCACCAATGCAGGCGCTGAGGCGATGGCGCGCCGCTCGATCGGTTTCCAGCATCAGGATCATACAACCGATGGTATGGAGGCCTTGCGCAAGCTCTTTACGCCTGAGTTCCGCAATCGCTTGGATGCGGTGATTCAGTTCAAGCCACTGGATGCTGAAGTCATCAAGAATGTGGTCGACAAGTTCCTCGTCGAGCTGCAGGCCCAGCTGGATGATAAGAAGGTGGTGCTGGAGGTGGATGCGAAAGCTCGCGCTTGGTTGGCAGAGCAAGGCTATGATCAGGCGATGGGTGCGCGACCTATGGCGCGTTTGATCCAAGAGCAGATCAAAAAGCCAATGGCCGAAGCGATTCTTTTTGGTGCTCTGGCAGAGCAAGGTGGTGTGGTTTATATCACAGCCAATAAAGATGGCTTGAAGCTCAAGTATGAAGCTGCGGCTTCGGCGCAAGAAGTGGTCTAGCTGATCAGCAAAAACTTAAACCCCGCCAAGTGCGGGGTTTTCTTTACTGATCACATGGTGACAGCAGCAGTGAGGCCTAGCGCGCGCGGTAGGTGATGCGGCCTTTGGTCAGGTCGTAGGGCGAAAGCTCTACCTTAACCTTATCGCCAGTTAAAATGCGAATGTAGTTTTTACGCATTTTGCCGGAAATGTGTGCAGTCAGAACGTGGCCATTTTCTAATTCAACGCGAAACATGGTGTTAGGCAGGGTGTCGATAATAACACCTTCCATTTCGATATGATCTTCTTTCGCCATTCGGCAGTAACCTCTGAAGTTATAAAAAATCGCGAGCATTCTGCCTGATTTTTTCGCAAAGCGCAAAGGCTTCTCTGGTCGAGCGCCTTTTTCCGCCGCTGGTTGAGGCGTGTTGGTGGTGTTAGAGATCGGCTTCCTCGCTGGTTTCGATCGGGATCAATGGCCGCCAATGCTGGCCTTGTAGCACCTCTAAGGGTTGGAAGTTTTGCTTGTAGCGCATCTTGCGGCAGTTCTGTATCCAGTAGCCCAGATAAAGATGCTCCAGCCCCAATTGGCGCGTCTGCTCGATTTGCCACAAGATGGCATAGGTCCCCAGGCTGCGTTTCTCTTCTTCTGGCGCAAAAAAGGTATAGATAGCCGATAAACCCAGTTGCAGATAGTCAACCGCCGCGACACCCAGTAGACGTTGGTTGGCATCACGCAGCTCAATCAACTCAGCCCAAGGCTGATCAATCATCAGAAAACTCTGGTATTGATGCAGTGATGGTGGATACATATCCCCATCGGCATGGCGTGCCTCGAGATAGCGCTGGTAGAGTGCATAGTGCTCTTCGTTAAAGCGTGTTGGCAGGCGGCGGGCATGGAGATCCTGATTACGGCGCCAGATTTTACGCTGCTGGCGGTTCGGTGAGAAGGCCGCCACTGGAATCCGCACAGATTGGCAGGCTTGGCAGGCTTGGCAATGTGGGCGATAAAGATGACGTCCGCTGCGTCGAAACCCCATCAGTGTGAGTGATGTATAGAGCGCATCATTAACCTCACGCTCAGGATCCAGAAACAGCGTGGTGGCCTCGCGTCCAGCAAGATAGCTGCAGGAGTGGGGCAGAGTTTGGTAGAACTTGAGCGTGAAATTCTGTTCCCCAGAAGTGGTCATGGCCAAACGAGCTCCCAGTTAAGATCTTGTGCGATCCAGTGTGCTTGAGGTACGCGTAGAGCGAGGGTGTGCAAGAAGGCATCGCGTTCTATTTCGCGTGCGCCTAAACTGGCGAGGTGATCAGAATAGACTTGGCAATCAATCAGGCCTTGTGGTGCATGGCGTTGCATCCAGTTCGCCAGACTGGCTAAGGCCACCTTGGAAGCATCGCTGACCAGGCTGAACATGGATTCACCAAAAAAAACCTCGCCCAGATTGAGACCATACAAGCCACCCACCAGCTGTCCAGCTTGCCAGACTTCGATAGAATGAGCATAGCCCATCTGATGCAAGCGCAGATAGGCCTTTTGCATGGCGGGGCTGATCCATGTGCCTTCCTTGTTTTGACGCACTTGAGCGCAGAGACCAATGACCTCGGCAAAGGCGTGGTTCATGCTGAGATCAAAATCCCCTCGTCTCAGGCGTTTTTTCAGACTGCGACTGATTTTTATTTCAGCAGGAAAAAGCACCATGCGTGGTGCCGGTGACCACCACAGTGGCGGTTCGCCTTCATTAAACCAAGGAAAAATGCCATTTTGATAAGCCAGTAGCAAGCGCTCAGGTGAGAGATCACCTCCCAGAGCCAGTAGGCCATTAGGTTCGTCCAAGGCGGTATCTGGGTGAGGAAACCAGAGTTGATCATCAAGAAAAGGCAGTGAATGCATGGCGTCGCCTGTCTGATGCGGCGAGAGCTAGACTCGCAGCACAAAAATGGCCATCATAAAATCCTTTGGGCGGGGCAACAAGCCTTGCGCCCTTGTTTATTTCTCGATTGGATCACAAGGAATCAGCTCTGTATGTCGGATGCGATGGAAAAAAGTCAGCAGCTTACTCAGCGCCTGCTCACACTCTTGTATGAGGCCGGTGCTTTGTTATTGGCGTTGCTGGCCGTGATGGGGCTCTTGGCGCTGCTGAGTTACCAGGCACAGGACCCTGGCTGGCATAATGTGGCTCAGCTTCCAGCGCAGAACTGGATGGGCTTGAGCGGTGCTTGGGTGGCGGATGTGGTCTTCTCCCTGCTTGGTCAAGGGGGCTGGTTTCTTCCTCTGGCCTTGGCGCATTTGGCGATCCAACTCCTGCGCCAACCCTGGCAAGCAGAAGATTGGAGCCCTTTTATTCCTTCTTTGCGTTTGCTGGGGCTGCTGCTTGTGGTGGTGGCGGTCGCGAGTCTGGCCGCGCAGCATTTCAACCTGGATTCTCGTTTGCCTTATGGTGCAGGCGGGATTTTGGGTGTCAGTCTGCTCAGTAGTTTGGCGCCTTGGTTAGGGCATCTTGGGCTCACCTTGTTGATGCTGTCTTTATTGCTGCTGGGCGTCTCTTTGCTGGGTGGTTTTTCTTGGCTGGCGGTCATGGACGAACTCGGGCACGGCTTAGTTCAAGCCTATGCTTGGCTGGCCTCACAATGGCCGAAGTTAAAAAACTATCTGACGCACCACTGGCAAGCCTGGAGAGCGCCTGCAGCTGAGACCTCGGTGATCGCGCAGGCAGGCCGCGTTGTGCATCGCCCCCAGCCTCCCCGTCTAGAGCAGGAGCCAGTTTTATCATCGCCGCAAGGCTTGGCTCCTGTACCGCCACCCGCATCACAGGCCATAGAGCCCGATCTGGATCCGCCTTGGGTTGTGCCTGAAACCACATCGGCGCAGCAGGTGGTGTCGATAGAGCATCTGCATCAGCCAGCGGCGGCATCTCGTTCAGGTGGTGCACCGCCCAGCCCACAAGATCTAGATGCGCCTTCATCCCAGCCGCAGGGATTTTCGCATCATGATCTGGAGATGTTGGCAGCCGAACTCCAGCAGCGCTTGAGTGAGTTTGGCGTGCGCAGTGAGGTCGAAGAAGTGCATCCAGGGCCGGTTGTGACACGCTTTGAGCTTTCTCTGGCGGCTGGTGTGAAATCGAGCCGAGTTGCGAATCTCTCGCTGGATCTGGCGCGCGCCTTAAAAGTGCCCAGTGTGCGTGTTGTGGAGGTGATCAGTGGTAAATCCACAATCGGTGTTGAACTGCCCAATGCGCAGCGGGCTTTGATTCGTTTACAGCAGGTTTTGGCTTCCCCCGTTTATCAGCAAGACCAGCATCCCCTGCCTCTTGGCCTTGGGTTGGATATCAGTGGTCAGCCAGTGATTGCGAATCTGGCCAAGATGCCGCATTTGCTAGTTGCGGGTACCACAGGATCAGGGAAGTCAGTTGGGATCAACGCCATGCTGATGTCGCTGCTGCTGCAACGTCGTCCTGAAGAGCTGCGCTTGATCATGATCGACCCCAAGATGCTGGAACTTTCTGTCTACGAAGGCATCCCACATCTGCTGTGCCCGGTGGTCACTGATATGAAAGAAGCGGCTCACGCACTGCGTTGGTGTGTCGCTGAAATGGAAAAGCGCTATCAGCTGATGTCGAGTCTCGGGGTGCGCAACCTCGATGGCTATAATGCGCGGTTGGCTGAAGCGACGGCCCAAGGTTTGCGTATCCGCCATCCCAAACAGCCAGAAGGTGAAGAGCTTTATCTCGAACCTCTGCCATATATCGTGGTCGTGGTCGATGAATTTGCCGATATGATCATGCTTGTCGGTAAAAAGGTCGAGGAGTTGATTGCACGCTTGGCACAAAAGGCGCGCGCGGCTGGTATCCACTTGATTCTGGCTACCCAGCGCCCTTCTGTGGATGTGATTACGGGTTTGATCAAAGCCAATATCCCAACGCGTGTGGCGTTTCAAGTGTCAAGCAAAATTGATTCGCGCACCATTTTGGATCAGGGTGGGGCGGAGCAGCTGCTTGGGCAGGGGGATCTGCTGTACCTGCCTACGGGCGCGCCTCAGCCTGAGCGCGTGCATTGTGCCTTTGTTGATGATTCTGAAGTGCATCGGGTGGTCGAAGCCTGGAAGCAGGTGAGTCCGCCCCAGTATATTGAAGAAGTCTTGACCGGAGCAGTGGAGGCGCAAGCCTTGGCCGGTTTGGAGGATGAAGAGGCCAGTGCTGAACAAGATGCGCTCTATGATGAGGCTGTTGCCTTTGTATTAGAGCAAGGACGTGCCTCGACTTCATCTGTTCAACGGCGCTTTAAAATAGGCTATAACCGCGCCGCGCGTCTTATTGATGCCATGGAAGCGGCCGGTCTGGTGTCGCCTTTGCAATCCAATGGCCAGCGTGAACTTCTGGTGCCCCATGCGGGCCAGTCCTGATGGCGGCCATTTTTACTTTAAGGAAGGATATGTCTCGATCGATTTCTTTGCTGTTGCTGGCCTTTTGGCTGGTGAGCAGTCCACTTTATGCAGACCCAGCGCTGCGCTTAAGCGCTCATTTACAAGCCCTAGAAAGTTTGCAAGGGCGCTTTACTCAGGAGTTGCTGGATGCTCGTGGGCAGCGTTTACAGCAGTCTCAAGGGCGGTTTCAGTTGCAGCAGCCAGCCCAGATCTACTGGGAAACAGAGCAGCCCTACCCTGAACTCTTAATCAGCAACGGACGTGATCTGTGGCTTTATGATCCCGATCTTTTACAGGCCACCCATCAGCGCGTTGATGCACAGCTTGATGCAACGCCAGTGAGCCTGCTGCTCAATCCTGACCAATCGCTGACGCAGACCTATCATATTCAACTGCGTGAAGAAGCTGGGCGCGAAATCTATCGTTTGCGCCCACTTGATGAGACGCAGGGTTTGCTGGAAGAAATCCGCCTGACTTTTTTTCAAGGTGAACTGGTGGGTCTCGGCTTGGAGGACAGTCTGGGGCAAATCACCTCGATCAGCTTGAGAGAAGTGGAGCGTAATCAAGAGATCGACCCGCAGGTGTTTGAATGGACACCGCCTGCGGGTGTCGATGTGATTCAAGAAGGCTAGCCGTGCAGCAAAGCGATCTTCTCCAGCCAGCGTCTCCGCCATGGCAGCCCTTGGCTGCACGCATGCGCCCCCGTACGCTCGATGAATATCTCGGGCAGCCGCATCTGATGGGCAAGGGACAGGTTTTGCGCTTGGCACTTGAAGCCAAACAGTGGCATTCGATGATCTTCTGGGGGCCGCCCGGAGTCGGGAAGACCAGTCTGGCGCGCCTCATCGCTGAGCAGGCTAGCCTGCCCTTGCAAAGCCTATCTGCTGTGATGAGCGGTGTGAAAGAGATCCGCCAGGCTGTGCAGCAGGCTCAGCAGTATCGGCAGCAACAAGGGCAGCCGACGCTGTTATTTATTGATGAAATCCATCGCTTTAACACCAGTCAGCAGGATGCCTTCTTGCCTTATATCGAAGATGGCACGCTGGTGTTGATCGGTGCCACGACTGAAAATCCTTCTTTTGCGTTGAACTCAGCCCTCTTGTCTCGTGCCCGTGTTTATGTGCTGCAACCTCTTGCCGATGAAGCCCTGCGGGATTTACTGCGACAGGCTGTAGAAGATCCAGAGCGCGGGCTGGGCCAGCGGGCCTTGCAACTGGATGAAGAAGCTTTACAACTGCTGATTCAGGCCGCCGATGGTGATGCGCGTCGTGCGCTGAACTTTCTTGAACAGGCCGCCGATTTGGCCTCTCAAGGCCAGATTCATCTGGATAGCGTGCAGCAGGTGATTCAAGAGCGCTTAAGGCGTTTTGATCGTCAAGGTGAGGCCTTTTATGATCAGATCTCGGCTTTGCATAAAGCTGTGCGGGGCTCAGCGCCTGATGCGGCCTTGTACTGGCTGTGCCGTATGTTGGATGGGGGCTGTGATCCGCTTTATTTGGCGCGGCGTTTGGTGCGTATTGCCAGTGAGGATGTGGGGAATGCCGATCCGCGTGCGCTGACTTTGGCGCTCAATGCCTGGGAAGCGCAGGAGCGTTTAGGACAGCCAGAAGGCGAGCTGGCCTTGGCTCAGGCTGTGGTTTATCTGGCGGTCGCACCCAAATCCAATGCTGTTTATAAGGCCTTTAAGGCGGCTTGGCAGCAGGTCAAGCAAACACCCAGTTATGAAGTGCCCTTGGCCTTGCGCAATGCACCCACTGGATTGATGCAAGAGCTGGGTTATGGTGCGGCTTACCGCTATGCCCATGATGAGCCTGAGGCCTATGCCGCTGGTGAGGAGTATTTCCCCGAGGCCTTGGCCGGAACACGCTATTACCACCCAGTGGAGCGGGGTTTGGAAGCCAAGATCGCGGCCAAGCTGGCTTACTTGCGTCAGCTGGATGCGGCAGCACAAGATCAATTAAGCTGAGCATGAAGCTGTGGCAGTAAGTGAGTGAGATGCGCTTCTAGTGCTTGATAGGCGGCCTCGCTTGCCTGTCCTGCCTTGGCTGTGGCTTCCATTTCTTGTGCGAGGGCTTTGGCTTCATGAGCGGCAAAGGTGGCCAGAAGACCTTTCAGTGTGTGGGCCAGCTGCCCAATGCGTGGATAGTCTTGCTGCTGGACGGCTTCAGCCAGCTCTGCGCGCTGCGCATCCAGACCTTGCAAGAAAAGATCCAGCACTTCTTTAAGTAGCTCTTCATCTTCACCCAGCTGTTGTACCGCTTCTTGCCAATCAAAATCCAGCTTCATTGAGGGTGTGGGACGTGTTGCTGATCTGAGGTTGGTGCTGGTCTCTGGGGAGGCCACTCTGGCGCTGGGTTGGCGCTGGGCCGCAATCTTCTCTAGCTCTGCATAGAACTTCTTGGTTTCTAAAGGCTTGGTGATATAGCCGTTCATCCCTGCGGCCAGATAGGTTTGCTCATCACCCTGCATCGCATGCGCTGTCATGGCGATAATCGGGACAGGGGGGCGGCCAAGACGCGCTTCTTCTGCGCGAATGGAGCGTGTGGCTTCAACGCCATCCATTTCTGGCATCATGATATCCATCAAAATGCAATCCAGTGCTGTGTCTTGTTGCCAAAGGCGCAGTGCCTCCAGGCCATTATGCGCCACCAGTGGCATGATGCCCTTCTTTTCTAGCAGCTTGATGACCAGGCGCTGATTGATCGGGTGATCTTCAGCCACCAAGAGTCGTAGCTGCCCCAGTGGGTGAGGGCTATCGGCGGCATGGCGTTCAGGTTGTATGCCAAGCTGCTCTTCCGTCGCGCGCTTTAACTCATTCAGACTTAAGGGCTTGGCCAGATAACGGGTAATACCCAGTTGTTGGCAGCGCTGGGCATCACCGGCGATGGCGGATGAAGTCAAAATCATCACCTGGTGGGCCTCGATCAGCTGCGCTTCGAGCAAGGCCGCCGTGGCTTGATAGCCATCCATGTCTGGCATCAGCGCATCCATCAGCAGCAGATCTGGCCGTAAGCCTTGTTGGAGCTGGATGATCGCCTCTGCGCCAGAGCTGCAACAGGTCACGCAGGCTCCCAAGTGCTCCAGCATAGCGCCGATGACGCGCCGATTGAGCGGGCTATCATCGACGAGCAGGAGATGCCGCTGTGCCAATCCTTGGGTTGGAGCAGGCTGGCTCAGATCTTCAGCGCTGGCGAGCGCGAGGGGTAAATCAACGCAAAACAGGCTACCGTGGTGGAGGACACTGGTCACACTCAGTTGCCCCTGCTGTAAGTTGAGCAGCTGCTGGGTGATGGTCAGGCCTAGCCCTGTGCCGCCATACTGGCGCTGGGTGGAGTTGTCGCCCTGCTCAAAGGGTTTCAGGATGCGCTCAAGTGATTCAGCGGCAATGCCTATCCCAGTATCTTCTACGCAAAAACGAAACATGGGAAGCTCGTCCTGCGCCTGATACTGCATACGCAGTGTGATGCTGCCTTGATGAGTGAACTTGAGTGCATTGCCAAGCAGGTTGGTTAAGATCTGGCGCAAGCGAGCTGGGTCCGTCATGGCAAAGCGTGGGCAGTCGGGATCAAAATCAAAATGAAGCGCCAGGTTTTTTTCCCAGGCGCGCGGAGCCAGAGATTTCACCAGATTGCTGATCAGCTGGATCAGATCCACGGCTTCTAAATGGAGATCAAACTTACCCGCTTCAATTTTAGAGAGATCGAGCAGCTGGTTGATCAGATCCAGCAGGTGTTTGGCAGATACCTTGGCCAGATCCAGATGTTCACGCTGCTCGTGATCCAGCTGACTGGAGAGCACGAGATCCAACATGCCCAGCACGCCATTCATCGGTGTGCGGATTTCATGACTCATGTTGGCTAAGAATTGGCTTTTGGCCAGGTTGGCTGCCTGAGCCACCCGAATCTGGGTTTGCAGCTGCTGCTCATAACGACAGGCCAGAGCCGCCGTCGCGAGCTTATGCATCAATTTTTGCAGTGAGGCCAGAAACTCCTTGCTCAGATTGGATGTGTGTTGCTGAAGGATCAGAATGCCAAAGCCGCTCAGATTGAGCAGATAACTCGACCCTTGTGCTCTTGTGATCTCCAGTGGCAGCTGTGCCTCAAGTTGTACGAGCTGTGAGGCCTGTCGCGGCAGGGTAAAGCCATCCTGAAGTTGCAGATGCAGCTCTGCCGCTGCTTGGTCCTCAAGCTGGCTCAGATTCTTTAAGCTGCGATCCTTCGGTAGTGCCAGTTCATGGGTCCACAGCAGCTGGTTGGTGTCGGCCTGCTGCTGGTAGCTCAGCACGCGGCAGCGCTGTGCATTCAGAACGCGCAATAGGGTTGAGCCGCTTTCTTTCAGTACCTGTTTCAGGTCTAGGCTATTGCCGATAGAGAGGGCGATTTCATACAAGAGCTCAGTCGGATGTGCGTTCTTCACTCAGTCGTTCCTGTCACGCCTTTGTCTTGGCCGAGTAGCCCGACAACGATGGTTTTATTATAAAAAGCGAGATAATCCTGTCCCGCATTGGCGATCTCACCCAGAGACAACACACCGAACTGCGGACGAGCTGTGCCAGTTTGTGCCAGCTCTTGATTGATCTGCTCTCCCATAAACAAGACCCGGGAAATACAGTCTATCACTAGCGTGATCTCGGCATCATGCGTATTTTGTTGCTGCCAAAGGCGCTCAGCATCCAAGGTGGCTTGCCCTGCAGCCTCAATCAAGCTGGCTGGGCTGCCAGTCAGTAGGCGCACCAGCGCCCCTTCGGGTACCTCACCGACACACACCAGCGTGGATTGGTTTTTGACCAGCAGGGGATCACGCACCAGCAGCTCTGCTCCAAGGCGATTGATGCCGAGCGGATAGGATTTCGCAAGATCAAAAAAGCTGTCTGCACTGATCTTTTGGCCGCTATGGGCTTCAATTTCAGTTTGATAGCGTTGAAAAGCAGGCTGCCAATTTAACTGATGCACTTCGTTTTTATGAGCGCGGGTGACTTCCATTGGCAGGCTAATCGGCTGCCAGCCATGGGCAACGCCTAAACTGGCTCGTAGTGGCAGGCGTGCTAATAAAGCCACATCCATCATTAAGCCCTCTGGCGTGATGATACAAGGCTTTTGTTCAAAACTCAGTGAACCGGCACCGCCGCCGATATGGGGATGCGCTAACCCAAACTGATCAAAGACAGATTCAATCAAGGTGGCAATGCGGGTGGCCAAACCATCCACCAGCAGCAGATGCGTGGCCGCCTGTTCCTCGTGATCCGAGGCTTCCCAAGCATCGGCGAGGGCTTCAAGCGGTGCATCAAAATCTTGCTCTGGATCGCTCAACCCAGGGATAACGGCCCAATCAAGAGGTGTGCTTAGCGCCAGTAATACAAAGCCTTGCTCGTAGGCCTGATGCTGGTAGATGATCTGTGGAAAAAGGCCGCCGACCAGTGTCAGGCGTGAGCGGGTCAGCAGCGGATTGAGCTGTTCATCGCTCCAGCCATTGGCATCAGCAGCAAAGACTAGGGCGCTATGAATCTCGTTTTGCGCCTCTAATGCCGTTAAGGCCTGTTTGAGCTGGTCAAAATCCGCAGATGGGCAAAAAGAAAGCTGCATGGTGAGATCCTCTTGAATTGAAGGCATAGCGCTCAGTATATAAAAAAAGAGATGCGGCCACTGAGTTTTGTGGAGCAGGAGATCAGTTAGAAGACCTCTGCTTAACTCTTGCGCTTGGTGATGCGGTGTTGAAATTGGCCTGACCTGCGCTCATGACGTTGATCAGAGGCTCCTTGGTTTATTAAAGCGCCTTTTTGTGTCTTTTTGTATTGAAAAGTGATGCCGTTGGTGGTTTATTGGCAGTCAAAGCGCATAAAAAATGCAATCAACGAGGAGCCTCTGTGAATCCACCTAAGCTATTGCTGGTTGAAGATGCCCCAGAAATCAGGCTGCTGGTCGGGCGCGGCTTAATGCAGGCTGGCTACCAGGTTATCGAGGCCTGCAATGGATTGGAAGCGCTGAAACTCTGGCCGATACATCGACCTGATCTGGTCTTGATGGATGTTTGTATGCCAGAGATGGATGGCTTTACAGCCAGTGCGCGCTTGCGTGAGCTGGATCCAGAGGGTGATTGCCCGATTATGATGTTGACCGGCAGCGATGATCTGGCCTCGATTGAACGCGCCTTTGAGCTGGGCGCCACAGACTTTATCACCAAGCCGATTAATCTCTGTTTGCTCAAACAGCGGGTACGCTATGCCTTGCGAGGCGCTGAAAGAGAGCGGGAGCTGCGTCATGCGCGTTCCTTGCAAGAAAGCGCCCGTCAACTGGCTGGCTTGTGCTACTGGGAATATGATCCCTATGCGCAGCAGGTCAATTGGCTTAATGCGCCAACTTTTTTAGAAGCCTATATTGCCAAGCCGCCGGTGCATTTAGCGGGAGTTATTGAGTGGGTGGTGCCAGAGGAGCGCGCGCGTTTTGAGGCGATCATTGTGGATAGTCTCAAAACAGGCCAGGCTTTTGATCTTGAAGTGCGTTGTGAATCCCAAGGTCGGCCTTGCGTGCTGAAAATGATGGGGCAAAAACACAAGCTAACGCGGCGTTTAATTGGTGCCATTCAAGATTTGACACCCTTGCGCTCGCTTGAATCTCAGGCTGATTATTTAAGCCACCATGATGTATTAACGGGTTTGCCCAATCGCAAGCTTTTTCTGGTTGGTTTAGAGGCCAGTCTTGAGCAGCGCGCGGCCCAGCAACAGCTGTGGGTGCTAGTGATTCAAATTCAGCGTCTGCACCAGATCAGTGATGTGTTGGGTGTCGCCGCGACAGATCAACTGCTGATGCTTTTTGCTCAGCAGCTACAAAAATGCGCCGGTCCATTTGGGCAGGTTGCCCGTTTGGAAGGTTCTTCTTTCGCCTTGTGTTGCACAACGGCTCACCTGAGCGAAGAAGCGGCTAAGCAGCAGCTCAAAGAACAGCTTAAGCCATTGCTGCGTCAGTGGTCGCTGGCTGAGCAGGATTTAATTTTGTCGCTCAAGGTGGGGGCTAGCTGTGCGCCGGATCAGGGCAGTCAAGCTTATGATCTGTTGCGTTTTGCGCAGCGTGCCCTGCGCGCGCAAGAGGCATCCAGCCAGATGACGTTGGCGATCTACCAGCCAGGTGAGATCGATCAGCTGGCGCAGCGTCTGAGCTTAGAAAGCGAGCTGCGTCGTGCCGTTGAGCAAGAGGCCTTTACGCTGGCCTATCAGCCTCAGCTCAATCTAGAGCAGGGGCGAGTGGTGGGGGTTGAATCCTTGTTGCGCTGGCAGCATCCCGAGAAGGGGTGGATCTCGCCTACGGTGTTTATTCCGCTGTTAGAAGAGCTGGGCCTGATCCATCATCTAGGTGAATGGGTGATGCAGCATGCCTGCTGGCAGCTGAGCCAGTGGCAGCAGCAGGGGGTGTGCAGTGCAGATCAGCCACTGAGAATGGGGATCAACCTGTCGCCGATGCAGTTTGCCCAGCCAGATCTCGCTGAGCAGCTGGTGCGTGCGGTGAGCCAGCACCAGATCCAGCCGCGACAGATCAAGCTGGAAATTACTGAAAGTGTCGCGATGCAAGATCCCCAAGCCAGTATTGCCTTGTTGCATCAGCTGCGCGAACTGGGTTTTCAGATTGCGATTGATGACTTTGGTATTGGCTTTTCTTCACTGGAATACCTGCTGCGTTTTCCGCTTGATAGTCTTAAGATCGACCGCGCCTTTGTCAAGGATATTACCCGTGGTCGGCGCGATCGCGCGATTATCAAATCCCTGACCTCCCTCTGCCAAGGCCTGAATATTGCCACCATTGCTGAAGGGGTCGAGAATCAGCGTCAACGGGATTATGTTGACGCGCTCGGTGTGACGGAAATTCAAGGCTATCTGCTCAGCCAGCCGCTATCCGCCGATGATTTTGTCGCCTGGTGGTCGGCCTTTCAGGCTTAAAACGCCCAGCCAGTCAGACGCAACCAATCACCCAGCTGGAGTGCTTCCATCAGTGGCCAGCCGCCGAGCTTCACAGCAAGGGCGGCAAGAATCAGATGTGGTCCAAAAGCCAAGGGTTGATTCTGCCATTGCTTTTTGAGCTTGATCAGCAAGGCCAAGAGCAAGCCTGAAAGCGCTGAGAGCATAATGATTGGCAGTAGCGCTGGTGCTCCCAGCCAAGCCCCCAAGGCAGCGAGGAGCTTAAAATCGCCAAAGCCCATGCCCTCACGCCCGGTCAGCAGTTTGAACAGCCAATACAGGCTCCAGAGGCTAAGATAACCCAGGATGGCACCTAAAAACGCTTGATCAAACTCTAGGTTGCTGCCCGTGAGCCAGTGAAGGATCAATCCTGCCCAGAGTAACGGCAGCGTCAGCACATCCGGCAATAAATACTCTTGCCAGTCAATCATCAGTAGCGTCAGCAGCACCCAGCTCCACGCCACCCAGGCGAAACTGGTCCAGCCCCAACCCAGCTGTGCGACCAGCAGCACCGCCAGCAGGCCCGCGCTGAGTTCAATCAGTGGGTAGCGCAGTGGAATATCAGCGGCACAAAAGCCACAGTGGCCTTTGAGTGTGAGCCAGCTGATCAGCGGCAGATTATGCCACCAGCGCAGGGGGGTCTGACAGCTGGGGCAGTGTGATGCTGGCCAGGCAATATTCATTTCAGGCAGGTCGGTCTCACCCCAGGCGCGGCGCATTTGTAGCGGCAGGCGATAGATCACCACATTTAAAAAACTGCCAATGATGAGCCCGAACAGGAAAAGCCCCATGAGTGGGGCCAAGCTAGAGATCAACATTAGAAGATACTTCCCATCTCGAAAATGGGCAGATAAATCGCGATGACCAAACCACCGACCAGCAGGCCCAGCACCACGATCACCAGAGGCTCAAGGAGACTGGTTAAGCTTTCAACCAGGGTGTTGACCTCTTCTTCATAAAAATCAGCGACCTTGGTCAGCATGGTATCCAAGGCGCCAGACTCCTCACCGATGGCGACCATCTGGTTCACCATCGTGGGAAAGAGGCCGCCATTTTTCAGCGCAAAGTTCAACTGTTGCCCCGTCGCGACATCATCCGCCACTTTGAGCAAGTGACGTTGATAGACGCTGTTATTGGTCGAGGCTGAGGCGGCTTCTAGCGCATCCACTAATGGCACCCCAGCAGCAAAGGCGGTGGCCAGCGTGCGTGAAAAACGCGCCACGGCCGACTGATGAAGCAGCGTGCCAAAAATCGGTGCTTTGAGCGTCATCTGGCTAAAGCGATACTCGAACTTGGGCGAGCGTTTGCGGAAAAATAAAATCAGATAAAAAGCCAAGCCAAGGCCACCAAAGACCAGATACCACCAAGCCTGCATAAAGCGCGACAGGTTGATCACCAGCTGGGTAAAAGCGGGCAGTTCAGCGCCAAAGCTGGCAAACATATTCTCAAACTGGGGCACCACCTTGATTAAGAGCAGGGCGGCCACACCGAGGCCGAGCACCATGACAAAACCTGGATAATAGAGGGCTTTTTTTATCTTGTTCTTTAGGCTTTCCATGCGTTCTTTATAGCTGGCGACCCGCTCAAGCATGGTCTCTAACGAACCAGATTGCTCGCCTGCATCCACCAGGCTACAAAAGAGAGGATCAAAAATCTTGGGGTGGCGGCGCAGAGCTTGGGCCACCGGCGTGCCCGCAGCGACCTGATCACGCAGATCGACCAGCAGGGCGCGCATACTGCTTTTGGTTTGGCCTTCAATCGAGATGCTCATCGCCTGCACGATAGGGACGCCGGCCTTCATCATCGTGGCCAGCTGGCGCGCAAAAAGAGTGATATCGCGCGCGGTAATGCCCTGACCAAGCTTGATTTGTGCCAGAGCTGATTTTTTATGGACTTTTTTGGGTTGGATACCCTGTTCGCGCAGCTTGGCCCGTACGAGATTGATATCCTCGGACTCCATCTCGCCCTTGACTTTACGATTGCGGCTATCCGTGCCTTGCCAGACATAGATTGCGGTTTTATTGCCCTTCTTGGCCATGCCTTTACTCCATCGTCACGCGTGCAAGTTCATCGACACTGGTCAGGCCCTGCAAGACCTTCACTCGTGCCGATTGACGCAAATCATGAAAACCCTGGCGTCGTGCCAGACGGTCAAAATCCAGTACCGAGCCGCCGGTTAGGATCAGCTCAGCCAGCTCAGGTGTCATTTTGACTGTCTCATATATCCCCACTCGGCCCTTGTAGCCTAGATTGCATTGCGGGCAACCCTTGGGTTGATAGAGGGTGTGGGTCTCGAGTTCTTCGCTGGTAAAACCTAAATCCAGTAAGGCTTGATGTGGCTTGGTTTCAGGTGTACGGCAGTGACGACACAAGCGTCGCGCCAAGCGCTGGGCAATAATCAGCTGCAAAGAAGAAGCGAGGTTATAGGTGGGGATGCCCATATTCATCAAGCGGCTCAGGGTGGCAGCAGCCGAGTTGGTGTGCAAGGTAGAAAGCACCAAATGGCCTGTCTGCGCAGCTTTAATCGCCACCTCTGCGGTTTCAAGATCACGGATCTCACCGACCATGACCACATCGGGATCCTGACGCAAGAAGGCGCGCAAGGCCGTGGCAAAATCCAGCCCCACCTTGGTGTTTACATGCACCTGATTAACGCCTTCCATATTGATCTCAACCGGATCTTCGGCGGTAGCAATATTGCGTTCAGGCGTATTCAGACGATGCAGCCCCGAATAGAGGGTCACGGTTTTCCCACTGCCCGTTGGCCCTGTCACCAAAATCATGCCTTGGGGCTTCTCAAGCGCCTCTTCAAACAAGGCGCGCTGTTCTGGCTCAAAGCCCAGCTGTTCGATGCCCATCTTGGCGCTTTCGGCATCCAAGATCCGCAGTACGATCTTCTCGCCCCAGAGGGTGGGGAGCGTGTTCACACGAAAATCCACCGTCCGGGTCGCCGACAAGCGCATTTTGATCGCGCCATCTTGTGGAATACGTCGCTCAGAAATATTCATCCGTGCCATGACTTTGAGACGCGCGGCCAGACGGCTGCGCAGTGACAGGGGCGGACGGGTGATTTCTTGTAAGATGCCATCCATACGAAAGCGTACGCGATAGCTCTGCTCATAGGGCTCAAAGTGAATATCCGAAGCCTGACGGCGGATGGCATCCAGCAGCACCTTGTTGACGAACTTGACGATGGGGGCATCATCCGCGCCGCCGACCTGATGCTCTAAAGCGCCGGTCAGCGTGCCCTCTGTGGCTTCCATCTGCTCGAGTTCAGTCAGATCCAGATTGCCAAGGCCACCCATATCGATTTCAAGGCTGGATTCAAGTAGCTGCACGATTTGGTTTTCAGCAGCAATAATCGGGTTGACCGTCATCCCGGTTTGAAACTGGATTTCATCCACCGCCGCCATATTGCTTGGGGTGCACAGGGCCAGCGTCAGCTGATTGCCACGCCGATAAACCGGCACCACCTGATGTTTACGCAGCAGCTGCTCATCAACCACCTTTTTGGGGAGCAGAGCTGGGTCGAGCAGGCTCAGGTTGAGATAGGGCAGGCCAAATTCTTCTGCGATCAGGCTGGCCAGCACTTCACTATCGACCAAGCCATGTGCAGTCAGATACTGGCTAAAAGAAATCTGCTCATCCTTGGCCTTGTGTTGCGCACTCAGGGCATTGGCTTCATCCATCAAGCCTTCGCGAATCAAGCGCTTCGCCAAAGGGCTGAGCGTCTGTGGGTTGGAGACATCGACCATAGATCAACCGCCTTGTATAGCTAAAAGTAAAAATGGAGGGGCGGAATGCAAGTGAAAGGTTGCAAAACGTAACAGAATATTACATAGTTGGCGCATCAGCTCAACCAAATGGCTATTGAGCCTGAAATCAATCTTGCCTGATCTGAGCTAGATCAACAAGATGTTGCTTTAAAGCTGACATAATGCGCTGATTGCAAATGATTGCAATCTGTGTGAAAAAGAAACATTTAAGGAGAAGTGTAATGAAAGCCAACCAACAAGGTTTTACCCTAATCGAACTGCTGGTGGTGATTGCCATTATTGGTATCTTGGCAGCTGTAGCGGTACCTCAGTATCAGAAATATATTAAGCGTGCCGAAGCTGCGGGAGCCTATGCTTCAATGAGTTCACTTCGCACTGCCATTGATGCTGAGCTATTTGACAAGCCCGCTAGTACGCAAGCAAACCTAATAAGCGCAATTCCGGCGTTAGTTGCTGCAGATCCAGAGCAGCATGAGGTTCAGATTGCCGGTGGTGGTGACGCTGAAACAATTGTACTTACAAAACCAATAGCTCAGTTTGCTGCCAATGCGACATTGACTTTGACTAGAACAAATGCGACGGGTGTTTGGGCGTGTGCCAGTACTAACGTTGTTGAAGCTGATCGGCCGCAGCTTCCTGCAGCGTGTCGTCCCTAATACATAGGGACCAGATCTATTTAACCTACTTAAAGTAAGCCGCCCCATTAAGGGCGGTTTTTGCTTTTATGCGCCTAGGATCACCCATCGGCAAACGAAAGACTGGCGTGTGATCCTTGACCTATGCCTCTTGAATTTTCTGCACCTTGGCCGATAGTCCCTTTAGGGTTCCTTCACCAACGAGGTGTATTATGTCTTCTTTCTCTGTTCCTTCGTCTCCTTCCTCTCCTTCTTCGAGCAAGCCTACAGCAGGTCAGGCACGGGCTGAGCAGGCGCGTGCGCAATCAGCGGCGGCGGCATCGGGCGAGGCCAAAAAGTCCAACCCAGCGATGGCTGATCAGAAAACGGATTGGGCCAAGATGCAGGCTGAGTCGCGTTTAGAGGTCAACCAAGGATTGGTGCAGGCGATGTTTGGTAAGCTGGATCAACGCGATGCCAAGGCGATGCAGATCTTCTATCAAGAAGTCGTGACTGAGCTTGAAGCTGTGTTGCGTGAGCAGCTGGATGATCCTGAGTTTAGCTTTGAAAAGCTGGCCGCCAAAACTTCAGGTGTGGAGGGGCAGGAAGACTACTGGTCACCTGAGAAGACCGCTGAGCGCATCGTGACGGGGGCGACGGGCTTTTTTAGTACCTTTCAAAAGCAAAACCCGCATCTGAGCGAAGAAGAGCAGGTCGATAAGTTTTTGAGCATCATTACCCCTGCGGTGGATAAAGGCATCGGCCAGGCGATTGAGATTCTCGAAGGTTTTTCTGTGTTTGATGGCAGTATTAAAGAGAATGCGCTTTCAACGCAAGAGCAGGTGCATCAGCAGTTAGCGGCATGGCGCGAGCGGATGCTGCCAGCCAAGCAAGATGAGGCGTCTGCCTCCGAGTAGGAGCAGGGTCGATATCGATTGCGCGAGACTTTTGCAGCGCTGTTTTTGCGGCAGTGTTTTGGCCGCAGTGTTTTGGCTGCAGTGCTTTGCACACTAGGCTGTGATCGTATGACATCTGTGCCACTTAAGAATCAGGCCCCTCGCGAGGGGCCTTTTTGTTGCTTCTTTTTTGTTTCTTGATCGCTGCAGGTTTTAGCCTTGGCGGCGCTGCGCCAGTACGGGGCGCAGTTTTTCGGCCATATCGAGCAGCGCTTTTTCTGTGGTGTCCCAATCAATGCAGGCATCCGTGACCGAAACGCCATACTGGAGTTGGCTCTTGTCTTTAGGAATTGATTGGTTGCCCCAACCCAGGTTGGATTCGACCATCAGGCCTACGATGGATTCATTGCCATCGAGAATCTGGTGGGTCACATTATCCATCACCAGAGGCTGCAGGCCAGGGTCTTTATTCGAGTTGGCATGACTGCAATCGACCATGATATTGAGCGGCAAGCCTGCTTTGTGCAAATCCTGCTCGCAGAGTTTCACGCTGACTGAATCATAGTTGGGCTTACCATTACCACCACGCAGCACGACATGGCCATACTGGTTGCCCTTGGTGCGAATAATGGCTACCTGTCCTTCGGTGTTGATACCAAGGAAGTTATGTGGATGCGCCATGGATTTGAGGGCGTTGATGGCGACTTCCATACTGCCATCGGTGCCGTTTTTAAAGCCGACAGGAGAAGACAGGCCGCTCGACATTTCACGATGGGTCTGGGATTCCGTGGTGCGCGCACCGATAGCGCTCCAAGCAATGCAGTCAGCTAGATACTGAGGCGAGATGGGATCGAGCGCTTCGGTGGCGAGGGGGAGGCCCATTTCTGATAGATCGACCAGCAGCTTACGGCCGATATGCAGACCTTCTTCGATGGCGAAGGAATCATCCATATGGGGATCATTGATCAAGCCCTTCCAGCCAACCGTGGTGCGGGGCTTTTCAAAGTAGACACGCATCACCAGATAGAGGCTGTCGCTGACCTGTTCGGCCAGTTTCTTCAAGCGTTGGGCGTATTCTTTGGCAGCATCAATATCGTGGATCGAGCAGGGGCCCACCACCACAAACAGGCGAGGGTCTTTGCGATCCAGAATATTTTGAATCACCTGACGGCCGTTGCAGACGGTTTCTTCTGCTGCGGGCGTCAGGGGTAGCTTGTCTTTCAGACGATCAGGGGTAATCAGGATCTCCTGGGAAGCGACGTTGAGGTCGTCCACTCTTTTGTTTTCAGTCATAGCCAGCCTTTTGCGTTATCTGAGGTGCGATAGTCATCATCATTGTAGGGGAAATGTCGTCCCATTACATCGCACAAAAGGCTAAAAAAATCAAGTTATTGGCAAAAAGTGATCGAAAAGAGTCCAGTGAGCCCGTCTAGAGGCAGTTATCCGGTTTGGGTAGCCCAGCCAGCTTGGCCGCCATCTTGGCTGGGCTGCTGCCAAAGAGCTGCATCAGGTGGATGCTGGTGGTTTTTTCGGCTGGCAGATGCTGGCGCAGGTAGCGTGTGAGTGGGCGCATGGCCGGTGCCAGCTCAAAGGTGTGATAAAAATCACGCAGGCGATACAAAATGGTCCAGTGATCATCGCTGAGCTGGATGCCCTCTTGCTCGGCCAGCCATTGTGCTACTTCAGGGTTCCAGTCCGTTAGCTGACACAGATAGCCTTCTGGGTCCAGCTCGGGTCGTTTACCAGCTACAGACACGGTCATACTCCAGTGTGAGGGCGACCCATTGCGCGTGATCAATCAGCGTGCAGGTGGCGTGGGGCGTGATCGCGCGTGCTTGGCAGTCCTTCTTGAGGGCATAGAGCGGCTGGGTCAGCTGGATGGGCTGTTGCAGCAGATTCACGCCTTGCTCGACTAGCACAATGGCATCTTCGGCTTGCATCAAGGGCAGGGCTTGAGCCAGCTTGTGGGGGTGGTTGATCTGATGAAGACTGGGCATAGGCGATGGCAGACCTGAGTAAAAAGCGAGATAAGTGAAGAATCGCGTTAGTGAAAGGCTGGACTGATAAACACCTGACGACTGCGGCTTAGAAGCTCTTGTGCTTGGGTGGTATCCAGCACCTTGGGGGTGAGCAGCAGTTGATCAGCCTGCAGCTGATAACGCGCTAGGTCTTCTTCAAGGCAGTAGATGGCCTCGATTCCGTATAAAGCCAGCGCGGGCAGCATGGCTTGGACGCCTTTCATCCCGATCAGCTTGGGTGTTTGATGAGGCAGTAGGTGGAGCAGACCTTCACCCTGAAAAAACAAAGCCGTCGCCTGATCAAAGGTGGCGCTGACCAGTGCAATATCCAAGGCTTCTTTGCTCTGTTGGCCGCGCAAAGGCGCGTGCTGGATCAGAAGGCATAAATCAAAATCAGCGAGCATGGTGGGGTGTCTTGGCCTGTTAAGCGTGAAAGTGAACAGCGCGATCAGCTTGATGCCAAGCCTCAATCAGCTGCCCTAGGCCAGTCAGTACAAAGCCACTGGCAAGATTGGCATGTGGGCGACCATGGCGGGCGGCTTCACTGTCATTGATAATGCCGCGCTTAAGCGCCGCCGCGATACAGACTTGGAGTTCGATCTGGTGTTGCTGGGCAAAGTCTTGCCAAGCTTGGGTGAGATCTGTTTCATCCTGAGGCGTACAGCGCAGTTGACTGGCCAGTAGTACCGCATCTTGATAAAAGAAGACACAACACAGCTGATGCCCCTCGGCCACCAGCTGGCGTGCAAAATCCAGTGCCGTGTGAGCCGCCAGACTGGTGTCTGGCGATCCACTGAGGCTTAAAGCAAAACGAGCCATAGTGCAGGGGCTTAGTCGTTGCTCAGGCCGAGCAAGGAGAGCAGGCTGAGGAAGAGGTTATAGATAGAGACAAACAGCGTCACTGTGGCGCGAATATAGTTGGTCTCGCCGCCGTGCACGATCTCGCTGGTCTGCCACAGAATCAGTGCAGAAGAGAAGATCACAAAGCCAGCGCTGATGGCCAGCTGCAGACCTTGCAAGCCAAGGAGCAGGTTGGCAATGACACCGGCGATCAGCACTAGGCCGCCGACCATCAAGAACTTGCCCATAAAGCTAAAGTCTTTTTTGGTGGTCAGTGCAAAGGCAGACAAGCCGAAGAACACCAGCGCGGTCATGCCCAAGGCTGACATCACAACATGCCCCATGCCTGCGCCCAGATAGGCATTCAAAATCGGCCCTAAGGATAGGCCCATAAAACCAGTGAAGCCGAAGGTGGTCAGCAGACCCCAAGGAGAATCGGCCAGCTTGTGTGTCAAGAACATTAGGCCATAGGCACCGATGAAAAAGACGAAAATATTCAAGCGCAAGCCAGTCGCCATAGAGAAGAAGGCGGCCAGCGCACTAAACGCCAGAGTCATACCCAGCAGCATGTAGGTATTGCGCAGGACCTTATGCGCCTGAGCACTCAGTGCTTGTGACTGAGCGGTTGAAGAGGTGAGATGGTCATGCATGGTCTTACTCCTGATGATCAATCCAAGGGTGGCCAGATCAGCGCCCAAAGTGCGCGACTGCATCCAAGGTGAAGCAATTTACCGTAATTTTCTAGCTGAGGCAAAACTCTTGTCGCAGAGGCAAAAGCTGAGCCACGATTTTTAGAACCTGCATCGGCGCGAGAGTTTCCTAGGGATAGACTGATCAATGTCATCAGCGCAGTATCACCAAGCGCAATAAGTGAAATAGCGCAATAGTGAATCAGAGGCGTCCTAGCCAGCGGCATCCAGACGCGTAGAGTCTTCTAACCACAGGAGCTGCTCAAGGGCTTGTTCGCGTTTCTCGCCGCAAAGGGTGGCATCAAATTGAAAATCAAGGCAGACCGCAGGCCGCTCTGGCAGACCAAAGAGTTCGCACAGGTTGTTGATATCAAGATGGGCGCAGCGCACACCCGCTGGCTTGCCTTGCGGCATCTTGGGGAGAGGGCTCGAGATCGAAGGCGCGATACAGCAGGCTCCGCATCCAGCGCGACAGTTGAGAGAAGTCGGTGTTTCGGCAGGTTGGGGTGTGTTTTTCTGTAGGGTAATCATGCTAGAATATTGCTTAACCTAGTTAAATACTCGGGTAATTCTTTAAGCGGCGCGGCCAAGCCTTTTCTCGGCTTTGAGTCGGTGCCAGCTGTTCTCAACGGCGCTTCTACTTTACAGGTTTTCTCAATTCATGAAAGCACCCGAACTTCTTTCTCCTGCCGGTACCTTCCGTAATATGCAGTATGCCTTCGCCTATGGTGCGGATGCGGTTTATGCCGGTCAGCCACGCTATAGCCTGCGTGTGCGCAATAACGATTTTAAACTCGATAAGCTTGGCGAGGGTATTCAGTACGCACATGATCGCGGCAAGCTGTTTTTTGTGGCGAGCAATATCGCGCCACACAATGCGAAGGTCAAGACCTACCTGCAAGATATGGCGCCAGTGATTGAGATGCAGCCAGATGCGCTGATCATGTCTGATCCTGGGTTGATCATGATGGTGCGCGAGAAGTGGCCAGATCAGGTCATCCATCTTTCAGTGCAGGCCAACGTGGTCAACTTTGCGGCGGTCAAGTTCTGGGCCAAGATGGGGGTCAAGCGCATCATTCTGTCGCGTGAGCTGTCGCTTGAAGAAATTGAAGAAATTCGTCAAGAGTGCCCAGAAACCGAGCTGGAAACCTTTGTTCATGGCGCTTTGTGTATTGCCTACTCAGGCCGCTGCCTGCTCTCGGGTTATTTTAACCATCGTGACCCCAATCAGGGCACCTGCACCAATGCCTGTCGTTGGAAGTACAACACGGTGAATACCACCACCAATGATTCGGGCGATCTGATCCCTCTGGCTGAGGCAGAAAAACAGGGCATCTGGACACCGGATCAAGGCCCTAGTGCCGGAAGCAAAACCGCTGGCGGCAGCGAGGGGCAGCAAGAACTCTCCGCGCTGATTGAAGAAGCCAACCGTCCTGGTGAGTTTATGCCCATCTATGAAGATGAGCATGGCACCTATATTATGAACTCCAAAGATCTGCGTGCAGTGCAGCACGTCGAGCGTCTTGCTAAAATGGGCGTCGATTCGCTCAAAATTGAAGGTCGCACCAAGAGCCACTATTATGTGGCGCGAACAGCACAGGTTTATCGTCGTGCGATTGATGATGCTGTTGCTGGGCGTCCCTTTAATATGGATTTAATGGATGCACTGGAGAATATGGCGCATCGTGGCTATACCGAAGGCTTCTATCGCCGCCATGTGCACGATGAGTATCAGAATTATGAAACCGGCAATTCCGTCGGCCAAAATCAGCAGTTCGTTGCCCAGGTGCTGGGCCAAAGTCGTGAAGGCTGGGTCGATGTAGAGGTGAAGAATAAATTTGAACGCGGTGATACGCTCGAATTGATGACACCCTCGGGTAACCGCCGTTTCCAGCTTGATGGCTTAGAAAACAGTAAAAATGGTCAAGCACTTGAGACCGCACCAGGGACAGGCTACTTTGTGCGTCTGCCACTGCCTGGTGAGGCATTGAGTGATCATGATCTGCAATATGCGCTGATTATGCGTGATTTAGCCTAAACTGGACGCACGGTCTCTCTGGCGTCCATCAGTCAACAGGAGTTCCAGTGAGTCGCGTGCATTCAGCCCAAGCCTTCCATCAGCTCTGGTCAGTGAGCAAATATCGTTTCCTAGGGGCCTTGCGCCCCTTTTCCTTGGTGGTAGCCAGTATGAGCAGCAGTCTGGGTCTGGCGCTTGGCTGGTCGGCCGCCAGTTCGCCTTGGCTGCTTGCTGCCCTGACTTTAGCGGCTAGCTTGTTGCTTCAAGCCGGTGTCAATCTGATCAATGATTATGGCGATCGTGAACTGGTGGCCGAGCGCTATGGTCATCTGACACCCGAGCAGCAGCACAAAATCAGTCGCAGTATTGCGCTGAATTTTAACTATGGCTTGGTGGCGATTGTGCTGGGCGTGCTGCTTGGCTTGATCCTGGTCTTCCTCTCTGGTCCGCTACTGATTTGGATCGGTGTGATCGGTGTGATTGGCGTCTTCTCCTATGCTCAGCCTCCCTTGGATTTTAAGCGTCGTGGCCTTGGGGCCGTGGCGGTTTTTTTCCTGATGGGGGTGCTGATGGTGCAAGGGGCCTACTATGTGATGGCCGGTACGCTGAGCTGGCAGGTGCTGTGGCTGTCCTTACCGATCAGCACGCTGGTGTCTCTGCTGTTACTGGCCAATGAACTGCGTGATTATCATCTTGATCAGCAAGAAGGGCAGCGCACATTGGCCGTTCGGCTGGGTTTTACTCCCGTCTGTTATTTATACCGTTTTCTTATGGCGCTGGCGTTTCTTCTGCCACTGCTCTTTTTCCTGCTTGGCTGGGGCTGGCCGCAGTTGCTGCCTTGGTTGGCGCTACCGCTGGCGCTGCGTCCCTTACAGCTATTAAAAGCGGACGCCCAAGCCCGCCTTGCGCTTCCCCCGTTGACGGGCCGCTTAATGGCGGGCTTTGGCCTGTTGCAGCTGGTCGGCTGGCTATTGATTGGAGGGCAATAGATGGGGCTTTGCATCACCGATGCCCATTGCCACCTCGACTTCCCTATTTTTGATGCAGAGCGGGCGCTGTTATTGGATCAAGCACGTGCGCTCGGAGTGAGGCGCTTTATTCTGCCTGCCACGCAGGCCATCTATTGGCCGCGTCTGCTTGATCTCGCGCAGCAGCACCAAGATTGCTGGGTCTGCTTGGGTCTGCACCCTTATTGGGTGGCGACACATCAGCAATCGGATTTGCAGGCTCTCGATCAGTTGATTCAGGCGCAAAAAGCGCGCACACCAGCGACGCGCTTGGTCGCGATTGGTGAGATAGGGATTGATCTCTCAACGCCAGCACTCCAAGCTCAAGAAGCGCGCCAGTGGTCTTTTTTGGATGCGCAGCTGGCGTTAGCCAAGCGCTATGATCTTCCCGTGGTGCTTCATGTGCGCCAGGCACTGGATCGTGTGATTCAGCGTTTGCGCCGCGCTGCCTTACCGCGTGCGGGGCTGATTCATGCTTTTAGTGGCAGTGTGCAGCAGGCGCAACAGCTGGTGGATCTAGGCTTTTCGCTCGGCTTGGGCGGCGCCCTGACCTATCCGCGCGCGCAAAAACTACGCCGTGTGGCCACCACCTTGCCCGCCAGTGCCTTTCTGCTCGAAACCGATAGCCCAGATATGCCGCTATGTGGCTTTCAGGGTCAGATCAATACCCCCGCGCAGCTGGTGCGGGTTCTGGATTGCTGGGCTGCTTTGCGTTCTGAGCCAGCTTCCGTTTTGGCCGCATTGGTCGAGCAGAAGGTGGATCAACTCTTCTTCGACTAGACACTCCCACCTCTGTTGGTCACAATCCTGCTTTTGTTTGTGCTTGGATCAGAAGGATCAATGCCACTATGTCAGAACAATCAGGCTATACCCCCACTTTTACTTCCTCCGGCTCGGCTTTACGCACTTTGCGTACGGGTAAACGCAATCCTAACTGGAAGGCCGCCGCTGAATATTTAATCGAACGTGCTGCGCCTGATGTGAAGCTGTTAATCGAAGCGGCCACGCAAATCGAGATGGAAAAAGAAGGCCTGCGCACCGATAAACGCGAGGTGGTGGTTCGCACGGCTACTGGTTTTTCGTGGGATTGGCTCAAATGGGTGGCACTGGGTGCAGCAGGGCTAGGTTTGCTGGCCCTGCTGATTTGGATCCTTGATAACGCCGCTTTAAGGGCGTGTTAAAGTGGGTTGCAGCTCCAGCTTAATGCTGGTGGATTAGCATCAAATTGGCTGTTCAGTGCATCCCAATCGCTCGAGAGCTGACAGTTTTGCAATCCGTTCTCCGTGATGAGATGCCCTTGTATCTGGATGATATCGCCGCTGCTGAGGGTGACCTCCATCCAGGTTTTTTCTGCGCCTTCCACGCTGACTTGGCCTGATTCTGGCCTGAAAGGAGCGGGCTCGTTACCCATAAAAGGCGCAAGCGTCGTGACAGCGAAGGCGCCGCCATGCTCGGCAAGTGGCTGGTTGCGGCCTAAATAATACCTTGGTCGACGTGGATGCAAGCTTCCCATTGTCACTGTTTCACTTAGGTCCCAGTGAAAATGCTGCCAGCTTTGCCACATGGGCTGTTGAGCGTTTAAGAGCCGCATGCTGAAATAGGCACCACTGAGATAGCTGAGTGTGGGTTCACCAGCTTGGTGCGTCGCTTCAAAGCGCCCTTGCAATTGGGTGCGAGCGTTATCTGGTGCTGTTTGAGTGAGATCTAGGCTTTCGATGCGCATGAGAACAGGTTCGGGTTCGGGGTTGCTCGGCCACGCGGCAGCCCGTACACGTATCTCACCATCAAGCTGGTTATTGGACCAAGGTCCGCCAAAGTCAGGCTTTAAAATACAGGCATTAAACTGAATACGGCGAAGCAGTTCTTGTGAGCCGAGAGACTCCATCACTGTCTGACCTGAGCTGCAAATATCTTCTTCCATGACAAATAGAATCAGCTCGGCAAGGGTATGAAAGGTTTTTAGGTTGTCACCATTAACATCGATCACCTCAAAAGCAAGCTGCGCCGCAGTATCTTGCGTGATAGGCGCGATGTCTGTCGCCAAAGGTTGGATCATCCCAATAGGTGAACTAAGAGGTGTCGCAGTCAGCGTAAAGGGATGGAGGCACACGCGTCCCGCTTCTGTTTCATAGGCATCAGGAGGCAGACTGCTGATGTGTGTTTCATCAATCTGCTCACTGCCATCTGCTTCCCAGCGCTGGGTGTCTGGGTTGATCCCATAGTTCTGCTCGATCCTGATTCTGCGGTCATAGTAGGTATAACAGCCGCTGCTGCTCATTTGGCTGGCTGCAACGATTTCACCTGGGCGAGCTTGGCCGCTAAGATGACGAAGTACACGCTGCTGAATGGAGTCGCGTTCTGTCCCTGTATGGTCAGGCGCGAGCGTCGCGAAGCTAGGGAAGGCTACACCAAGGTACTCTGATAAAGGGTCGGCTTCAGAATCACGAAAATGAACAAACTCAACCAAGGTGCCGTGGATCGTATTGGCATTGATCATCTGTGTCAGGGGTGGCTGCCCTGGTGGAAACTCAGGATCAATAAACAGTTCTTCTAGGCGGACATCGAGGTTAAGTCTGCTGATGCCACTGCCTAAGTCTTCTTCATCTTGCTGTTGAAAAACATAGCCTCCATCAGCGGTGATGATTTCTCCTGAATCACCAGCCAGCGCGCGCAAAGAAAGACTGCCTAAGGTTTCAGGAGTTAAAAAGAAGATGCCAGCTTGATATCCTCGAGACTCAGAGTTGGGTGTTTTTTGCACAACCAGCTCACCTAAACTGAGGTGAGTTTGATTCAGCCCTTGAGTATAGGCTTGCCTTAACTGACTAGGGGATCTGACCCCCATCTGGCCATGAAAAGGACCCTCGAACTCCTCTATTCTCTGCCAGTGATGATGGAAGTAGAAGGGCGTGCCATTTTGCTGGGTCTCAAAGGTGATGGCTGAAGGTGTATTGAGTCGCCAGGTTAATAGGTTTGCTGGCAGGCTCTCGCCTGTATTGCTGCCATAGTAAAGGCTCAGCTCATCTTCACTTTGCGTGCCCATGACCAGTTGCTGCCAGCCTTGTAAACCTTGCTCACCCGTTAGGTGTAATGCATGAAGCTTCACTGGGTTAAAGCTAAAATTAACATCATCGATGGCCAGCCCTAGCGCAACGGCAGCAGTCGTTGGTGGGTGCGATTCCGCATACTCGGAACGTGAGTCGAGTATCCAAGTGAGCTCGCTTGTCCAGCTTGTATAGCTACTTAAGCCTGGGCGATTGCTTTCAGCACCTGGAAAATACTCTGTGAGCAGATCAAAAGGCCGCCCTTGGCCCAGTAGCTGGAGTTCGATCGGCGTTGCAAACTGCCAGCGCCCAGCAGTGAGATTGATCACCACATTGTTTTGGCCCGCAGCGAGATTGAGCAGGCTGGTGGTGACAGAAAAGCGAGAAGATGGGTTGTTGGCTTCTGCAAGCTGTTGAACCTGAAGAAGATAAGTGCCTGTGTCTAGGTCGATTGACCAGTTGTTTTGGTGTGTTGTGAGCTGCACGGATGCCAGTAGATCACCAGGTTTGAGTGAGCAGTTTTGGCTATCTGATAGTTCAGCTAAGCAGGTCTGGAAAAGGTTGATCTGTTCTGTGTCCGTGATAATGCTTTCATAGGGTGCGTGAGGCCAGGGATAAAGCTCGATGATCATCGCTTCGGCGCGAGGATCAATAAAGGCAGGACTGATTTGATTGCTCGGGAAATCGACCCTGAGATGAAAATAAGCGCGTTCAGGCGAAGAGCCGTGATGATCGTCTGAGAAGTCACAGGCTGTTAGCAGAATAAGGGCACAGCATGCTATGGCATTAGGTAGCTTGAGCATATCACAGGCCTCACTTATTGGATGATGACACGTAAAATGGCCCGGGTGGGGTCAGGCTCTGGCAAGATAGGTTCTGGTTCAGGAATGGGTTCAGGCTCTGGCTCTGGTTCAGGAATGGGTTCAGGCTCTGGCTCTGGCTCAGGAATGGGCTCAGGTTCTGGCTCTGGCGGAGGAAGAGGCTCAGGCTGTGCAGGAGGAGGCAAAAGAGATGCGCTGGGTTCTGCTTGAGGAGGGGTTGCAGGTGTTGGCATCTGCATCTCTTCTGGTTGAGATTGATGGATGACTTCCAAGAGTGTATCGGCCTCTGTGTCTTCTAATAACAGTATCTGGGGAGGTAAAGCATCAATGATTTGTGGCGGTTGCCCGGCGCTGGCTTGCGCGATTTGACCAGCGGAGACAAAAAGCTGGCTTTGTGCTGCAGTGATGATTCCAACGCCTGAATTGACGCGTAGAAATGCTTGCATAGTTTCTACTGATTGATTCGTTAAAAAAATATCTAGATCTGTGCCACGTATACCCATGATGGCAACAGGTGTGGTGATCTGTATTTGTTCTGGTTGTGTGCGCCCAATAGTGCCTGTGACTGTACGCAAGCTTCCGCGCGCGAGATCAAGGTGGTTGCGGTCTTCTCCCTCCTGCTCAAAACGGTAGCTGCTGATGCTGATTTCACTCCTTGGTCTTATGGCAACTAAACTGCCATCTGTCATACGTAGCTGAGCACTGCTTGCTGCTTCGGTACGGATGATGTCATGGACTTGTATTTCCATGCTTCTGCGGGCAATCAGTTGTTCGTTTTGGCGCTGAATAGAGACCTGACCATGAACAAATTGTAGGTGTCCTGCGAGGTGATCGGCATAGGCTTGGTTGCCGAAACAGAGCAGCAAAAGTGCAGCCAAATAAATAGAGCGATGGTTAGTGAGGAAAGTCATAGCGTAAGCTCACTTTTGCCGAGAGGCGTCGATAATCAAACGGGGCCTCATTGCTTGTCTGATGAGTCCAGCTCAATTGCGGGATCAGTGCCAGCTGGGGCTTTAATTGGTAGCGTCCACTGAAAGTGGTTTGCGAATAGAAATCGCGGCGTTGAGGGTTGCAGCTGAAATCTTGCTGGGCTGCAAGCTGTTGCTGTTGCGCTGAGCAAGAAAAATCACGATATAGGCCAGAGTATGCAGCGGTGTAAACCCAGCGTGTTGAGTAGCTCCAAGCCGCATTAAAGTTTGCACCAAGACCTAGGTAGTCGCCACGTGGATGGGTATCTTGGTCTGCTTGCATGGCATAACCCATCAGGGTAACTCGCAGAGGCTGTGTTGGTGTCAATCTGTAGACGTGTGACCAGCCACCACCCGCTAGTCGTAAGTAAGCCGTATTTTGCTCCCAGGGTTCCTGGTAGCTGAGTTGGGACCACTGACCAAAGAGGAGCCAGGTCATATTGTGCGATGCCTGATATTGGGCTTGTCCACCCAGGGTAGAATCACGGTATTCATATTGCCCGTCCTTCCAGCTCCAAGTGAGCTGCGGGGTGAGGCTCCATTGCCAGCGATGCTGTACCTTGTGAGTGCCAAGAAACAGGCGCAAATGCTGACGTGTAAAATCCTGTTCCTGATAAGGGCGAAAGTCACGCAATTGATAGCCGGCTTCTATACGGATTGAGTCTTGGGCTTTCCAAGACAAGCGTTGCATTAACCTTAACTCACTTATTAATGAAGGTGTTTCTTCTCCTAGCCTTTGATTCAGTTCAAAGCGGTAGCCGGGCGCGGTAGAAACATTAGAGTCATAGCCTAAGCCGAGCTCGATTCTGGTGAGAAGCTGGAAAGCAGGTTGAGCTTCTTGGTTGCTTTGCTCAACAGCTTGGAGTAACAGTACATCAAGAGATTCAGCTTGATCTGAGCGCAGCTCTACGAGCTGTTGAGCGCGTTCTAATTGCAGTATGGCTAACTGTGGACGTCCCAGCGTTAAATGGGCTTGTGCAAGCAGAAGTCTGTATTCTGCGTTGGTTGGCGCTGATGCAACCAGTCGCTCCAGTGGCCACAGGGCCTCAGCAGGGTGACCGCTGAGTAGGGCTGTACGTGCATAAAGGTGATCGTATTCTGCTTGTCCTGCGAACCAGTATTCAAGAGCCTGGAGTTCATTAAAAACCGCAGATGCATCTTGCGTAGGCTGTGAAGGATCTATTGACTCAGTGGTAAGCCGTGCCTCCAATGTTTCTATGTGAGGTAAATCTACGGCATAAGCAGGAGCAAAGGCCAAGCTTAGTGATATCGCAAGCCAGCAAGAATAATAATGGAGCGTTGTCATCATATTCAGTGTGTAGCTGGACTGAAAGTGAGGATAAGACATAGATCAATCCTGTAAAGGGTAGATGGCCTCAAAAAAAGCCTGAGAACAGGCTTGGCAGGATGGTCTCTAGACTTGTATTGAAAATGAATGCTAGATAATAGGTTTAGTTTTCGCAAGTGTTCTATCTTGGATCAACTTCGGAGCAAAAAATGAACTTAGCTCGCTGCGCCATCTTGAAGTGGATCGTATCAATTATGCTCCTTGGCTGGAGTCTTTCTAGCTGGGCTCTTCTCGTTGCCTGGCAACCAGGGGCTGGCTACACCGAACTGCAAACGATCACTTCAAATGAGCCTCCTATTGAAGGGCGTAGTATCAGTGAGGCTTCTTATCATCTGATGCACTATCCAATAGATGATATGGACGAGAAGTTAGTGCAACTGGCGCATTTACGCCATCATCCAGATGTAGTCTTTGCTGAATTGAATACGAGGTTGCTTGTGCCTGCTTCGGTGCACTCGGCAAGATTGAGTGCGACTCCCGCAGGCTTGCCTTATTTTTGGCCGTGGATGGGACTCGATCTTGTCCAGCAATGGCCTTGTGATGCTATTACCCTAGCGATTATTGACTCTGGAGTCGATATTGATCATCCAGACCTCTTGTCTGAACATTTTTTGCCTTCTTTGCGAACAGATCAGCAGCCAGTGATCCCTGCCGATGCTATAGGCCATGGTACACATATCGCGGGTTTGATAGCAGGACGGCCCAATACTCAACAAGGAACACTTGGGTTATGTTCGTCTGCTCGCCTTTGGTCCATTGGGGTCTTGAGTCCGTTTGGGGGCAATCTTGCCGATGCGATTACAGCGATAGATCAGGCGCGTTTAGGACAGGCGCAGATCATCAACGCCTCTTGGGGGACGACGCGCTTCTCTCAGGCTCTTTTTGATGCGCTTCAACGCGCTGAGCAGGCAGGGATGCTGATTGTTGCTGCTGCGGGTAATGATCGTCAGGCATTGCATCACCGTCCTTATTATCCTGCACAGTGGAGCGGCCACATCGCTAGTCTGATCAGTGTTGCCAATGCAGACCAGCCTCAGCGCCTATATGCTGGTCCTAGCGGTAGTAACTTCAGTCGTTACTATGTTGATTTAGCGGCGCCAGGAACCAGTATCCGGAGTACTTGGCTGAACCAAGATTATCGCGCTCAGACAGGCACATCGATGTCCGCCCCCTTTGTTTCTGCAGCCGCTGCGGCTTTATGGCATGACCAGCCTGATCTCAGCGCGACGGCCGTGAAAGCCGCTGTGCTGAATAGTGTGCGATATACGCCTGCTTTGGTGGATGATGTGCGCTATCCAGGGCTGTTGCAGATAGATCGTCTGCTGCTTGGGCCAGTTGAGCAGGTTATCAGACCGGCCTGGTTTAGTTATCAATGGTTGTCAGAAGGAGAGCGGCTTCTTATCCGTGGCCATGCGTTGGACCAGGTGGTGCGCGCTGAGTGGCATGAAAATGCTGAACAAAAGCTGCTGCCTTTTGTTGAAGTTCAGCAAGGACTGGAGTTGCGCTTGCCGACTGAGTGGCAGACAGGTGTACTGCATTTATATGATCTGAGCGGTCCTTTAATGCCACTTGAGTTACAGCGAGCTGAGCATCATATTCCCCACTCCTGGTGTGAGGCAGGGCGATGCCGCTTGCCTTGGCAAAGGCATCAGATTGAAATAGAGCGTTTGGGTGGGCGAGGTCACTGGACAGCGCATCTTGAAAAAGATGGGGCATCACTGGCTTTGCGTGGTGAAGATCTGCGTGGAGATTGGCAATTTATCCTCGATACACAGCAGCATTGGCGGTGGAGTGCTTTGGAAATCTGGGATCCACACGTCCAGCGTTGGCAAAGATTGGAGTCTCGGCATGGGCTGGATCAGCCGCATCCAGGTCTGCTGCGCTGGGCCTTGGCCGATGCCAGTCCTTGGCTTCAAACTGGTAACACTTGGCAGACCCTGCATCTGCGTCCCGTCTTATCACCAGGCTTGAGCGGAGGCGAGGGCTGCTATATTGCAACGCTGGTTTATGGCGATGCTGAGGCTGAGCAGGTGCAGCAGCTGCGTGCATTTCGAGACCAGCAGCTGATGCACTCAGCGACAGGACGTTGGCTGGTGCATCAGTATTATCGCTGGTCGCCTTGGCTCGTCGAGACGCTGGCACCCTATCCGCGACTGCAATCCATCGTTCGGTTTTTGCTGGATTTACTAGTCGACTGGTTAAGGCGTTAAGCCTGCCTGCCCTTGTATTTTGGCTCGGAACCTCTGATCAACGCCATGAGCGCAGCATCACCAAGCGCAATAGTTGATCAGAGTCTTTCTAGGCTTCACCGCCGTGCCAGGCATGACGAGCATGGGGGTCATAGGGCAATTCGAGTAAAGAGACAGGGGCTGAACCCTGGCTGAAGAGTGCCTCTTCGGTCGCTTGGGTTTTGATCACCGCAAGCGCTTGATCTTTCACTTGGCTCACAAGCTGTCCAACTTCCTGTCCCTGCGCATTGAAAATGCCCAGTTCGCTGAGTGGCGTCGTGTCGGCGAGCTGCAGGCGATAGAGGCGTTTTTTGACCTGTCCGCGAAACTGCGCGCGTGCCACAATTTCTTGTCCTGTATAGCAGCCTTTTTTGAAACTCACCGCACCGAGCGCTTGGAAGTTCAGCATTTGCGGCAGAAATTGGGCTTGGTGTTGCGCTTCAATCCACAGCCAGCCGGATTCGATCTCCGCTTGTTGCCAAGCCGCCTGTTGCTCGGGAGTGGCAGGTGTTGTGGTTGTTTGGGCGTGCAGGTGCAATTGTGCTGGGCTTTGATAAGGCAGATGAAGCGCGATGCTGTTGGTCTCTTGCTCCGTTGTGAAGCCTGCGCTGGGAGCTGGAGTGGGTGTGAGGCTGCCCATTACTGTCCAGTCATTCAATACTTGTAACTGGGTGCGAAAGAAAGGCAGATAAGGTTGCAGTTGTTGCGTCAAGCTCTCTAGTGTCGAACGTGGCAACGCCAGCAGCACATCATCCTCGGCACGCTCAATAACAATAAAACTGGCCATGACACGGCCCTTAAGATCGCACAGCAAACCGGGCAGCGCTTGAGCTGGGGATAGCAAGCGCAGGTCACAGGTGGTTTGTCCCTGGAGAAGCTTCTTAGGTTGGCCGCCAGTGAGGGCAAGAACGGCCCAGTGAGGAAGAGGAAAAAGATCGGGAGTGGACATAAAACACCTCAGGCGCTCAATCAGAGTAAAAACAATCTGCTAGTTTAACGGATCTCTTTGATTGATATCATCCACAAAAAAACCCTGCCTATTGAGGCAGGGTTGGTTGTTCAACTGGCTGAGTACGGGCCCAGCCAGTGTCAGCAGCGTCTTAGGAAGTCTCTGATTAACTATTGCGCTTGGTGATGCTGCGTTGAAATTGACCTCAAAATGCTCATTGACTCAGTGTCAACTCCGCTTTTTCGATCAGTTTGCCTAGCCTGACCTGCGCTCATGACGTTGATCAGAGATTCCTTAGGCTTCCTGAGCCACAGGAATCACAGAAGAAGCCGCTTTTTGGTACTCAGCAATCTGATCAAAGTTCAGGTAGCGATACACATCGCTGGCCATGGTGTTGATCGTCGCAGCGTATTCCATGTACTCAGCTGTTGTGGGCAGGCGACCAAGAATCGAAGCCACGGCAGCCAATTCAGCAGAAGCCAGGAAGACGTCTGCGCCATCACCTAAGCGGTTAGGGAAGTTACGCGTTGAAGTAGAAACCGCCGTTGATTTTGCCGCGATCCGCGCTTGGTTACCCATGCACAGTGAGCAGCCTGGCATTTCCATCCGCGCGCCCGCTTTGCCATAGATGCCGTAGTAGCCTTCTTCAGTCAGCTGATACTGGTCCATCTTGGTAGGAGGAGACAGCCATAGACGCGTGGGCAGCTCGCCCTTGTGCTTCTCAAGCAGCTTACCAGCGGCACGGAAGTGACCAATGTTGGTCATACAAGAACCGATAAAGACTTCATCAATCTTGCGGCCTTGGACTTCAGACAGGGTACGTGCATCGTCTGGATCGTTTGGTGCACACAGGATCGGTTCTTTGATCTCGTTCAGATCAATTTCGATCACTGCAGCATACTCTGCATCCGCATCTGCGCGCATCAGCTGTGGGTTGGCCAGCCAGTCTTCCATTGCCTTCGCACGACGCTCCAGAGTACGTGGATCGCCATAGCCATTGCTGATCATCCAGCGCAGCAGGGTGATGTTAGACTTGAGGTATTCCGCTACTGATTCTTCAGACAGGGTGATGGTACAACCTGCTGCAGAGCGCTCAGCCGAGGCATCAGACAACTCAAAAGCCTGTTCAGCGGTCAGGTGCTCCAGACCTTCGATTTCCAGAACGCGACCAGAGAAGATGTTCTTCTTGCCTTTCTTCTCCACGGTCAGCAGACCTTCTTTGATGGCTTGGTGAGGAATCGCATGCACCAGATCACGCAGGGTGATACCCGGCTGCATTTCACCTTTAAAGCGCACCAGAACCGATTCAGGCATATCCAAAGGCATCACGCCTGTGGCGGCAGCAAAGGCCACCAAGCCAGAACCTGCAGGGAAGGAGATACCCAGAGGGAAGCGGGTGTGCGAGTCACCACCGGTACCGACAGTGTCAGGCAGCAGCATACGGTTCAGCCAAGAGTGGATGATACCGTCACCAGGGCGCAGAGAAACACCGCCACGGTTCATAATGAAATCAGGGAGGGTGTGGTGGGTGGTGACGTCAACGGGCTTAGGATAGGCCGCTGTGTGACAGAAAGACTGCATCACCAGATCCGCAGAGAAGCCCAAGCAAGCCAAGTCTTTCAGCTCGTCGCGCGTCATGGGGCCAGTGGTATCCTGTGAGCCAACCGTGGTCATCTTAGGCTCGCAGTAGGTGCCAGGACGAACGCCATCAACGCCACACGCCTTGCCAACCATCTTCTGTGCCAGCGTAAAGCCCTTGCCAGTATCGACAGGCTGCTCAGGCTTTTTGAAGATGTCTGATGGACCCATGCCGAGGTGGGCGCGCGCCTTTTCAGTCAAACCGCGACCAATGATCAGCGGGATACGGCCGCCGGCGCGAACTTCATCTAGCAGGACAGGTGTTTTCAGCTCAAAAGTGGACAGCACTTCATCTGTACCGTGCTTGCACACCTTGCCTTCGTAGGGGTAAACGTCAATCACGTCGCCCATATTCAGCTGCTCAACATCCATCTCGATCGGCAGAGCACCGGCATCTTCCATCGTGTTGTAGAAGATAGGCGCAATTTTAGAGCCAAAGCAGAAGCCGCCAGCGCGCTTGTTAGGCACATTGGGGATGTCATCACCAAAGAACCAGAGTACCGAGTTGGTAGCTGATTTGCGTGAAGAACCTGTGCCCACAACGTCACCAACATAGGCGACAGGGAAGCCCTTGGCTTTGACTTCTTCGATCTGCTTCAGCGGACCCAGTACGCCTGGCTCGATTGGCTCGATGCCTTCGCGCGCCATTTTGAGCATGGCATTAGCGTGCACAGGAATATCAGGGCGTGACCAAGCATCTGGTGCTGGAGACAGGTCATCGGTGTTGGTTTCGCCAGGGACTTTAAAGACCGCCAGAGAGATTTTTTCTGCCAGAGCGGGCTTGTTCAGGAACCATTCCGCCTCGGCCCAAGACTTTAAGACGGCCTTGGCATTGTCATTGCCTTCATCGGCTTTATCAGCCACATCGTGGAAGGCATCAAACATCAGCAGGGTGGATTTCAGTTGCTCAGCGGCCAGGCTGCCCAGATCATCGCTATCGAGCAGATCAACCAGTGTGACGATGTTGTAGCCACCTTGCATGGTGCCGAGCAGCTCAACAGCCTTCTCAGCAGAAATTAAAGGAGAAGAGGTCTCGCCTTTAGCCAGTGCGGCGAGGAAACCGGCTTTGACATAAGCGGCTTCATCCACACCAGGGGGAATACGGTTAGAAATCAGATCGAGCAGAAACTCTTCTTCGCCAGCAGGTGGGTTTTTGATCAGATCAACCAACGCAGCGGTTTGATCTGCATCCAGTGGCTTGGGTGGCACGCCTTCTTGAGCGCGTTCTTCGACATGTTTGCGGTAAGCTTCTAGCACGGTTTATACCCTCATCTGTTAGCGCTTCGATCGACAGCGAATCCTGTTTAAAGCACCCCGTGAGTATCACCTCATTGAGCCCAGACAGGCCAGAGGCTACTGAACGGGGTTGCTGTTGAAGCAATCGACCTCTGAGAAGAAAGAGCCCGATCATATCGCGATGGCGACCGATTCTTTATGGATCCATTCTTTTCAAGGCGTTGGCATTGTAGAGTAAATTGTCAACAAAGTTAAGTTGTGCTGGGTCGCCACGGCTTCAACTTTGGTCGCTGTTGGTTGATTACTTTTGATCAGCGGCCCCGTGTGTGCGCTGCTTTAACGCGCTGTGGCTGGGGCGGCCAGTGCATGCTGGTACCAGGCTTGATTGATCTGCTGCCAGAGATCAGGCAGGTTCAGCGCCTGATGCTGCACCTGCACACGCAGCCCATAGGCGCTGAGATCACGGATGTGTAAATGCCCTACACGTAACAAATCCAGTACCCAAGCACTGGCTGGCGCTTCAGGATGATGGCGAATCTGCAGGCGTTGGAGCTGATGGCGTAGCTTTTGCGTGTCTTCGATCACCAGCCAATCGGGGATGAGCTGCTCAGCCTGCTGCCAAAGGCGCTCCCACACCACCTTTTGCTGCGCCCTGCTGAGGTGATTCCATTGATCGACTTCAGCGCTGCGCCTTTTACAGCCACGACAGACAGGATCACCAAAGGTTGTCGAGCAAAACCCCACGCAAGGCGAAGGTGGCGTTTTCGGAGCTGAATCTGTTTTGTGGGGCTCTTGCTGAGGCCCGGTTGGGGGGATCCATTCAGACATCACATTCTCACGCATGAAGATAAAAGGGCGGATTTCTCATCCTAGAACTGATTTTTGGTTAAAATAGCCGCTGATTTTTTTTAACCTTTATAGTTTACCTGATCTTGAGAAGAGCCATGAACGAAGCCATCACGCCGCCTGATATTAGTGACATCCAAGCCTTTTTAGCCTGCGCAACGCCTCAGGCTTGGGTCGAGGTGGCGCTACAGAATCTCCCCCTGCTGTTGATTGATCATGCCCAGTGCGAGAAAAAAGCCGCCGCTGCGGCGATGAGTCTGATGCACAAGCATGTTGATCGTCCTGAATTGCTTAAAAAAATGTCTCAGCTGGCGCGTGAAGAACTGCTGCACTTTGAGCAGGTCATTAACCTGCTGTATGAGCGAGGCATTGCCTATGAGAATATTTCACCCTCACGCTATGCCGAAGCGCTGCGCAAGCAAATGCGCACCAGTGAGCAGGGGCGTTTTATCGATCTGCTGATTATTGGCGCTTTGATAGAGGCGCGCTCCTGTGAACGCTTTGTGGCTTTAATTCCGCACCTTGACCCTGCTCTCGCCAAATACTATCGCTCTTTGGTGAAATCTGAGGCGCGCCATTTTATCGATTATCTGGATTTAGCGCGTCTTTACGCGGATGGCCCGATTGATGCGCGGATCGCTGAGCTGGTCGCGGCTGAGCGTGAATTGATTGAAAGCCCTGATCCTCAGTTTCGCTTTCACTCAGGTGTGCCTGAGGCCGCCTAAGGAGCGGTTGGCCAAATGGGGAATAAATTGACAAAAGTGGTATCAAAAATATGGGTTTGTGATGGATTTGGCTTGACTCATTATCCAGTGAAGTTAAGCTTCACTCTATACCGGCTATAAAAAAACAGTGATTCAAAATCATCACGAGGAAAGATTATGTCTCAGCTATTCAAACCCACACGTTGCGCACTTGCGGTTGCGCTACTTAGCCTGCCTGCCCTGGCCAGTGCGAACCAATCACTGGTCGCGCCAGGTTTTTCGCTCACCACTGGTGGTGTGACCAGTCAGCGCAGCGTCCACACCAGTGCCAATAATCCCGCCAGCACCAATTTAATTGTGCGTGATGGCGAGCGTTTTCGTTTTGGTTACTTTGCCAATCTTGGCGGTTATATTGAAATTGGTGAGGTCGATGATCTGGATCTAAAACTCGATGATCTGGTCGATGATCTGGATGCTTTGGATACGTTAGATAGCTGGTCGAGTGCGAACCTAGGTGATCGCCAGTCAGCTGCCAGCCATTTAAGTCGCTATGGCGCTGGCTGTAATGTCGATCCCAGTTCAGGTTCCATTGATGGCAATACGCTGGCAGCTTGCTACCAAGCGATCGCCGATAATATTAATGGTGAGTTGTTAGAAGCACTGGAGCAGGGTGGGCAAATTCGCGCGGGCTTTCATGCCTCAGCACCCTTGATGCCCTTTGTTTTCTCCTCACAGCGTGATTGGTCTTTAGGCTTTAATGTGTCGGCCAGTGGTCAAATGCGTGGTGCGTTTATTGGGGATCGTTTTGGTGTCAGAACCAATGTGCGTGGTGGATCCAACCAGAACCTGGGCAGTGTGCAGATCGATGCAGGGCAGATCGGTGATGCTTATGTTGGCATTAATGCTATTCTCGATAATGACGGTTTAACAGAGCAGCAGCAGCTAGAGCAGATCCGTGATTATCTGCAGAACAACAACATTGTGGCTGTTGAAGATTTGGCGGATATTAACCAAGTTATTGCCGACCTTGATAGCGGCGCATTGAATCCGAATGACATCGAACTCGAAGCTGAACTGACTACCGATTCTTCTTTTGACGTGCGTGCTGCCGGCGTGGCGCAGCTGTCAATCAGCTATGCGCATAACCTGACCAGCGCTTTTGAGCTGAATCCAACCTACGGCACCCTCGAAGCCGGCGCACGTTTAAACTACTACCATGCTGAGATGTTCCGTAATTTGGTCTCCTTCCGTGGCATCGCCAATGACGATGATGATAGCGATGACGATGCGCTGGATACGGCACTCGATGATTTTCGAGACCAAAGCACTACATCGGGAGCCTTAGGCTTGGATGTGGGTCTGTTGTGGCATGCCGACAACTACCAGCTGGGTTTGACTCTGTATAACCTCAATGAGCCAGAGTTTGACTATCCTGATTTAGGCAGCTTTTTGGATAGCAGAGAAGATGATTTTGAGGCTGCACAAAATCTGCAGCGCAATGGCCGTCTTAGTCTGGCAGAAAGCGTGACCTTGACGCGTCATGCGGTGGTTGAAGGGGCCTACTTCTCACAGAGCCGTAACTGGGTTGTACAAGGCTATTATACTCTTGGTACAGCCACTAACTTTGTCGGCGATGAATTCCAGAATATGGGGGTGTCAGCCGGGTACTTTACCAATAGCTGGTGGTTGCCTGGTGTGCGCGCAGGTTACAACAAAAACCTCACTGGTACTGAGCTCAGCACGGTTCACTTTGGCACGACACTCTTTGGTATTTTCAACCTTGATGCGGCGATGAGTACGCAAACCTCGAGTTTTGATGGCAATGATATCCCGCGTTACCTGGCGTTCAGTATCGGTTTTGAGGAGAAGTTTTAATTTTCTTCATCTAGAAAAGCCAATCTCTGCACCTCTTCGTAAAGAAGAGGTGTTTTTTTTATCTAGGTGGTGGTTTTTTCTATTTTTGTTAAAGGTTTATAATGCCACTTAAATTCAGCATGCATGCTGACCCACAGAAGGTATAGGAAAAAAAATGAAAATTGCCATTGCCGGCACAGGCTATGTTGGACTCTCTAATGCCATGCTCTTGGCACAAAATCATGAAGTCGTTGCGGTGGATATCCTGCCGCACAAGGTGGAGCTGCTCAATCAGCGCCAATCCCCAATTGAGGACGAGCAGATTCAAGCCTTCTTGCGTGATAAGCCGCTGAACTTTCGTGCCACGCTTGATCCAGCCGAAGCCTATCGGGATGCTGAGTTTGTCATCATCGCGACACCAACTGACTATGATCCCGAGACTAACTATTTTAATACGAAGAGTATTGAGGCCGTGATTCGCTTGGTGATGGAACACAACCCCGATGCGGTGATGGTGATCAAATCCACCGTGCCGGTTGGCTATACCGCTAAGGTGCGTCAGCAGCTGGGCACAGAACAGGTGATCTTCTCGCCAGAGTTCTTGCGTGAGGGCCAGGCCCTGCAGGATAACCTCTACCCATCGCGGATTATTGTCGGCGAGCGTTCCGCCCGAGCTGAACGCTTTGCGGCCTTGCTACAAGAAGGGGCGATCAAAAAAGACGCACCGCTGCTCTTTACGGATTCCACCGAGGCCGAGGCGATCAAGCTCTTTGCCAATACCTACCTGGCAATGCGTGTGGCCTATTTTAACGAGCTGGATACCTATGCTCAGACACATGGCTTGAATACACGACAGATTATCGAAGGCGTAGGGTTAGATCCGCGCATCGGCAGCCACTACAATAACCCCAGTTTTGGCTATGGCGGCTATTGTCTGCCTAAGGATACCAAGCAGCTGTTGGCTAACTATGATCAGGTGCCCAGCAACTTGATTAAAGCGATTGTGGAATCCAACACCACGCGTAAAGATTTTATTGCGGATTCGATTCTGGCGCGCCAACCCCAGGTGGTGGGGGTCTATCGGCTGATTATGAAGGCCGGTTCAGATAACTTTCGTGCCTCAGCGATGCAGGGCGTGATGAAACGCCTCAAAGCCAAGGGTATTGAGGTGATCGTCTATGAGCCAGTGCTTGAAGAAGATACCTTCTTTCACTCACGGGTGGTGCGTGATCTGGCTGAGTTTAAGCAGCTCAGTGATGTGATTATCGCCAATCGTCAAGCCGATGAACTCAGCGATGTGCAAGACAAGGTCTACACGCGCGATTTATTCGGAAGCGATGCATGAAGTTTCTCGTCACCGGAGCCGCAGGCTTTATCGGCATGCATACCTGTCTGCGTTTGCTTGAGCAGGGGCATGAAGTGGTCGGGCTGGATAGCCTCAATGCCTACTATGATCCGCGGCTCAAACACTATCGTCTAGCCCAACTGCGCCCCTATGCGCAGTTCCGTTTTGTACAGCAAGACTTGGCTGATCGTGAGGCCATGGCGGCGCTTTTTCGTGCAGAAGGCTTCCAGCGCGTCATTCATCTGGCCGCGCAAGCGGGAGTGCGCTACTCGCTTGAAGCGCCCTTTGATTATGTCGATAGCAACCTCGTGGGGATGATGTCGATTCTTGAAGGTTGTCGTCACACCCGCGTTGAGCATCTGGTGTATGCCTCTTCGAGCTCAGTGTATGGCATGAATAAAAAAGTGCCTTTTAGCGAGAGCGATCCGGTGGATCATCCTATATCGCTTTATGCGGCCAGCAAAAAAGCCAATGAGCTGATGGCGCACTCCTATGCGCATCTCTATCAACTGCCGACGACGGGCCTACGCTTTTTTACTGTCTATGGCCCAGCAGGTCGGCCAGATATGGCCCCTTGGTTGTTCACTGAGGCCATCCTCAAAGGCGAGCCCATTAAGGTCTTTAATCACGGCAAGATGCAGCGTGATTTTACTTATATAGATGATATCGTCGAAGGTGTGATGCGCATTCAAGCCGTCCTGCCCAAGGCTGAGCCTACGCCCTATGCGCTCTACAATATTGGCAATCACCAGCCCATCGAGCTGATGCGCTTTATTCAAGCCATAGAAAGTGCCTGTGGTCGCCAAGCTGAGCAGATCCATCTGCCGATGCAGCCAGGCGATGTGCCGATCACCTATGCGGATACCCAGCGTTTGCAGGCGGCGGTAGGCTATCAGCCCAGCACCAGTATTGAAGAAGGGGTGCAAAAATTCGTGGATTGGTATCGGCAGGATTATCATCCTGCCTGATCCATTCAAGGGAGCTGATGCTCCCTTGAATCTGTTTCTGATCTTCCTTGCTTAGCCTTGTTTGACTTCTTGTTGCACGGCATCAAACTCATCCAGAATTTCTTGCTCTGGCTCAGGGCTGATCAAGCTCATGCCAATCATCGCCAAGCCCGCCAGCACAAAACCGGGCAGGATTTCGTAGAGTTCAAAAATACCGCCACTCATATTGGCCCACACCACAACGGTCACACCACCCACCACAATACCGGCCATGGCACCCAGCGCAGTAGAGCGACGCCAGAACAAGGACAGCAGCAATACAGGGCCAAAGGTCGCGCCAAAGCCTGCCCAAGCATAGGAGACCAGATCGAGTACTGTGCTGTCATCATCAAAGGCAAGCAGCATCGCGGCCAGCGCAATCAGAATCACGGCAATACGGCCAATGCGCACTAGCTCTTCTTGAGTGGCATCTTTGCGGAAAATCGACTTGTAAAAGTCTTCTGTCAGCGCTGAAGAAGACACCAACAGCTGAGAGTCTGCAGTTGACATCACGGCGGCCAGAATCGCGGCAAGTAAAATACCGGCAATCACTGGGTGGAAAAGGGCGTTCACCATCACCATAAAGACGGTCTCGCCATCACCAAGGCCATCGCCGAGATAAACAATACCCACCAGGCCAATCAGCATGGCGCAAAAGAGAGTCAGTGCTGTCCAGGATACGGCAATGCGGCGTGCAGCTGGGATCTGTTTGGCAGAGTCGATCGCCGCAAAGCGCGCCAAAATATGGGGCTGACCAAAATAACCCAGACCCCAGGCAACAGAGCTGAGAATACCGATGATGGTTAATGACGCCCCCGTATTGTCACTGAACCAGGTCAGCAGGTGTGGGTTGAGTTCTTCAAGGCTAGTGAAGGTGGCATTGATGCCGCCCAGTTCACCCATAGCCCATAAGGGGACCAGCGCTAAAGCGGCCGCCATCATCAGACCTTGCAGTAGATCTGTCCAGGATACCGCGAGGAAGCCGCCAAACATGGTGTAGGAAACAACCGCAAGTGTGCCGAGAATGACCGCATACTGGTAGTCCACACCAAAGACCGTCTCAAACAGTTTGCCGCCTGCAACAAGACCAGAAGAAGTGTAGAAAAGGAAAAACAGCAGAATAAACAGCGCCGACACCACGCGCAGCATATTGGTTTTATCGCGAAAGCGCTGCTCTAAAAACTCAGGGAGCGTCAAAGAGTCATTGGCTTTAAAGGTATAAACCCGCAGGCGAGGGGCCATCAATAACCAGTTCAGCCAGGTACCCACCAAGAGACCCAGTGCAATCCAGCCTGCACTGAGGCCAACGGCAAAGGCCGCACCAGGCAAGCCCAGTAGGAGCCAGCCAGACATGTCGGATGCCCCGGCAGAAAGCGCGGAACTCCACGGTCCCAGCCTGCGCCCACCGAGAATATAGTCGGAGAGGTTTTGTGTTCTTTGATAGGCCACCCAGCCTATCCCCATGATTACCGTCAGATAGACGACGAAGGTCCAGCCCACTGCTGTACTCGTTTCAATCATCTTAATTCACCTTTTGAGGTTGTTGTTGTTGAGTTATGGTGCGGCTTGCGGCCAGCTCGCCTGATGAGCCAGCTGGCCAGTGCTCTGTTTTAGAGAGAGGCTTGGCCCTCCTCTTGTGTTTCTTCTGCCTGAGCCAAGAGGCTGGCATTGCCACCTATGGCGGCGGTGTTGATCGTACGAGTTCTTTCTGTCACAAAACGCAGCAGATAGTGTGGCCCGCCTGCCTTGGGGCCTGTTCCTGATAAGCCCATGCCGCCAAAAGGCTGCACACCAACAACCGCACCAATCATATTGCGATTGATGTAGACATTACCGACGCGGATGCGCTGATCGATATAAGCGGCAAAGCTTTCATTGCGACTTTGGATGCCAAAAGTCAGGCCGTAGCCACAGCGATTAATGCTTTCAATCACTTGATCGATTTCAGTCGCACGGTAGCGCAGGATATGCAGAATCGGCCCAAAGCGCTCAGTTTCAAGCTCGTCAAGGCTATTCAGTCGAATGGCCACAGGCGCAATAAACTGTCCTTTTTGCTGCCAGGCTTCAGGCAGCTGGGTTTCTGCGATCACGCGTCCTTGCTGACGAAAGTGCTCGATATGCTCCTGAAGCTGAGTGCGAGCGGCTTGATCAATGACAGGGCCGACATCCGTGGCCAAGTCTCGTGGATCACCTATTTGCAGCTCTTGCATCGCACCAGCAAGCAAGTCTTCGACTTTATCAGCAATATCTTCTTGTAAAAACAAGACTCGCAGGGCTGAACATCTTTGACCTGCACTGGCAAAAGCAGATTCTACTACATCTGCAACGACCTGTTCAGGTAGCGCGGTCGAATCAACCAACATGGCATTTTGTCCGCCAGTTTCCGCGACCAAGGCCGCTAAAGGTGCATTGTGGCGTTGTGCCAGGCTCAGGTTGATGTTTTGCGCTGTGGCGGTGGAGCCAGTAAAGGCGACGCCTGTTACCCGTGGATCACTGGTTAAAACCGGGCCGATTTCGCGTCCTAGCCCAGGTAAGAGCTGGACAACATCACGAGGTACACCGGCTTGATACAGCAGCTCCACACAGCGGTAAGCGACCAGAGAGGTTTGCTCCGCTGGCTTAGCGATCACGGTGTTTCCTGCGACCAGCGCCGCGACCACCTGACCTAAGAAGATCGCTACAGGGAAATTCCATGGGCTGATGGCGACAAAAACGCCCTTGCCGGTTAAATAAAGTTCGTTAGATTCACCAGTAGGCCCTGGTAGCACTCTTGCCTGCCCCATCTGCTCTTCGGCTTGGTTGGCATAGTAGCGGCAGAAATCCACGGCCTCACGAATTTCGGCTACACCATCCTTGAGCTGCTTGCCTGCCTCACGCGCGCACAGTGCCATCAACTCGGCAAAGTGCTCTTCAAGCAGATCAGCGACATGGCGCAATAGGGCGGCACGCTGTGCAACAGGTTGTGCATTCCAGCGCGGGAAGGCCAGTGCGGCCGCGTCCAGCGCAGCTTGAGCCTGTTCTGCTGTTGCCCATTGAATCTGTCCAACCTGCTGGCTGGCATCAAAAGGGCTGGTGACGGCCTGTTGGCGCTGTAGATCTGGCGTCACGGCCTGTGCAAGCAGAGGGCCACCCTGCCATAGGTGTTGATCCCAAGGCTTTAATGCATCTAAAAGTGGTTCAACCTGGCTGTTAATCATTAAATTGATTCCCTTAGCATTGGGGCGCTGCGGCCCATAAAGATGATGAGGCAGTGGAATAGCTGTATTGCGATAGCTGGTGAGTGATTGCAGGCTCTCAAGTGGATGGCGGCATAGGCGCTCAACCGGCACGCGCTCATCGACCAGCTGATGCACAAAAGACGAGTTGGCTCCATTTTCTAATAAGCGGCGTACCAGATAGGGCAAGAGATCCTTGTGTGCACCGACTGGAGCGTAGATGCGGCAGTAGGTGCCTGCTGGAGCCAGTTTCAGTGCTTGTTTATAAAGCGCCTCACCCATACCGTGCAGCCGCTGAAACTCGACTGGGCGTGATCCGGCCATGTCGAGCAGGCAGATCAGCGTGTGGGCATTGTGGGTGGCAAACTGGGGGAAGAGGCGTCCACGCGTGAGGTCAGAGAGTAAATAGCGGGCGCAGGCCAGATAAGCGATATCTGTATTGGCTTTACGCGTATAAACAGGGTAGCACGCCAAGCCTTCAATTTGTGCTAGTTTGATTTCGGTATCCCAGTAGGCACCCTTGACCAGACGTACTGGGATTTCATCTCCCTGTTCTGCTGCCAGGCGTGTCAGCCAGTGCAAGACAGGCAGCGCACGCTTGGAATAGGCCTGTACCACCAGACCAAGCTTGCCCCAGCCCTTGGCTTCTTGGCGATAGACGCGCTCCAGCACCTCAAGAGAGAGTTCGAGGCGATCTGCCTCTTCGGCATCAAGGGTGATCGCGACATCGAGTTCGCGCGCTCGGACCACCAATTGTGCCAGTGAAGCACTCAGCTCACGCAGGACGCGGGCTCTTTGGCTGGCTTCATAGCGTGGATGGATAGCTGAGAGTTTTATTGAAATGGAAGGGGCTGGCGCCGAGGCGGTGATCTTGGTGTCCGCCTGACCAACGCGCTCAATCGCATCGAGATAAGCATCAAAATAACGCTGGGCGTCTTTTTGCGTCCGCGCGGCTTCACCGAGCATATCAAAAGAGTAGGTGTAGCCTTGTTTGAAAAAGGGCTTGCCGTTTTTCAGCGCCTCGGGCAGGGTGCGGCCAAGGACAAACTGGTGACCCATCAACTTCATCGCATGTGACATGACTTGGCGCACCACTGGCTCGCCTAAGCGGCTGACCAAACGATTCAAAACAGGCACGGGTTGGTGATCGCGTGGGTCCATCTTGACCAGTCGGCCGGTCAGCATCAGCCCCCAGGTTGAGGCATTGACTAGCAGAGAATCGCTTTGTCCCAGGTGGCTCTTCCAATCCGCCACCGAGAGTTTGTCGCGAATCAGGGCTTCGGCAGTGCGTGAATCAGGAATGCGTAATAAGGCCTCAGCCAGGCACATCAGCAGTACACCTTCATGGGTGTCGAGGCTGTATTCTTGCAGTAGTTGATCGAGACTGTCGATGGCATCACCCTGCGCACGTACCGCTTGTACAAGCTGTGCCGTTCGCTGGTTGAGCGTTTTAATCTGCTCTGGCGTGTGGTTCAGTAGGGTGATTAGCTCGGGGAGTAGCTTGTTCTCATCAATCATGTAATGCTGGCTGATCTGGGTGGCCAGTTGCTGAAGACTCAGCTGGTCTAGATCAGGTCGCAACAAATCTGCCGCGAGGGCATGCTGCTGCGTGTTCTGATCGTAAAGTGGGTGATGTGATGACATGGTGAACCCTCGTTATTTTTTTGATCTCGATCACGAGTGTCGCGTTAATCAACACTTCTTGTCTTGATTGAAACTCAGCAGTTTTTGTTTCACACTCAGAAAATGACGCTGAAAGGAGCTTAGCTATGCTGGCTAGAATACGCAGTTGTGCCTTGCCGACACGCTGTTTGCACCATGATCATCCTTATCACCAGCTGGTGATTGGGCTCTCCGGCCATGCCGAGTTTGAAGTGGCGGGTTATGGCGGTCGTGTAGATGCGATGCATGGTTGCCTGGTACCTGCGGGTGAGGTCCATTTTTACGAGGGGAAAGGCGATAATCGCCATGCCGTCATCGATTTCCCTTGTCTAGGCAAGCCTGCTGCGGCTTGGTCGAGAGAGGCCGACTGGAGAGATGATTCCTCTGCATTGGCCGCTGATCCGGTGAATCAGTCCATTGAGCAGCTGTTTGATCACCCACGCTATTTTACTGCGGATGCGAATCTGCGCCTGCTATTGAGCTTTATTGATCGTGAATCTCATCTGTGGCCAGCTTCTTCTGCTGCCGTTGAGGGGGTGGCTCAGGTTTTGGTCGCCAGCTTATATCAGCGGCTTTTTGATCATCAGCCACGCTTGCCGACTGGACAAAAGCGCCTTGATCTGGTGCAGCTTGAGGTGTATATCCAGCAGCACCTTGCAGAACCTATGACAGTCAGTCAACTCGCGCAGGTCGCCTGCGTCAGTGCAGGGCATTTTCATCAGCTTTTTAAGCAGGCCACTGGCAAAACCCCTGCACGTTATTTACTGGAAGCTCGCTTAGAAAGGGCGCGCGAACTCTTGCTGGCGACACGGATGGATCTTGCGACGATTGCTGAGCAGGTTGGCTTCTCAAGCCAAAGCGCACTGACCCATGCTTTTCGCCGCCATTGGGCGCAGACACCTGGTCAGATTCGTCGTGGTGGGCTGCAAAAGATTGAGCTAAGAAACTGATAGAAAAAGAATTTTCAAAAAAGGCTTTGCGTTTTTAGTGAATGTCTCTATAATACGCAGCGTCTTAAGGCACTTCCCCAGCCTCTAGATAGTAAAGTAAAGTTGAACGGAGTGTGGCGCAGCTTGGTAGCGCACTTGCATGGGGTGCAAGGGGTCGCAGGTTCGAATCCTGTCACTCCGACCAATAAAATCAAGGGTTTAGCTCAAAAAGCTAAGCCCTTTTTTTGTGCTTGTTGTACCGAAGGTGTGGCAAAAAGCTCTATGAGCCTTCTCACTCAAAAATAGCATCAGATCCAATGGTAGTGAGCTTGATGCTTACGCTAGCGAGAACACTGCTCAACCAATCCTTTCAGTTTTTGTCCTGCCTTAAAAGTGACCACGCGCCGAGCTGAAATCGGGATTTCTTCACCTGTTTTGGGGTTGCGGCCTGGGCGCTCGCTCTTATCACGCAGATCAAAGTTACCAAAACCAGAGAGCTTCACCTGCTCGTTATCCTTTAAAGCCTCGCGGATCTCACTAAAAAAATGCTCGACCATTTCTTTGGCATCGTTTTTGGTGAATCCGAGTTCGCTAATCAGTCTTTCAGTCAGTTCTGCTTTGGTGAGTGCGCCCATACGATGCTCCTTTCAGTGTGGCGAGGCAATACACCCAACATTGCAGTGAGATCAAGGACTTGTCAAGTTTTGTCTGTACAAAAAAGCCCCAGCTCAATCTTGAGTCTGGGGCTTTTACTAGCTGTGCTGTAGGTTAGCGCAGCGTGGCTGCAAAGCGTTGCTGCAGCATCGCCAGTAGCTGTTCAAGCTGAGCGTTGATCTCTTCATCCGTCAGCGTGCGTTCTGGATGCTGCCAAGTCAGACCCAGCGCGAGGCTCTTTTTGCCTTCTGCAAGGTTTTGGCCTTGGTAGACATCAAACAGGTGAACGCGTTTTAAGCTGGTCTCTGCTTCCTGCTCGATGGCGTGCACCAGTTCGCCAACCTGCTGGTGTTGATCAACAACCAGTGCGAGATCACGACGCATTTCAGGGAAGCGTGAGAGGCCGGCAAAACGGGCAACCTGGCCTTGCATCAAGCTTGTGAGCTGGATTTCAAAAACAAAGGCGCTGCCTTTGAGATCAAAATGGGCCGCCACCTGAGGATGGAGCGCGCCAATCCAGCCGGCTTCTTGCCAGCCTTGCGGCGTGAGGCGACTGATTTTGGCGCTTTGGCCTGGATGCAGTGCTGGGTGCTGGGCGGCCTCAAAGCGCCACTCTTTGGCTTGACCGCCAAGTTGCAGCAGGGCCTCAAGATCACCTTTTAAATCAAAGAAATCCACCTTGTCTTGGCTATCACACCAGGTTTCAGCATGTCGAGGGCCTGCAATCAAGCCTGCCAGCATCGGCTCTTGTTCTAGCTGTTCGCCACGAGGGACAAAGCGTAAGCCAGTTTCAAAAAGGCGTACACGGGCTTGCTGGCGCTTTTGATTGTGGGCGAGGGTTTTGGCCAGTCCAGGAATCAAGCTGGTGCGCATCACGGCCAAATCACTCGAGATCGGGTTGCTCAGCGCTAAAGGCGGATGCGCTGGATCACAGATCTGCGCAGAAGCCGTATCAATAAAGCTATAGGTGATGGCTTCTTGATAGTCGCGGGCAACCAGAGCCTGACGCAAGCGGCGTAGGCTGACTTGGGATTCAGGCGTACTCTGAATCAACAGGGGTGCTGTCGGCGCTGTAGTGGGCAGGCGATCATAGCCATAGACGCGGGCAATCTCTTCGATCAGATCGACTTCAATACTGAGATCAAAACGGAAGCTGGGAGCCAGAGCGCGCCAACCTTCACTGATTTCCTGCACTTGCAAACCAAGGCGTTGCAGGATGTCGGTCACTTCTGCTGTCGGTAGCTGGCAGGCCAAGAGTTGATCAAGACGTGGGCGGCGCAGCAGGATTTCAGCGCGTTCAGGCAGGTGAGCCTGGCTGGTGTGATCGACCACAGGGCCAGCCTGACCGCCACTGATTTCGAGAATCAGCTGGGTGGCCCTTTCCATCGCGCGTTCTTGCAGAGCAAAATCAACGCCGCGCTCAAAGCGGTGCGAAGAGTCCGTATGCAGGCCGTAGCGGCGCGCCTGACCGGCGAGGGCGAGTGGATCAAAGTAGGCGACTTCGAGCAGGATTGCCTGCGTTGAGTCTGAGCAACCGCTCCCTTCACCCCCCATAATGCCAGCCAAGGCAAGGGCTTTACTGTGATCCGCGATGACGAGGCTAGAAGGATCGAGATCAATTTCTTGACCATCGAGCAGGGTCAGCTTCTCTTGTGGCTCTGCAAAGCGCACTCGAATGCCTTGATCGATCTGCGCTAAATCAAAGGCATGCAGGGGCTGGCCAAGTTCAAGCATCACATAGTTGGTCACATCGACGAGTGGATCAATGCTGCGAATACCGCTGCGACGCAGACGCTCTTGCATCCATAAGGGTGTGCTGGCTTGCGGGTTGACGCCGCGAATAATGCGGCCCAAATAGCGCGGGCAAGCCTCAGGGGCCAGCACTTCAATGCTGGGTGTCTCTTCTAGGCTGACTTCGGTGGTGTTGCGCACAGGTGGTGTGACGCTGATGCGATTGAGTACGCCCACTTCACGCGCTAAGCCAGCAATCGAGAGGCAATCGCTGCGATTGGGGGTCAGATCAACATCAAAGAGATAATCATCGAGCTGTAGATAGGCGCGCAGATCGGCGCCAACAGGGGCGTCCGCGGCCAGCTCCATGATGCCATCATGGGATTCAGAAAGGCCGAGTTCCTGCTCAGAAGAGAGCATGCCGTGAGATTCGACTTGGCGCAGCTTGGCCTTTTTGATTTTGAAATCGCCGGGTAAAACGGCACCGATCTGCGCAAAGGCGGTTTTGAGGCCAGCACGCGCATTGGGGGCACCACAAACGACTTGATGGGTGTTCTGGCCATCGCTGACCTGGCAGACCTGGAGCTTGTCAGCATTGGGGTGAGGCTCGGCGCTGATGATTTCACCCACGATCACACCTGAGAAGACGCCAGCAGCGGGTTCTAAACTATCGACTTCCAAGCCAGCCAGCGAGAGCTGGGATTCAAGTTCTGCGGTGGTGACAGCTGGGTTCACCCATTCACGCAGCCAGAGTTCACTGAATTTCATGATGTTTTTCCTTATCAGGCAAGATGCGCTTAACGCAGCTGGCTCAAGAATTTGATGTCGTTATCGAAGAACAGGCGGAGGTCGTCCACGCCATAGCGCAGCATGGCGAGGCGCTCGACACCCATGCCAAAAGCAAAGCCAGTAAAGCGCTCAGGATCAATGTTGGACATGGCCAGCACCTTAGGATGCACCATGCCGCAGCCGAGAACTTCGAGCCAGCGACCATCGCCTCGATCCACATCCACCTCGATCGAAGGCTCAGTGAAGGGGAAGTAAGAAGGGCGGAAGCGTACGCGCAGATCCTGCTCAAAAAAGGCCTGTAAGAACTGGTGCAGGATGCCTTTAAGATCAGCAAAGCTGATATTTTCGTCGATAAATAACCCCTCGACCTGATGGAACATCGGTGAGTGAGTCATATCGGAATCGCAGCGATAGACACGACCAGGGCAAAGAATGCGCATGGGAGGTTGCTGGCTTTCCATGCTGCGCACTTGGACCGGTGACGTATGGGTGCGCAGGAGGGTATGAGCGTCAAAATAGAAGGTATCGTGCATCGCGCGCGCTGGGTGATGCGCTGGAATATTCAGCGCTTCGAAGTTGTGGTAATCATCTTCAACTTCAGGGCCTTCGGCGACGGTAAAGCCGATGCTGGCAAAAAAATCTTCAATACGCTGAATCGTCTTGGTGACGGGGTGGAGACCGCCCAGTTGTGCTTGGCGTCCTGGTAGCGTGATGTCGATCTGCTCTGCGGCCAGTTTGGCGCTCAGAGCGGCGCTTTCGAGCGCTTCTTTGCGTGTTTGTAGGGCTTGTTGTACCTGCTGCTTGGCCTGGTTGATAATGTCGCCGGCCTTGGGGCGATCTTCTGGCGCGAGCTGCCCGAGTCCTTTAAGCAGGCTGGTCAGCTCTCCTTTTTTGCCCAGAAACTGGACACGAAGGGCTTCCAGTGTCGCGATATCTTGAGCCTGGGTGATCTGCTCGAGGGCACGGCTAACCTGTTCTTGAAGGTTGAGACCTTCGATCGACAGGGGGGAGAGGTTTTCCATCTGCACAGCTCCAGTGAAAGGTGTAAGGAGATCGTTAAAATCAGCACGTAAAAAAGGGGAAGAGCCAAGCCCTTCCCCTGATCACAACTTTTAATCTTGCGGATTAAAAGCGAGCTTTTGCAAGCTGAATGCTAAAAAATCAGGCTAAGGCCGCTTTTGATTTTTCAACAATAGCTGCAAAAGTGGCTTGATCGTGAACAGCGATATCGGCCAGAACCTTACGGTCGATAGCGATATCTGCCTTCTTCAAGCCAGAGATGAAACGGCTGTAAGACATGCCGTTCATACGTGTGGCAGCGTTGATACGCGCAATCCACAGCGCACGGAACTGACGCTTACGTACACGACGGTCGCGGTAGGCGTACTGGCCAGCTTTGATAACAGCTTGCTTAGCAACGCGGAATACACGACTACGGGCACCGTAGTAGCCTTTTGCGAGCTTAAGGATTTTTTTGTGGCGACGACGCGCCTGAACACCACGTTTTACACGGGCCATAACAACAGACTCCTGACAAAAATAAGAAAGAAAAAGGCTTAAACGCTAGGCAGCATACGCTTGATTAATGGCAGGTCAGCAGCAGAAATCTGCTTCATGCCACGCAGCTGGCGCTTACGCTTAGGGCTTTTCTTGGTCAGGATGTGGCTACGGAAAGATTGCTTGTGCTTGAAGCCTTTTGCAGTTGGCTTGAAGCGCTTGCGCGCACCACTGTTCGATTTAATCTTTGGCATTACGTTTAACTCCACAAGTGCATTCTAAGAATGCGTTTCAAGGGATGGGGCATGATCCAAGCCCATAAATAGACACTCTCCTGCCAAGCTGTGGGCATCATCGATGCCTGAACTCAGCAGGAGAGGGGATCATTTCTTCTTGGGTGCAATCATCATGACCATTTGACGGCCCTCTAAGCGAGGACGCGATTCAACGACCACTGTATCACCCAGTTCTTCTTCGATTCGTTGATAGAGACGCAGACCGATATCTTGGTGTGCCATCTCACGTCCGCGGAAGCGAAGTGTGATTTTAACCTTATCGCCTTCTTCAAGGAAGCGTTTTACGTTACGGAACTTGATCTGGTAGTCACCTTCTTCAGTTCCGGGACGGAATTTCACTTCTTTGATCTGGATTTGTTTCTGTTTTTTCTTCTGAGCATTTTTGGCTTTCTTTTGCTCAAACAGATACTTGCCATAATCCATGATCTTACAGACGATGGGATCGGCTTCTGAAATCTTGACCAGATCCAATCCGGCTTCTGCGGCTTTATCCAAGGCCTCTTGTAAAGGAACAACGCCGATCTGCTCGCCTTCATGGCCGATCAGACGGACTTCAGTGGCTTGGATATTCTCATTGATTGGGGGCAGATTTTTCTTAGGATCCCGCCCTCTCATTGGATTAGCGCGCTTGATTGTTGTATCTCCATTTTGTTTGGTTGATCAGCAAGCTGGTTTGCGCTTTTCGAGCCATCTCGTATCGATCATTGATCACACAAGATGACCCGAAAAATAAGCTCTTTTAGAAGTTGCGTTCCAAGAGCTTGGCTTGCAGTGTTGCTAAATCATAATTGCCTAGGTTTTCACCGTGACGGGTTCTCACCGAGACAGTGCGCGATTCCACTTCTTTGTCACCAACAACAAGCAAGTAAGGAACCTTCGCTAGGGTATGCTCTCTGATTTTAAAGCCTATCTTCTCATTTCTCAAGTCGGTTTCGATGCGAATGCCTTGAGCATGGCAGATTTGTGCTAATTCTTGTGCGTAATCAGCCTGCTTGTTGGTAATATTCATCACCACAGCTTGGACAGGTGCCAGCCAGGTTGGTAGATCACCCGCATAGTGCTCGATCAAAATGCCGATAAAGCGCTCGAAAGAACCGAGAATCGCGCGATGCAGCATTACTGGGTTCTTACGCTGACCATCTTCTGCAACATATTGAGACCCGAGGCGACCTGGTAAGACGAAATCAAGCTGTAAGGTACCGCACTGCCAGACGCGGCCGAGGCAGTCACGCAGCGAGAACTCGATTTTAGGCCCGTAGAAGGCTCCTTCGCCAGGCTGTAAATCCCAAGGTTTGCCGATTTTGTTCAGCGCGTGCTCTAAAGCATGTTCGGCTTTATCCCACAGGCTGTCATCGCCAATCCGGCCTTCAGGGCGCGTGGATAGTTTGAGCTCAACATCGGTAAAGCCAAAGTCGCGGTAGACATCGAGCGTCAGCTGGATAAAGCGTGCGGCCTCGTCTTCCATCTGCTCTTCTGTACAGAAGATATGGGCATCGTCTTGAGTAAAGCCACGTACGCGCATTAAGCCATGCAGTGAACCTGAAGGCTCGTTGCGGTGGCAGGAGCCAAATTCAGCCATACGCAGGGGGAGATCACGGTAGCTTTTCAGGCCTTGATTAAAGATCTGCAGGTGGCAAGGGCAGTTCATCGGCTTGATGGCGTAATCCCGATGCTCAGAAACCGTAGTGAACATATTGGACTGGTAGTGTTCCCAGTGGCCGGAACGTTCCCAGAGTACCTTATCGACAACCTGGGGTGTCTTGACCTCTTGGTAGCCATTGTTGCGCAGAATGCCGCGCATATAGGTTTCCAGGGTTTGGTAGAGGGTCCAGCCATTGGCATGCCAGAACACCATGCCGGGCGCTTCGTCTTGGATGTGGAAGAGATCCATGCGTTTTGCCAGTTTGCGGTGATCTCGCTTTTCGGCTTCTTCCAGACGATGTAGATAGGCTTTGAGTTCTTTTTTATCACCCCAGCAGGTGCCGTAAATGCGCTGGAGCATCTTGTTTTTCGAATCACCGCGCCAGTAGGCACCCGAGACGCGCATGAGTTTAAAGGCCTTGATCTTGCCTGTGCTGGGCACATGTGGGCCGCGACATAGATCAGTAAAATCTCCTTGACGATAGAGAGAAAGGATCTCGTGCGCAGGGATATCGCGAATGATTTCGGCTTTATAGTGCTCGCCTTGCTCTTCAAAGAAGTGGATGGCTTCATCGCGCGTTAACGTGAAGCGCTCGACCTGAATGTCTTCCTGGACCAGTTCAGCCATTTTTTTCTCAATGGCGAGCAGGTCTTCAGGCGTAAAGGCTTCTTCGCTATCAAAGTCATAATAGAAGCCATCTTCAATGACGGGACCAATGGTGACTTGAACCTGAGGGAAGAGCTTTTTCACCGCCATCGCCATCAGGTGGGCGCAGGAGTGGCGCAGGACCTCAAGGCCCTCTGCATCCTTGGCAGTGATGATCGATAACTGGGTGTCTTCTTCAATCAAAAAACTGGTGTCGACAGCTTGGTCTTGGATCTTGCCGGCCAGTGCGGCCTTGGCAAGGCCAGCACCGATGGATTCGGCGACCTGTGCGACAGTAACGGGGTGTTCGAAAGGACGTTGGCTTCCGTCTGGAAGAGTGATAACAGGCATGATTTTTCCTGAGCAGTGGTGTCCCTTACGAGAGGACACTTGTGTTTTAAAAGACGCTTTTTCTCCACGTTTGGCGCCCCTCAAACGAAGAGGAGACTTTCCCAAGGCGGTGCATAAGCGGCGAAGCAAGTAGATGAAAAACAGCGACTTGGTGTATCCAAGCCGCTGAAAATGATGACAGGCTGATCTGAGTCTGTCTAGTTGCTGTGTGTTTCTTCTTGATAGAGCAAGCCTTGTTGAGGCAGGGGGTGACCATCAAACTCAGGCTGGTTGCCTTTGAGTTGGAGTCGACCTTGCAGAAACCAGCGCGTGACGAGCGGGTAGAGCAGGTGTTCTTGAACCTGCACCTTGCGCGCCAGCGAGCTTTCGTCATCTTCGAGATCAATCGGCACCTTGGCTTGTACTATCAGCGGCCCGCCATCCAGTTCTTCAGTCACGAAGTGGATGCTGACGCCGTGTTCGTTATCGCCAGCCTCAAGTGCGCGCCGGTGGGTGTGCAGCCCTTTATATTTGGGCAGCAGCGAGGGGTGGATGTTGAGCAGGCGGCCAAAGTAGCGCAGCACAAAGGCAGAAGATAGAATCCGCATGAATCCGGCGAGCAAGATCAAATCGGGTTGAAATTGATCAATTTCACGAATCAGCTGTTGATCATAGTCTTCACGGCTGGAGAAGTTCTTCGGGCTGATGCACAGCGTGGAGATGCCTGCTTGTTTGGCGCGTTCAAGTCCGTAGGCGTCAGGTTGATCGCTGATCACCGCGCAGATTTCACCGCCGAGGCCTTCTTCTGTCTGCTGTGCATCGATCAAGGCTTGCAAGTTGCTGCCACTGCCGGAGATCAGCACAACCACCCGCCGAGCTGCAGCGGGTTCACTCGAAAACATCATGCGTTGATACCCTTGATCTGGACCTGCTCTTCTTGACCTTCACGTGGGGCGATCTGGCCCAGAGCGAAAACGGTTTCTCCGGCTTCAGTCAGGGCTTGGGTGATGGCGTCTGCCTGATCTGCTGCGACAGCCAGCACCATACCGATACCGCAGTTCAGGGTGCGGTACATTTCTTTTTCGGGCACATTGCCGGCTTTTTGCATCCAGTTGAACACGGCTGGGCGCTGGTAGTGGGTCAGATCCAGCTGCGCGGTGCAGTCTTGCGGCAAAACGCGAGGAATGTTCTCGTAGAGGCCGCCGCCAGTGATGTGAGATAAAGCGTGAATGCCGACTTTGTTTTTGAGCAGTGGCAGCAAGGAGCGAATATAGATACGAGTCGGCTCCATCAAGGCATCGCGCAGGCGCTGGCCATCTTCCAACACCAAATCCAGATCATCACCGCTGACCTCGATCAATTTGCGAATTAAAGAGTAGCCGTTGGAGTGCGGGCCAGAAGAAGCCAGACCGAGTAGCAAGTCGCCCGCTTTGACTTGGCTGCCATCAATCACTTCTGATTTTTCTACAATCCCGACACAGAAGCCAGCGAGGTCATAATCACTGCCTTCATACATGCCGGGCATTTCTGCCGTTTCACCACCGACCAAGGCGCAGCCGGCTTGTTCGCAGCCAGTGCCGATGCCGGTGACAACATCAGCAGCAATATCAACGTCTAGCTTGCCAGTGGCGTAGTAATCAAGGAAGAACAGTGGTTCGGCGCCGCAAACGAGCAGGTCATTCACACACATGGCCACCAGATCGATGCCGATCGTGCTGTGCTGGTTCAAATCCATCGCTAAGCGCAGCTTGGTGCCGACACCATCGGTGCCCGAGACCAATAGAGGCTCCTTGTAGCCAGCAGGGATTTGACACAAGGCACCAAAACCACCGAGTCCGCCCAGCACTTCAGGACGGGCTGTACGACGGGCAACGCCCTTGATGCGTTCAACCAGCGCATTACCGGCATCAATATCAACGCCAGCATCTTTATAAGTGATGGGGGTTTTGCTTGAACTCATGAAGAACCTTCGTAAAGTATCTAAGGATGGGTGAAAGGCAAAGCGAAAACAGGCCAGGCCAAAAAATCGAGCCTATTCTAACACTCTCCGCTTCCATTGCTCTACGCGACTGGGTAAATTGAGGTAAGATTTATCTTTCGTTGCTTTTTTATAGGTGGATTTCTGCTGTGTCTTTAACTTCTCTGTACGCTCGTCTTGGATGGCATCGGTCTTTATTGGGGTTCGTGTTGCTTTTGTGGATCGCTAGTTCAGCTCAGGCCGCTCACCTCTATCAGATCAGCATTCCTGTGACCGATACCACTGCAGCAACACGGGCCGAAGCAGCGAACCAAGTGCTGAGCCGTCTGTTGGTGCGTTTGACAGGTGAGGCGGCCATTGCTGCTGCCTTTCCTCCTGAAGACTTTGCAGCAGAGCCTGAGCTTTATCAGGAAGATCCAGCCTTTGATTTATGGCAGAGTTTGAGTGAAGCCCAGCAATGGGTCGCCGAATTTAGCTATCAATCGACAGCGGTGCGTCTCACGGATGAGCAGGGCAGGCCGGTACCGACACAGCTGCTGGTGCTGACTTTTGATGAGCAGGGCATTAGGCAATTGATACGCCGAATGGGCTATCGCGTCTGGGATTCTACGCGGCCGCGTTCTTTGATGTGGATCTTGCTGGATGGGCGTCAGGGGCGTTATCTGGTGAACCCGAGCACCAATGCAGCGCTGGCTGAAGTGGTTGAGCAGCAGGCTCAGGAGCGGGGGATTCCTGTTACTTTTGCCGATCTGACACGCCATGAGCAGGAGCCGAGTCTGCTTTCGGATTTATGGGGCGGCTTTGCCCAGCAGATCCTGCGCGCCTCGCAGGTGTATGAGGCTGATCATATCGTGGTTGCGCGTATCAGTAGTGATGGCCAGCGTTGGGTGCTGCTATTAAGCCAGCCCGGCCTGAGCGGTGTGCGCGAGCAGCGGTTGACCGATACCACCTTGGGTGGTGTGCTGCGACAGGCGGTGAATGCGACCAGCGAAACCCTGGCCCAGCATTATGGCGGTACGAGTCAGCAGCATGTTTCAGGTCAGTTGCGAGTACGTGTTACAGGGATCGAAACCGCACAAGATCTGGCACAGGTCTTACAGCGTTTACAGCGCCTGTCTGTCGTCGAGAGCCTGCGCTTGCATCAGGCGCAGGCACAGATGATTGAGCTGGATCTCAACTTGAATGGGAATCAGCAGGTTTTGCGTGCTAATCTTGCGCTAGATAGCGGGTTGGTTGAAGTCAATCCGTTGCCTTGGCAATTGAGCCTCGAAGATCAGTCAGAGCTGGCGCCAGTGGATTTGATTCTGCGTTGGCAAAGATAAGAAGGAAGGTGGCTTTGCTCAATATCAAGCAATCAAGGTAGGCAAGGAGATATGGTCAGTCAGCTTTCCCTCGGTGTGAACCTGCAGGATACGGCCAGATTTGATAACTTTTTGGTTGGTCATAACGCGGCCTTACTGGCGCAGCTTGAGCAGTTGGTCGAAGCCAAGAGTTTCCAGTTTATTTATCTTTATGGTCGAGCCGATGCAGGTAAAACCCATTTGCTGCGAGCTTGTGAGTATGCTGCTCAGCAGCGATCTCGACCCCAGCTGTACTGCTCCCTTGCTGAACAGCAGCGTCATGCCGCATTTTTGGATCAGCTCGCTCAAGTCAATCAAGGTCTTGTGTGCCTGGATGATGTGCATCAGGTTTTGGGCGATCCCGTGTGGGAAGAGTCCCTGTTCCACCTTTTTAATCGCTTACGTGAGCAGGGAGGGCAGTTGTTGATCAGTGCTGATGTGGCGCCTGCTTATCTTCCTGTCAAGCTGGCTGATTTGGCTTCTCGTTTGGCCTGGGGATTGACCTATCAGGTGCAGCCTCTTGAGGATCAAGCTCAATTTGATGCTCTGGTGCTCAGGGCGCGTCAGCGTGGTTTGGCCTTGCCTGATGAGGTGGCGCGTTATTTGCTCACACGCAGTCCTCGTCGTTTGAGTGGCTTGTTTGCCCTATTGGATGTGCTGGATGAGGCGAGTTTAAAAGAGCAGCGTAAGCTCACTATTCCCTTTGTGCGCAGTGCGCTGGGGTGGGCGCATCATCGTGAAGATGATTAAGTTTTTATGCTTTAACTTGCAGTCTGATGGGGATTCATCTATAAATTGTGGACATAGCTTTTTTAGGGGCTGCCGGTTGAATCCAGCAGGAAATATTCAGCGTCAGAAGGAATACCACCTTGGCACTTATTCCCGAACAGGATCTTGCTAAAATTGTTCAGCAGTCGCTGGATTTGGTTGTGGTTCTTGATCCCGAAGATCGAACCTTGGCCTTTATTAACGAATTTGGTGCAAATTGGCTGGGGCTGGATCTTGACCAACTGCTGGGCAAATCACCGACCGACTTTCTGCCTGAGCTCACTGATGCTGAGCTAGAGTGTATCGTTGATAACCTACGTACATTGGAATCCTATGAAGGTTCAACCTTAGTGACGCCAGTGAAGCGCCGCATTGGTACAGATCATGACTTTGAGTTTCGCTTGCAGCTGATCGAACTCAATGACCGAGAGTATATACTGGCAACAGGTCGTGATATTGCAGAACGCGTTGCAGTCACAGATTCAGTGCATACTATGTTGGCCGTGGCTCAGGAAGAATCCAAGCAAGATAAGACCACCTCTTTGTTGCAGCGTGATGCTTTCTTGCAAGTGTTCCGTGAGCTGGTTGAGCAGGTTGGCTCACATGGTTTACGCCTGACTTTGGTTGTCATTGATTTGAAAAATCTGCATGAAATCAATGATCAGTTTGGACAGAGTATAGGCGATCGCATCCTAAAAAATATGGGTGGTTTGATGCATAAATGCTCAAAAGATGCCGATATTTGTGCGCGCTATAGTGGTCGTAAGCTCTGTATCCTCATGCCCGAGCAAGGTCAGCAGGATGGTTTAGGTGTAGCCGAGAAGGTGAATCAGGCTTTAGCCAAAGTGCAATTCAAAGAGTTTCCAACCTTGCGGATTCATTCCAGTATCGCGGTAGCTGAGCTGCCTGAACCAGGTGAGCCGGCTTTGTTGCTCGATAAGGTGATTACGCGACTGCGCGAGATGCGTACGCCCGAGCCTCATGAAGTACATCGTCTCGGACTGTTGAGCCTCCGCATCAGCTAGTCTGGATGTTGCAATAAAAAGCCTCAGAGCCTTTTGTGCTACTGGGGCTTTTTTGTATCTGTTGATCCAATACAGAGCGGGTTGATTGCATACCAGCTCAAGGTGTCATGTCTTTGGGGCTTGGCATCTGCGCTTAAGTGGCTAAAATGAGCGCAAATTCGTGAGGGATGCTATGTTCCATAGTCAGGTGATACGTCAAAGAAAAACACCGCAATTTGCAGTGGCGGTGCAAGAAGAATTTTTGTTGGTTGATCGAGAAAGCTTAGATGTCATCGTTGAGCAGCCGCCAGCTTTAATCCAGTCGCTTAAGGACCACCTGGGAGAGAAAATTCGGCCTGAATTTTTGGGTGCCCAGATCCGCACTGCGACAGGTTTTCATGAGGATACTGAGCAGCTAGCGGATGAAGCTTATCAGTTACGCATGCAGTTGAAAGATCTGGCTGCTGAATTTGGGCTTGCCCCGATGGCGGCGGGCACCCATCCTTTTGCAGACTGGCATCGTCAGCGTCAGACGCGGGATGGCCAGCAGCATGCGATGGCGCTTGAGCTGCGGGACTTATCACGCCGTCTATTAACGTGCGGCATGCAAACCAAGGTGCTGATTGAAGACCCGGATCTGCGCATCGATTTGATGAACCAGGTTTCTTATTTTGTGCCACACATTCTTGCACTCTCAACCAGCTCGCCTTTCTGGCTGGGGGCTGCTACGGGCCTGAAAAGCTATCGGATTAGTGCCTTCTCTGAATTACCTCGAACGGGCTTACCCGATCTTTTTGACTCCTGGGCTGATTTTGAGGCGCATACTGGCGTTTTGATTAACTCAGGAATGATCGAGGACATTTCGCGTTTGTGGTGGGATTTACGCCCTTCAAGTCGCCATGAGGCGCTTGAAATGCGTGTAGCGGATGCCTGTACGCGCATTGAGGATGCGATTGCTATCGCCTCTTTATACCGTTGTCTTCTAAGGTATCTCTACCGACTCAAGCTCAAGAACCAACGCTGGCGGAGCTATGCGCGGATGTTGATTAACGAAAATCGCTGGCGCGCGCAGTGCTATGGTATCGATGCAGGTTTGATCGATCTGGGGACAGGTGAGATTCGCCCTTATAAGCAGCTGATGGTAGAGCTTGTTGAGATGCTGCAAGAGGACGCACAGGCACTGGGCTGCACCTTGCAGCTAGAGCACTGTATTACCATCTTGAATCGAGGGACCAGTGCTCATTTGCAGATTGGAACCTACAAGTCGGCTGTTCGTGCAGGAAAAACCGAACAGCAGGCGTGGGAGGATGTCGTGCGCCTGCTGCTGGATATGACGGTTCAGGGCTAGAGGCTAGTCCTCAAGGATCGCGCCGCGTAGCTGCATGCCTCGCCAGCGACCATAAAACATCGCTGCACTAAAGAGGGTGAAGCTCAATAAGGCGAGGAGGGCGCCTAATCCGGCCTTACCTGGCAAGATAAAGGTGGTCACGCCATGCATAAAGTAAACTAGGCTGACAAAGCACAGCCAAGCGTGAACACGGGGATTTTTGCTGAGTAGGCCGGGCAAAAAGCCGAGTAAAGGCAGCCATAGCACAGCAAGAATCACCCAAAGGCGGCTTTCCTCTGGCAGAGGGAAAATCGTAATGCTGGCGAGCAGCGCGGCAAGTAAACCGAAATAGCTGCCTAGTGTGAGCCAGCGGCTGATTAAAAGTTTGGTTTCAAGTTCTTTTCTAGGTAAAGCGGCTGCGGGTTTCATCGAGAGTACGACCTATTTTTTGGACGAGTGAAGTGGCAATAGCTGTAAAGCCAGCTCGGCAATGCGTCGTCCTTGCGCTTTGCATAAGACGGCTTCGTCGGGGGAGAGTTCGTTGCCCTGCTCTTGATGAGCCCAGTGACTTGCGCCATAGGGTGTACCGCCTTGCTGAGTGCGGGACAGGGCTTCTAGGCTGTAAGGCAAGCCAGCAAAGACCATGCCGTGATGCAGTAGTGGCAACGCCATGGTCAGTAGTGTGCTCTCTTGGCCGCCGTGGAGGCTGCTGCTTGAGGTGAAAACGCCGGCTGGCTTATTGATCAATGCGCCAGACATCCACAGTGCGCTGGTTGAATCGATAAAGTACTTCATCGGTGCCGCCATATTGCCAAAGCGGGTCGGGCTGCCTAACACTAGGCCGGCACAATGGCGCAGATCTTCTTCGCTGCAATAGAGGCTACCTTCTTCGGGAATACTTGGCAGCGTGGCTTCACAGGCGCTGGAGACAGGCGGAACGCAACGCAGACGCGCCTCTATCCCCTTCACTTCTTCGACGCCCTGCGCAATCAGGCGTGCCGTATTGGCGACACTGCCGTGGCGTGAGTAGTAGAGCACGAGAATATAAGGCATAGTGCTATCCTTGTGTGGCTGTTGGCAGCAGTGAGAGGAGATCCTCGGGCGGACGTCCAATTTTGGCTTGGTTCTCGATGATCAAGACTGGACGCTGCATCAATTGTGGATGCTCGCTGAGCAGGGAGATGATCTCCTGATGGCTGAGATCTTCTGCTGATCGCCCCAGCGCTTGAAACGCAGCATCGCCAGTGCGGACCAGTGCGCTGGGTGGATCGATCAGCTGCGCCAAGAGGGTTGAAAGCTCTTCGGCTGACAGAGGCTGCTGCTGATAAAGGCGCAGGTGAAGCGCTAGCTGAGGCTCGGCTTCGAGTAAAGCGAGCGCTTGCCGTGATTTAGAGCACTGAGGGTGATGAAGCAGTGTTGCAGATACCATAGAATCAACCTGAATCATGAAGGTGAATTGAATCTCAAGCTATGTGTGTTGCATAGTTTACCAGTCTCTCGTCGGGAATGAAGAATGATGCGTCGTTTGTGGGCAAAAATACAGCAGCAAGAATGGGTTCGTAGGCCCTGGCAGATGCTAGAAGGGGCTTTCCTTCTGCCGTTGCGTCAGATCGTTGGACGCTTTATACAGGATGAAGGGCCGCGTAATGCCGCAGCTTTAACCTACACTTCCTTGTTTGCTGTCGTTCCTTTGCTGACGGTGATCTATTCCATGTTGGCAGCTTTGCCTGCCTTTCGTGGTGTGGGTGAAGAGTTGCAAGAGATGCTGTTTGATCATTTTGTGCCCGCGACGGGTGCGGTGATGCAAGATTATATGGGAAGCTTTGCCGATCAAGCGCGCCAGTTGACTCTTGTTGGGGTGGCGGTGTTGATCCTGACGGCAGGCATGATGATCGTCAATATTGAGAAGGCGTTTAATGGTATCTGGCGGGTTGAAAAGCCACGCCGTGGTGTGCAGGCCTTTCTGCTCTACTGGACAGTGTTGACGCTGGGCCCGCTCTTGTTGGGGGCAGGGATGGTGCTCAGCTCTTATCTTGCTTCTATGCCCTTGTTGGAGCAGCTCACCGGAGCGGTGGGTGGGCGAGCGACAGTGCTGGGTTATTTACCTTTTGTTTTTAGTATGACAGCCTTCACTCTGTTGTATTGGGCTGTGCCGCACTGCCGTGTCAGGTTACGCGATGCAGCATTGGGTGGGTTGGCGATGGCCTTGCTGTTTGAAATCGCTAAAAAAGTCTTTACCTGGTTTGTGACTCATTTTCCAAGCTACGAATTGGTTTATGGTGCCTTTGCGGCCGTGCCTGTGTTTCTTTTATGGGTTTATGTGTCTTGGTTGTTGATTTTGTTATGCGCACAATGGGTGGCCTATCGAGGCCTTCCTCAAGCCAGTGAGCAGCAGGGCCACTATCCGCCAGCCATTACTCAGCTATTGATACTGAAAGGCGTATGGGAGGCTTTTGATCAGGGTGTGGGCGTCAAGGATGTGCCGCTGCGTCGTGAGGCGGGTGATCCGCCTTTACTGATCTGGCAAGAAACGATGCAGGCTTTGCAGAGCCAGCACTGGGTGGTTTTTGATGAAGAGCATCAGGAGTGGCTGCCGGGTCAGAATTTGATGTGTATTACATTGGATGCCTGGTTGCAGAGCTTACCTTGGAGCTTGCCGCCACGAGATCAGTGGCCGCCGGCTTTGGCATCCTGGTCATTATTGAATCACCAGATGGCTGAGCTTGAAGCCTATCGTCAGCAGCTTTTCGCTCGGCCTTTGCCTGAGTATTGGCAACAAGCAACAGCGCAACAGGAGAATAAAATATGAGGCGTGCTTTAGGCGTGCTGCTGATTCTGGTCGGCAGTCTGCTGCTGTATTGGGCTTATGATGGTGCGCAAGCCTTGCGCGCGGGGATCAGCTATGCCGAGTTGGGATGGTCGCCAGAGAGTCTATGGCAGTATGCTGTAACAGGTGTGGTTGCCTGGATCTTTGGTGGATTGATCCTTTGGCGCATGTGGCGCTCTTGATAAAGCTTGACACGAGAAAAAGCAGCCTTATAATACGCATCCATTGAAGGGGCTATAGCTCAGCTGGGAGAGCGCTTGCATGGCATGCAAGAGGTCAGCGGTTCGATCCCGCTTAGCTCCACCAATTTTATGCTTGCTGCCACAAGCGCAAAAAACCGATGAATCCTTAGGATTGATCGGTTTTTTTGTGCGCGCTTTTCTCGCTTGCGGCCTCCTTGCCGCATGGCTTCCGTCTCTATTCGCTGAATTGAATCGTCGGGGCTGGCGCTTCTTCAAGCTGGCTAAGTTGCAGAATCAACTGCTCAGCAATCTGGCCAAAGGCTTGGCTGGTCGGGCTTTCGGGTTCTTGCGCCACGGCCGGTGTGCCTGCATCCATCAGTTCTCTCAGGCGTCGCGTCAGTGGTAGTTGCCCAAGTAGCTGTGTTTGATAGTCTGTGGCAATGCGCTCGCCGCCGCCGCTACCAAAAATAGGCTCGCTATGACCGCAAGAAGAGCAGGTGTGCAGGCTCATGTTCTCAATGACGCCGAGTACAGGCACTTTCACTTGGCGGAACATTTCGATGCCGCGTTCTGCATCGAGCAGTGCGATATCTTGGGGGGTCGTCACAATAACGGCACCAGTCACCTTCACCTTCTGTGCCATGGTGAGCTGGATGTCGCCCGTGCCTGGTGGCATATCGATCAGCAGAAAATCTAAATCAGACCAGCGGGTTTGGTTGAGCAGCTGCTGAAAAGCACTGGCCGCCATCGGGCCGCGCCAGATCATCGGCGTGCTTTGATCAACAAGGAAAGCCATCGACATCAGTTGGATGCCTTGGGCTTCGATAGGATCAAAGCTTTGGCCATCTTGGCTTTGGGGTTTTTGTGTCGGACTGACGCCAAACATTTGTGCCTGGCTCGGGCCGTAAATATCCGCATCCAATACGCCAACACGATGGCCAAGTTTTTGTAGAGCCAAAGCGAGATTGGCCGTTACAGTCGATTTACCAACGCCACCCTTGCCAGAGGCAACGGCGACAATATTTTTTACACCTTCGATCACGGGTTTTCTCCTCAAACAGGTCCTTGGCATCTTAGCTTGCTTTGTGGAGCGAAGCAAAGCTTGTACTGAACGGATCGTGACTCAAACCTCCATAAAAAATCATTGTTTTTCATGGGGTTAATTGAATGTTGTGTGCTTGGTTGGCTCGGATCACCACAAGAGGGTCCAAAGGCCAAGGCCAATAAAGAGCAGGGCGGTGATCCAGTGTAACTTATCCAGCGAGATTTTATCGAAAAGCAGATGCCCTGCCAGAATAACGGGAAGATTGGCGGCCAACATGCCAGCGGTCGTGCCTAGAATGACACTGACCAGGGCCTGCTCAAAGTGAGCGCCGAGCGCAACAGTGGCAACCTGAGTTTTATCGCCCATTTCAGCAATAAAAAAGAGTACCAAGGTGGCGATAAAGGGGCCGTATTGAAACCAGCGTTGGGGGGTGTCCTCGTCGTCGAGGCGATCTGGGATCAGCATCCAGAGTCCCATCGCGATAAAGGAGAGGCCAAGCAGCCAGCTGAACCAAAGTCCATCCAGCCAGTGGGCGGCAATAGCGCCCAGCCAGGCGGCAGCGGCATGATTCAGCAAGGTTGCGAGCAGAACACCCCAAATAATAGGCCAGGGACGCCGATACTTGGCAATAAGCAAGAGGGCGAGAAGCTGGGTTTTGTCTCCAATTTCGGCCAAAGTGACCAGTAGGGTGGAGACGATAAAGGCACTGAGGTGAGAATCACCAAAACTGCTGAGGTAGGTGTTCAAAGAATCGAGTAAAGACAAGAGAAATCCTAGGAGGCTGGCACAAAAAAACTGAACACAACTCACGCCAGCCTCGACTGGTGGGTTGGGTTCAGGTCTCGTTAGGCCAGAAGGCTATTGATGCCATGGTGTGCTCACCAAGAATGTTGACATCAATCTCAGATTAAAAAGTAATCTGAGCAACTACTCCCCTAAACTTGATTTCTTGCATAAGAAATCACTTTTTGGTGCCCGGGGCCGGACTCGAACCGGCACAACCAAAAGGTCGAGGGATTTTAAATTATTTATAGTAAAACTCTTTAAAACCCTTTCCCAGCAAAAACAAGCGTTTAGGGCAGTAGCTGCTAGTTTCGTTACTGGTTAGAACCCTTTGTTTGGGTACCGCCATTGTACTCAGCTATTTCCATTTTGCAACATCCTAGGCTATGGATTCTTCTTTTTCTGTGATCAGTCTGGCGTCGTTCTCTTTCAGCTTGAATCTGTATAGCTTCAATCCAGCAGATTCGAATGCCCGATTCATGATCCAGTCCCGCTTTTGTCTGTCGTCACGTTCATGGCTTGCATCATCAAGTTCAGCTGCACAGATGATTTTGAAGTCTTGATCGGTTACGACATAGTCAACGTGCCACTGGCTTATTTGCCTGAATGCTACTTTTTCATCAAATGAGCCCTTGCGTATTTCTGACCAGTTGACGTTGAGTAGATCGACTACTCTGACTTGTGCAAAAATCCTTTTATCGTTTCCGAATTTCTCCTGCATGTGATGGAAGAACTTTCTCTCCGTTTCTGTCATCAGGTGCGATTTGCCTCTGTAGACTTTTTTTCCATCCTTTAGCCATTCTCCTACTTTTCCAATTTCTTTAACTTCTTCTGACGCCTCATTTTCTTTTGTATCTTTATTGTTCTTATTGAGTGAAGCGTAAAAATTATCACTGGCCTTTTTGCCTGTTTTAATCTCAATTTCACTTTTTTCTTGAGAGGTTTCTAATTTTTTTGTTCTTCGCAAAGTTTTGGTTTTTTTCTCATTTTCATACTTTGCCTCTTTTTTCTCCTTTTTTTCTGTCTTTGATTTTTTTGATATTAAATTTGCTGCTACTATTACCGCTATTGCTAAAATGAACCATCCCATTATGCTTCCTCCTTTTGCCTTCCTCCTTGGAACCAGGCTGCATTTACTCTCGCAGCCAGTTTTATTCCGTCCCTGTTCTCTTCAGCTCCTTTTGCACATCCTTCGACATTGGGCTGATTTGACCTATATCAGGTTCTTCCCCTCCTGTCATAAGCCACCATCTGAATTCAGGGTACGCTTTACCTAAAATTTCTATCTCGGCTGCACCGAACCTCGCTTTTCCACGTTTTATGTTTTGCCACCGCGTATAGCTCGTTGACCCAAGTCTATCTAGCTCCGCTATGCTTGTTTTTTCTAGCAATAGCATTGCTCTATCGTCTATGTTTTTTTCCATAGTAATAACTCATCATTTTTCTGTTTTGCACCCTTTACATGTCCATAGTCCATGACTACACTGTTCCTATGCACTTTGTACATGTCTTTATAGCTTTCTTGGACAACTAGATAGGATGCGTACTGAACGAAGGATTTAACTTTCTTTGTGCTTCTCCTTTCTTGTTACCCATTGCAACCCATTACAACCCAACGCAAGCAGTATAGCAAAAGGACTCAAGCTATGAACCAACAAGCTTCCATTCCTGAAATCGCTCCGGCTCCCCAGCAGTTAACTGGTGCAACTGTGTTTGCTCCTCTCGTTACTCGCGAAACCTTCGCTCGCCATATCGGTTTAAGCGTCCGTGTTATCGATGGCTGGATTTCAAACGGTTATCTCCCCACCGTCAAAATGGGCAAGTATTCCCTGGTCAATGTCGCTCTTTTATCTAAGCAGTGTTTAGAGCACGAAGGCGGTGCATCATGACTCAGCAAATGATGGCTATAAAAATTGATTTTGCTCTTGCTGTTGATGATGCATTGGTATCAATTCAAAAGGCGTCAGAGCTTTTTTTATCTCTGCGTAATTCATTTGATGGCAATCCAGTCCTAGAGACTGAACTCCAGATTGAGCTAGAAAAGTCCATTTTATACTTGAAGGCGTTGAAATCTGGTTCCATGCAGATCCCTTTCTACACTGATGGAGGTGCATCATGATTAAAAATAGAATGAAGTCAGATGCTCTCTTTCTCCAAGCTCATTTAAGTGCAGTCGTTTTCTATTCTGTTTTTCAGGATGATTTACACTCAGGCCATTTACATTTGTCTTTCAGGCCATTGGCTGATGATGCGCATATTCAAGTGCATCCTAAATATGTGCTTGATTCTGAGACTCAAAAGCTCACTATCACTTTGTTTGATATGGATTTTTATAGTGTTGATCATTTTGCATTCTATTTGTGCGCAAAATACAAGATCAATTTTGTTCTGGCTGGTGGAATCATTCAAGACCTGATGATTCATCATCCGCCTTATAAAAATCATCCATTCGTTGGCGTTTCTGACTCTCTTGATGTGCCAGGTCAAAAGAATACGATTTTATATTTTGACTCTGCTACTCAGCGCTCAATGATTTCTCACTTTACCCAGCAGCAGTGTGCTTTGGTGCAGTCTCAAGCTAAAGACCTCTTTTTAGCGCCTGATGTCATTAAGTCTCTAGAAGACCGACTCGATTATTTAGGACGTGTTGCAAATTTGAATTATCACACCTATCGCTCTGCGACTTGTGATTTTTAGCGTTATTTAAATCTTGAGTATTGCTCAAGCCCATGCAAGCAAGCTTATAGCTGTCTGCATTAATCAAACAGCTCCAGGAGCATTCAACATGACATCAAAAAAAGCACCAATACGAATTTTTCTTGATCCAGAAGATCTTGCCAAGCTGAACCATTTAGCAGGTGACGCGATGGAGACGCCGAATAAGCTCGGTGCATTCTATCTATCTGCGGTTGTGCAGGCCCAGCACGCTAGGCGACAGCTTTTATTGGCTGATGGCCTTGATCCTCAGCCAAAGAATTTGACCCAGCTTCAGCTGGGTGGGGGTGAGGCGGCTGCCGCCGCTCATGCTGGCAACCAGCTTACCTCTGGAGTCTAGCCTGTGTTCCCTCTAACCCCTTGCCCGTCACCCGTCGCTTCGGTCGCGCAGCCATATCAGCAGGCGGGCGGCTGGGTGTCACACCCCCGAGGCACGAGTGGGGTTGATACCCAGCTGGCCGTCTGCATGGCTCTGCATGCGACCGTAAGCGATCACTGGGTGGCGGTGCTAGGGGTGACCCCTTGCCTCGATCCCCGAGCAGAGGGAGCTGGTGAGGTTTTAAGTGCGGCGGCAGCCGCTGCATTAACTGCGCTAGGGATTGTAGGGGCCAGTTCCCCAGTCGCGGTTTTAAGCGACTTGGGAATGAGCGTTTAGCGAACCCCGAAAAGCCCGACCCTTTATGGGTAGCGCCCATTAATCAATGTTGGAGAAGAAGATGAACCCCACTTATAAAATGGTTGCTCAAGTTATCGGTGCCAGTCGTTACAGCATGGATGGCGGCATTAAAGGTGCAAAAGTGCAAGTTGTTCAAGATGCAGATCCTGATAACCAAAACCGTCTTGGTAAAGAAATCATGGTCTTAAACGCACCCTATGACGTTTTTGAGTCACTGCAACAGTATGCAGACTCTCTTCCTTGTCCCTTGGAGCTTGAAGTCCAGATGTCATTGATGGCTGGTGGTAAAGGTGGCCTCAAGATTATCTCAGCCAGCTGGCCACCTGGATCAGCAACAACGCACCCAAAGCAATCAGCAGATCAATCAAAGAAATAGAGGGCTAGGTCATGGCTGATCGTATCGGACTTTGTGAGCAAGATTGGAATCAAGTGGTGTTTGATGGCAGCTCTTTAGTGAGCTGTCCGACTCATCTTTTCCAGTTGACGCCTTTTCAACAAGCGATACGTCAGCCAGGTTTTTTTGACTCAACCGTTCTAGTCGCTACTTGCTCAAAAGTAGGTGGATTTTCAGAAATTATTTCAGGGGCCAATTCTATTTTGAGTTGTCCCGAAAATGATTTCCTGATGATAAGTCGATCAAGTTATGCATCTTATCCCATCGATGATGACTTGGGCGCTTCCATATCACAAATCCAATACGACCATTTATGGCTACTTGTCTTTATTTGTGGATTGCTCATGGCTTTTGGCCTTGGCGCTATCAAAGGAGGCCAGCGATGACACACGAAAACATCGTATTCATTGTTGGGTCTCTGATAACTGCCTATGCAATAGGCTGGGCCTGGGCAGCATCCATGCTTTATTTCAAACAATTTATGGAGAAAATCCAATGAAACAAAAACTTCAAAACCTGCGTGTAATGGCTGCTCGTCACTCCAAGAAACTCGCTGCTACTGCTGTAGCCGGAACTGCAGTTGTATCCGGCCAAGCAATGGCTGATTTGCCAGCTGGTGCCACAGCTGCATTTTCTGAGGTGGCTGGTATGGGAACCGCTTTGGCCGCTGCCGCTTGGCCTGTTGTCACTGTCATTATGGCTGGTTTGATCGGCATTAGTTTGTTCAAGAAGTTCATCAGCCGCGCAAGCTAATCCTTGTGGTCAGCATCTCAACCCCCTCTGGCCCTCACTTGAGGGCCTTTTTACAGATGCTGGGTGTGATGCCTGAAAATGCGTTTGTCAGCTTTTGGAGGTTGTGATGCCTATTAATCTTATTTACTTTTTTTTCGTTCTTATTGTTGCTTTCTCCTATATTTTTTCCTCTCAATCCTTTGCATCCGATGTGCCCAGAGCTACTTGTGATCTCGTTTATGATGCATCCAGGGCGCCTCTTTCAGAGTGGACCGGTCCTCATGATTCTCGCGTTGTTAATTCTAGTTATCCGTCTAATGCGCCAGAACGTAGGAGACGCCAATTAGCAGATGGTAGCTGGGAAACTTATTGTTCTCCCGCTCGTTCTGCGCCATCATCTTATACTCGTATTGTAAACCGTATTGATCGTCCTTATTTACAGCGCAATGTTTATACTCAACTTGCATCTTCAACTAATGGTTGTAACGTCTCTTATCATAGAGAGCATTATCAAAAACGCATCGGTGTTCCTTCTGCTTTAGATGGCGATTTTAGTCATTGCATTTCCAGTGCTCATGATGAGCCTTCTTGTCCCCCTGATCGTCCTGATTGTGATTTTAATGCAGATGATGATGATGAGCCTTCTTGTCCTCCTGATCGTCCTGATTGTGATTTTAATGCAGATGACGATGATGATCTTTTGCCTGGTCAGCCAGTGCCTGATGTTCCTGAGCTGCGCGATTTAGGCAACGGTGTTTTCTATCATGATGGTAATCCTGATTGGGGTACACCTCCTTACTATGTTTGTGAATCTGCTATAATTTGCGCTTCTTATACTCACCCCTCTGATTGGCACAATCCTCATGTTGATCCTGATGATTTGTACAATTCTTCTTCTTGCCCATCATTAATCTATAATGACGCTCATTTGCCTTATGGTGGTTTCTTTACTAGTGGTGGGTGTCTTTATACGATGAATTCATCTAGTCAGTCTGCTAGTATCGTCCATTATTGTTCAGTCTATGACTGCACTCCTGATTCTGGTGGAGATTCAGGGGGTGATACTGATGGAGGCGGTGCTAATGGAGGCGGTTCTGAAGGTGGTTCAACTGGCGGTGATTCTGATGGCTCTTCTGATGGTGATACTGGTAGCTCGCCAGGTGGTGACGCTGGTGGATCGACAGGAGGTTCATCAGGTGGATCAGCCGGTGGTGATAGCTCAGGTTCAGCCAATGATTCTACAGGAGGGTCAGCGGGAGGTGCTACTGGCTCTACGGGAGGAGGCGGCTCAGGCTCAGGCGGCTCGACGGGAGGCGATAATTCGGGATCGGGTGGCTCGGCAGGAGGCTCAGCGGGTGGATCAACAGGTGGTGATAGTTCGGGCTCAGGTGGTGGCTCCACAGGAGGGTCGACGGGTGGCTCGACAGGAGGGTCAACGGGTGGGTCGAATGGTGGGTCAACTGGTGGTTCAACCGGTGGCGATACAGGCGGCTCCGTAGGAGGCGGCCCTATAGTTGATACCGATGTTGATGTTATTGGTGAGGTCGGAGACATTACTGTTAATGTATCAACTGAGGTCAACTTTGATGATAGTGCAATCATTTCCGCTATTGATCGATCTCAATCGAATATTGTATCTCGCATTACAGAGACGGCCAACATGCTACTGGATGGCCTCTCTGGCTTTCTCTCTCAGCTGGTTGATGTCTCTAAAGATATTCTTTCAGCGATTCTGGATCTACCATCTCTTATTAGCTCTGAGTTTTCCCAGTATTTTGATGATCTATCTGATCAGCTTGCTGGCATCGAAAACCCAACAGCTGATGAAATCGCAGATGCTCTAAATCCCTCTTTTGATGCTCAGACATCTCAATTAACCACTGCTATCGAATCTCAAACAGGCCAGTTATCCCAGTCCATTAATTCTCAGGGTGCTGCGATTGATGGCCTATCCTCGGCTATTGGTGATCTCGTTGATACTCTGTCGTCTGGGGATGGTGATGTTGCACAAGATGGTTTAGATAAAATATCGGATCAAATTGATGATCTTCATAAGACATTAACCGATTTTTCTGATTCCTTTGATGATTTTTCTAGCCTTGATGAAGCTGATATTAGTGAGGCTGATGTCTATGATCAGATTTCATCTAATGTTGATTCTGTTGTTTCAGATATTCAAGGTGAGCTTGATGCGTATAATGATTTGGCTTCTCATGATTTTGATCATGAGATTGAATCCGGATTGCATCAGGTTGTATCAGATCAGGCTGATACTTTTTTATCCTCTATAAGTGAAAGAATGCAGTCTCTTAATCTTCTCAGCCTTTTACCTTCTTTACCCTCAGGAACTTCTTGTAGCTCTGTTACTTTGTCATTCATGGGAATGAACTTTGCTGTTGAGTGTAAGGTTTTCCAGACAGTTCAGTCTTATTTGTCTTGGATTCTTTTTGTCTGGGCGACAATTAGGATCTATTCCGTTATTTTTTCAACTAATAGGTAGGTAAGTCATGTTTGCAATTTTGAATCTTGTTTTCAGAGCTTTTCTTATCAGTTTTGGTGTTGTTTTCAGATTGATAATGAAGCCTTTCGTGATGATATTTCTTGCCGTTTCTCCTTTTATAAGAGACTTTCTCTATCTTTTTATTAGAGATATGGCTGGAAAAAAGTATACTTTCTTGGTTTATTCTATACTTCTCGGTATATGGATGACTATTTTTGTTGGTACTATTATGTCTATCATGGCGCTTTCTGTAGCTATCCACGTTTCTTTACCTTCTGAGCTTGCTCGTGGGATAGGTCTTATAAAACCCCATAATGCAGAAGCCGTCTTATCATCAGTGATTACTGCGGAGGTGATGGCTTTTGTTTTGCGCGAGCAGCGCTTCTCCATTCTGACGTTTATAAATGGCGGTTCGCTCAAGACTGCCTCTGCTCATGTTCCAAGTTCGCGCAGGTAATTTATATGGCTGTTTACTTTATAACAGGTAAGCTCGGTGCTGGTAAGACTCTCGTTGGTATCGGCAAGATGCGCGATAAGCTCAACTCTGGCTGTAAGGTCGCGACTAATATTGATTTAAATTTGCATAATTTAATCAATATTAGGAGTAAAAACGCTGTTGTTTATCGCATACCCGATAAACCAGAGCTTGAAGATCTTGAGGCTATAGGTGTGGGTAATGATACCTATGATGAAGAGAAGAACGGTTTGCTCGCCCTCGATGAATGCGGCACTTGGTTTAACTCACGCTCTTGGGGTGATAAATCACGTCAGGCTGTCATCAACTGGTTTTTACATGCTCGAAAACTGGGGTGGGACGTTATCTTTTTCGTTCAAGACATCAGCATAGTTGATAAACAGGCCCGCGAAGCCCTTGCTGAGCATGTCGTCTATTGTCGCCGTTTGGATCGCGTTGGCATACCCATCGTATCTGGTCTTTTGAGAATCGCTGGTGTTCGTGTCACCTTGCCAAAAGCTCATTTAGCCATCGTTAAGTATGGTCATCAGCAAAACTCGATGATTGTTGAGCGTTGGTTGTATACAGGTAAAAGCCTTTATAAAGCTTACGATACCAAGCAAGCTTTCTCTGATCATTATGAGCATAGGACTTATCAAGTTTTGCCGCCTTACTATTCTCATTATCGTTATTTGGTTAAAAAAGATTTGAGGTTTTTTATGCGTATGACAAAGATTTATCTCAAAAGATTTAATCGTCCTCTGATTGCAGCTCTTGCTTTCATCCTTGGTATTGTTTTTACCAGCTCTTACCTACTTTATGATCTTGTTGAGCAGAAAAAAGCCTATGCAGCTGAACGACAAATAGAGCCTTCTTCTTCACAATTTTCTTTACCTGAGTCTTCATTAGCCATGTTTAACGGTGCGCGTATTACTGGTTATTCGCAGTTAGGTAGCTGGCAGAGCTACCGTATTTTAACTTCTGATCTTCAGCACATTAGTTCAGATGAGGTCGAGGCCCTTGGTTATCAGCTTGAAAAGAAATCAGCTTGTCATCTAATTATTTCTAGAGGGGCGCACCATGAAGAAGTACGCTGCTAGTTTATTGCTGCTGTTTTCTATCCAGCTTCATGCTGAGATACCGGTTATTCTGCAAAACGTAGCCCTTGGCGATTTTGTCACTTGGTATACAGAGCAGACGGGTGAATCAGTCATCATCTCAACTGATGCTGATTTAAAGCTCACTGTTTATGCGCCAAATACGCCAATCGAATCTTTGCCTGGTCTCTTCCGTAGCATCATTAGTGCTCATGGTCTGGCCTTAGAGGGCGGTCAGCCTCTTATTATTGCTGATCCAGCACCTGAACAGCTTTCACAGCCAGTTGATCAATCAACTGATCTGGTTACTCTTGTTTATCGCTTCCAGCATGTTCTGGCCGATGATCTTCTTGAGTTCACTAGCACTTTTTCCAGGTCAGCTTTTGAACCATCACTTGCAGTTGCATCTGTCTATGTGGTCAGAAGCCTAAATGCTTTGGCGCTCACAACGACTCAGGATCGGCATGACGTCTATGCAGATCTCATGTCTCACCTTGATACGCCTCGGCCTTTAGTGCTGCTTGAAGCTGTCATTTATGAGCATCGAGACTCAAGCGGTCAAGATCTCGGCTTGGCTTATGGTCATCAGCGCGATTCTTCCGGCGTTCTTGGTGGATTCAATGCAGGCCAGCTCGAAAGTTTAGCTAGCTCCGGTTTAAGCCTTGGAATTTTGAGCGGCCAAAATCTTTCGGTCCTGGTCAATGCACTTAGATCAGATGTGCAATCAAAAATTCTGAGCACACCTCAGATCCTGGTCATGTCCGGTGAGAGGGGGGTGATCAGCGTTGGTCAAAACGTGCCGTTCCTCGCGTCAACGACTGTTAGCAATGGTCGAGAAACCCAGTCAATCGAGCGCCGTGATGTCGGTGTGTCGCTCACTGTACGGCCTTTTGTGTCTCAAGGCGGTGAGATCATTCTTGGTATCCAGCTCACTGCTGACAGCATCAATCAAGCTCTACAGGCCAGCGACATCATCACTAATACGCGCAATTTGAGCACAACAGTCCGCATTCAGTCCGGCCAATCCATCGCCCTTGGCGGTCTGATCACCTCTGATGAAGAAGAGCGCGTATCCAGTGTGCCGTTTCTTGGCGCCATACCGTTTTTGGGTGCGCTTTTTCGCTCAACCAGTACAGAAACCACTGAGCGCGAGCTGAATATCGTACTCCGTGCTGTGAGCGTGACCACCCTCTAGCAGGTCACGCAGAAATTTTAAAAAAATACCGTAGCCACTCAATAGAACTCATTACAAGGATTTTAAGATGTTGCATTTATGGGATAGAACTTCGCTTGATTCTCTGTTTACAGAAAATCCGATTGATGGTCGTGGCGCTATCATGTTGTCATCACGGGGCCAGGTTGATACCAGCTCGATGAAGATTCTCGCTTCCACTGTCGATACAATCCGGCAGCTTTATGTAGGCATCATCAATCCTGATCGTCTTTCTGCCCTCGAGCAAGCCTATAAGGGGCATGATAACTATGTTGCTGATGACGGTACGCTTTACGCAGTCGGCGGCGCGATGCAGGGCGGTTACAAGTACCGTATTCAGAGCAATGACATCGGCGTCATCGTCATGATCAAGCACCGCTATCATGATCCCGATGCTAAAGCACCCCATGTCAAAATTGAGCTTTCACCCAAGCTCATCCAGTCGCTTGATCCCCTTGAGATCCAGCATTATATGGATGATCTAGCCTCTTACTGGCTTGATGATCCTCAGCCCACTGGCTGCGCCGTTCACATGGCGACTGATATTCAGGGTTGGCAGCCACCACACGACTTACTCAATCGTTTTGTATGCAGATCCAAGCGTATCGCATCTAACTCCGGTATCTCTGATTTCTCGATAGAATCAGGCCAGATCGCCACAACCTACAACTACGGCCAGTCCATGTTGTTTGGAACGGCTCGATCCATGCAATGTGCGATTTACAACAAGACAGCAGAGGCTCTGCACCGCGATAAACTCGATTTTTGGGAGGCGATTTGGAAACGCCTCGGCGGTGATGATCCGTTTACCTCAGCCTATGATCCTGAAAAACCCGTTTGGCGTGTAGAAATTCGCCTGCATCAGTCTGTCATTCGTGAGTTTGCATCAGGCACTCTTGACGATACCTCGCGCTTTAACTGGCTGAATACACGCACTGGTGAGCTGATCGGCACTAATCCAGAACTGAATCGATTTATTGACATCGTTCCCCATCTGTCCGGCCTCTGGCGTAAGTCTATGATGTCTTTCAGGCTGGATCTGGATAAAGGCAAGCTGATAGACCCTTTCTGGCAGCGACTTTTGCAAGATCCACTCTACTTTGATACAGAAGAAACGCTCGACTATAAGCGCCTCAAGAAAACACCAGGGCAAGGTTCAGAAAAGAATATCGGTCTCGCATTGGGAAACCTCCTCAGCCTTTATGCTCGTAATTCGTTTACCTCTGCATATGCTTTGCACTGTCTCGCTCAGTGCGGCATTTGGCACGAGATTCAAGCCTATTACGAGTCTAGGGGCATTGGCCTTGCTGAGCTAAAGGAGCTGATAAAGCAAAAACTCACTCAACGCCGACTTTTGGGGCGTGTGTGATGTCGATCCACAAGACTAAAACGGGTTGGCAAGCTCGGGTGTATATCACCCCAACAATTAGGCCCAAAAAGACATTTAAAACGCAAGCAGAAGCTAAGCGCTGGATGGCACAAATAAAGCATCGGTATGACTCAGGCCATCGGCCCGAGCAAAAAGACACCCGAACGCTGCTCGATTTGATCAACCAGTACAATGAACTGCATCTATCTCATCTGTCATCTGGTGCGGATCGCTACTCCAAGCTTGTGCACCTGTGCAATTTTGCACGCAATCCAAAGGCAAAGGATCTTGATGCGCTGTGGTATACGCACCTCAGAAACCAGAGGGCAAAGCATGTATCACCCAACACGTTGAATCATGATCGCGCTTATCTTAGCTCTATGTTCAATGTCTTGATTCGTCTAGGGCTGTGGCATCAGCCTAACCCTGTTAAAACGGTGGCATCGGTCAAGACTCACGATGCTGAGGTGATTTTTTTGGCACATGATCAGATAGATTTGCTCTTGTGCGAATTATCCAATTCGCAGAATCCACATGTCCGACTGATCGCCGAGATTTGCCTGTCAACTGGCGCGAGGTGGTCAGAAGCCGAAAAATTGCAGTCGCACCAGGTCACACCTGGTCTGATCAGTTTTTGGAAAACCAAAAGCAAAAGATCGCGTCATGTTCCCATCAGTGATGAGCTTTTTCAAAAGATCAAGCAGCACAAGAAGCATAGTGTGAACCGTCTTTTCGGCCCATCTTATGCCGCTTTTACATCTGCTTTGAAAAGATCCGGCATCCAGCTTCCACAGGGCCAGCGCACGCATGTTCTCAGACACACGTTTGCAAGTCACTTTGTGATGAACGGCGGGAATTTGATCGAGCTAAAAGAAATCCTCGGTCATAGCACTATCACTATGACAATGAGGTATGCGCACTTGGCACCTGGTCGGCTTGATTCGGCAACGAAGCTTAACCCACTGGCTAATACCTATCAAAATACTATTTGAGGCTTTAAATATGCGAACAAAGAGCAGGCTCATCCAGCACATTGAGCGAACAGAGCGAATAGCATTTAACCTTGATTTGTTGAAGCAGTATTACCTTGGCAGCTTGGATCTACCACATGAAACGCTATCTCTTGTAAGGGCGCGTGTTGATGCCCATGAGTTTGCCAAGACACCAGCCCAGCGTGAGGCAGAAAAGAAACACGCAGAGATATATTGGTATGAATCAGATCAGCGTCAGCAAGAAGAAGCTGAGCACAGTTGTTGCCCAGATTGCGGTGCACCTGAAAACGAGATTCCTCTTTGCAGGGATTGCCGATAGTCCGCATTGAACTCCATTTTTTACCGCTTGGGTACTTTTTGGGTACTTTGAAAGAATGAGGAGTTTAATCAGGGGAGGGGTGATTCTGTAAGTCTTTGAAAACTATGTTCCATTTTTGGTGCCCGGGGCCGGACTCGAACCGGCACAACCAAAAGGTCGAGGGATTTTAAATCCCTTGTGTCTACCAATTTCACCACCCGGGCTTGCCTATCAAGGCAATAAAAATGGAGGCTGGAGTCGGAATCGAACCGGCGTCCACGGATTTGCAATCCGCTGCATAACCACTCTGCCATCCAGCCATAACATAAAAATGTCGATCTGATTTTTACTTGTTCAAGTAAAAATGCTGGAGCGGGAAACGAGATTCGAACTCGCGACCCCAACCTTGGCAAGGTTGTGCTCTACCACTGAGCTATTCCCGCTCGACAGGGACGCATTATAGGGGGTGTTTTATTTCTGTCAAATCTTTTTTCTGTTTTATCGCATTTTTTCTTTCTTGGGCAGAGACTTAAGTTATTTCTGCCCTGTTTGCCTTCTAGTCTGCTTTGCGAAGATGCGGGGTGGCCGCACGCAGATATTGATACATTGACCAGAGTGTTAGGCCGGCAGCGACATAAAGCAGCGCGAGGCTGAGATAGGCCCCCAGCGTGGCAGGCGGGAAGTAAAGTAGCAGGATAATGGCCAGCATCTGAAAAGTGGTTTTGACCTTGCCTATCCAGCTGACGGCCACACTGGCGCGCTCACCTAGCTCAGCCATCCATTCCCTCAGAGCAGAAATCACAATTTCACGACCAATAATAATCAAAGCGGGTAGCGTCATCAGCCAATGTGCATGCGCCTCGATCAACAGTCCCAGCGCAACAGCCACCATCAGCTTATCGGCCACTGGATCGAGGAAGGCACCAAAGGCCGTCATTTGATCCCAGCGTCGTGCGAGGTAGCCATCCAGCCAATCGGTTATTGCTGCGGCAGCAAAGAGCACTGCGGCAATCAGGTAACGGGATTCAAACGGCAGGTAATAAATCAAAACCAGTAAAGGAATGACAAGAATGCGTAACAGGGTGAGGGCTATGGGTAGATTCATCTTCAACTTCTATTTCAGCGAGTGATTTTTGGGGTTAAGCCTAGCACGAATGTCTTCGGCAAGACCACGGCTGATACCTTCAACTTGGCAGAGCGCATCGAGGCTGGCGGCTTCGATGGCTTTGATGCCGCCAAAATGGCGCAGTAGCGCTTGACGCCTTTTAGGGCCGATACCGGGGATGTCTTCTAAGGCCGATTGAGTGCGTTTTTTATCGCGCTTTTGACGATGGGCTTGAATCGCGACGCGATGAGACTCATCGCGAATATGTTGAATCAAATGCAGCGCTGGCGAATGGCTCGGCAGCACCAGTTCCTGCTCAGGCGTTTCAAAGTAGAGGGTTTCAAGGCCCGCCTTACGTGTCGTGCCCTTGGCCACACCAAGTAGATGAAAGGCGCCGGTTAGCCCTTGCGCTGCGAAGTAGTCGCGCGCGGCATTCAGCTGCCCCTTGCCGCCATCGAGGATCAGTAAATCCGGCCAAGGGCGGGGGCTCTTGGCTTGTTTGTTAGTCGAGGGGGTGGCCGTTGTGCTCTCGTCGTCGCCTGGCGCAGGGTAGCGTCGCGCTAGAGCCTGGGCCATGGCGGCATAGTCATCTCCGGGTGTGATGTCATGAATATTAAAGCGACGATAATCCTGACGGCGCGGCCCTTGACGATCAAATACCACGCAGGAGGCGATGGTCGCTTCACCATGACTATGGCTGATATCAAAACATTCGATGCGCTCTAGTGGCTGATCGAGTTTGAGCGCGGCTTCAAGGCTGGCGAAACGTGCCTGTTGACTCTGTTCTTGGCGGGCTTCGCTATTCAGCTGTTCCAGTGCATTGGCGCGCGCAAGATCAAGCCAGCGTGCTCGTTGTGCACGGACCTGACTGGTGATTTTGAGCTTACGGCCATAGTGTGCACTGAGCGAATTTTGTAGTGCTTCCTGCTCTTCTGCCGCTAAAGCAGGGCTAATCAATAACTCTGGTGCGGGTGGAAGCGGGCTGCGGACCAGAAAATGCTGAGCAATAAAGGCTTGTAGCCGATCCGCTGGGCTGGCCTCGAGTGGGTCTTTGAAACGAAAATGACGTGTTGCCAATAATCGTCCTTGGCGAAGTTGCAGCAGGGTGACGCAGGTGCGCAGCCCATGGACCTCAAGAGCAAAGACATCGACTTCACCCAGGCCCGTATCCACATTCTGCTCTTGTTGCATTTGGCGTAATTGCTGAATTTGATCGCGAAATAAAGCGGCGCTTTCAAAATCTAATTCAGCAGCGGCAGCTTCCATGCGATCGGCAAGACTGAGTGTTAGCTCATGGTCTTTGCCCTGCAAGAGTAAGCGCGCATGGTGTAGGTCGCGCTGATAATCCTCTGCGCTGATTTCACCTGTGCAGGGTGCAGAGCAGCGTTGGATTTGGTATTGCAGGCAAGGTCGGCTGCGGTTGTGAAAAGTTGCATCATCACATTGGCGCAAGCGAAAGGTGCGATAGAGTAGCTGGATAATATCGCGCACACTGGCCGCATTGGGATAGGGGCCAAACCATTCACCGGGTCCACGCTCTTGACGGACCCTTTGTACGGTCAGCGCTGGCCAAGGGTGATGAGAAAAGTGCAGAAAGGGGTAGGATTTATCATCGCGCAGCAGAATGTTGAACGGCGGTTTGAGCGCTTTGATCAGATTTTGCTCCAGCAGCAGCGCCTCGATCTCATTGTGAGTGAGCGTCACCTCGATGTTGGCTATCCGCGCGACCAGTGCTTGGGTTTTTGGATGCAACTGGTGAGCCGGGCGGAAGTAGCTGCTTAAGCGATTTTTTAGGTTCTTGGCTTTGCCGACATAAAGAATGCGATCTTGTTGATCAAACATCTGGTAGATGCCAGGTGCTTGCGTCAGATTCTTTAAGAAGCGGCGATGCTCAAAGGGTGTCGATGCCATGCTAGCCAAGCGTCTCAAAGACATCGATCAGCTTGTGACGCATCGCCAGATGGGTGAGCTCCACATCATTGCGCACATCGAGCTTTTCAAAAATACGGTAACGATAGGTGTTGACGGTGCGTGGGCTGACAAATAAGCAATCCGCAATTTCCTGCGCTTTGCGGCAGTTCACGATCATCATCGCCACTTGCATTTCGCGCTCAGAGAGTTGCTCAAAGGGATTATCCTGTGCCTCAGGTTTGCGCACAATCATGCCGCTGGCGAGGGTGGGATCAATATATTCATGGCCTGCCGCAACAAGACGAATGGCGCGAATGACCTCTTCATAGCTGGTGCCCTTGGTCAGATAGCCCTTGGCACCGGCCTTGAGGAGGCGTGTGACAGAAACATGATCACCATTGGCGGTTAAACCGATGACCGCGATATCAGGACAGCTATGGTGCAGGCGTCTGGTGGCCTCGACACCACCGATTCCAGGCATTTTAACATCCATTAAGATAATGTCAGGCTGGAGCTCGCGAGCCAGTTGAATGGCTTCTTCTCCTGTTTCGGCCTGAGCGACGACCTCTATGCCATCGGTATCAGTCAGAATGCGGTGAATGCCTGTCCGCACGAGGAGGTGGTCATCGACAATCAGAACGCGGGTCATTTTTATTTACCTAGGAAAATGCCAAGGACGGTGAGGCCAGCTCGCGATGGATCTCAGGGGAAAGCGTGACCTGAGGCTTCGGGCGCGTTAAAATAGCCCACTCATTTTTTTACTCCCTACATAGTGTAACGCTTTCATGTCCGTTTCTTCTACTCCCGCAGCGCCCCGTGTTGGTTTTATCAGTTTAGGTTGTCCTAAGGCTTTGGTGGATTCTGAGCGTATCTTGACCCAATTACGTGGTGAAGGTTATGACCTGGTGCCCACCTATGAAGATGCCGATCTGGTGGTCGTCAATACCTGTGGTTTTATTGATGCCGCTAAGGCTGAGTCGCTTGAAGCGATAGGTGAAGCCTTGAATGAAAATGGCAAGGTGATTGTGACTGGCTGCATGGGTGTTGAAGAAGCGACCATCCGTGAGCTACATCCGCAGGTGTTGGCGGTGACTGGGCCGCAGCAATATGAGCAGGTGGTGCAAGCGGTGCACCAGTATTTACCACCGATGAAAGAGCATAACCCTTACATCGACCTGATGCCGCCGCAGGGTATTAAGCTGACACCGCGTCATTATTCCTATCTGAAAATTTCAGAGGGCTGTAACCACCGCTGCAGCTTTTGCATTATTCCTTCGATGCGTGGTGATCTGGTTTCACGCCCGATTGGAGATGTATTGGGCGAGGCCGAGCGCTTAGTGAAGGCGGGTGTGCAGGAGCTTTTGGTGGTATCTCAAGATACCAGTGCCTATGGCGTCGATTTAAAATACCGTAGTGGTTTTTACCAAGGCCGCCCAGTGAAAACGCGCATGAAAGAGCTGTGTCAGGAATTAGGTCAGCTCGGCGCTTGGGTTCGGATGCACTATGTTTATCCCTACCCGCATGTCAATGATATCTTGCCCTTGATGGCAGAAGGCCTGATCCTGCCGTATTTGGATATTCCTTTCCAGCATGCCCATCCTGAAGTGCTGAAGTCGATGAAACGTCCTGCTGCCAGTGAGAAAACCCTTGAGCGCATTCTTTCTTGGCGTGCTCTCTGTCCAGATTTAACACTGCGTTCTACCTTTATCGTCGGTTTCCCGGGTGAAACAGAGGCCCATTTCGAGTATCTGCTTGATTTCCTCGATGAGGCTCAGTTAGATCGTGTTGGCTGCTTTACCTATTCTCCGGTTGAAGGCGCGACAGCAAACGATCTGCCTAACCCAGTTGCAGAAGAAGTAAAAGAAGAGCGTTTAGCGCGCTTTATGGAAAAGCAGGCTCAGATTAGTGCTGCAAAACTCCAGCGTAAAATCGGCCGCCATTTAGAAGTGCTGGTGGATGATGTGGGTGACGATGGCGCTGTTGCACGCACACAAGCGGATGCACCTGAAATTGATGGGTTGATCTATCTGCTGGATCAGACGCACCTGAAGCCAGGTCAGCGCTTGATGGTTGAAGTGACCGATGCCGATGAGCATGATTTGTGGGGTCGGCCGCTTTAACAGCCATTTTGAATGAAAAAAGGCAAGTTGTGATGACTTGCCTTTTTGCTATCTGGCCTTTGCTGTTCTAGCTGGTGACCAGCATTAATCTCTCTCTTCAGCCAGCCTTTCGATGATGCTGTCCGCTCCAATCAACGGAAGAAGGCGAAATAGAACTTGTTCCATGACACCTTCTTCTGCTTGGGTAATCAAACTTGCCTTACGATCCTTCCAGGATAGGGTCTGCACAAGGTTGGCCGCGACGACTGAAGGCTTTTCGAGGCTATCAATAGGCACTTCGGTGATTGCACCGCGAATGCTTGTGCTAATAGGGCAGCAGATAAGCAGACCGGTTTGTTTATTATGTTGTCTGGACGACAAAACAAGCGCGGGTCGATATTTGCCGATCTCTTTGCCCTTCGTAGGCTCAAAATCTAGCCAAATAATATCGTTGCGATCTGGTATAAGCTCAGCCATTAGGAAGCTCGGTAGCTGAGGGTTGAGCTAGTATGTCGGCATGAGCAGAATGAGCATCTAGACTATTGAGTAAATCGGCTTCTGAGAACGGAAGTTTGGGTTGACGCTGAGTTTGAGGCGCTGCTTCGATGAGGATTTTTCCAGACTGGACTTCGATACGAATAGGGCTCGACACCTTAAGTTGTGCTTGAGCCAAAATTTTGCTCGATAATCTAACTGCGGCACTGTTGCCCCAGCGCTTGATCTCACTTTGCATGACGAGCCCTCGATTGGGTGTTTATACGTACGTATCTACATTAGCGGGCGTGTTTCTCAGTGTCAATTATGAAGCTTGTTTTTTTAAGCACAAACGAAACACCCCGCCGGAGTGAGGAATTTGTTTTTTTGATGTTGCAATTAACTGATTTAAAAGATTTTTTCTGTTCTTGTTGCGGGTGTTGCACTTCAGGGTGACACCTTTGTGTGTCACGTTGATTATGTCTTGTTGCTGCTCGCTCAGTGTAAACGAGTGCTTATGGTTCCGGTTGATAAACCTTGCGACTGATAGAACCTTGTCAGGACGGTAGCGGCTGGCTTGCTGTAGGTGCTGAATCGCCTTAGTGATGCTGGCGGTGGTGAAGTCCTGAGTCATGGCCGCATGTTCTTCTAGTTGAATCAATGCGTAATCTGTCCCGTTCTTGCGGTGAATGTGGCTCACTCGTGCGTATGAGCCGTTTTCGTCTGCATCGTACTGTTGGATAAGGGTCTCCCCTGAAATGCCCTCAGTGGCTTCAAATAGAGCGTTACAAAGCTGGTCAAAACTGATTGGTTGGAAGCTGGCGCTTGTATCGTTCATTGTTAAACTGCTCCGGTTTATATCTCGACTGAATAATATAAAGGTGACGAGTAAATTATTGATAACTTACTCGCCTTTGGGGGGACTTAAAACGCCAGATTAGCGGACATGAGGCAGATGATATTCAAGGCAGTCAATCTTAGCCACTAACTCGGCTTGTTCAGCATATATTTCGGCATTGAGAGGGTTGGGCCGATAACTGTAAATGTAATTAATCATCCCGATATTGTTATCAAAAAACCGTTCACTCAGACTCTCTCTAAGCTCAGAAATAGGCACATTGTGAATGTGCCTGAATCTGGCAATAGTAAACGCCTGACGCCCCACCAAGTTACAATACTGATTGACTGTATGAAGAGACAGATTGCCAACAAGACGCTCACTTAGCGCCAGTGCGTCAGTTGCAAACAAAAGACTGCCAGCTAACAAAACCGATAAAGCCTTTTTCATGATTGTTCCTTATGAAATAGTCAAAGCAAGATATTTTTTTGGTGGCTTATTATCTGTAATTGATAAGCAGATGTGAAGCTTTGATAGAAGATTTAGAAATGAGTTTTGATTGCTATAAGGCCATATTTATTTCAAATTTTTATTGTTTTTGCGTTTGTTTATAATTTCAAATTATAGGTGGCTCGCTATTCACCAAGTTATTTGTATTTTTAAGACCTGCTGCGTTGAAGTGTTCGCGGTAAATGTCTTTCGCTGTTCTGGTAACTCTCAGCGTCTCAGCTACCGGATTCCCTGTATAAAGGCGCGTAAAACCCAACTCTTTTGTTAAGTAGTTAGGCCATCCGGCATCGGTGGGAACCTGTTTCAGCATAAAAGCAGAGTTTTTCAGATTATTATCCGAATAGTCGTTAATCGAGTGAAAAGCGGCGTGTACGGGTCTTTCGTCTGGATGTCGTAGGTTGGTGTGCGTCAGGTCTATTTCGCGCCTTGTAAGCAAGATTTCGCCGTGTAAATGTGGTGTCTTGTTCCTATATTCGCCTGAAACCTCAATTACAAAGTAAAAATCCACTTCCCTGCGTAGCTCTCGCTGTAACGCCTCTCTGAGGCGTTTCAGCAGGTAGCTAGATAGGGGCTTTTTACTGGCGCTTGCTTTTTCAAGCAGACCGGATGTTATGTTGAATGTGAAAGGCATGGATTTTAGGTGCTCTGTTTCCATTTTCTTCATTGCGTAGTGATTCATGAACACGGCGTTAGCCGTGCTGATGAATCGCCACGCTGGAGCTTTGGTATTCTGTTGCTGAAAGCGATTCTCTGAGGATAGAGGAGGGTTCCCTGTACTATATACTGGGTCTACACCTAAAAAGAGCTTCTGAAGTTGGGCTTTAGCCTTTGCAGCGTCTAGCATAAGGCGGTTTTGTTTGCGTACCGCTGCCACGCACTTTTTGTCTACCTTTTTGGTGTTGAATAATCGGGCTGCATCTGGTTTCAGGGTGATACTTTTGGCTTGTTTCATGGTAAAATTGACTCGTAAATTTCTTGTGGCCGACCTCTTAGGGTTGGCTTTTTTTTGCCTGCTTTGCCTGATTTTCAAAATTAACCGTAGACCGTGAAAGCATGGGGATCAGGTAGCTACGTTTTCTATTTTGGATATGACAAAACCGGATCACTCTGGTATCAGTTCTGAATCAGTCCGGCATCAGCTCGCTTGTTTTAATTCTGCATTCTCTTGCTTATCTTCATTAGCCAGTTCTGAGTCACCATTCAGGGCAGCGTATGCTTCCTGCTGGTTTCTTCTCAGTTGGGCTATATCAGTGTCTGTTAGGGTTTCAATCCTCAGCACTGGCATAACTTCTTCATCGGTGATGGATTCGGCCCCAAGCGCAATCCGTGCGGTCTTCTGAGCGGTGATCATGGCGCTGGCTGCGCTGTTCAATGCTCTGAGGTTGACGGCGGCGGCTTCTGGACTTGTGGTGTCTAGTGCTTCCAATGAATCCGCGATCTTTTCACGGATCAGGCGCGTTAGAGCCATGTCTTCATGCAAGAGCTTTGCTATCTCAAGTCTCAGGGCTTGATTGTTGTTCAACTTGTCTAAAAGCTCGCTCTGGGCTTCTCTTGCCAGTCGCTCAACTGCTGCACCTTTGGGGGCGTTGAACCGTTTGAATATGCGGCTTAGAGTTGCTGGTGATAGTCCGGTCTTTTCGGCAATGGCCGCACGGGTCATGCCTATGGATCTGAGCGCCAGCGCCTTCTTGATCTGAGTGATGTTGGCGTGCTTCATCATTCCGGCCTCACTGTAGGCGCATTGATTTGTGTAGCTGGGCCAGCCATTCATCCAGATCAGACTGGCGGTAATAGGCTTTTCTGTTGACTCGCAAACAGAAGATTTTCCCAAGTCTGTTTGCATTGCCTCTGATGCGTTTACCAGTTGCCACCACTGATTCAAGCCCTGACTGTGATCGGCGGTTTTCCATCAGGATGCTGTGCCACTCAATGTCCGGCCTTTTGGTCTGTGCCGCGCAGTAAATGACCGCTGCTGTTGTTGTCAGCCAATGGCCGTCTTCATCATGCATGGCTTTGAGGTCGTCCAGCGCGTGGCAGATCTGGGAGGGCTGGGAAAGTCTAGCGGCAAGATCTGAGCCTTTTAGGTGGGTAAACAGTCCGGCGCTCATGCTGCACCTTCCTGAGCTTCACGGAGGTTCTGGAGGTTGTAGAAATCGTACTTTTTACGGAGTGATTCGGCTTCATCGGCTGGGAGTGATTCGGCCATTTTTTCAACTGTTTGGGAGCCGATCTGTTCCATCAGCGACAAAATACCATGACCTTCACTGATTAAAAGTCGTGCTTTGTGTCGGATCAGTGAGGCGGCTTCTGCTGGCAGCACCTCTACGATTCCTTCTACCTGCATTAAGGCTTTAACTTGACCAGCAAGCATAGTGCCTATTAATTCGTTCTGAGTTATGCCGTGTGACTTTGCCAGTGCCTGTAAAACCTTCAGATCATCCTTATGAATTTTGAAGAAGGCTTTGTGTATGCCCTGCTGCTTCATCCTTTCAATGTGAGCTTTTGCACGTTCTACGTCAGTTTTCGCACGCTTCTTGCCTTCCACCATTTAGAGTCCCCTAATATCGTTAGTGTTTCACAAGAATATGCGCGATTCACGGTACATAGCAAGGGTGGTGCGGTTGGTATATTTTTTTTGGTGCTGGCGCTGGTTGTGGCCGGACGTGGGGGAACGATTCGTTCACCCCCTCGTGTTAATGACTATGCTATCTTGTTCCAGTGGCGTTTGATGGTGGGAATTGAAAGCCCTAGTTTTGCCGCTGCTTTTGACTGACTCAAGCCCTCTGCTTTAGCTGCTTGGACTGCTTTAGTGGTGCTCGTTGCTTCTGGTCTACCTAATTTCTTTCCTTCGGCTTTGGCGCGTTCTAAGCCCTCTGCTGTGCGCTCTCGGATACGGTTGCGCTCAAATTCGGCGAAGGCGCTAAACATCTGAAGCATAAGGCGGCCTGAGCTACTGGCAATGTCCATTTTTGGTAGATCGAGACTCTGAACACTGATGCCGCGCTCTTGCAGTGAAGTGATGGTCTGCTGAATGTCGATGTTGTCCCGTCCGAGTCGATCCAGCTTCAGGACTATAAGGCTATCGCCATGCTCCAGCTTGTCCAGCAACCTAGCAAACTCTGGGCGCTGGCTTGCCTGCACACTTCCCGAAATGGTTTCACTGATGATGCGGTTAGGCTGAATGTCATAGCCTGCTGCTTTTAGTGCTTGAACCTGATTCTCAGTAGTTTGTTCGGTGGTTGATACACGGCAATAGGCAAAGGTGCGTGTCATGGCTGTAGTCTCGTTGTTGGTATCATAAAAGGTGGTCTAAGTATAAGATGGTATCAAAAATACTGCAGCGCTATTTTGTTGATACCTGATAGGACGCACTTTTTCCGGTGTCATTAATCGGTCGATTATTGATACCAGTCCGGCATAGGATTTGAGGGGTTTACAAGCCATTGCTGATGTGGCGTTTTGCTAGTTGCCAGTATAGGGGGCTAAATTTTAGCGCCTCCTTTGCAATGGCTTGTTTGGATCAGGTCGTGGGGTTTTCGCTGTCGTAGTGGATCAACTCGACAAACTCGGCTAATTTCTCCAAGTGGTCAATCTTGTTTTTGAGATAGTGCCGTTTGGTGATAAGCGCCAGCCCTGCGCGGTCATCTTTATCTAAGTGGCCTACAAGCCCCTCCAAAGCCATAAATAGCTCTGCGCCGTTCATTTTCCCGTATTGTTTCCAGTACAGGTGATTGATGACAGTGTGACGTAGTGAGTAGAAGGTTTTTACATTCGATTCATGCAGGCCGAGCGGCATTAAAACCTTTTCGCGTAATGAATGGATGACTTTTTTACTGAAGTTCTCCACACTTGCGGCGGTTAGTGCATCGTTGCTCAGTGAGCGGCCTTCGGCCCAAAATAAAAACTGTTCGCTGTCGAATCCCTTGCAGTAATCAAGAAAACCAGCTTTGATGATCTCGCTGTGAAGTGGAACCTTTCGACTGGAGTTTTTATTTTTAACTGACTGCACTAGAACGCCATTGTTTGCTTTTCTATTCGCAAACTCTACAAACCATATTCCCGACTTTGGGCATTGCTTAACATCGCCACCAGTTAAGAACAATAGCTCCCCATTTCTTGCACCATTATAGGTAGCCAGAAGCGGCATCCAGCGTAAATAAGGTTCTTTTTTTATTGATTCGGCGCAGAGTGTGCCGGACTTGCCGTTTACTGCATCAAGTAAAGTTAGCGTTTCGGAATCGCTAAAGCATTTTCTTTTTTCGTTGTCTTTTCGGCTATCGTCAGGTTTTGGGATTTCGACTTCTGCAAAAGGATTGGCCCCTTTTAGATGGTGAGCTTTTGCAGTCTGTGCTCTTTCTAACATTCGCCGGAATGCGCCCATGCTGTCTTTGACAGTGCTGTATGCGTAGCCGTTTGTTTTAAGCCAGTCCACAAACTCTCTGACCATTTGCGGTCTGAGGTGACGAAGTGGGATGTCACCCTTGAACTCTTCCCAGTATCTGATCGCTGCTTTCAGATCGGTACTTTTCCGGCTGCGTTCCTGTCGTGGTTCAGTCTTGTTTAGCCACTCTAGCCGCTCAGTTGCCAGCCCTAACAGTGTGACTTTTTCGGTTTTTTCTGTTGAGCGTTCGCGTGGTGCTGGTTGCTCTGGTGGTAACATTGCCGATAATTTTACTTCGCGTTTTTTTGCTCGTGCTAATGCTTCTGTTTTTTCCAGCTCGTCCGCAAACTCTAGCAATTCGTCAGGGGTTAAGTCTTTCGTTGCTTCTGGATCGAACCTAATTGCTTTATTCATTTTTTCGATCAAATCGTTATGGTGCTGCTCTAGCTCTTCAGGAGTCCAAGTCCCTGTCATTTTCTGTAATCTCTCAAGATAAATATCAAACGCCACTCTGAGCGGCCTAGCCCTCTTCAGGGCTTCCACTCTTATCTCAGTATGAAGGGATCTTCGGACTTCTGAAAAGCCCGTCAATGGTCGAAGGGCTTTGGGTACTTTCAGGCGACAATGAAAGGTATTGCCGTGTCTATTTCGGAGGATGTATTTTGCCATTGTGTCGCTTGCCTCAGGGTGACACCCTGAGGTGACACCCAAGCGCAACACAAAAAATCTATATAGATCAATTGCTTAAAAACGAAACACCCCGCCGGAGCGGGGTGTAGACTGCGAGCAGCCTTCTCAGATCACTGAATGGCCACTGAGATTCTAGCCTGTTGAGTAGAGTATCCTTTCCCTAGCCTCAGTAAGGATATTACGCTGAGGCGAGAGGGGCCGCTAGATGACAATGACGACAGGTTTTGTAATAGATTGCGTACATTTCATTGTCGGCTAGAGCTGAAAAAATCAGCCTGCCAAGCTAAATGCTGTTCTCCTTGTGGTTGATATTCTGCACTGATCCAGCCTGCATAGCCCTGAGCTTGGAGTTGCTTCCAAAGTGGCACGAAATCCAGCTGACCTGTTCCAGGTTGGCCGCGTCCTGGTACATCGGCAAACTGGATATGACCAATATCCTGCTGAGCGAGGGCGATTAAATCTGCAAGATGCTCACCCATGCGCGCAGCATGATAAAGGTCTAACTGGTAGCGAAAAGCAGGGTGTTGAACCCGCTCGGCCAGCTGCTTCCACTGCGCGTAGGTGGCCAATAAATATCTGGGTTGATCGAAGCTATTCAGCGGCTCGCACGTCAGCAGTGTGTCTGCTGGTAAGCGCTCAAGCACCCAATGCAGATTGTCTTCGAGCTGAGCAAGGCAGTCTTGTGGATCTTGTCCCGCTTGATGGCGTCCTGCAAGCAGGTTGACCACCTTGGGTTGAAGAGCATGAATGTACTCTAGAGCTTGATCGACAGCCTGATAAAAAGCGGATTGGCGATCTTTTTGGCAAGCCAGGCCCAGCCCGCCTTCCATCAAATCACCAGCTGGCAAGTTCATCAGCACAAGAGGAAGCTTTGCTGCTTGTAAGCGCTGCGCCCAAATTCTAGGTGGAATCGAATAGGGGAATTGCACCTCAACACCTTCAAACCCGGCCTCTGCGGCATACAAAGCCCGATCTTCTAAAGGCTGTTCTTGAAAGAGGAGTGTGAGATTGGCGGCCAGTTTCATGATTTTTTACCCTGATTGTGCACGCCTAAGGTTGAATTAAGTAGGGGATCACCCCGGTGTGTGGGCGCTGGCGCTGGTTGGAACAGCTCGACCAGCTGCGCTGGGTCCACCTGAAGTCCGGATTGCAGGCCTTGCAAGCGAATGAGCTCGGCTGCTTGACGGCTCATCGGTGTCGCTTGGCCAAGCTGCTGTGCGCAATCGGCACTCAGGTTGAGATCCTTAAGCAGTGTGGCGAGAGTCCATTTTGGCTGACTAAAATCTTGAGCAGCCATGCGTGGCGCGAGAAGCTGTAGCGGCAGTGAATCGGCAAAACCACCGCGAAAAGCAACGGGCAGCAGCGCCGCATCGATACCGGCTTGTTGCGCCAATGCCATGACCTCCGCAATGGCGGCCGCTTGGCAGGTCACCAGCATCTGATTACAGACCTTAGCGATTTGGCCGCTGCCGGCGGGACCCAGATGGGTGATCTGGCGAGCCAGCGGAGCCAGTAGCGGGCGAATCTTCTCGAGTGTGCTGGCTTCACCGCCGCACATGATCGCCAGCTGGCCTTGTTCTGCTCCTTGCACACCGCCTGAGACTGGCGCATCGATCCATTGTGCGCCTTGTTGCGCTGCCAATGCAGCCAGGTTGCGCGTCGCTGCCGGAGCAATACTAGAGAAATCAAGGATGATCTGCCCTGGCTGGAGTTGTGCGATCAATGGTTGTGGGCCTTCTAGAAGTACCTCTTCAACCACTTGCGTGTCTGTCAGGCACAAGCAGAGCACCTCGCAAACCTGAATCAGCTGCTGGGGCGAGGTCAAGAGCTGTGCGCCTTGATCGACGAGTGCTTGCGCTTTGCTCGATGTACGATTCCATACAGACAGGTTAAAACCAGCTTCCAGCAAACGCTGGCAGAGAGGGCGTCCCATCAAGCCAAGGCCAATAAAACCGATATTCTTCAACATCTTATTCTTTCCTTTTTTGGCTGGCTCACTCAGGCTTGGGCTGGATTGAGGTAGCGCCGTGGGACGCGTGGTAGCAAGCCGGTCAGCAGGGTATAGCTGATGGTATCGCAATAGCGGGCGACCTCTTGCGCTGGAAGACGGGCTCCCCAGAGCTCAACTTGATCACCCACCTGAGCTTGCGGAAGATGGCTCAGGTTGACCATCAGCATATCCATTGATACCCGCCCAATCAGTGGGCAGCGTTGCCCATTCACCAGAACTGGCGTGCCTTCAACGGCTTGGCGTGGATAACCATCACCATAACCGCAGGCCACAACACCGACGCGCCCGCCTTCAGGCAGGACTCCACGTCCGCCATAGCCGATCTGACTGCCAGCAGGGTAGTCTTGAATCGCAATTAAGGCGCTGCGTAGAGTCATCACTGGCTGGAGTTGATCGGCTTCAGGCTGTGGGCCTGTAAAAGGACTCATACCATAGAGGGCGATGCCCGGGCGTTGCCAGGTAAAGCGCGCTGCGGGCCAGGCCAGGCTGGCAGCTGAATTGGCTAGGCTGACGGGCAACCCAGTTTGGTGTGCTAGCTCTTGCATGCAGCTGATTTGCTGCTGGGTAAGTGGATGATCAAGTTCATCAGCGCGGGCGCAATGGCTTGCGAGGAGCATGGATTGGGGCGCAAGCTTTTCAAGCTTGGCGAGGATGCTGGGGAGGTGTTGAGGTGCAAAGCCAAGTCGATGCATACCACTGTCGACTTTAATCCAGAGTGTCCAGGCGGTGGGCTGCTGGATTTGGGCTTGGTAAGCCGTCAACGCCTCGACTTGCCACTGACTGTGGATCATCAACCAGTAACCTTGTTCTGCAATGATCGGCAGCTCGTCAGCGCTGAAAAAACCTTCCAAAAGCAAGATAGGGTGGGTGATCCCTTGCTGGCGTAAGGCTTGGGCTTCCTCTAAACTCGCTACCGCAAAAGCTGGCGCGAGATCAGCCAATGCTTGAGCCGCAGGGAGCGCACCATGGCCGTAAGCATCGGCTTTTAAAACGGCGAGAGTCGAACCCGATGGGTTGAGTGCTTGAATCAGCGCAAAATTATGACGCAAAGCGTGCAGATTGATGTCTGCCACCAGTGGGCGAGTCATACAGAGGGGATCTCCAAAATATTCGAGAGTGAACCTGTCATCACAAACCAAGGAGTCTCTGATCAACGTCATCAGCGCAGGCTAGGTCAGGCGAAATTGAACGAAAAGGCGGAGTTTACAGCGAGTAAATAAGCGTTTTGGGGCCAATTTCAACGCCGCATAAGCAAGCGCAAGAGTTCATCAGAGGTTTCCTAAGCAGAGATTAAGGGCAATTCACCATGTTAATGTCAAGTGTTATTGGGCATCGCGGCGCACGCGCCTTGGTTGCAGAGAATACCCTCGCATCAATCCGTCGCGTTGCGGAGTTGGGTGGCCGCTGGGTTGAGCTGGATGTGCAGTTATCGCGTGATGGCGTTCCTTTTTTATTCCATGACGATCAGCTGGCTCCATTGACGGGGCAGACTGGGCGGGTGGGGGATTATGATGCTCAGCAGCTAGAGCAGATGCAGGTGATCCATGGTGCTCAGCCAGCCCAGCCTTTGGCCAGCTTGGCTCAAGCGCTCAATTTATGCATTGAATTGGGGCTAGGGTTAAATCTTGAGTTGAAGAGTGACGGGGTGCAACGGGGCGCCAAAACACTTGAGGTTTGTTGGCCGATGATGCGTGATCGACCCGAGCTGTCGTTGGTGATTTCCAGCTTTGATCCAGAAGCGCTGGTCGTGGCGCGCCGTCTTTGTCCTGCTGTACCGCGTAGCTGTCTTTTTGAAGCCTTGCCAAAAAACTGGCGCGATCAAGTGGATCAGGTGGCCGCTCGTGCGATTCATTTGGATGCCGAGCCACTCCAAGCTGAGCAGGTCGCGCAGATCAAGCAACTTGGTTTGGAAGTCTACTGTTATACCGTTAACTCACTTGAGCAAGGGTTAAAGCTCAGAAAATGGGGGGTGCAGGGCATTTTCACCGACGCGCCGCAGCTTTTTTTAGACGCTCCTGAATGGCGCAGCCTGCGCTTGCAGGCTTTTGGTGGTTAAAATACCGAGGATGTATTGAGCGTGCTAGCGGCTAAAGGATGGCGCTGATACAGCGATAATGAGCAGGTGTACCTGATGCTAGAGTGCCCTTGGACTGGGCACTTTTTATGGGGGCGCGCCTTTAATGGTGAGACGCCTTGAATGAATAGGGGTTAAGGCGCATCTGCCTCAAGTAAGAGTTCGATTAAATCCTGATGAATATCCGGTGTGCTGACCACCCAATCACGTGTATCCAGGTAAAAACTGCGATGTGGATCAGGATAAAGGTGAGCCAGCTTGGCTCCCGCTTCTTCGGCAATCAAGATCGCCGCCGCAAAATCCCATAAACTCAGGCTCTCGTAATAGCCATCCAAGCGTCCTTGGGCAACATGGCAAAGATCCAGCGCAGCAGAGCCGCAGCGACGGATATCCTGACATTCAGGAAGGAGATAAGCCAAGCGGTTGATTAAATGAGAAAGTTGCGATTTTTCATAGGGGAAACCTGTTGCAATCAAGGCGTTGCGAAAATGGCTGAGCCCAGAAACAGCGATAGGTTCACCATTTAAAAAGGCACCCTGGCCGCGTATGGCGGTGTAGGTCTCTTGCAAAAAGGGCGCATGCACCACGCCGATCAGGGGTTGGCCTCGATGATAAAAACCGATTGATACCGCCACATGTACCTGTCCATGCGCAAAATTCACCGTGCCATCAATCGGGTCCAGAATCCACAAGGCCTCAGCCGCTTCAGCCGCTTGTGTATCGGGTGCCAATTCTTCGCTTAAAATGACATCTTCAGGAAAGGCGGCTTGCAAGGCCTGGGTCAAGAAAGCATCAACCTGTTGATCGCAGCTGGTCACCAGTTCGTGATGGTCTTTAAACTCAGTCGAGAATTGGCCACTGGCACGAGCCGCGATTAGCTGCTCACCGGCTAAGCGGGCCAGCTCTAAAGCTTTTTGATGACGGGCTAAAACTTGTTCTTCACTAAAAGGATGGGATGCCGTGAAGGCGGAGATCAGGTTCACTTAGGCTCCTTCTCTGGTAGACTGAAAAAAGCGGCACTGATGCCGTGTCACCGAAAGAGTCTAGCACTCTTCAACCTTACTTGCTGGAGCTGGAATCAAAACAATGAAGTGGACAGATGGTTTAGGCTGGTTTTTGGGTTGTAGTTTGATTTTGGTTGGCTTTTGGCTCACGGGTTTTTATCTGCTGACAGGCTTGATGCTGGCTTTGGTGGGCTTTTTGTGGTGGCCACCCAGTCGTCAGGCCATGATGCAGCGCCTTAATCTGCCACCCATGCCATTACTGCATGTTGGCGTCACCCTCTGCCTATTGGTGATCGCCTTGTTTGCTTTTATTGGTCGCCATGGCGAGATCTTAGAGCAGCGCGCTTTCGAGGCGGGCTATCCAAGTTTAGAAGCTTGGCAGGAAGCGCAACGCCAGCCATCGCGTGAGAGCCATCAAGCAGAATAAAAGAGGGCCGTGAATGAGTAAGCAGCAAGCACTTTTTCCGCTTGAAGAAGGCGAAATCGAGCTGGGCATGAAGCTCCCTTGGACGGTCTTTACCGCTTCTGGACAGCTGATGATGAAAGAAGGCGCGCTGGTGGATAATCCGCGCAAGCTAGACAATCTGCTCAGTCAAGGGCATCGAGAAAGAGATCCGGCCACAGTGACCACGCCGGGCGAAGAAGCGCCACCTGCTGACCAGCCGCAGCCAGTTCGCTTTCAGGAAGATGTCAATCCTTTTGCTGAGCTAGACGAGTTAGGCTATCAGCTCCAGGCTATTTTTGAACGGATTGAGCGCCAGTGCGTCAAACCTGGCGAAGTCGAACGTAAGATCTATGATCTGGCGACCAGCATTCAGGGATTAGTCAAACTGGATGCTGATGCTGTGCTGGGTGCCGTGCATCTGAATCGCGAGCATCCTTATATTATTCAGCATCCCTTGCATGTCACGATCATGGCGGCTTTGATCGCGAAAAAGCTCCAAGTGCCGCAAAATATTCAGCTTTCTATGCTGGCCGGTGCCTTAACGCAAAATGTGGGCATGAATGCCTACCAAATGCGCTTGCATGCACAGCGTGAGCCGCTGACACCACGTCAGTGGGAATTGGTACACCAGCATCCCTTAGAAGGCGTGAAGCTACTTTCTGCGGCTGGAGTGAAAGATCCCTTATGGCTTCAGGTGGTGTTTCAACACCATGAAAAAAATAACGGCACTGGTTACCCCAAGGGTTTGAAAGGCAACCAGATTCGCCCAGAGGCCAGAATTGTTGCCTTGGGCGATGTGTACTCAGCTTTAGTCAGCGGCCGGCCACACCGTCCTGGAATGAGCGCCCAGCAAAGCCTGCGCTCCATCTTCCTTGAGCGTGGACAGCAGTTTGATCCCAAGCTGAGTATGGTGTTTTTGAATGAGCTGGGCTTGTATCCCCCCGGTGCGGGTGTGCGGCTACGCAATGGTGAGCAAGGCATCGTGATCAGGCGTACCAGCGATCAAAAAGCCCCCGTGGTCACCAGTGTGATGGACGAGCGAGGAGAGCTATTTATGCGCTTACAGCAAAGAAAAACCAGCGAGTATCAATACAATATCATTGGGCATTTAAATCCGCAGGACTGGCCGCGCTTTAATCCTACTCTCTTGTGGGGGATCAAGCTACGGAGGGTCAGCTGATGATGGCAAGGCAGGGGCAAGAGACTGCGATAGGAAACTCGGCCTGGCCATCTTGGATGCTGCTTCTGGCCGCTGTGCTCTTCTGGGGCTTCACCCAAGCAAGGGCTGATGAGCGTGCTGTGCTGGCTGCTGAAGTGCAACAGCGCATTGATGCTTTTGATGAAATCGATCAGCTCTTTCGCGCACTGCGTTTTAAGGTTGTGAACCAGCGCAGCCAAGATCATCAGGGGGCACTGGTCTATGCTGATCAGCTCGTTCAACTGGCTTATCAGTTACCTGGCTTGTTTGAAGCAGAAACACCGCGTCAGGTTATTCCTTTTAGTCGAGCACGTCCTGAAATCTGGTCACGCAAGGCACGCTATGATTTTTTAATGGATGAGTTTTTGGATAACCTTGAAGAGATTCAAGCTTTATTACGTCAAGCACGATTGACGGATGCCGGACATCGCATTGATCGCACTGCACAAAGCTGCCGACGCTGCCATGATCCCTTTCGTTATCGGCGCTAATTGGCGCTTTTCCCCGATTTTTTCTCCAGCGCCGCTCCTTATGGGCGGCGTTTTTCTTGATTGAGGTGGTTATGACAACAGCAGAATATGATTTTGATTTATTGGTGATTGGCGCAGGCTCCGGTGGGGTACGTGCCGCCAGAACCGCTGCAGCACAGGGTGTGCGCGTGGGGATTATTGAAGATCGCTACTGGGGCGGCACCTGCGTCAATGTGGGCTGTGTGCCCAAGAAGCTTTATAGCTATGCAGCCCATTTTGCGCAGGACTTTGCTGATGCAGCAGGTTATGGATGGCAGCTAGAAAAAACACCCAGTTTTCACTGGCCACAATTGCGTGATGCGCGCGCCACAGAGATTCAGCGTCTGAATGGGATCTATAACAAGTTACTCGATCAAAGCGGTGTGCAGCGGATTCATGGACGAGGCCGTGTACTTGGGCCGCACCAAGTCGCTGTTGGCGAGCAGGTTTTTCGTGCTGAGCGCCTTCTACTCGCCACGGGGGCTTGGCCTTTTATTCCTGATTTTGAAGGGGCTGATCTGTGTATTGATTCGAACCAGATTTTTGATCTAGCGGAGTTTCCGCAGCGCTTTCTAGTGTATGGCGGTGGTTATATTGCTGTCGAATTTGCATCGATCTTTCATGGATTGGGTGCCGAAACCACGCTGGTCTATCGCGGTGAGCAGATTCTACGTGGATTTGATCAAGAAATTGCCGCCTTTACGCAGGCGCAGATCGCCCAAACTGGCGTACAGCTGGCACTGAAGGAAGAGATCACCCGCATTGAGCGTCAAGCCACAGGGCTGTTGGTCACGCTATCCAGTGGTCGCCAGCTTGAAGTGGATCAGGTGTTGTGCGCCACAGGCCGTCGTGGTCATACCGAAGGTTTAGGTTTGGAGACTGTCGGTATCGAGGTAAACGCAGCGGGTGAAATCCCTGTCGATGAGCACTTTTGTACCTCCGTGCCCAGCATTTATGCGCTGGGTGATGTCACGGGTGGGCCGCAGCTTACGCCTGTTGCACTGGCTGAGGCCATGGTGCTGGTGCATAACCTCTACAGTGGTCAAGCACCGAAAAAGATGGATTATCAATCGATTCCAACAGCGGTCTTTTGCCATCCGAATATCGGCACTGTGGGCTTGAGTGAAGAAGCCGCGCGTGCTCAATATGCTGGTGTGCGCGTTTTTGTCACTGAGTTTAAGCCGATGCGCAATACCCTTTCGGGCAATCCAGGACGTTGCATGATGAAGTTGATTGTGGATGCGGCCAGCGATCGTGTTGTTGGCTGTCATGTGGTGGGATCTGATGCGGGTGAAATCGTGCAAGGCATAGGGATAGCCGTCAAAGCAGGACTCACCAAAGCTGATTTTGATGCCACGCTTGGAATCCATCCTACTTCGGCTGAAGAGCTGGTTACTTTGCGTCAGGTCACGCGTAGCTAGGGTGCTGCGGCCGTATTCATAATATTAAATTATGGTTACGGCCGCTATCCATAATGGCAAATTTGATTTCTGATCTCAGTCTGCTAAGATAGAGGCATCTTTGGACAGAGACAGAAACCGATGGATGCTTCTCAACTTGTTGTACGTCACCCTATCGCCGATGATGGTTACGCCATCTATCAGCTGATCCAGCGCTGCCCTCCTTTAGATCTGAACTCCGCTTATCTTTATCTTTTGCAGTCCACTCACTTTGCTCCCACCTGCCTGCTTGTTGAATACGAGGGCCAGGTCGAAGGCTTTGTTTCTGGTTATCTGCACCCACAACAAGCCGACACCTTTTTTCTTTGGCAGGTGGCGATAGGCGAGAAGCTCAGAGGCCAGGGTTATGCTCGTCGTCTGATTGAACAGCTGCTCCAGCGGCCTGCGCTGGCCAAAACACGTTTTTTAGAAACCACCATTACGCCAGATAACACCGCTTCCTGGGCTCTTTTTCGTGCTTTGGCGCGTGAACAGGGTGCCCCTTTAACCGAATCAGTGATGTTTAGTCAGCAGCAGCTCGGTGGTGAGCATCTGGCTGAGCATCTGGTGCGTATTGGTCCTTGGCCTGAATCTTGAACGATGAGATCAGCCAGCCAATAAAGCATTTCTCAGAATAAACTCATTGATAAGAAAGGAAAATCCGATGACTCACACGACACACAATACCGAATCACTCGAGCGCCTTGAATCTGAAGTGCGCACCTATAGCCGCTCTTTTCCAACTGTCTTTAAGCGTGCCAAGGGTGCCAAGCTCTATGATGAGCAAGATCGCGAATATATCGATTTTCTAGCCGGTGCGGGTACGCTGAACTATGGCCACAATAATCCTAAGCTTAAAAAAGTGCTGCTCGACTATATGATGGATGATGGCATCACCCATGGTCTGGATATGTGGACAGCGGCCAAGCGCGAATTTTTGGAAACCCTTGAAGAAGTGATCTTTAAACCGCGCGGTCTGGATTACAAGGTGCAGTTCTGTGGCCCAACCGGCACTAATGCGATTGAAGCGGCCTTGCGCATTGTGCGTAACGCTACGGGGCGCACCAATGTCATCTCTTTCACCAATGCCTTTCACGGTGTCACGCTAGGGGCTTTGGCGACCACAGCGAACAGCAAGTTCCGTCATGCTGCGGCGATGCCCACTCAGGGGGTGTCCTTCTTACCCTACTGTGGCTATATGGATGGTGATTCCTCCAGCTTGGCTTATCTTGAGAAAACCCTGACCGATAACTCCAGTGGTGTTGATTATCCAGCCGCTATCTTACTGGAAACTGTGCAGGGCGAGGGCGGTATCAACGTCGCATCAAAGGTTTGGTTACAAGGCATAGAAAAGATTTGCCGCAAGCATGGCATCTTGCTGATTGTGGATGATATTCAGTCAGGTTGTGGCCGGACAGGTAAGTATTTCAGCTTTGAAGAAGCGGGGATTAAACCAGATGTAGTGACAACCTCTAAATCACTTTCTGGCTATGGTTTGCCTTTCGCGGCCGTGTTTATGCGTCGCGATCTTGATCAATGGAAGCCCGGTGAGTACAACGGCACTTTCCGTGGTAATAACCTGGCCTTCGTGACTTCTGTAGCGGCCATGCGCGAATACTGGACCAATGATCATCTTGAAAAAGAAGTCACGCGCAAGGGCAAGATCGTTGAGTATCGCTTTAAACAAATGGCCCGTGTGTGCCAAGAGGCGGGTATCCAAGCAGAAGAACGCGGACGTGGCCTGATGCGCGGCTTGGATATTGTTGATGGTGAGCTGGCAGATGAGATTGTGGCGCAGTGCTTTGAAAAAGGACTCGTGATTGAAACCTGTGGTCCCAGCGGGCAGGTGCTCAAGTGCCTCTGCTCCTTGCTGATTACCGATGATGAACTCAACCAAGGCTTGGATATTCTGGAAAGCTGCCTGCGCGCTGTGCTCAGCGAAAAATCCCAAGCCGCTTAAAGTGCAGGTCTTCCTGCACGATGTGGTGAACCTGGCCTGAGAAAAGGTCAGGTTGAAGCCCAGATTGAGTCTTCAGCAAAAGATTTTAAGGATTAAAAGATGATTGTTCGTAATTTAGAAGCAGCACGCCAAACGGATCGCCTTGTTGTGGCGGAAAATGGCAACTGGGACAGCACTCGCTTGGTGCTGGCTGATGATGGGATGCATCACTCTTTTCATATCACGCGGATTTATGAGGGCACGGAAACGCCGATTCACTACAAGCATCACCTTGAAACAGTCTACTGTATTTCAGGTGAGGGTGAGGTTGAAACCGTCGCGGATGGCAAGATCTGGCCGATCAAGCCAGGTGATGTGTATATTCTGGATCAGCATGATCAGCATCTGCTGCGTGCACACAAAACCATGGAGCTGGCCTGTGTCTTTTATCCTGCCATTACAGGCACTGAAAAGCACCGTGCTGATGGCTCCTATGCGCCAGCTGATGAAGCCTGATTGATGCGTTGCTAAGATCTGTAAGCGACAAATAAGAAACGCGCTTTTTATAGCGCGTTTTTTTGTATTGAGCTAGGTCGCTTTGCGTGCACACTCAACGATCCGAGAGATCATCAATACGATCGCCACGAAAAATCAGAATGCGATTTCGTCCAGACCGTTTTGCCTGATACATGGTCTGATCTGCGGTATTGATCAGCGCCTCTGCGTCTTCAAAGCGAGCATGGCTGGCGAGGGTATGAAAAGCGATACCCATTGATGCCGAAATATACAAGTCTTGCTGCTGATGACTAAGCAGAGGCGTGGTCGCTAGATAGTTTTGTAAATGGCGCGCAAACTGAGTCGCCACATCCAGATGTACACTGGGCATCAAGACCAAAAACTCTTCGCCACCATAGCGCCCTACGCTGGCACCGCGCGGGACTTCCTGTTCTAACAGGCTGGCAAAGGCTTTTAAGGCACTATCGCCAAGCGCGTGGCCATACTGATCATTGAGCGTCTTGAAATAATCCAGATCAATAAAGATGACTGCCAGCGCATGCTCTTGGCCTTGCTCAACCCGCTTAAAGTACTCATTCAATAGGCGATCAATATACTGACGATTAAAAATGCCAGTCAGCGGATCACGCTTGAGCTGTTCTTGTAACTGCTGAGATTGGCGGCGTAGCGCATCAAGCTCTTGCTGCTGCTGGGCGACCTTTTGAATCATCTTCAAGTTACGCTCCACTAGAATGCTTTTAGCATCTTGAAGCAGCTGGAAGGTGTCCAGTTTTTCAGGCGCTTTCACTTGAAAAAGGCGTGCCAGTTCGGGAAGGGCTTCTTGTAAGCGCAGCAGCAGATGGGCAAAGCTTTGTTCATCAAGCTGGAGATAATCCTGACTCGCTTGGAAGGCGAGTGTCATAGCGATTTCACGATTAGAGCTGAGCCAGGTATCGGCCAGCAGGCCAGATAAAGCCAGTACGCGCAGATTGATGTCTTTTTTATCGATTTCTTTTGGCAAGGCATGGCTTTGTTCAATTAGTCGCGTATAGAGGCTGGGTAATCCCCAGCGTGCGCCAAGCCATGCACCAACTTGCGCATGCTGAGTTTGAAACTCTCTTTCTTCAAAGGAGGCCAATTGGCGATGGGATCGTGCGCTATGGAAGATGACGCCATAGATATCAGCATCAATTTCGTTCAGCGCCAGCATACCTATATCCTGCATGACCGCAGCAATATAGACAGTTTCGACATCAAAGGGTTGGCGTAGCGTTTTCTTCAGTTCGCGCACAGCCAAGCCGCTTAAAAGGGCACGCTTCCAAAATGAATCAAGATCCATGCCGTTATGCGTTGCATAGCCAGAGCGCACTAAGCCAAAGCTCAAGGCCAGCGATAGCGCACCTTCAACACCGATCCGGTTCACAGCTTGTAGGATCGATTTCAATGGATGGCCGCCATAAAAGCTGGAGTTGGCAACCGAAAGAATCTTGGCGCATAAGGAAGGGTCCTGCGCTAAGGTATCTGCGAGGTTTTGACTTCCTGTCGAGGGTGTCCGTGCCAGCTCGATCACTTTCAGCACGATGGCAGGGAGTGATGGCAGGCTCGTGCAGTGTTCCAAACGCTGCGCAAGAGTAGGAGGAAGCATCCGCTGAGCAGATAAAGGCATGCAATTTAACCGATAATGAAGGATTTCATGCGCGATTATACATCATTGCTGACTAAGCTGAATCCCTTGGCACACTAAGTGCAGAAAAGAGATCCTGATGTCGCTCTCAGAGGCCTTGTAATGCTTCGATATGTCGATGCACTGAGCGCGCAAGCGGTGCCAGCTCATAGCCTCCTTCCAGTACTGAAACCAGACGACCGCCGCTGTGCGCCTGGGCTTGATCCATTAGCAGCTGGGTAATCCAATAGTAATCATCATCTTCAAGGTCGAGCTCGCCCATTGGATCTTCACGGTGAGCATCAAAGCCAGCCGAGACCAGAATCAGTTGTGGTTTGAATTTTTGCAGTGCAGGGAGCCAAGAAGCCTCGATCTGCTTACGAAATGCCAAGCTGGCTGTGTGGGCATCCAGTGGCGTATTGATGATGTGCTCTGCGTTCAGATCAGCATAGCGCCAAGGGTAAAAGGGGTGCTGAAAGCTCGAACACACTAAGACGCGCGGATCATTGCGAAAAATATCGACAGTGCCATTGCCGTGGTGCACATCAAAATCCACTATAGCCACGCGTTCAAGCCCATACACCTCAAGTGCATGCAGCGCGCCGACGGCGACATTGTTATAAAAGCAAAAGCCCATACTCTCGACCTTCTCTGCATGATGGCCTGGTGGGCGTACAGCACAAAACACATTATCGGCTTGATTCTTAAAGATCTGATCGACACCTTTAATGACTGCGCCGGCGGCAATCGCTGCGGCCTCAAGAGAGCGGGGTGCGAGCAGTGTCTCATCTTCGATGGCAGTAAAGCCCTCTTGTGGCAAGCTGAGCTCTAAAGAACGCAGGTGAGCGCGCGGATGCACACGACACAGCTGCTCTTCAGTCACTGGCTTCGCCTTATATTGCAGCAGTTGATTCATTAAGCCGCTGAGCATCAGCTGATCCACTATGGCATTTAAACGCAGGGGATTCTCTGGATGCCAAGGTCCCATATCATGCAGTGCGCAATCTGGATGCGTAATAAAAGAGGTGATCATTGGCTCTGGCCCTAAATAATCGATGGTTGACTCAAGACAAGTTCATGCAGTCCTTGCCGCCTGATTGCCCACTTTTGTTGATCAAAAGAACAGCTTAATGAGTCAATATTAGTTTAAACTGGCACACAGTTGCTGGATACTGGGCGAACGTCTTAGGAAACCTCTGATTCACTACTGCGCTGGGTGATGCTGCGTTGAAATTGGTCTCAAAATGCTCATTTACTCCATGTAAACTCCGCTTTTTCGTCCAATTTCGCCTTGCCTGACCTGCGCTCATGACGTTAATCAGAGGCTCCTTAGAGAAACAGGCTAATCGCGTGGCCTGTCATTCTTGATCGGAGGTGTTGGATGAGTACCCGTTTTTTACGCTACTTCTTTGAGCCGCGCTCTCTTGCGGTTATTGGCGCATCAGAGAAAAACTTTAGCCTCGGTGGGCAGGTGGTCGTCAATCTGCTGGAGGCTCAGTTTGCCGGTCGTATCTGGGTGGTGAATGCCAAGGATTATGGCGAGGTGCATGGCTGCCCCTGTTATCTGTCTGTAGAGGATCTTCCCGAGGTTCCTGATTTAGCGGTGGTCTGTACGCCTGCCAGTGAAGCTCCTGGCGTGGTTGAGGCCTTAGGACATTTTGGTGTGAAGGCCGCTTTGGTGCTGACATCAGGCCAAGGACAGCGTGCGACCAACTATCGCGAACATCTTCTGGAGGCGGCCCAAAAGTCAGGGATTCGCGTGATGGGCCCTGAGTGCATGGGCATTTTGGTGCCAGCGCGTAAACTCAATGCCAGCTACGCCCCGCAGAATATTAAATCTGGCAAGGTTGCCTATATCGGCCAATCTGGGATGCTCGGCAATGCCATTATCGACTGGGCCAATGGTCGAGGCATCGGCTTCTCTCATTTAGTCACGCTGGGCAATAGCGTGGATGTCAGGCTTGCCGATGTGATCGATTACATTAATCGCTATACCGGTGCGCAGGCGATCTTGTTACATCTCGAACACCTGCCGGATTGTCGCCACTTTATGACCGCTGTGCGTGAGGCCTCGCGCAATAAGCTGGTTCTGGCGATCAAATCGGGTCGTACGCCTGAGGCGCAGGGCGACCCTTTATTGATCACCCCCGGTTTACCCAATCGTGATCCTGTTTATGATGCGGCCTTTTCACGCGCCGGTATGGTGCGGGTCGATAACAGTGAAGAATTGTTTGATGCTTTAGAAACCTTGACACGGATGCGGCCAGTGCGCGGTGATCGTCTCGCGATTATCAGTAATGGCCTCGGCCCCAGTATGCTGGCCGTGGATCGTTTGATTCACCAAGGCGGGCAGCTGGCCCAGTTGAGCGCGAGCACCACCCAGCGTTTACAAGACTGGCTGCCAACAGATCAGCCGCGCTCTAACCCTTTAGATATTGGTGGCGGGGCGACACCGCAGATGTTTGTTGAAGCCATTCAGATCATCAGTGAAGATCCTGGCGTGGATGCTGTGCTGGTGGTTCATGCACCGACACGGTTGGCCCCCAGTGAGGCCACGGCCTTGGCGCTGATCGCCAACAAAAAAACCTTTAAGCGCAATCTGCTGACCAGCTGGATGGGGCTGAATCATGCCTTTCCCGCACGTCATGAGTTCAATCTGGCCGGTATTCCGACCTATCTGTCGCCAGAGAAGGCAGTACAAGCGTTTATGCATCTGGTGAACTACCAGCGCAATCAGCAGCTCTTGCAGGAAACGCCGCCAACCCTGGCCTTTAATACGGCGAAAGAGGCTCGGGCCTCAGCCCAGCAGCTGGTCAGCGAGGTGGCAGCACAAGGGCGGGGTTATCTGACCCATCAAGAAACCAAACTCGTGCTGGAAGCCTATGGGATCGATGTTGCGCCAACCGCCTATGCACAAACACCTGAGCAGATTGCCGAACTGGCGGAAGCGATTGCTGGCCCGAAGGCATTAAAGATCAATCACACAACCAACTGCTATCCATTTCATTACCGCAAGCACCCACATAAAATCTCAGCGGGCTTGTTACATGATTTAGAAAGCGCCGAAGATGTACGCTTAGGTGCACTGCGCTTGGCTGATAAGGTGCAAGAGAAGTTTCCAGAAAGCCAATTCCATGATTTTGTCTTGCAGCCGATGCAGCGTGGCAAGCACTCGATGCAGCTCAACGTGGGTATTACACGCGATCCAGTTTTTGGGCCAGTGATTCTGTTTGGTATTGGCGGCTATAAGGTCAATATTCTGATCGATCGTCAGGTGGCCTTGCCGCCATTGAATATGACTCTGGCAATGCATCTCATACATAGTAGCCATGCGGGTCAGCTGATTTCAGGGCATTCAGCCCATGCTGAGCGAGATTTACAGCGCTTGGCAGAGCTGCTGGTCAAACTGAGCCAGCTTTGCTCGGATGTGCCCTTGTTAAAAGGACTCGAGATCAATCCGCTGCTGCTGAATCGTGATGGTTTGATGGCCATCGATATTCAGTGTGATCTTGGGGAACCAGCTTATCATGCCATCATGCCTTATCCAGAAGACTTGCGAAAACAAGTCACACTCAAGGATGGGCGGCAGGTCGAGGTGCGGCCGATTCGTGGCGAAGATGCGGTGGCGTTATTGCGTTTTCACAGTCGTTTATCAGAAGAAAGCATACGTTTTCGCTACTTCCATAATAAATCCGACCTCACCAAGCGTGATCTCTCCTTGCTGACCCAGATCAACTATGATCGTCAGATGGCCTTTATTGCCGAAGAAACACTGGCAGATGGCACCCAAGAAATCCTGGGTGTTTCAAGGATCTGGACTGATCCAGACAATATCCGCACTGAGTTTTCAGTGATTATTCGTGATGATTTGCAGGGATTGGGATTGGGATCCTTGTTGATGAACAAGCTGATCAGCTATAGCAAAAGTGTGGGTACACTGGAGATGATCGGCAAGATTATGGTCGAAAATCACCCGATGCGCGGCCTGATGAAGCATCTGGGTTTTCGCTGCACCTATAATCTTGATGAGCAGGTGATAGATGCGGTGTTGCCGCTGAATGAGCCAGCGAATGAATGGCAGCGCCATCGCTTGGCCCATCCTGTCGATTAACCTACCGAAGTTCCTCGATTTTTGTCAATCAAGGCCGCCATCTCAGCGTGGATGGTGGCCTTGTCTTTTCTTAGCGCAGCGGCTCTGCTGCATCGGCCGTGATGAGACTAGGGCGCAAGACGCTCGCGTTTCCAACCATCTTCAGTGCGGATAAAGTTCAGCCGATCATGCAAGCGGCTGGGTTGACCTTGCCAGAACTCAACGCGCTGCGCCTCAATGCGATAACCACCCCAGTGTTCAGGCCGTGGCAAAATAGCGCAGTCTTTAAACTGTTCTTCGAGCATGGCTTGGCGTTCAGTCAAGGTCGCCCGCGAGGCAATCACCTGGCTTTGCTCAGAAGCCCAAGCGCCGATCTGGCTTTCGCGCGGACGACTTTGAAAATAAGCCTCAGATTGCGCTGGATCGAGTTGAATCGCACGGCCTTCAATCCGCACTTGGCGTTGCTGCTGTTCCCACCAAAAAAGCAGGCTGCAGCGCGGATTCGCGGCCAATTCGCGGCCTTTATCGCTCAAATAGTTAGTGTAAAAGATCCAGCCTTGTTCTGCGGAAAAGCCCTTGAGCAGCAGTGTTCTGGCCTTGGGTTGGCCCTCAGCGTCCACTGTGGTCACGGTCATGGCATTAGGATCGAGCACTTCACTGCTCAGCGCCTCTTGCAGCCAGCGGGTAAACAGAGCAAAAGGGCAGTCTCCTGCCTTGTGTTCATCTAAACTATCGAGATCGTAGGTGCGACGTAGTGCCTCGAGGTTTTGGTTCATCAGGCTTTCCTCATGCGTTAGAATGTCTAAAATCGTGATTAAAGTATCGATCAATAAAGGAGTTTTGTGATGTCTGAGCCCCATTCTGCAGCAGATACTGCCCAGAAGGTAGGTCAAAAAGTCAAAGTCTGGGATTGGTCAATCCGTGTTTTTCACTGGTCCTTACCCATCCTGCTGTTTGCGCTATGGTACACCCGCATTGATACTGATGTGCATATGATTTTTGCGCAAATTCTGATGGGGATGCTGGTGTATCGCTTCATCTGGGGCGTCATCGGCACACCCTATGCGCGCTTTGGTCATTTCCTGTACGGACCGCAGCGCTTTTGGCAGTATCTCATCCACTTCTTCAGTCAAAACAAGCCTGTTTATCTTAGTCACAATCCTATGGGGGGCGTGATGGTGCTGGTGCTACTGAGTGCGCTGAGTTTTCAGCTGATCACTGGGCTCTTCACCAACGACTGGATTTTTCCTGGTCCCTTGTCTCAGTATGTTTCAAGCAGCACGGCACAATGGATGATGGATTGGCATCATCGCTTTTTTGATTACCTGCTGATCTTGATAGGTTTACATTTAACCGCGATCCTGGTCTATCGGATCAAAGGAGAAGGGCTGGTCTGGGCGATGCTTAGTGGTAGCAAGCAGGTGGGTGCAGAAGGTATGGCGGATGCCGCACAACAGCCGGTCGTCTTCCCTTGGTGGCGTTTTGTGCTGGCCGTTGGCTTGTCTCTTGCCAGTGTTGGTTTGGTTTTTCACTATTTGGCTTAAGAAGCCTGATCAACAGTAAATAGGTCAAGAGATCGCTGTAAAAACTCAAGCTTGACCAGACTGAGCCTCGAAACAGACTGAGAACAGACCCTGTTTCGAGGCTCACTCTAACTAACAGATGAACCGCGGGGATTAACGTGCGCGGTAGTCATCATGGCAGCTGCGGCAACCACGCTGTACAGCACCAATGGCTGAGCGGGCTTGGCGGACATCAAAACCTTCTTGTGATGAAGCTTCAATCAGTGCTGTCAGCGCTTGACCAAACTCAGCACCTTTAGCCTGAAAACCAGACATATCACTCCAGGCACGGCTCAACAGGCGGCTAGAATCCACATCCGCTGTTTCCGGGAAATAGGTTTCACCCAGCAGGCTCCCCGCCATCCCGATATTGCGTGCACGCTCATTCACTGCTTCGGCACTAAACTCTTGGCGACCCTGCAGCATGGCACCCATAACATTCATCTGCGCGCTCATTACTTGGTACAGGGCTTGGCGATATTTGACTGCATCTTCAGGATCAAAAGCACTGGCTTGGGCGCTGGTTGCAGTTAAACCCATCAGACCTGCAACGGCCAAGGTTTTTAGTTGCTTCAACATAGACTTCTCCTTCTCTTCATCTTTAACGAGTATCAGACGATTCTGATGCAGTTACTTTACAGTAAAAAGTAAAGCTCAGCAAAAGATGGCCGACTCAGTAAAACAGCTCTGTTTTTTGGTATCTCGGTGTCATTTTTTGCCGCCCAAGTGTAGCCCTGTTGGACACAAAGATACGATATCCGCGACAAAAGACTGAGAGGGAAGGGTGTTCAAAAGGCTGCGGACTGCTATTATAGCGCTGGGTTCGCCGCATGATGAACGGCTGATATACATTTCACATAACCTGTTGTCTTAATTAAAGGATCGCAATATGGATCTTGCTACGCTGCTTGGCCTGGTACTGGGTTTCACTCTGGTGGTTTTAGCGATTATCACCAGTGCAGACTTAGGACTATTTATGAGTTTGCCCAGTTTATTGGTGGTCGTCGGTGGGGCCTTCTCAGCAGCCTTGATCAAATACCGGATTCAAAGCTACCTCGTGGCTTTAAAAGAAGGCTGCTTAACAGCCTTCTTTGAGCGCAATGACAACCCACGTGAAATTATCGCCCTGGCTAACCGCCTGTCTCGTATTGCGCGCCGTAATGGCCTGTTGGGCTTGGAAGATGAGCCGATTGATAATGCCTTCTTTGCTAAAGGCGTACAGATGTGTGTGGATGGCAGTGCACCTGAGTTTATTCAGGAAGTATTGCAAAAAGAAATGATCCTAACGATGGAGCGCAAATCCTTAGCAGAAAAGGTTTTTCGTTCATTGGGCGATCTTGCACCAGCCTTTGGGATGATCGGGACGCTGATCGGTCTGATTGCGATGTTGAACAACCTTGATGACCCGACCAAGCTCGGTCCAGGTATGGCCTTGGCCCTGATTACCACCTTCTATGGTTCGCTCTTGGCTCAGCTGATCTTTATTCCGCTCGCGGACAAGCTGGAAATGAAGTCAGACGAGCTGCGCAATAACATGTCTTTGATTGTTGATTCCGTGATGGGGATTTACAACGGGATGAATCCACAGGTTCTGGATGAATTGCTAGAAACCTATCTGCCCGAGTATCAGCGTGGTGCCATGAACATGACCGAAGAAATCGAGTAGTGGTTGACTTGATTCGGTGCTGATCACAAGGGATAGCTTCTGATTATGACGAAAAAAAGAGAAATACCGCAGAAGAAAAAGAAAGAAATCAAAGGCACGCCCATCGCGCCCTGGATGGTGACCTTTGCCGACATGATGACCCTCTTGCTAGTGTTCTTCGTGTTGATTCTTTCTTTCTCGACGATGGAGCAGGAGCGTTTTCGGGCGATCTCGATGGCTTTGCAAAATTCTTTTGGTTTTCAGATGATGAATCCACTGAATTTGATTCCAGTCGATAATCCGCCTCGAACTGAGAACGTTGTGGCGCCTATTCGCCCTGAACCCCCTACAACCGAAAACACTGGAACGGAAAACCAGCTGGATGCACTTGGGAACCGGCTGCAAACCAATTTCACTGATGAAATTGAGCGGGGTCTGATCATCGTTGAGCATGATGAAGATCACATCATCATTCGCTTTCCTGACGATGCAGCCTTTGGCCCTGCCAGCGATTGGTTAGAGCCGCAGATGGTCCCGATTATTCAGCGTGTGGGTGATCTGATCTCTGAGTTTGATATGTATGTGATCGTGGGTGGACACACGGATAATATCCCGATTCACAACCAGCGTTATCGTTCAAACTGGGAACTCTCGGCGGCGCGTGCGGTTTCAGTCGCGCATGAGCTGACTTGGATGAGTGATCTGAACGAGGAATATTTGTATGTGGTCGGTAATGGTGATGCGCGTCCGATTGCCTCCAACGCAACACCAGAAGAGCGGGCCCGTAATCGCCGCGTCGATATTCTACTGATGGAGCGTGATATTACTGATGAGCGTGAGGTTTTCCAGGGGATTCAGCAGATACCGACTTATCGCTAAAGCGTCTTCTGTTTTATCTTCACCATCCTCCAGCGCCCTGATATTCAGGGCGTTTTTGTGTGTATGGCTCGCTGGATGCTATCGGGTCTTGAGAAGAAGAACGGAGCCGAGTGGTCTGCTTGATGATCAGCAGCTTCAATCAGCAACAGGAGAGCACTCTAGATATGGATTTGCTGCCAGCGCCGCCGTTGCCAGAGCAGAATAAAAGCACTGGAATTCAGTAAGCGATAGATCAGCTGAACCGACCAAATGCCGAGCAGGCCATAGCCAAGATAGAGCCCTACCCACCAGGCCAAAGGCAAAAAAACCAGCCATTGTAGTGTCAGGCTCAGCTGCATGACTTGTTTTTGTGCTCCAGCGCCTTGTAATGCCTGATTAAAGACGATGGCCGATGCATCCAACGCAATCATGATGCCGGTCAACATCAACGGCACACGCCCCAAGGCGATCAGCTCAGGATCATGCAGGAAAAAACCAAGAATCACTTCTGGGATCAGCAGCATCGGGACAGCCAGAATAGCCAGTAGCCCAGAGGCGATGCGCATGACTTCCCAGCCCCAGCGATGGGCTTCTTCTTTTTTGTTTGCGCCAAGGCTGTTGCCAACCAGTGTCATCGCGGCCATACCTAGCCCCACGGCAGGCAAAATTAGTAGTAAAGAAAGATGCACCAGTACATGACCAACAGCGACACTCGCCGTATTGATCTGCCCCAAAAACCAAAAAAGCACCACATAGCTCACCGCAAACAAAAACTGCTGCACTGAATGGGGCAAGGCTAGACGGAGCGTGCGCTGCATTAATGCCCAGCTAGGGAGTTGAAAGAAAAAGCCGCTGGGGCAAGCGCGACGCCAGGTTAATCCAGCCCAAAGTAACGCGCCAAAGGTGACAGAAAGGCTGGTGCCCAAGGCCGCACCCACCACGCCGAGAGGCGGGATCCCCCATCCCCCATGAATCAGCCACACACTGAGCAGAATATTCAGGCCATGGGTGAGCAGCACAATACGCAAATACAGGCCAGATTGATGCACACCATGCCAGTAACCACGAAAACAAAGGGTCAGGATAACTGGCAGCAGCGCCAAGATACGCCACTCAAAGTAGGCCTTGGCATAGCCTTGGACTTCAGTACTGGGATTGAGCCAACTGATCAGCCGTTCGGATTCGAGCCAGCCAACCCAAGTCAGCGGCAGCACCAGCACCAGCGCCCACAGCATCGCGGCATTGAGTGGTAAAGCGCGTATCGCATATTGACGGGCGCCATGCCTTCTGGCCACTTGCGACTGAACACTCGAACCGAGTCCCATCAGCAGCGCGGTGATCATGAACACGGCATAGCCACCAAGCCCCACGCCAGCCAAGGGTTCTTCGCCAAGGCGACCAACGAGAGCGGCATCGACCAGATTCAACACACTCTGGCTCAGCATACCGCCCATCATTGGCAGGGCAAGCCCCAAAACTTGGCGACTGCGTGTCAAGCTGAACATCTTAGCGATGCATCAACTTAGCGATCAGGATCATAGCTCAGCACGGGCATCAACCAGCGTTCAAGATCCTTGAGGCTCATCTTTTTATGCTCTGCCGCAGCTTTAACCTGATCTTGCGTGATTTTACCCAGGTTAAAATAGCGGCTGGCTGGATGCGCAAAGTACCAGCCAGAAACGGCCGCCGTTGGGTACATGGCGTAGCTTTCGGTTAAAAAGAGGCTGGTGTGCTCAGTGGCGTTGAGCAGTGCAAACAGCGGCCCTTTTTCAGTATGATCTGGGCAGGAAGGATAGCCGGGGGCAGGGCGTATGCCTTGGTAGCGCTCTTTGATCAGCGCGTCATTATCGAGCTGTTCATCAGCGGCATAACCCCAGAATTCCTTGCGCACCCGTTCATGGAGGCGCTCAGCAAAGGCCTCGGCAAGACGATCAGCCAGCGCTTTGACCATGATAGCGCGATAGTCATCATGCTGGGCTTCGTATTCTTGCGCGAGCTCTTCTGCGCCAATGCCTGCGGTGACAGCAAAACCGCCCACCCAATCTGCGATACCGCTGTCTTTGGGGGCGATAAAATCAGCCAGAGATTTACAATGGCCATCCTTGTCTGCGGTTTGTTGGCGCAAATGGACCAGACGCTGAATGACCTGCTGACGAGTTTCATCGCTATAAATCTCGATCACATCATCATCAACACTATTGGCAGGCCAGAGACCGATAACACCACGCGCTTGCAGCTGACGCTTGCTGATCAGCTCTTGTAGCATCTCCTGTGCATCGGCAAAGAGCTTTTGCGCCTCCTCGCCAACCACCGCATCTTGGAAGATGGCCGGATACTTGCCCACCAGGTTCCAGCTGATAAAGAAGGGGGTCCAATCGATGCGCTCGACCAGCTCTTCTAGTGAATAGTCATCAAAAGACAAGATGCCAGTGATGCGTGGCGGTACGGGTGGCTGGGCTTGGAAATCGATCTTGAGCTTGCGTTCACGCGCCTGAGCGTAATCATATTCTGCGGCCTTGAGGGTGCGCTTGCTTTGGCGCTCGCGCACGGCATCATAGTCTTCCTTGATCTTGGCCATAAAGCTGGGTTTGAGTTCCTGAGAAAGCAGGCTGCTGGCCACACCGACCGCGCGCGAGGCATCGCTGACATAGACCACGGCCTCTTGATAGTGTGGGTCAATCTTCACTGCCGTGTGGGCTTTCGAGGTCGTCGCGCCGCCAATCATCAGCGGAATCTGGAACCCCTGACGCTGCATTTCTTTAGCGACATGCACCATCTCATCCAGGGAGGGGGTGATCAAACCCGAAAGGCCGATAATATCGACCTGATGTTCACGCGCAGCTTGCAGGATCTTCTCAGCGGGCACCATCACGCCAAGATCGATCACCTCATAGTTGTTACATTGCAGCACCACACCCACAATATTCTTGCCGATATCATGCACATCGCCCTTGACCGTGGCCATCAGGATCTTGCCTTTGGTTTGCACCTCGCCGGATTTTTCAGCCTCAATATAGGGGATCAAAATCGCCACGGCCTGTTTCATCACTCGTGCCGATTTCACCACCTGCGGCAAGAACATCTTACCTTCGCCAAACAAGTCACCGACGATATTCATGCCATCCATCAACGGGCCTTCGATCACATGGATAGGTCGTTCGGCCTGCTGGCGGGCTTCTTCTATATCCACATCGATATAAGCGGTGATGCCCTTCACTAGAGAGTGAGCGATCCGCTCGTTAACCGGCAGGCTGCGCCACGCCAGATCTTCCTTTTTCTCTGCACTCTGGCCATCACCGCGATACTTTTCAGCGATATCCAATAGGCGCTCGGTGCTGTCTTCACGGCGATTGAGCACCACATCCTCGACAGCCTCTTTGAGCTCAGCGGGCAGATCATCATACAGCGCCAACTGGCCGGCATTGACGATCCCCATGCTCATACCCACGCGGATGGCGTGATAGAGAAAGACAGAGTGAATCGCCTCGCGCACTGGGTTGTTGCCACGGAAGGAGAAGGAGACATTCGATACGCCACCAGAAATCAGCGCATGCGGGAGGTTGTGATGTATCCACTCAGTGGCCTGAATAAAATCAACACCATAGTTATTGTGCTCTTCAATCCCCGTGGCGACAGCGAAGATATTGGGGTCAAAAATGATGTCCTCGGCAGGGAAGCCAACCTGATCGACCAGCAAACGATAAGCCCGCTCGCAGATTTCAATCTTGCGTGCAAAGGTATCCGCCTGACCCACTTCATCAAATGCCATCACAATGACAGCAGCACCATAGCGTTTACACAGCTTGGCTTGTTCGATAAACGCCGCTTCTCCTTCTTTCATCGAGATGGAGTTGACGATGGGTTTGCCCTGTACGCATTTGAGGCCCGCTTCAAGAATCGGCCATTTGGAAGAATCGAGCATAATCGGCACGCGGGCGATATCTGGCTCTCCGGCAATCAGGTTCAAAAAGCGCACCATCGCCGCCTGCGAATCCAGCATCCCTTCATCCATGTTGATATCGATAATCTGCGCACCGTTTTCAACCTGTTCTAAGGCCACTTCTAAGGCGGTGGTATAGTCCTCGGCGATGATCAGCTTTTTAAAGCGTGCAGAGCCGGTGACGTTGGTGCGCTCACCGACGTTCACAAACAAGGAATCAGCGGTGATGTTAAATGGCTCCAAGCCGGAGAGACGGCAGGCCGGAGCGATCTCGGGCACTTGGCGTGGTGGGATCTCAGCCACGGCTTCAGCGATAGCGCGGATATGCGCCGGTGTGGAACCACAGCAGCCGCCAATAATATTCATCAAGCCAGATTGGGCAAATTCGACCAGAATCGAGGCCATTTCTTCAGGTGTTTGATCATATTCGCCAAAGGCATTCGGCAGACCCGCATTGGGATGCGCTGAAACAAAGGTGTCCGCAATCCGTGAGAGCTCTTCAATATAGGGGCGTAGATCTTCCGCGCCCAAGGCACAGTTGAGGCCGATGGAAAGGGGCTTAGCGTGACGAATACTGTTCCAGAAGGCCTCGGTGGTTTGACCAGACAGGGTGCGGCCAGAGGCGTCGGTAATGGTGCCAGAGATCATGATCGGTAAGGCATAGCCTTGGCGCTCAAAGACCTCTTGGACTGCAAATACCGCTGCCTTGGCATTTAATGTATCGAAGATGGTTTCAATCAGAATTAGATCGCAGCCACCCCGTATCAGCGCCTCGGTGGCCTCAATATAGTTCTCGACCAGCAGATCAAAGGTGACATTGCGATAGCTGGGATCATTGACATCTGGCGAGATGGACGCCGTACGACTGGTTGGCCCCAGCACCCCAGCTACATAGCGGGGCTTGTCTGGCGTGGAGTAGGCATCCGCGGCCTCGCGTGCTAGGCGCGCACCCGCTTCGTTCATCTCTGCGGCCAAGGCCTGCATGTCGTAATCAGCCTGAGAAAGCTGGGTGGAGTTAAAGGTGTTGGTTTCAATAATATCCGCGCCTGCAGCCAGATATTCACCATGCAGACGGCGAATCAGATCGGGCTGACTCAGCACCAGCAGATCATTATTGCCTTTAACATCGCTGGGCCAATCAGCAAAGCGCGCGCCACGATAATCTGCTTCCTGCAGTTTTTCCTGTTGAATCAAGGTGCCCATGCCGCCATCCAGGATGACATGGCGTGTTTCAAGACTCTTGGTCAGGACTGCAAGACGCTGCTCGGTGGCGCTGTTAATCATGTTCAGACTCCAGAAAAAAGAATGCGGCTAGTGTAACAAAAAAGTCGGATTTGGCCGCGAAAAAATGCCTTCCTGAGCTGGGTTTAAAGACCAATCAAAAGACTAGGGTATTTTATTCTGCGTGCAGATGGCATAAGATGGGCGCATCCTCCTGCCGTATCGACAGCAGGACTGTCACCAGTACAGATTTATTTGAGGTAATTCAGCATGACCCAAGAACTAAGCCAGGAAGTGACTCGCCAGCCTATACAAATTACAGCATCAGCTGAAGACTATCTGGCCGAACTCCTTTCCAAGCAAGCGGTTGAAGGCATGGCAGTACGGGTCTTTATTACCCAGCCAGGCACGCCCTATGCCGAAACCTGTCTCGCTTATAGCCGCCCAGGTGAAGAAGAGCCGCAAGACGAACTCTTAGAGCTTGAGAAAATTAAGGTTTATCTGGAGAAAAACAGCCTGCCTTTTCTGGAAGAGGCCGTCGTGGACTTTAACCCAGACCGTATGGGTGGACAGCTGACGATTAAGGCCCCGAATGCCAAGATGCCTAAGGTCAGCAAAGACAGCCCCTTGGCGGATCAGATTAACTACATCCTTTATAGTGATATCAATCCAGGTCTGGCAGCACATGGTGGTGAGATCAAATTGATTGAAATCACCGAAGACAAGGTGGCTGTTTTACAATTTGGTGGTGGCTGCCAGGGCTGTTCTGCAGTTGATCTGACGCTGAAAGATGGTGTCGAGAAAACGCTGCTTGAGCGCCTGCCTGAACTCAAGGGCATTCGCGATGTGACCGACCATACCGTGACCGAAAACGCCTATTACAAATAGGTGATCTCTTCACTCATCTGTTGAGCCCATGCAAGGTGGGCTCATCGTCAACAGCAGATGCCATTTGTCATTTAACTCTAACTCTGAATAGAACGCCGACAGGCAACAGGGCAGTTGCCGCAATATCCCAGCTCGTCAATCAAATAGCGCAGACAGCACAAGCGCCGGATGCGCTTTGGATCAGCAGCATCTTCTGCTTCAATGTAACGCACAGGAAGGTACAGAGGATTACGCTGCCCATCAGGCAGAGAGCGGCTCTCTAAGAGTCTCTGGGCTGGTTGATTGCTTGTGGGCACAGCCAGAGGATGGGTTTGGATCGCCGATGTGAAGAACTCAAGATAGTTACCGGCATTGCTCCAAAACACCTTGGCTGAAGCGCCGCTCACCAATGCCAGTGCGTTAATCAGTGGGCTTAAGTGCTGATCAATCAGGCTCTTAAAGCGTGAAAAATCATCTTGGTTGGAAAGAGGTTGGCCCGCGTGCGCGAGCGTAAAGCCAGTGGTTTTGCCATCAGCAGACTGAGTGAAATAAAGCTCCTTCAGCCCCACAGGAAGATCTCGTCCGAGTAGCAGGTTGGCTGCAAGCGCGGTGGCAATCAAGGCGCTGAAATGCCATTTTGACCAGAGTGAAGCGACGGCCTTTAGATCCGCCTCAGGACCATACTGGGCCCCGAAGCGAGCGAGTAGCTGCTTGAGGTAATTCGGGTTTTGCAGCTCAGTCGCTGGTAAGGCCTGTGGCCCAGGTGTTGGCGAGACAAGAGGGGGAGCAAAGTTTTCGAGTGGGCCGACATAGAGGGTTGAGAGAGTGTGGCTCATGGCAGTGCAGCTTTTGGCAATTAGAGGCCAGCATCCTAATGCAAATGATAAAGATTAGCAAATATTTCGACTCTCGTTATGAGGCAGCTAAGGTGCCTCTGATCAACGCAGCATCAGCAAGCACAATAGTGAATCAGAGGCCTCTTAAACCAAAACCAGCGGCTGCAAGCGGCGTTGTTGCTCCAGTAGCCATTTCAACTGCATTTTCTCCTCTTGATCTGCCTCTTTTTGTGCGCGGTAGCGATCTTCCTGTTCTTGCCGTTGGATCAAATAAGCGGCTTCTTTTTCTTCCAGCTTGGCCAGCAGCTGAGCTTCTTTGTGCTGCTGAGTCTTGATTAGCTCGGCTTGGTGTTCTTCAAGTAGGCGCAGGCGGGCTTGAAGTTCAGCCTGCTGCTGCTGGCTGGCCTGGAGTTGCGCTTGGTGATGCCGCTCTTGTTGTTGATGGCGTTTTTCCTGCTCTTCTTTTTTCTGCTCCAGTTGACGCACCAGCAGTCTGGCTTGGTCAACTTCCTGCATCCAGCGCTGCTGGTGTGCTTCATGGCGCTCCTGTTCTTTGAGTAGGGTCTGCTGCTGTTGCTGAGCTAACTCATGCAGACGTGCCTCATAGTCTTGCTGCTGCTCAGCCAAGGCCGCACGTAGGGCGGCTGTCTCTTCTGCAAAACGCTGTTTTTGCTCGCTCTCAAGCGCCTGTAGGTGGCTGAGCTGATTCTGCAACTGCCCGAGCTGTTCTGCCTGGGCTTCCAACTTGCTCATAAGCTGGGCGTTTTTTTCCTCTACGCGCTGATTCTGCTGCGCGATTTCCTGCGCCTGTTGTTCGGCGGCCTGCTGCGCCAATCGTGCGGCATCAAGCTGCTGATCGATCTCGGCTTGATAGGCCAGACGCTGGCTCTCGGCTTCTTGATAGGCCGTGCGCCATAAGTCCTGTGCGCACTCGATCAGCTTCTGCGGTAAGCGGGTTGCAGCTTGCGGTGCTTGCTGGCGTTCATCCTTCCAGCGCTTGAGGTGTTCGCTCAGTGTGGAAAAGCTGCCAGTACCGAGCTGTTCACGTATGCGCTGCAGGGTTGGATTTTCTCCAGCCTGAATCAGCTGCTCGATGCAGGCTGCGACTTCTTCGTATTGAACGCCATTTCTTGCCATCGTGATCTTGCTCCATAAAGCAGGTTTTTTTTGCAGCCGGTGCAAGGCTTGCAGTGAGCTAGTGAATACAAAGGACTTTATTACATATTACGTATTACGTCAATTTCTACTACGAAAATACCCCTCGATTCATGATAACCACCCTTATCATGAATGGGTGGCGGTGTAAGAGGGGATGAGATAAGATGCCCTTCGGATCGATCACAAAGCAGAAAAATCATGTCTTCCGAGCTTTCTTTGACTGCGTCACAATCTTCTTCACCACAAGCGCGCTCACAATCAGCGACCGAGCTGCCCGTACGTTGTCTTGAGCGTCTGGCTCCACTGCCAGCTGAATTAAGCGGTGCCTCTGGGCGCAATCGACCGCCAGCGCATTTGCATTGCCAGATTGATGCACCACATGATTTAGCGGCAGTCCAATTATGGCTGGCGGAATACCAAGGCCAAACCTATCGCACTTATCGCAAAGAGGCGGAGCGTCTTTTGCTCTGGTGTTGGTTGCAGCGCGGCCTGCCCTTATCGAGCTTGACGCGAGAAGATTTAGTGGAATATCAAGCTTTTTTAGCTGATCCTCAACCTGCAAAGCGCTGGTGTGGGCATGGACGGGCCCCGCGCCACTCAGATGCTTGGCGGCCTTTTCAAGGGCCGTTGAGTCCTGCCAGCCAGCAGCATGCGCTGCGTATTTTGAAAGGCTTATTCCAGTATTTGCATGATGCGGGCTATTTGCTGGGTAATCCGCTGGCTTTGATGCGCCACAAGGGCTCGCGCCAAGAAGCCAAGAGTGTGCGCGAAAGATATTTAGAGCAAGAAACCTGGCAGGTGCTGGTCGATTATCTGGTGCGCCTAGGTCAGGAGCAAGAGGCCGAACCCGCGCGCCAAGCCCAGATCGCCCGCTGGCATTTTCTGCTGCACTTTTTGTATCTGCTCGCTCCGCGCGTGCATGAGGTGGCGCAGGCCAAAATGCAGGATTTCTTTTATCGGCGTGGCTATTGGTGGTGGGCTGTCGAAGGCAAGGGAGGCAAGTATGCTGAGATCCCAGCTCAGCCAAAGCTGATTGATGCCTTAAAGGTCTATCGTCAGCATCTGGGGTTATCGGCGACGGAATGGATGCAGGATGCTTCACCGCTCGTGCGCAACCTACGCGGGACGGAGGGCATCAGTGCCAATATGATTTATCGAACGATGAAGGATCTCACGGCTGAGGCCGCCGCGTTTATTGAGGATCAAGCACCAGAGATGGCGGCCACCTTACGCCAGGCCAGCACCCACTGGTTTCGTCATACTTCGATCACCCATCAGGCCGATGCCGGCGTGGAGCTGCGTTATTTGGCACGCAATGCACGCCACTCTAGCTTGGCAACTACGCGCCTTTATCTTCATGAAGAAGATGGCGCTTGGCAGGAGCAAACAGGACGTCATGGGTTGAAGCCACTGACCCCTGAATAGGTTTTGACATCCTCCCCGCACTCAAAGTACGGGGTTTGTCGCGCATTTTGGTCATCCCCTGCCAAGCCGATCTAGGCTAGGACGCCTCGCCCTGCTGCGCGGCAAAACGGGCACGGGCACGATGGAGTTTTTGATAGCTGGTCAGCAGTCGCTGATGGCGATCCAAGCCAGTCAGTTGCAAGTTGGTGGGCGTCAAGCCGTAAAAGCGCACCTGCCCTGCGACTGAACCCAAAGCTGCCTCGGCGCGTTCAACACCATAGAGCCGAGTGAGGCTCTCGCTAAAATGATCCACTTCCAGCTCTTCATCCAGTGTGATATTCAGCACCGCACTGACGGCTTGATAAAACAGGCCGCGTTCGTGGGTGTTGGTATTGTACTGGAGAAATTGCTCGACCCGCTCAAGCGCCTCTTCATGCTGCCCCAACGCCAGATGAATCAATAGCTTCAGTTCAAGCACATTCAGCTGTCCCCACGGGGTAGGATCATCAAATTCGATACCAATCAGCGTGATGATATCCATATACTCATCAAGCTGACTTTCTTCGAGCCGATCAAGCAGCGCTTGGAGTTGTTCGTCATTCAGTTGATGCAGGTTTAAAATATCGGCACGAAAAGCCAAGGCTTTGTTGGTGTTATCCCAGATCAAATCTTCGACGGGATAGATCTCAGAAAAACCGGGGACAAGAATACGACAAGTGGGCAGCCCTAAATCCTGATGCACCGAAATATAGGCTTCATAGCCCTGCTCTTGTAACAAATCAAAAAGCTGGGCTGCTTCTTCTTCGGTGGTGCCAGAAAAATCCCACGGACTAAACTCATAATCCGCCTGACTGCTGAAGAAACGCCAAGACACCACGCCGCTGGAATCAATAAAGTGCTCGACAAAGTTATTCGGCTCTTGCACTGCCATTGAATTAAAGGTTGGCAAGGGAAAGTCATTCACCCCCTCAAAGCTACGGCCTTGTAAAAGCTCGGTCAGACTCCGTTCTAAGGCGATGGAAAAACGTGGATGGGCACCAAAAGAGGTGAACACCCCGCCTGTCTTCGGATTCATCATTGCGACACAAGCCACCGGAAACTGCCCACCTAAGGAGGCATCCTTGACATAGATAGGATAGCCTTGGGCTTCTAGCGCCTGAATACCTTCGACCAGATGTGGATACTGCGCCAGATAAGCCGCAGGCACCTCTGGCAGTACCAGCTCTTCTTCAATAATGTGTTTTTTGACGGCCCGCTCAAAAATCTCAGACAAACACTGCACCTGCGCTTCGGCCAGCGTATTACCGGCGCTCATACCGTTGCTGAGATAGAGGTTCTCAAGCAGATTGGATGGAAAATAGACCGTCTGCTGATCTGAATGGCGTGTAAAAGGCAGCGCACAAATGCCGCGATCGGGTCGGCCTGAATTAGTGTCGTAAAGATGTGACGCACGCAGCTCCCCTTCTGGATTATAAAAAGCCAGAGTTGCGGCATCTAAAAGACCTTCAGGAAGCTGATCGTCAGGTCCAGGCAAGAACCAGCGCTCATTCGGGTAGTGAACAAACTCACTGTCGCCGATTTGCTCGCCAAAGAACTGGTCGTTGTAGAAGAAATTGCAGCTTAAACGCTCAATAAACTCACCAAGGGCTGAGCAGAGCGCGCTTTCTTTGGTCGCGCCCTTGCCATTGGTAAAGCACATTGGAGAATCGGCATCTCTTAAATGCAAGGACCACACATGAGGGACCAGATTGCGCCATGAGGCGACTTCAATTTTCATGCCCAGATCAGCCAGAATCTGAGTCATTCTGGCGATACTGGCTTCAACTGGAGCATCCTTGCCTTCGATATAGGTTGCCGTGCCTTGATCCAAGCTATTGATTAACAGCGCTTGAGCATCATCAGCGAGGCTCTCGACCACCTCAATCTGAAACTCGGGGCCAGCTTGTACCACCTTTTTGACGGTGCAACGCTCAATCGAGCGCAGAATCCCCTGCCGGTCCTTCTCGCTGATGTCCTCAGGCAGCTCAACCTGAATTTTAAAAATCTGCTGGTAGCGATTTTCAGGATCAACAATATTGTTTTGTGCCAAACGAATGTTATCGGTTGGAATATTGCGCGCAAGGCAGTAAACACGCACAAAATAGGCCGCACATAAGGCTGAGGAGGCAAGGAAGTAATCAAAGGGGCTGGGTGCACTGCCATCACCTTTATAGCGGATGGGTTGATCAGTGATCACCGTAAAATCATCAAACTGCGCTTGAAGGCGAAGATTATCGAGAAACTCAACCTGAATTTGCATCACTCACATCCATCAAAAAAGAGAAAAGCCTTAAGCAAGGCATAAACGGGCATTATCGCTTTTTTTGCGCTCGGCTGCTGGCTTTTTGGCTTGAAAGTGTGTTTTTTTCGCATTACAAGACAAAAAAAGCTACCCTTGGCGCTTTCAGCTGGGTTGAAGAGGATTCCATGCTAGGTAAGCTTTTGGTGGCATTACTGGTCTTTGCCAGTCTTTATGGATTGTGGCTCAAACAGCAGGCCAGTTTGAAACAGCGGCAAGCAGCAGAGCGCAGAACAACAGGGCCTCTTGCTGATGACACTCTTACTGATAACACCAAAGCCGCAGCCCTGGGGCAAGGTAAAAAAATGAGCCCTTTGATTCCGGCGCTGATTTTTGCCTTGTTGATTGGCTCAGGTTATGGCCTTTACCACTGGCGCGATCAGTATCAGCTGCTTGAGGTGCGCGTGATTCAACCTTTAAGCGGAGCAGAAGAGGTCTTTTGGGTTTACAAAAAAGACCTGTATGAAGGTGGATTTACCACGCGTGAAGGACAAAGAGTGCGTTTAGCGGCCAGTGATCGCCTACAGGTGCGTCGCGCAGATCAGCCGTGAGCTCACGCTGCTGATGGGCATTCTGGTAGAATGATGGGTTATTAATCAATACTGAGGAGAAAGCCGGTGACCCCTGCCCAACAGGCTCAACAAGAGCTGCTTGATGAATTTGCCATGTTTGATAACTGGATGGATCGTTATCAGTACATTATCGATCTGGGTAAGGCCCTGCCGACCTATCCCGATGAGTGGAAGATAGCCGATTATAAAATCGAAGGCTGCCAGTCTCAGGTGTGGATTCGTCCAGAGGTAAAAGAAGGAACAATCCATTTTGCGGCGATCAGCGATGCGGCCATCGTTTCCGGCTTGATTGCGCTGCTGGTCCGTATTTACAGTGATCGTACTGCGGCAGAGATACTGGCGACACCACCGGATTTTCTGGCTGCTTTGGGTTTGGATAAGCACCTGAGCCCGACGCGCAGCAATGGGTTACACGCCATGCTAGAGCGCATCTTTGCCGTTGCTCGCGCGGCGAGTTGATTCAGGCGTTTCTTCTTGGCTGGTTGAGGTCACGGATGTGGCCTCATGATGGGCACAGGCGGAGTCACGGCAAGTCGAGTGCGGCGGCACCAGATCCACCCCGCCTGGATGCAAGGGATGGCATTTACCTAAGCGCTTGATGCCCAGCCAAAATCCTTTCAATGGACCATGAACCTGAATCGCCTCGATCATATAGCTGGAGCAGGTGGGATAGAAGCGACAGCTGGGAGGCTTGAGCGGACTGATAAAGAGTTGATAAAACCTGACCAGCGCGATCAGCGCCCGCCCAAGTAGGCGAGCACACCACCGATAGCCGCGCTGTATCCAGAGCATCTGGCTAGGCCTGATAAAGATCTTTGGGATCAATCAACGGCGCACTGGTGACTTCAAGCTGCTCGCTGTTCAGATCAAAATAAAAGCAGCTTTTGCGGCCAGTGTGGCAGGCAGGCCCCAATTGATCCACCTGGAGCAGCAGCGCATCACCATCACAATCCAACTTGATGCTTTTGAGCCACTGCACTTGCCCAGAGCTTTCGCCCTTGCGCCACAGTTGCTGCCGTGAGCGCGACCAGTAGCAGGCCCGCCCCTCACGCAGGGTGATTTCTAGAGATTCTCGGTTCATCCAGGCCAGCATCAATACTTCGCCGGTATCGGCCTGCTGCGCAACAGCGGTGATTAACCCCTGCTCATTAAACTGAATCTGGTCCAAGACTTGTGACCAGGGGATTTGGGTGCCCACTGGGCTGTTTTCTAAATCTCGCCAAAAACTACTGCTTGAAGCCATGCTTTTCTCTTTTTTACTGGTGGATCAATAGGGCTGATCTGGTCGTGATCCAGATCAGCCTCATGCGTTAGGAATCAGTGATGCTCACCGTTAACGATTAAAGGTCAGGCGCTGCCCATAGACGGCTTCGGCGACCTGCCCTTGCTGATAGGCGGGCTGCCCATTGACAAAGGTGGCCTCGATGCGGCTTTGGAAGGTATGACCTGTAAAAGGCGACCAGCCACACTTATAGAGCAGGCTTTCAGGGGTGACTTCACTGGTCGCGTTTAAATCCACCAGCACTAAATCTGCAAAATAGCCTTCACGCAGATAGCCCCGATCCTTGACTTGATAACGCTCAGCCGGATTATGGCAGACCTTTTGCACGATGGTTTCCAATGAGAAACGCCCCGCATGATAATGATCTAAAAGGCTTGGCAAGGCGTGTTGCACCAAGGGTAAACCGGCTGGCGCTTTAAAATAAGTGCCCTGCTTCTCTTCCCAGGTATGGGGGGCGTGATCCGTTGCAATCACATCAATACGGCCCTCATTCACCGCGGCCAGAATGGCATCACGATCCGCCAGACGCTTCACGGCAGGGTTGCATTTGATTTGGGCACCCAGGCGTGGGTAGTCTTCTTCGCTGAACCAGAGGTGATGCACACAGGCTTCAGCGGTAATCTGCTTGCCCTGCATCGGCCCAGGTTGAAAGAGTGCCAGCTCTTGTGCGCTGGTGATATGCAACACATGCAATTGCGTACCATGTTTTTGTGCCAAAGCGACCGCATAGGAAGAAGACTTATAGCAGGCCTCGGCCGAGCGAATAGATGGATGCTCAGTAAAGGGAACATCCTCGCCAAAGCGGGCTCGCGCGGCCTCTTCATTGGCGTGGATCATTGGCGTGTCTTCGCAATGGGTCACGACCAAAATGGGCGCATGAGCAAAGATGCCTTCGAGGATTTCAGGTCGATCCACCAGCATATTGCCGGTCGAGGCGCCCATAAAAACCTTAATGCCACAGGCAGCCTGCGGATCGAGGTTTTTGATCTCCTCGAGGTTGTCGTTACTGGCCCCCAGATAAAAGGCAAAATTGGCGCGTGAACGGCCCGTTGCGCGGGTGTACTTGTCTTCTAGTGCTTGAGCGTTAATGGTCAGCGGGTCGACGTTCGGCATTTCCATATAGGTGGTGATACCACCGGCCACGGCTGCAGCGGATTCAGTGGCGATATCACCCTTATGCGTTAAGCCCGGCTCACGAAAATGCACCTGATCATCAATCATACCGGGTAGCAGATGCAGGCCCTGCGCATCGCTCACCTCTTTGGCGGCCAATGCAGAGAGGTCTGCGCCAATTTTGGCGATGCGCTCGCCTTGAATGGCCACATCAGCCTGTTGAACCTGTCCTTCATTCACCAGTGTGGCATTCAGAATTAAGCGGTCATACATAGGTATTCTCCCGGTAGCATTAAAAGGCCCGACTTCATCAACAGCCTCGATTGAGGCCAGCTCAAGCCTGCGCTGTCTCTGCTGCAGGCTGACCTGTCTGACAGTTTTGGCACAAACCATGCACTTCAATGGTTTTTTTCTCGACGCAAAAACCTTGCAGCCTGGCCGCTTCATTAAGCTGAGTATCCAGACTTTCTTCATGAAGTTCAATGACTTCACCGCACTGGCGGCAGATCAGCAGCTGATAAGCCTGATGATGCTCAGGACAGATACAGCTGACATAGGCATTTAAAGACTCAATGCGATGAATCAGGCCGTGGCTCATTAAAAAATCGATGGCACGATAGATGGTGGGTGGACGGGCTGAGGCATTTTCAGCCGTCAAACTATCGAGCAGATCGTAGGCCTTGGCCCCGCCCTGACTTTGGGCAATCATTTCCAGCACGCGCCGTCGGGTAGGTGTCAAGCGCACGCCCTTGCGTGCACAGAGTGCATCGGCTTGGGCGAGAATATCGTGTGTTAGGTTCATCATCTCGTTCTTTTTAAAGTATTCTGCTGTGTCAGCCATCAGCTGTTGGCGTGATCAGCGTGTCTGCCTAACGGCAAAGAGTTTTTGTGCCACCCCGACCCGCTGCGTAAAGGTTTCTTCTGGGCCGCGCAGTTGTTGTCGATGGGCTTGAATTGCCTGAACGCGAGGCGCCAATCCAAGCCCATTGGCCATCTGAATCGCCAAGCCAGGCCGAGCGTTAAGCTCTAATAAAAGCGGCCCCTGCTCCTTGTCCAGCACCAGATCGGCACCAAGATAACCCAGATGGGTCATATCATAGCAGCGTGAGGCGAGTTCGAGCAGATAGGTCCAGTTATCGATCACCAGTTCATTTAACGGACGCCCTGTATCTGGGTGATGTGTGACAGGGCGATCATGCTGCACCGCTTGCAGGGCACGCCCTGTATTCAGGTCGATTCCGACACCCAGCGCGCCTTGGTGCAGGTTCGCCTTGCCATCAGAGGCATGGGTGGATAAACGCATCATCGCCATAATGGGATAGCCATAATAGAGAATGACACGAATATCCGGCACACCTTCAAAACTAAAGTCGGCAACATCAGGGGCACAGCGGATCAGACTTTCAACCAAAGCGATATCGGGATGCCCGCCTAGGCTATACAGCCCCGACAGAAGATTGGAAAGGTGGCGCTCGATATCCAGATGCGTGATCCATTCACCAGAGGCCTTTTGGTAACGCTGGCCATCCGATTGCAGGATCACCAGTATCCCCTTGCCGCCACTACCCTTGGCTGGTTTGATCGCAAAGCCAACCTGCTGTGGGATCAACTGCTCAAAGCCCTTGACCTGCCCTTGATGCTCAATGACCGCCAGCAAACTGGGCGTGGCAAGTTGATAGTCTTCAGCCAAACGCTTGGTCTTGAGCTTGTCATCCACCAGCGGAAAAAAACGTCGTGGATTGGCAGCACTGATGCAGTCAAGATTACGCGCATTCATACCCAGCACCCCCGCTTGGCGCAGGGCACTGGGTGTGGCTAACCAGTTTTTCCAATGCCAGGCAGGACGGCCAGTTTGTTGCGCTGCTGTGTATTGTTTGACCCAGCTATGCCAGTAGCTGCGGCTACGACTGAGCCACTTTTGTTCTGCCATGGCTTAATCCTCTTTGGATTTTGAGGGTTGCAAGTCCATCAAGGGTTTAAAGCGCCAGAGTTCAAATAAGCGATAGCCGGTATAGCTGCCCAGCAGTAGGATCAAAGCCAACACCACCAGCTGTAAACCAAGGAAGTTAAACATCCAATAGCGCATCAGGGCGAGATCCATCAGGCTAAAGGCCAGTACCGCGGTGATCAAGCTTCCCGCTCCCTGGATAATCACTTCCTTTGCCCCCTCTTCTTCCCAGAGAATCGACATCCGCTCAATCGTCCACGCCAGAATGATCATGGGGAAGAGCGTCACCTGCATGCCTGTGGTCAGGCCTGTATGAAAAGAGATCACTGTAAAGAGCGCGATCAAGCCAATCACGCAGACAATGACGGCGGCAACACGGGCCACCAGCAATAAATTTAATGAAGCCAGCAGCTGGCGCAGAACCAAGCCGATCCCCACAATCACTAAAAAGCTGATTAATCCGGTGACCAGAGACATCTCTAAAAATGCCAAGGCAATCAGAACTGGCATAAAGGTGCCTGAGGTTTTGAATCCAACCAGAACGCGCAGTAAAACCACCACCAGCGCGCCAAGAGGCAGCAGCAGCAAGGTACGAAATAGGTTTTGTTCTGCCAAGGGTAAACTATGAATCGACAGATTCAAAACAGCATCGCTGATTTGGGTACTGCTGACGCTGCTGCTGGGTTCGGTGGATTCAATCATCGAGAAGGTGACGCGTGAATTGGTGCCACCAACCACCTCAAGAATAGGGCCAGCATTGAGCTGCCAAAGAAGATACTGTGCCTGCTGCTCGCCATTGATGGCACTGCCTTCGGCATCAAAAACCTGCCACTTCTGGCCCTGAAAGACTTGTACCAGAGGTTGCAGTGCTTGACGGCGGCGGCCATCTTCGAGCTTTAAGCCATACAGCCGCCGTGCAGGCACTTCGGCCTCATTGAGCAGACGAACCAAGACTTCATCCGCACTGAGTTCACTGAGCAATAAACGACTATTTTGATTGTGTGGATCATTTAAGTAGCGACTGATCGCTCGGGCAAGGCTCCAGGCATCCGAGGATTCCAGCCAGGCTCGTTCGAGCAGGCCAGCCGCTGCTGTCTGTAAGGATTCCGACCAAGCCACATGGGTCAAGGCTGGGGGGGGAACCTGCAACTCAGTGTTAGCCTCAGGTGAGACTAAAAATTGAGCGCGATAATAGAGCCATTGCGTGCCACTGGCCTGACGTGTGCTCCATTCTGCCAAGCGCTGTTGGCCTTGATGATGAAAATGTAGGCCAAAACCAGGCGAGGCTGTGTGTTCATCCAGAAGAATGTAACCCGGCTGCGTTTGCGGCAAAGCCAAGCGTACACTCAACGGCTCGCCACGGGCCTCAAGCTCAACGCGGGCTTCAAGGTTCCAGTAGCTCTGCTCGCTGCCTGGGAGCAAGGGCACCTGATGCACCAGATGCCGCCACGCTGTGTGCAGCCCCCCGACCAAGATCAACAGCAGCGCGACCCACAATAAAGACGAGCGAGCCAGCTTCATTCTGCTTCTCCTTGCGCCGTTTGTTCTGTGGTGGTTTCTGCTGCGGCCTCTTCTTCTGGTTCAGCTGTTTCTGGTTCTGCGATGGCTGGCAGCTCAGGTCGGCCCTGCACATATTCACGCGCGACATCAATCACGGCCAAATCCATCATATAACGACGACCAAGCAGGACAGGAAAGGTCATTTCTCCACGATCAGTCAGGGTGAATTCGACTGATTCCGTGCGATTGGCAAGACGCATTGGCAGGCGGATCACTGGGCGTGATTCTGAACCACTGGCTTGGCGTATTCTGACTTGGCGCACCAGTGGCGCTTCAATCGGGATGACGCGTACATCTTCACTCTCTTGTGATTGATAGTGGGTTTCAAAACGCAGCCAGGTTTCACCATCGCGCTCAAATTCTTGTAGATTCACGGCATGTAAAGAAGACGTGTTGGCACCGGAATCAATTCTGGCTGGCAGAATCAGTCGCTGCTCAGGAAAGGCCACCCACTCCTGGCGACCCAGTAACAGCTTGCCATCCACCTCCACCGCTAGGGCTTGCTGAGCTGGCGCACGTAATCTCTGTCCCTGAGGGTCGGCTATCTGCTGTTGGGCCAGCTGACGCTCTAAAGCGACCAAACGCTGATCAAAGCGCAAATCCAGATGACGCAGACTGGATTGCAAGTGCTGTTGTCCCGTTTGTTGCTGATCAAAGCCCGTCTCTAACTGACGCTGCCAAACTTGTTGCTGTCGGGTGTCCTGCTGTTCAAGCTGGGTGGCGATCCACATCTGCTGGTTGGCAAGATCTTCTTTGGTGGCAAGATGCGCAGGCGTAAGCGCCTGACACCCTGCTAAAACAAGAGGCAGGCTCAGCGCAGCCAAGCCCTGTAAGCGCACAGGCAGTGAGAAGTGATCAAAATTGCGAGTCTGAGAAAATGCCATGCTGTGCAATATCCTAGCTGAAAAGTGAAAGGCACCCATTAAGGTGCACCATTTGGAAGCATTTTAGCCTTCTTTATGATCCTGTCCTAGGGCAGAAGGTTCAGCTGGAAAATCTTCGCGTTGTAGTATCCCTTTGAATTTCAACTGCATATCCTTTCCTGAAGCCAGTGCTTTCAAGGTTTTGGAGTGGAATTCACGCCGATACAAGATACTGACCACCAGCAAGGTGCTGCCCATAAAAATCAGCGGATCCAAAAACCAACCCAGCAGAGCCAGCCCAAAATAATAGGCGCGCAAACCATAGTTAAACTGGTTCGCGGCCAGATCAATCACATTCGCGGCCTGAATCGCAAACATCTTCTTGGCCCCTGCTGTGGTTTTCGGATCACTGGGTAAGGGCGCGCTGCCGATCAAAATCGCGCAAAAGTTATACTGGCGCATGGACCAGGTAAAAGTGAAAAAAGCATAGATAAATAAAGCAATTAACAATAAGAGCTTGGCCTCAAAACCAATCGAGGTCATCTGCTGTCCGGTAAAGCTCAGCTCACTCAAAATACCCATTGCCCGATCTGTCGAACCTAATAGACCGAACAAGGCGGCCAGAATCAGCAAGGAGCTCGACGCAAAAAAAGCGCCATTGCGTTCAAGATGGGTCATGATGGTGGCATCCGCTATACGCGCATCCCGTTCCAGCAAACGTGTCATCCAGTCATAACGATACATATGCATGACACCGGCGAGGCAACGACGATTGCGCTGATTACGGCGGCTATACTCGTAGTACCAGGCCCAACAGAGGACGTACCAGCCAAAGGCCAGCCAATCCAGCCAGGAAAAAGCCTCAAGAAGTAAGCTTGGCAAGATCTGCTCCCGATTCATCAAGTGGTTGAGAGGCGCAATTCTACTCTAGTGATGCCATCTCCGCCTAGGGACAGTCAGGCATCCCCAGAGAGACGCTCAAGACTGGCTCTCGCTTTGGCTCTTACGGCAGCATCGCAGGGCCGAACTCACCTTTTGCTCACAAATTTGTTAAGATGGCAAGTTGAAAGTTCTTTTTGCTTGCGGATCGACTATGACTAAATCTGTACCAACAGAAAAACAAAACCAGATTCTGAAAGCGGCGGCAGATGCCTTTTTAGAGAATGGCTACCAAAACACCAGCATGGATCATATCGCCGCGCGGGCCGGAGTCGCCAAGCAAACGCTTTATAATTATTTTGGTAACAAAGACACCTTGTTTGTCGCTGTCGCTGGCCAAATGTGCGAGTGTGAAGATGCCTTTATGGCTTCAGCCGCTGTCGTGGGACAGGATGTCGAGAAGGTATTGCAAATCTATGCGCAGCGTAAGCTGGCTGATTTGAGTTCAACAGAAAACTCGGCTGTTTTTCGGATGATGATCGCGGAAGCCCTACGCTTCCCCTCTTTGGGACGCATGTTTTTTGAAGCAGGAATGGAAAAAGACCGCCAGCTTCTGGTGACTTTTTTGCAGCGTCAAGATGCGGCAGGTAATTTACAAGTCGATGATGCCGAGCAAGCAGCCCTTTTCTTTCAAGGTGCCCTCAATGCCTACTTCCGACCGAAGTACATTATGACTGGCGAAAACTCAGCGAGTGAAGCCATCCAAAAGCACATCGACTACTGCATTCAGAAGTTTCTGCTGCTCTATCGCCCAGCCTCAACTCGCTAATGCACGCTAAGCTCGCAAAAAGATTAAAAAATTTTAAAAAAGTGTTGACGCCTCAGAAAATCCTGATAATATACGCGCCGAGTTGGAGGGTTGGCTGAGCGGTCGAAAGCATCGGTCTTGAAAACCGACGAGGGTGTGAGCCCTCCCAGGGTTCGAATCCCTGGCCCTCCACCACAAACATATAAATCAAGCGCCCTACGGGGCGCTTTTTTTTGTTTGGTGCTATATGCCGTGTCATCATGGCGCATGGTGTATCGTCTTTAATGTGGGTTTTTATGTGGGTCTTTGGCGATCAGCCCCGCTTTAGAATCACCGCTCCTTGATGGACACCCCTCAGATCTCAGTGTTGAAACACGCTTAGCTGGCGGCTATAAGCTAGGGTGAGCGAATCAACTTGCTGTTCACCCCTTCTCTTTTATTTTATTGGCGCGGAACATCTGCATGAGTCTTCAAAAAAGAATTGCCTTAGTCCTGCTGGCGCTGACACTCAGTATTACGCTGGTGCTGGCTGTGTTGCAGTGGAAATCCTTTCATCGCCTTGCTCAAGAAGTGGCGGCAGATCGTTTGCATCAGGCCCATCGCCTACTCTCATTGACTGATAATCTGATGCAAGAACAGGTTGCTAGCAGTATGCGCTTGTTGATGCAGCGCAGTTTGGCTCTAGGCACGCCTAGTTTGGGTCGCCCCATTCAGCTGGGCGCTGGTGTTGCGCCTGATCTGTTGCTTGGAGAGCAACCTCAGGCATTGCACTTTGAGCTGGTCGATGGCGTCACTGAAATCATGGGCGGTACGGCCACCCTTTTTACGCGTGATCAGCAGGATTTTGTTCGTATCGCAACCAATGTGACCAATGCACAAGGGCAACGTGCGGTGGGCACCCGCCTCGACCCCAATGGTGCCGCAATTCGACACCTGAACCAAGGCGAAGCTTTTTACGGTCAAGTGGATATACTTGGCCAACCTTTTTTAACCGGTTATGAGCCGATTCAAAATCAACAAGGTGAAGTCATCGGCATTTGGTATGTTGGCTATTCAGCTGATCTTGCCCCTCTCGCTGATATGCTCGAAAGCGCGCGCATCATGCAACAAGGCTTTGTGGCCTTGCTGGATGCGGATCAACGCTTACGCATGCACTCTGATCATCTCACTAGCCAGCAGATTACGGCTATTCTGAGTGCCGAAACAGATGAATGGACACTTAAGCAACTCTCTTTCGCGCCTTGGGGCTATACGCTCGTCGCTGGCTATTCGACGTCAGAGGTGCAGCAACAGGTCTTAGATCGCTCTGCTTATATTGCGACTGGGGTGGCACTGATTGGTTTGCTGCTGGCCGTGATCCTTATCCTGCCCTCCATCCAGCTGACCAAGCGTATCGCCATTTTGCATCAAGCGGCTAGCCGGATACATCTCACCAAGGATTTAACCATCCGCACGCAAGTGCAAGGTGAGGATGAAATTGGAGCGCTTGGGCAAGCATTTGATGAATTGATTGATGATTTTCAACAAGCACTCACCGAAGTCGCAGCATCATCTCGTTACCTAGCTCGCTCTGCTGAGGATCTGTCAGCCATTAATCTTAAAAGCCACCAAGGTATCGCGATACAGCACCAAGAAAGCGAGCAGCTGGCAGCGGCTATGAATCAAATGGTGGCTACCGTGCAAGAAGTGGCCGCCAGTGCAGGCAAGGCGGCTGATTCAGCGCGCAGTGCCGATCAGGATGCCCATCAAAGTGCGCAGGTCGTACAGCATGCCATTACCAGAATCGGCACGATGGCAACCAATATCGAAGCCACTGGAGCCGTGATTTCTGCGCTGGGTGATCAGGTGCAGAAGATTCATACTGTGTTGGAAGTGATACAAACCATTGCCGAGCAAACGAATCTTCTCGCCCTGAATGCCGCGATTGAAGCCGCACGCGCAGGTGAAGCCGGGCGTGGGTTTGCCGTTGTGGCTGATGAAGTGCGCTCTCTGGCTCGTCGTACGCAAGAATCCACCGGAGAAATAGAACGCATCATTGCTGATTTACAAGCACGAGCCAGTCAAGCAATGGATGCGATGCAGACAAGTCAACAGGATGCCGAGCAGGTCATACAGAGCGCAGAACATGCCTCTTCTGCACTCGGTGGGATTATTGGTGCCGTCAGCCATATTAGCAGCATGAACGAGCAGATAGCCTCGGCTGCTGAGCAGCAAACTGCTGTGGCGGGTGAGATTCACCATAACATCAACAAAATCAATCAGATTGCGGAGCAAAATCAGCTCGGAGCGCAAGAAACGCTGCATGCCAGCGAATCTCTGGCGACTCTGGCTTCTCAGCTTCAAAATCTGGTGGCCCGCTTCAAGCTTTAAAGATACGCCGCCAAGGAACCTCTGATCAACGCAACATCAGCAAGCGCCATAGTGAGTCAGAGGTTTCTTCACTGGTGGGCCCCTGCGACTTGCATTGATGTGAGTCGCCAGGCGAAGCGAAAACATGCTGGCACTGATATCCAGCCAGCTTGCGGATACCCATCACTATTTTGTTTGAAAGAAGGTCTACAAATCTGCGTGATCAAGCACAAACTGCGCCGCCAGATCAGGTGAATTCAGCGCTTTAACAAAACGGATTCTGTCTTCAGTACTTTGATCTCCCATCATAATCCCTAACGTGATCTGCGCTCTTTCTGCAGGGGTACCAAAAACACCAGCCGCATCCAACTCTTTCATCGCCTGTATCAGACAGTTTTCAATTTGATGGACAAATGCATCGACTTCTTTCTCATCAGGCTTGCCGCTATACAACCGGTCTAGCTCTTCATCAATAAAAAGAAGCTCAGCATCTAACTCTTCAAAGTAATCTTCACCTTCGGTATGTAAAGGACTATCGCAAGGGGACCATTTGAGGCTCTTGACTAGTTCGTCTTTTGGCATGGCCGCAAAGTAAGCCTCTTTTTGATAAGCCTCAACCACTGCTTGTAACCCCTGATAGGTTGAACAGGTTGGAGTCACATAGCTATAACTCCCAGAGGTATACAAACCAAAAAAATAAAACTGCTCGTCAGGATGCTGGGCACGAATGGCGGGGAAAGCTATTTTACCGGCAGCAACGATCTTTTGCTGTAATTTCTGAAAACTCATTTTATCTCTCTCAAGTGACTTCAAGCTTCGTATTCTGATCTATCCAACAAGCATTAAACAAGCAGACGTTTCTTGAAAAAGGATCTGCATCACTTATTTATTCATATCATGATCTACTCGGCTCAATAATCCGTATCTTTTCGATTATACTGCGCCTTTAAATTCATTGGCTTTGCTTCTCGGTCTCATCATTGATGACAAGACAAGAAGCCTAGGGAGGTTCCCTAGAAAAGCCGCTCTAAAAAGGATCCCCATTGATGACAAGCAGCTTACCACCTTTAACAGAAGAGATTCAGGATGCCTGCAAATTGGTTTCTCTAGAGAAAGTAGACTCTGTCGAGCCCAAGATCACCATAGCCGACGCGTATTTTTTAATTGGTGAATCTGATGGTTATGTTGAGATTTCTGTCATCCTTGAATATGACTTGATCAGCGATGGGCAAGCCTATCGGGCTAAAACGCATACTCGGTTTTATGATTGGCGTGGCACAGCAGCTTTTGAGGCCAGACTCAATAGCGTCTCGGGGAGCTATTTTAATGATTTAGCACACTACCCTCAAAAGGTGACTGAGGCGATGTCCTTTTCTCTTGTTCAAATCAGTCATCAACTAGGACGTCCGCTAGAGACTTTACCACCTTTTGCAGAACAGGCTCAGCAGGCTCTGGCTTTAAGCCAGAAAGCAGGGGCGAGTCACGAGATAGATTATTGTTGATCAGCTACGGGAGGCAGACCAGCATTGAGCTTGCCCCCTCGTGAGGCAGAAGCCCTGTGATGTGGCGTGATCTGAGCAAGGTCACGCCCGTCTGAAAATCGAGGCAAAGGGCAAACAAAAGCTATACAAAACTTGATTAAGCATTGATTTTGGTCAACACTCACCTGAATTCAAACCGCTGAACTGAGGTGATCACTATGACCCTGCGCCTATTCCTTTTTGCCCTATTCCTCAGTGGCTTCAGCCTGACCAGCCAAGCCGAACCTTTGCAATGCCCACCTATCCTGCAATCCACCCAACCTCTGCTGCATTCGACTGAAACCCAGAATTTATGCGATTTTGCGGGTCAGCCGCTGTTGATCGTCAACACGGCCAGTTACTGTGGCTTTACCAGCCAGTTTGGCGGCTTAGAAGACCTCTATCAAACCTATCGTGATCGTGGACTGGTGGTCTTAGGCTTTCCTTCCAACGATTTCATGCAAGAAGCGCGTGATGCAAGTCGTACCGCTGAGGTGTGCTTTATCAACTATGGCGTCACCTTCCCGATGATGGCGGCCAGCTCAGTGACCAGGGGGCAGCTCAATCCTGTTTTTGCTGAATTACAGCGCCAGGGTGCAGCCCTACCACGCTGGAATTTTCATAAGTATCTTGTTAATGCCGAAGGCGAGCTGGTGGGCTTCTTTGGTAGTCGGGTTGCGCCTGATGCGCCACAACTACAGGGTTTGATTGAGCAGATGCTGAATTAAGATGCGCTTTGTTTGGACGATCTGCCTGCTGGTATGGCTCAGTGGCTGCCAGCCACTGACGACAGAAGATGCACTAACGCGCTATCTCGAGCGCTTAAACCGTGCACTCGAACTGCCGACCGAGCCGGCTGATCTTGAGATCAGGACCCTAGCTGCATGGCCCCCCGCTTCGATGAGTCAGCTGCCTCTTACGGAGATCCGCCTTGGTGTGTTTGAAACCTATGCGCTGCGCTCCTGCCCTGATCTGCTCAGCCTGATTGCACAGCGTAATAATCAGCTTGGCCGTGTGATGCCCTTGGCGTTGCGCTTAGAATATGAGCTTGAACTCAGTCAGCGACTTCATGTCTGTTATCGGCAGGCGATTCAGATGGAGCAAGAAGATCTCGCCGAACAACTCCGGCCGCTGATCGAGCAGGTCGATCAACGTCTTCCAGCCATTTTTTGGAATTTTCTGGTTGCCAGTGAAGAAATGCGTGGTTTGATGCGCTTGAGTCGCGGCCCTCTGCCCCTCGCCGCTCAGCCTTTAGAGCAGGAGGCCCAAGCTTTACTGGAGACACTCCTAACCTTGCAGCAAGAGTTGAGCTTGGATCAACAGTGGCGCCATACTGAAGAACAAGTCACGCTCCTCCACCTTGGCCCTTATTTGCAGCCTTTACAGGATCAGGCCTCGGTTGGGCAGCTACTTCAAAGCCTGATCCTGGCCGAAGCCACACTCAAAGCAGCCCAAAGGCAACTAGATGCTCGCCTCACCGGCCCACCACTTTGCCCGCAGCCTACACCCAGCTTGCCGCGCGCCCAAACCAGCCAACGTGTTCTATTGCAGACTTTTATTGGTGAGATCCAGCCTTGGATGGCCCAGTTAGAGCGCCAGTCACACATCTGGCTGCCTGCGCTGAATCAACTTCTGGATCAGCCAGATGCCCCTGAGGTGATTCAAGCCTGGCGGCAAAACTGGATTGATCCAGCCGAGCCTGCTACCCCTTGGCGGCGCTTTCAGCAAGCACATCGTGAACATGCCCGCTTATGGGAAGCCTTGCTGCATCAATGTGGTCTTCGGGTTGGGCTAGAAGTGGTGCAAACGGATTAACGCTGCATCTGACGCACCCAATAATCGGCATCCTGACACAAGGCGGTGTTTTTGAGTCGATCACTCAAGGCTGTTTCAAAGCTGAGTCCAGCACACTGACCTATCTGCTCACCCCAGCGCTGTCCATCACGCGGTTGCTGCAATACGGCAGGTAAGCGGCCTTCATACTGGCTTAAGCAGTTACGCGTGGCCACGCGCGCGGTATCCACACAAAGGTCGGCACTAATATCAAAGCATTGGCGAAAATATTGGCGCGAATCACAAAAAGCAGAAGGCAAAATGGTGAGCATAAAATCCATCCACTCTTGGCGTTCAGTCTGCTGAGCGTGGACCGTGTTGCTGGCCAGCAGTAAAGCGCCCGCGAATCCAATTCCTCTTATCATGCCGATGTGCATGGCTCTGTTCCTTTTTACTGTGAAGATGATTGACAATGCTTGTCCTTAGGAGGCGACACCGGAGACTTTAAATGCACCGACATGGAAGTCAAGTTTTCTTGCTAGCTCGGCCAAATCTTGGCTTGAATCTTCAAGGCGATGGCTATCTTCTAAGCCCGCTTGCACAGAGACATTAACAGTTTCCATATTCTGATTGATTTCATTGGCAACCGATGATTGCTCTTCTGTTGCTGCGGCCACATGGGTATTCAAATCAACGATCTGGCCGACCTGCTGGGTAATCCCCTGCAAAACAGATAAGGCTTGACCGGTTGCACTTGTGCCCCGTTGCGTCAGCTGACGACTGCGCTGCATCGCTTGGACTGCATTCTCGGCTTCTTGCTGTAATTGATTGATCGTGACTTGAATTTCATGGGTTGAGTGGGCTGTTTTTGTCGCTAAACCACGGACTTCATCGGCAACGATTGCGAACCCCCGACCGGCTTCACCCGCTCGTGCCGCTTCTATTGCTGCATTCAAGGCTAAAAGATTCGTTTGCTCTGAAATAGCACGGATCACATCCAGAACTGAAGCGATAGAGTCGGTGCGCTCAGCCAAGGCATGGATAGTGTGCGTTGCCTGCTCCATCTCATCATTGAGCTGATCGATGGTCCGACTGGCTTCTTGCAGCGTTTGCTGTCCAATCTGCGCCTCCTGATCGGCACGTGTCGCCGCCTGCTCTGCCTGGGCAGCATGGCGCGAGATTTCATGAATACTGGCGATCATTTGATTCATGGCTGTTGCAACCTGGATGGCCTGCCCACTCTGCTCTTGACCACGCTTTAAAGAAACCTTCGACTGACCTTCTAAACTGCTTGCCGACCCAGCAAGAGCCACCCCTGTTTGAACAACCTGACTAATAATCTGATCCAGCTTTTCTACAAAAGTATTAAAGGCAACAGAGATATTGCGTATTTCGTGCTGGCCAATGACGGGTAAGCGATGGGTTAAATCACCATCACCTTGAGAGATATTAGTTAAAGCCAACTCAAGACTTTTGAGAGGAGAAAACAAACGGCCAAGTAACCAAAAAAGAAGGCTAATACAGAGCAAAAAGATCAAGCTGATGGCCAGCAGCTGGGTCAAAAGAATGCCTCGAGCGGCGGTATCTACCTCCGTAATGGGAATACCTAGATCCAAGGCTCCCCAAAGGGCACCATGAACATAAACAGGCACCATAAGATCGTAAGCCCAGACATCCTGTAAATCCGCAAACCATCTTGAATATTGACTCTGACCATCACGTGCACCCGCGATCGTATAGTCATCGTTATAAGTTCGCCCAATACGTTCGGCATCACTATGTGCTACAGCCATAACATCGCGATTGATCAAAATGGCATAGCTAATATCAGGGCGTGCACCAAGCGTTTCGAGCCAGCTTTGCAAATCTTCTTCTGGCTGTGCGGCATTTTCAAGAATATAAACGGCCTGTTGAGCCAGCATTTCAGCCTGTGCTTGCGAGCGTTTTAAAATAATACGATCTATTTCATGATGAGAAATCATCGCAGTCGCCACCATACTTGCAACAGCAGCCAAAGCAAACATGCCGCATAAGATCAGAAGGAGCAGCTTTTTCATCTATTATCCATGCCTAAATGAGGGGGTATCAATATGAGATGCATCAGTGCCAAATCACGATTGCCAGTGAATTGAAACAAAGCCGCCACCCTATAGTGAGAAGAGAGTGTCATACAAGATAAAATCAGTAACATTGAGATAAAAAAAGTATGTCTGACTTATCAATAAATAAAGTGGGGTTTTAGTCTTTTTATAAATCTAATAAGAAAACGGTATAAATCATCTTCCCTCTTCAGAAGGCCTTAACTAGGGAGGTCACCATGCTAGAATTGGCCTTCTTTCATCATAAGGCAGAGAAGATGTCGAAGTGCTACTGTGGGCAAGCGCGCCCTTTTGAGACCTGCTGCGCGCCTCTGATTCGAGGTGAACGGATTGCAGCGACACCTGAGCTGTTGATGCGCTCGCGCTTTACTGCTTATCACCTTGGTGAGGCCGCTTATCTATTGGCAACCTGGCATCCAGAGACTCGCCCGAGTGAGCTGGATCTCAGCGATAGCCCAGCATGGCACAGCTTAAGAATCATCAGCAGCAAAACCAAAAAAGAGCGCGGGCAGGTGAAGTTTCGGGCTTTTTACGCCCAGGCTTCGTCTGCAGAATCGGCTCGCTCCCTAGGCTATTTGCAAGAAGAATCCCTGTTTCTCAAGGAGGCTGGGCGCTGGCTTTACCATTCGGCGTTGAGCCTTGAATCCTCACACTAGCCGATGCTTTCATCGCGCCTCTGCTCAACGCCGTATCAGCAAGCGCAGGAGTGCATCAGCGCGTTCATGCACCGCCATTCCAAGCCGCCGCGCGGTTTTGTGGGCCAGCCAGCAACAGCTGGGCGGTGCCAATACTGCGCTCACGAAAGCCAGCTTCACAATAAACCAGATAGTAGGTCCACATGCGTATAAAGTGCTCGTCATACCCTAGCGCGCGCACTTGATCCAGCTGCGCATCAAAACGCTCGCGCCAATCCGCCAGCGTTCGCGCATAATGCAAGCCGATTTCATCCAGATCGATCACATTAAGTTGGGTATGATCGGTCAACTGCACCATCAGTTCGGTGAGACTGGGTAAAAAGCCGCCTGGAAAGATAAACTTCTTGATAAAATCCATCCGTTTCACGCCCTGATGATAGCGCTGATCGCGTATCGTAATCGCCTGAATCAAGGCCAAGCCCTCAGGTTTTAACCGCGCGGCCAGGGTTTTCAGGTAAACAGGCAGAAAATCATGGCCCACGGCTTCGATCATCTCGATAGAGACCAGCTTGTCATACTGGCCGGTCAGATCACGATAATCCTCAAACAGCAGCTCGATGCGGTCCTCCAGTCCTGCGGCAGCAATCTTCTGCTGCGCATGCAGATACTGCTCTCGCGAGATGGTCGTGGTGGTCACCTTGCAGCCATAATGCTGCGCGGCGTAGATCGCCATGCCACCCCAGCCTGTTCCGATCTCCAGAAGATGATCCTCAGGCTGCAAATCCAGCTTGCGGGCAATCATCTCTAGCTTATAGGTCGAGGCGGTTTCGAGATCAGCTTCAGCATGAGGGTAGATCGCACTCGAATACATCTTGTGCTGACGATCAAGAAATAACCGAAAAAAATCATTGCCAAGATCATAGTGGGCCTGAATATTACGCCGTGATCCGGTTTTGGTATTGCGATTCACCCAGTGGGCCAACCGATGCATTGGCGTCAACCAGCGCTTGAGGGGATGATCTAACCCCTGCTGCAAGGCCTCAACCTGCGCGGCCAAAGCACGCAGTAAACCCAGCAGGTCCTCACAGCACCAGTGACCTTGAACATAGCCCTCGCCAACGGCCAAACTGCCACCCAGCAACAGTTCGCGCCACAAGCGCACTTCCTTGAGCTGCACCACAAAGCGTTGTTCAGGCTGAGCCTGCGCATCGCCCAAACGCCACTCCCCATCTTGATCCTGCACGCTGATCTGGATGTTTTTTAAACGGCTCAGGCTCTTGATCACCAGTTGGCGGGCCAAACGCACTGTCCAAGAGGTCGATTGATCCACGATTAAACAGGGCTCTTGTACTTTCATTGTTCGCTCTCCATCTCTCAAATCAAATGCGGGATCAGCGGTTGAATCCAGCTGGATGCCTTAGGTTTTGGCCTTTTTACGCGGATGCGGATAAATCGGGTTTTTCTTGAGCGCCAAGCGCAGAGCTTCAAAATGGATGCCGGCAATGACTTTGAGGCTCATCCAAGGGTGGCGCAGAAGATAACGGTATATTGAGCCTTTTAAATCGCCTTGATAGTGTAAGGTCAAGGTGGCATCAAAGGGCCGCGAACCATCAGGATCGATATTATCCATCTGCATCGTCAGCTGCTGTTGCGGCGAGTTAAAGCGCCAGCGATAGGTCTGCTCCATCGGATTAAAAGGCGAAACATGCTGCTGCTTGGTCAAGGTGGCTTGATGCTGCTGATCAGGATCACAGGCGGTGACATACACCTGCCGCTCCTGCCAAGGGATATTCGACACCTCTCCCAGCAAGGCCGCCAAACTGCCATCTGGGTGATAGCAGTAATAAAGACTAATCGGGTTAAAACACAGTCCGCCATAACGGAGATGCGTGAGCTGCATCACCGCGCCTTGAGGCCGAAAGCCCAGATGGGCCTCAACCTGCTGCAACACCGCTTCTTTAATCGGCAGATGATGCGGCGCCAGATAATCCTCGCGCCGCCATTGTACCCAGCGCCAGCGACGGCTGGGTTGCGCCCAAGGCTGCTGCGCAATCTGATCCAGATTCAGCCAAAACAAGGTCACTTGATAAGAAAAAGCATGCGCGCGCGGGGCAAAGCGTCGATGCCGCAGCTCGCCTTGATAGACGCCTGATTGCCAATGCGCCAACATCACCAGTCCACTCCCAACCGGCGTACGACATCCAGCGCACTGACCACGCCATCCTCATGAAACCCCTGTCCGCACCAAGCGCCACAGAACCAGGTTTGGCGTGCGCCATTGTGTTCGCGTATTGCCTGCTGAGCCGCAATGCCCGCACGGGTAAAGACAGGATGAGCAAAGGTATAGTGTCCCAGCACACGCTCTGGATCGATCGCCGAAGCATCATTCAGTGTCACACAGAAGGTGGTGCCCTGCTCGCGTAGGACAGGATCGTCTTCTAATCCCTGAAGACGATTCATGTTATAGGTCAGGCTGACCAGCGCTTGATCATCCGCCCCCGCGCTGAGTCGGCGCGGATCGCGGCGACGATAGTTCCAGCTGGCCCAAGCGCGCGACTGATTGGGCAGTAAACGCGTATCTGTATGCAAAAACACATCATTGCGTTGATAAGGCAAGGCACTCAGCGCCTGCACCTCCAGATCACTGGCATCCTTAAGCAGTGCCAAGGCCTGATCACTATGACAGGCCAGCACCACCTCATCATAACGCTCAATGCCCTGCGCAGAGATCACCTCGACTCCACCTGCCACGCGCCGAATGGATTCAACGGGACAGGCCAGGCGCAGCTGCTCGTGCACTGGGGCGAGTAGCGCCGGAATATAGCTTTGGCTGCCACCTTGAATGACGCGCCATTGAGGACGATTTTTCACACTCAACAAGCCGTGATTCTTGAAAAAGCGCACAAAAAAGACCAGTGGAAAGTCCTGCATGGCTTGTAGCCCCGAGGACCAGATGGCTGCCCCCATCGGGACCAGATAATCCTGCATAAAGCGCGCTGAATAGCCCTTACGCTGCAAATACTGGCCCAGCGTTTCATCGGCACTGAGTTGGCCGGCCGCCAGCTCTGCTGGGGCTTCACGATTAAAACGCAGAATATCGCGCAGCATCAGTAAAAAACTGGGGCGCAGCAGATTGCGCCGCTGAGCAAAGAGCGTATTCAGATTATGGCCATTGTATTCCAAGCCAGACACTTCACAGCTCACTGAGAAGCTCATCTCTGTTGGCTGCGAGGCAACACCCAGTTGATCCAACAGACGAATAAAATTCGGGTAGGTCCAGTCGTTAAACACGATAAATCCGGTATCGATCTGCCATGACTGGCCATGCAAGTGCACTTCACGCGTGGCCGTATGACCACCGGGGCGGTCTTCTGCTTCAAAGAGCGTGACACGATGGCGTCGCGCCAGCAGATGGGCTGCGGTCATGCCTGCTATTCCTGCCCCGATCACCGCTATCAAACGGCCACTTTCCATGCACTTCTCCTTTGAAACTCAGTTTAAACGGCCATACGTTGCTTGAGTTGTTTGATGGCCCAGCCCATCAGCGGAAGATGCTGATACAACAGCTGCCCAGCATCAAAATAATCACGATGATGCAAGACTTGATCATCCTGCCAGTCAAGACGACTCGCCCCTTCTACCTCAATCGGCTGGCCTTTTTGCAAACGCCGATGCTGGTACACCATACGCCAGTCCACCCAGACTCGATCCGCTTGTATCACAGGCGCAGCAAAGTGAAATTGGATGGATTCCACCCCAGCATAAAGACCATCAAAATAACGCACCAAAGCTGGCACACCGACAATGCGATGCAGAGGGTCCTCAAATATGGCGTCCTGATGATAAAAATCAGCCAAGCGCGGCGTCGAATTTTTGTCTAACTCTTGATAAAAGTCAAAGAATTCTTGAACACGAGTGTGACAAGGCATACGTAGCTCCATCGATTGATATTGCGTTGTTTGATGGAGACTAGCCTAAAAAAGTTCATCAGACCAGCGAGATAAAACTTTGACTGTCTAGTTTTTGTATAGCCTAATCCCATCCGCAGAGGCCTCTCCAAGGCTGCTTTTGTTCACCCTCAGCCTAGTCCCACTCTTCTTTTCTGAGCAAGATCGCTATACTAGGCGTCATTGATACTCCTCACTGCCCTGCCCACTGCGGCAGGCTGAACAATAAGGAATCCAGCCATGCTTCGGATCACTCGCTTTGCAAAAATTTTGGGATTCAGCGCCAGCCTTGGTGTGCTGGCACTGATGTCAGGTTGTAGTGATGATGACGATCAGGGGTCAACACCCACGGCTTCTGGTTCAGCTGATTTAAGTGTGATTTTTGCCCACCATGCTGTCACTTTAAAGGGCTGTGCAACCTGCCATAGCCCACCAGCAGGCAGCGAAGCAGCAGGCCCAGATCTCAGCACAGCAGCCACTTTTCACCGTGATCTCGTCAGTAAAGACTATGCCTCTTTTCCAAATTGGGGGGGCTTAGATCGCACGGCCAACTGTGCAGAAGATCATCTGTTCGTCGATCCAGCAGGAACAGCAACCAGTTTTTCAACACTGCTGGCGGCTCTAGCATCGAACCATCAAATCCCTGGCTGCACGAGCTCACTCAGCGTTCATGCCACTCAAGTCAGGGCTGATCGTCGCGCCGTACTGGTCGAGGACTTAGTGTTGTGGATTAACGCTGGTGCTCCAGCACCACGCTAAACCCGCTGCCATAGAACAACAAGGAGTGATGTGATGACCGAGCCGCGCCCTGCTGCTGATCAACCTGCTGCCTCAAAGCCGACGCCACGTCGGCGGCGCTGGCATCCTTGGCGCTGGCTGGCAGCCTTGATCCTGCTGCCGTTGCTGCTGGTCTTGGTCAGCTATCTGACGCTGCGCTCCCCCTTGATGGAAAAGTGGTTGTGGCCACTGGCGCAAAAACGACTCGCTGATCACACTGGCCTGCAGATCGATCTCGCTCGGCTGCGCATTGATCTGCTCGGCCAGATCCAGCTGGAAGGCGTGCGCATCACACCTGTTGCCCCCACCGCCGACTGCGCCGATTTTGATCTGCGCTTGCAGAGTCTGACGCTGGATTGGCAACTCAAGCCGCTGTTACAGCGCCATCTGGTCATCAATCAGTTTGCCCTGCGCCAGCTGGATGCGCGTGGCTGTTTATCCTTACAGCTGGATGCTGAACCCGTGGTACCGCCTCCAGCCCAGCCTAGCCCCACACCTGAAGCCCAGTTTGCCGATCTCTGGCAGACTCTGACCCAGCTACCGCTGACCTTCTCTATCGAGCAGCTTCTGCTGGAAGATCTGCAAGCCGATGTCGATCTGCGCTTGCCCGAACAAGGTCTGCAACTTCGCTGGACTGGGCACTGGGAGCTAGCGAGCCAATTGAGTTGGCAAGGGCAGCAGTTACGCGGCCAGCTGCAAAGCCAGTTGGATTCTGCTGCGCCGCTACAACTCATTCAACAGCAGCTCAGCCAACATTCACTCAACCAACAGCCACTTAACCAACAACAGCCAGAACACCAGCTTGAGCTGACTCTGCATCCGAGTTTTGATCTGGATCTGAACTGGCAACTCCATGCCGCCGGTGCCGAGATCAACATCCGTCAGCTGGCGCTGCAAAGCGGTGCGATGGATCTACACCAACAGCAAGCGGAGCAGCAACTTGTTTGGCAGAGCGAGGGGTATCAACTGCGTGTCAGGGCACCTGAGCCCTTGCGGCTAACACCTACACCGCAACTGGCGCTCGCACTCCAGCTTGAAGTTTTAAGTCAGCTTGGTCGCAGCGAGCTACACTGGCAAATCGCCCAACATCAGCTAACGACGCAGCTCGCCCATCAACTTCAGCTGCGTGCGCAGGGTGAACTACAGCTGGATGCGCTCGATCCTGCCGCTTGGCACCTTTATCTGGCGCAAGAGCTCGAAGTGAACCAACTGGCCCTCACTCTCCCTGAGGGCGAGCTGGCACTAGAGCAGTTCACTCTCAGGCTGGATCTCGAACAGCCTCGCGCCAGCGGTCAGCTCCACGCCAGTTTGGATCAACAGCTGCAACAGCTCAGCACCAGCTGGAGTGCGCCTTTAGAGCAGCAGTCTTTCCAACTCAGCAGTTTTGTTGACTGGCATCAGCTGCTTGGCCAGCTGGATCTGGCGCTGCACCTCAATCACACTCCCTTCTGGACACTCGAGACGCAGCTGATTCCTGAGCAGCAGGCGTGGCAGCACCAGCTCACCAGCCACCTGCAACTGGATACAGCCCTGCTTGAATGGATCGATGCCAGCCAAGCGCGCGCCACACGCGCACTCGAGGCAGCAGAAGAGCCGAGAAGGGTGGATGCAGGCGCTCTGCTTGATCTTGCCGCATGGGGGGGCTGGCATGCTCAGCTGGATCTTCAGCAACAACTGGCCTATCAAGACACCTTCAGCGTGAACCCGATCCAGCCAGAGCAGCTTCAAGCCTATCATGCCACGCTGGATTTCTCGCTGGTGTCCTCGACGACTCAGGATCGCCTCAGCCTAGCCCAGCCGCTGCGCCTTCAGCTGGCGCTGGATCTGCCTTTGACCCACTTCGCGCCCCAACTGAACTGGCAGTTTGATCTGCCAGCGCTGAAAAGTGAAGGACTGACCATGCCGCTCCAGCTTGCAGCTCAGAGCACTCTTGCCGCTGATTTTGGTCAGCTGTCTTGGCTCGATCTAGCAGAGCGGCCTATCGAATCTCAGCTGAGTGGATTACAACACCTGGAGATCACCAGCCAGATTCATGCCCAGCAGCATCCTTTACTGGATTTGGCCCTGAGCCTGCAGCAGCAGCCCCATCAACTGGGCTGGCAACACCAGCTCACGCTCGGCTGGCATCCACGCTGGCTAGATCTTCTAGCAGAAGCCGATCGCCTTGCCCTGTGGAACGAGCTGGAGCTACCTACCAGCCTGTGGGATCAACTCAGCGCACTCAGCCCTGTCACGCTGGAGCATCAGCTACAACTGGCGCTGGATCTGCCTTGGCCTCATGTCTTGACTGAGGCCGCCCAAGCTTGGCTGAGCGATCCCCAATGGCCGCAACAGGCCGGACTGACACTGGACGAACAACTGATCATTCATCCAGTAAGCGGACTAGACTGGCAGCTGGCGGCCCCCAGCGGCTGGCAACACCAGCTCGCTTGGCAACCCGAAGCCGCGCACTGGCAAGGCGAATATCAACTCGGCGCGCTGAACCTTGATCAGCAACTACAAGGCGAAGCCCTGGCCGTCCAGCTCAACCTGCACACGCAAGCGCAAGCCGGACACCCCCCGCATGCCCTGCAGCTGAATCTGCAAGGCCGAGGTGACACCCTCGCAGCCTATCTGCCGCACATCTTGGCCGCAGCCGACAGCAGAGCGACAGACACCCCATCAGCCAGTCCCTGGCTGGCCCTGCATCCCCTGCTCTTTCCTCTGGAGCTGAACCTCGATGCCCAATGGGATGCCGCACTCACTCAACTTCAGATCCATGATTTCAGCCAGAGTCTGGGCCGCGGCTGGCTGAGCCATCAGCTCGAAGGTGAATTACAGCTTGATGGACAGGCTGCGGATCTGCGTGGTGATCTACGCCTGAGTCCGCGCGCTGGCCTGGCGGATCAGCTGCTGGCACTGGAAGGATCAGGAGAATTACGCCTGCCTTGGTCCTTGATCAGTCAGGATCAACAGCTGTTTTCTTTACAGGCTCAGCTGGTTTTTGATCAGCTACATCTGCAACTCGGTGATTGGGCTTTGGATGATCTACACGGCCATCTGCAACTCGATCAAGAGCTGCGCCTCTTACCGGATCAACGCTTGGCCTTTGCTTATCTGCTGACGCCTGAGCCTTTCCAACGTGTTGATTTCCAACAAGTGGAGCCCTTCCTCGGTCAGCGTCCACAGGTGCGTTTTGCACAGCTGCGCTCCCCACATCTGCCACCTATCGGCCCCCTTCAGGCTCGCCTGCCCATCCAGCAGAACTTATTGCGCCTGCAGGATTTCAGTCTTGGACTGCTCGGCGGCCAGATGGCCGGACACTTTTATCTGGATACCCGCCCCGGTGCTTGGCGCATTGGGCTGTTGAGCCGTATCGCTCAGGTCGATCTGCGGCCGCTGCTGCCCAATACCCAGCTCAGTGGACAAGCCCCCATCAGCGCCCGCACCGCTATTGAACTGGATTTAGCGCAACGCCTGCTGGAAGGCCGGATCGATGTGACGGATATCACCCGCACTCAGCTGTTACAACTGCTGGAATTGATTGATCCTGACTATCAGGAAGACCAGATCAACAGCGCCCGCTCGGCACTGCGCCTGGCCCACCCGCAAAGAGTGACGCTAGCGATGCGCTATGGTCTGCTCGATATGGATCTTCAGTTATCGCTCTTCAATGAGCCCTTGCGCCTGCGCGGATTACCGCTGACTGGCTTAATTGAACGCTTTGCCGAAGAGGCACTGATGCTACCCGATCAGCTGCCACTCGAAGCGCCCCCTGCCCCTGAATTCTTGTAAGTTGGAGTATTGCTGATGCTGAAATCTCTGCTGTTCTTGTCGACTCCTGAGCGCCACTGGCGGCGACTGCGCAGTGCTATGGCGCTGCTGCTCCTGCTCCAGCTGACTGGCTGCGCCAACTTCCTCAGCAACCTGGTGCCGGATGTGTATCTGGTGGATCGGCATACGGTGATGGAAGCCGATGCGGCGGGTGCCTGGCCAGATTTAGAAGCCCGCCTGCTCTATGGTGATTTGGCGACGGGGCCGCTGCCCTTGGTTGAGCAGGGCGAAGGACTGGAGCAGCATCCAGATCTACAACTGCTGAATGCTGAGTTTCCTCAGTCCACCCCGCGCTAGGAGAAGATCATGGCCTCTTGGATAGGTCGCGGTTATCTGATCGCCGCGCTGAGCTTGACCCCGCTGGCTTCTGCGCTGGCACAGGAAGTAGATTGGCGCCACAACCGCCTTTTGAGCCTCGAAAAAATTACCGTCGGACCGGCTGATAACTACCAGTCACAGCTGGATGGACAGCGCTTATTTTTTACTCGCCATGCCAACCTGCTGCCTCAGCTGATGGAACAGCAGCGCGCCGATGGCCGCCTGCGTCAGCTGCTGCCCGATGAGTATGACAGCAAGGACCCTGCACTTTCACCTGATGGGCGCTGGCTGGCCTTAACCAGCTTTCGCCGCTCCGCCTTGGGTGATATCTGCCTGATTGATCCCAACAGGCCGCGCTCAAGCTTTCGTTGTCTGACCTCTGCTGATCAGCGCCAACGCCACCCCTTCTGGCTGGATGCGAACACCCTGGGCTTTGTACAAACACAAGGAGATCAGCAACAAATCTGGGCTTATCACCTGCCTTCTGATCAGCAAGAACTGCTGCTGGCTGGGCAGTTTGCCGCCGTCAACGCCAGCCCAGATGGACGCTATCTGATCTACCAGCAACGCAGCGCCAGCCCAGCTCGAAGCACCAGCACAGAAAACGCGGCGGGCCTGTTTCTCTATGATCGTCAGCAGCAGCGAGAATACGGGCCTTTGCAGCTCGATCTACCCGGTTTAACTGGCTATATGCTGATGGATGCGGATCAGCAATGGCTCTATTTCAGTCATTATTTAAACGACACCAGCGGCGATCAGCAGATCGATGCCGAAGACCATAGTGTGATTTTTCGCCTGCCCGTCAGCGCCTTCTGGTCTAACTCCACTCAGCGCTGGCATCCAGAGCAGCTGACCTCAGTGGCGCAGAACTGTAACTTTCCCAGTCTGGCCGACACCTGGCTTTATGTGACCTGCGCTTTTGAGGGGTCGCTGGATATCTATCGCCTGCCGATCAGTGGTTTGGTGCCCACCCACTGGGGTCGAGCAGAACTCGAGCAGGCCCATCAGCAAGCGAGCCGTTATGAAGACCGTCTGCTGTTGCTCAATCGCCTGCGCGCTCTGGCCAGCACCGCCGAGGCCCCGTGGCTGCTCGAGCGCCAGCTGAGTAACCACCTCGCGCTCGATGAGTTTACGGCAGCGGACTACTATTTGGCCCAACTGCAAAGCCTGAGCCAACAGCAGCATCCCGCCAATGAGGTTCAGTTTTTTGGACAGCTGAGAGACTGGCTGGCCCTTCAAGCCGAAGCCCGCCAGCAGCCCCAGGGTCAGCTCAGCGCGCAATTTCGTCGCCGCCTCCGCGAGGCCGAGGCCAGGCTACAAGCCGATCAGCCAGATCAGGCTTTTTTTGCCGCTGGCATCAGCCTGCTGCGTGGTGACAGAGCCACCAGTCTGACACAGCTCCACAACTGGGGATTGGATCAGGCCCAGCATCCACTTCAGGTGTATCTGGCACTGGAGTGGGTCCAGCGTCTGCAAGTTGAACCTGATGAGCAGCTTGCATGGCTGATTGCGGCCGCCCGACATCCACTCATTGATGAACAGGCGCAGCTGTTTTATACCTATCAAGCCCTGAGACATCTTCAGGCCAGTGCCGCACGCAGAGGTGAGACACAGGCCTTAGCACCCTTGATCGCGCTAGAAGCTGAACTGACCCATCCTCAATTACAAGCGCTGGTCGCCAACGAGCAGGACCTGTTGCGCCTGATCCAGAGCGACGTCAGCGAACAGCGGGTCATCTATCGGCGCATCAGCCAGCGCCTTGCGGCTTGGCAACACCAGCCAGCTTGGCGACGTGCTGGCCATCTGCGCGCGATTCAACGTATGGGGCTGGCGCAGGAATATGATCTGATGGAGCTGATGTCGCGCCACTGGCTCACACAAACCCAGCTTGATGATGTCGGCTTTGCGGCCACCGCCGATCAATATGCACTGATCAATCTTGAACGCGGTTATGCTGCTTGGCAGGCGGGGCACTCAGCTGCCGCGCTGAATACCTTTTATGCTGTCAGCCGCCAGACGAATGATCTTGAAGCCCTCTATAATCTGGTCAATCTGGGCGAGCAGGTTCCGGCCCTCAATGCGCGCTTAGAACTGCTGCTGAATCAGCTGGAGGCTGAGCAGCTGATTGGTCACCATCTTGTCTTTGTGGAGGCCTTAAGACGCCTGAATCAGCTGCCCCCGCTGGCTGAGCTGAATGAAGCGCAAGCCCGAGAAGCGCGCCGTACCTTGGAAGCAGTAATCACACAACTCAGTGATTTTCGCGCCCAAGGGCGAGATCAGGGGGTAGCGGATCTGCTGCTGGCCAGCAGTTATCAACGTCTACTGCTGCTGAATCAGCAAGGCTATCGCTTTGATCGCGATCTATTCCAGCTGGCCCACTATCATTCAATGCTGGCTCTCGATCTTGCTTGGCAGCATCCTCGGCTTGAGGCCGCGCTGCTGAATAACCTTGGCCAGCTGCATATGAGCGTGCGCAACTATGGCTTGGCAGCCGATTTTTTTGCTCAGCGGGCTCAGCTGCCCTTTTTGCTACCCGAGGATGAAATCTGGCTGCGTTGGCGGCTGGCACGCGCCTACTTCTATACCAATCGCTTTCAGGCGGCGGCCAACGAAGCAGAACAGGCTTATCAACTTGCCCAAACCCTGCTGCCAGCAGCAGAACAGCGTCCCCTACAAGAACGGGCTGCTTTTTATCAGCTTCAAGCCCATAACTGGGATGCAGCCACACCTGCCTATCGCGAACTCCTTCAAGCCGCTGATTTACCAGCTGAACTTCAGGCTCAAGCTTGGGTCAATCTGGGCTACAGCCAGTTCAAACAAGGCGAGGGTGCCGCAGCACAGCGCAGCCTGTTGACGGCGCTGGATCACTTGGCAAAGCTGCCCCCACGCGCGCCTGTGGCAGGACAGCTTGCTGGTTTTGAGCCGCTGCGTCTGACTTGGCAGGTGTATGGTCTACTCGCGCAAACACCCGCCAGCCCCGAGCAGCGCCAAGCCTGGTTGGAGGCACGCTTGGCCGCGCTGCAGCAAGCGCCACAGCTGGATTTTGCCGGACTTGATGCACGCGGACAGCTTGAAATGCAAGTCTTCACCCGCGTACAGCTGCTGGTGCTGCAGGCAGATCAAGCTGATGCTGACGGGGTGCAGAGGCGACTGAACGAAATCCACAGTGATCTAGGTCGCTGGTTAAGCAGCGGTGCCCCCGCCGGCAGCCCAGTGATGCTCAATAGTCTGCATCAGGCGCTGAGCCTGCTGAGCCTCGCACCGGATCTGACCCATCAGCATCTTGCGCCCTTCGCTTCATTGGTGGAGCAGGTGATTGAACAGCTGACCCTGACGCCAGTCACACCGAGCGTACAAGTGGCACAGCAGGCCCGCCTGCGGCTACTGCTGGATCTAGCGCGGCAGCGTCAGGGGTTGATGTCGTTAGAGGAATTGGAGGCGGCCTATCAAGCCCAACGACACCAGCCCAGTTGGCAGCAGCTGCAAAACGAGCGGCCAGATCTTGCTGCAGAGCTGAGCGCCCGTCAGCAAGGCTTACTGGCTTGGGCACAAGGCCAATCACGCTAGCCTATTGATGGCCACCCTGACGAAACAAAACCTCAGCCAAGGCCAAGGGCAGCGCCGATGAGGTGCTGTACCCAATCCACCAAGGCTGAGTGGCGGTGGCGCGCAGTAGCCAAGGCAAGGGGAGAACCTGCTGATCATCCAGTGTTTGCGGAGGACAGGGACAGATCAGCCAAGCACTATAAGTCGGCGTTGATGGCCGATCTGCCTTGGTGATCTGGGCGGCCTGCGCCCCCAAGGCTGGATCAAGGATCAGTTCGATGAGCTGAGTCTGCGCAGCAACAGGCTGCGTGAGCCAGGTCTTCCAATCTGGTTGCCAGCGGGCCAGCTCGGCAGCAGACATAAAAAAAGCCGCACAAGGCAGCAGACGACCCGAGACAAACAGCTGCTGCGCTCGCGAGCAGCCATCTTGCTCCTGCGCCAGCCACGGCAGCACATCCTGCCAAGGATAGCTATGGCGCACCTGACTGGCGGCCAGCAGCAGTGGCTGAGAAGGCTCAGCCAGGAGGCGCACCAGCTTCATGCTGTTTGCGCTCCAGCACGGCGCTGCCACCAATCCTGCATCAAGGCATGAAGATCCAAGAGCGTGACACCCTGCCCTTGCCACTCAAACACCGCTTCAGCCTGCGCACCTAAGGTCGAGATCAGGCTCGAAGAAGGCGGCTGCAAGCGGTCCTCACTGAGGTCGATCACATCCATCAAGGACCCAACGCGCAGGACAACGGCCTGCTGCTGTTCATCGACCCGCGCCTGACACAAGAGCAAGGCCGCTTGAAAAGCCCCTTCTCCTGGTGAAGACGTCACAGACAGCCCAAGCAAGGACTCGGCCTGCCAGACAGGGTAAAGCTGCCCTCTGAGCGTTAAAACGCCTTCTACCGACTGATCCTGACCGGGCAGGGCAAAAACGGCCTGCTGGGCTGATAGCACCTCTTTGACTTGACCACCGCGCAGCGCAAAGACATCGCCACCCAAGGTAAACACCACAAGCTGCACTTGTGGCTGATCGACTTCAACCACCTGCGTCTGCTCGCGCTGGGCCAAAAAGGCGGCTAAATCAGCTTCCGGTGTCATGGCGCACCTCCAGCAAAACAGTATTGCGTCCACGTTTCTTCGCTTCATACAACTGCTGATCCGCAGCAATTCTCAAGCCTTCGGCGCTCTGATGACCAGGATAACAGCTGATCCCTGCACTGAATGTCACGCGAAAACGGGCCTGCTCCGCACTGAACTCCAGCTGAGAAAAATCTTCTCGCAGTTGATTCACCAGCCCCTCAGCCACACTCGGGGTCACCTCTTTTAAAACCAGTGCAAACTCTTCACCACCAAAGCGACCAATAATATCGTTTTCGCGCAGTCGGTGTTTCAGCACCCGCGCCAGCGCTACCAAAACCTGATCACCCGCCAGATGTCCATAGGTATCATTAACCTTTTTAAAGTGATCCAGATCGAGCATCACCATCGCCAGACGAGTCTGCTGACGTTTGGCCTGCGCCAGTGCCTGCTCTAGTAGCTCACTGGTGGTGGTGTGGTTATAGAGGCCTGTGAGGCTGTCCTTGACCATCAGCGCACGCAGTGTGCGCATTCTTTCTGCACGTAACACCACTGCCTGCACCAGATCTTCAGGTACGACTGGCTTGGTGATAAACCCCTCGACACCGGCCCGCATGGCTGAAAACTGTTTACGCCGATTGGTTTCGGATGACAGATAAACAATCGGTAGACCAATAAACTCAGGGAACTGACGAATCACCGCGGTCAACTGCTCGCCATTGCAATGGGGCATGTAATAGTCGACCAGCACCAGATCCGGCATAAACTGGCGCAGCATCTCTAGAATCTGCTGTGGCTGGCTAATCTGCTGCACCTGCATACCGGCTTCTTCAAGGAGCAAGGCGTGATAATTGGCCACTTCTGGCTCATCATCGACAATCAGGATGCGCAGTGGCTCTGCCAGCTGCTTCTCGACCAACAAATCCAGCGCAGCGGCGATCTCAAGTGGACGCGCGGGTTTAAGAAAGTAAGACGAGCACCCTGCCTTGACCGCACTCAAGCGTGCCTCAAAATCTCCCTTGCCGGAGAGCACGATCGCGGGCAAGGGGCGCCCGATCTGCTCGGCCAGTTCACGCAAGGTATCCGTGCCGGCTGTCCGCCCTTGTGGAAACTGCACATCCATAATCACCGCATTGGGTGGTTGACGCTCAACGGCCTGTTTAAAATCCTGAATTTCGGTAAAGCTATGCACGCGATAGCCCAAACAGCTGAGTTGATAGGCCAGATAACGCATGGCCTCTGGCTCATCATCACACAGATACACCAGCGGCGGCCCTTGCGGCGTCTTCTCTTCAGGCAGGGTTTCCAAATCCAAAAAAGGCACCTGCGCTGGATGTTCATTACGCAGATCGGTATAAATCAAAATTTGTGCTTGCGCGATCAACTGATGAATCAAGGCTTCAATATTCACCAAGGCCGTCTGCGCCAAGGGTTGTGTTTCAGGCAGATCGAGTAGCTGCTGCGCATAGTCTTCTGCCTCTCCAGCGACGACAGCCAACTCATTAAAACCAAAGGAGTCTCCGGTGCCTTTTAAGCTATGAAAAGCGCGGTGCAGCTCGACTAGCGCAATACGGTTTTGTTCACTATCTAAACTGAGCTGCTGAAACTGGGCCTGAGCCGTTTCAAGACGCTGCGGAAGCTGGCCAACAAAGGTGGCCCGCAAACGGGCAATTTTCTCTTGAAGGCTCGATTTAGGGCGGGTCATAAACACTCCTCGGCTCGGTCACTAGCCTAAGCGGGCCAGAATCTGCGGTAGGCTGGTCTCTAGAGCAAAGTCTTTGATTAAACAGGCGCTTAAGGCTGGTTCTTGTGCCTTGAGTGCTTCGGGATCATCGCCACTGAGCAGAATAAACGGCCGTGTCGAGCCTTGATCACGCAGCTCACGAAAGAGCTCGATGCCATTCATCAACGGCATTTGTAAATCACTGATAATCAACTCAATACTAGGCTGCTGCTGCAGCGCCTCTAAGGCCGCCAGTGCATCGCTGGCCTGCACCACCTGATGCTCTTGGTCTTCAAGTATGGCCACCAGCATTTCTGCTGCCAAAGCATCGTCATCCACCACAAGAATATGCATATTCACCTCTGAGGTACGAGCGGCGTTTCAGCGCCGGTCGCATCACCTAATAAAAGTTGTAAGGTATCAATGAGACTCGACTGATCAAAACTGCCTTTAACGAGATAGGCATCGGCACCCACCTCTAAGCCTCGGCGCTTGTCTTCTTCTTTTTCGCGCGAGGTCAAAATAAGAATCGGGCAATGCTGATAAGCCTCCAGCTGGCGCAAGGCTGCAGTCAAGCTAAAGCCATCCATGATCGGCATTTCCACATCAGTAATCACAGCATCAAAAACCTGCTGCTGCGCTTTTTCGAGACCTTCAGCCCCCTGCTCGGCCAGCACCACCTGATATCCCCAAGCTTGAAGAAGATCACGTTCAATCTCACGCGTGCTGAGAGAATCATCCACCACCAAAATACGCTTGGCGCTTGTGGGCGCTTCAGCGCGAGGTCTGGGAGTTTGGCGCTGCTGCCGAAAAGTCGCCATCAAGCGTGGCGGGTGCAGTAAGGACACCAATTCATCCTTCCCATAGTGCACTAAGCCCGTCACCAATTTCTCACCCGCACGGAGCAAGGGAGGGAGCGGTTCAATCAACAAATCCTTCTCATCGACGAGTGCATCGATTTCAAGTGCCAACTTGCTATGTTGCAACTTGATAATCAACAAGAGTAAAGATGAGCTCGTCCGCTTGGGCTGGCCCAGACCAAGCAATTGACTGAGCGGGATACAAGGAACAAACTCGTTATGCACAACCACCGCAGGGCCTTGCGCAAAATCCAATAAGTCTTCTGAACGCGTCCGTAACAGCTCAACAACATACTGGGCACCAAAACCAAACAAGCGCCCCTGACACGCCACCAAAAGCACGCGCATACGCGCCAGAGAAAGCGGCAGGCGCAGCGTAAAGCAGGTGCCTTGGCCGACCTGACTGGTGATCTGTAGCGTGCCTTTTAAGTCATCTTGCACCTTGCGCCGCACGACATCCAATCCCACGCCACGGCCTGAGAATTCGGTAATCAGCTCACTAGTCGAGAAGCCTGGCGTAAAGATCAGCTGCATCATCTCGGCCTCACTCATGGTGGCCAGTTCTTCTGCTGTGACCAGTTTTTTGTGCCGAGCCTTTTCCGCCACCCGTTGAGGATCAATGCCGGCACCATCATCACTTAAGCGGATCACGGCCCAGTGCCCATCCTGCTGAGCTTCTAGCTGAATATGCCCCTGCGCTGGTTTGCCCGCAGCCAGACGCACTTCAGGTGTTTCTATCCCATGATCCAAAGCATTACTCAACAGATGTACGAGCGGATCGGCCAGCTGATCGATCAACTGGCGATCCAGTTCCAGCTGCGCGCCTTCAATATGACACTGAGCCTGCTTGCCCAGTGCGCGGGCCTGCTCTCGGACTAAACGCGCGGCAGGATCAAACACCTGACTCAAGGGCAGCATGCGCAGCTGCAAGAGCTGATCATAGAGATCTTCCATTAGTTGACTTTGTGCGGCCACACGATCACGCCATTCACGCTGATGCTGAACCCAAGCCTGGCTCAGCTCTGGTGGCAATGCAGCTAGGGTCTGCTGCTGTAAGGGCTTCATCTGACGCAGCATCACCGGAAAAGCCGCCTGACACTGCACCACTTCTCCAAGCTTTTGCAAGAGTTCATCAAGCCGCTCTAGACTGACCCGTACGCTGGTCGAGGTCTGTAGCTCAGGTCGCACCTCATCGATCACCGCTGCTGCTTGTTGCCTTGGCTGGGGCATCGTTGGGCTGGGCTGGCTCGCCGTGAGAGACGCCAGCGCTTGAGCAGGGGCGAAAGCCTCAGCTTCAGCGACCGCCTCTGGAGCAACGGCCTCTGAACTCATCTCTGCGCCCTGACGCTGCACCGCTTGTGCGGCCTCAGTCAAAGCCCTACACAGGGCTTCATCGGCCTCTGGCAAGAGACTGGGATCTGGCTCTTGCGCCAACTGCTCAACGAGCTGTTGCAGGCCATCATGCACCTGATAGAGCAGATCCAAGGCTTGGGCATCCAGCACGGCATCTGGCTCACGCAAGGCGCTGAGCAGATCTTCACCACTGTGGGCCAGATGGGTCAGCGGCAGCAGCTTGAGCATCCGTGATGAGCCTTTCAAGGTATGCAGAGCGCGAAACAAACGATGGATCTGCTCGCTGTCCACAGCGCCTGGCTGAAGCTGATCTAATCCCTGATTGACCTGCTGCAATTGATCGCGCGCTTCTTCTATAAAGCGCTGAATAAAGCGTTGAATATCCAGCGGCATCAGTCACCCCTTGCAGTAGAGGACAGCTGATTGAGCTGCGCCTGACTTAAACGCAACACATCCCCTGCTGGCAAAGCTGGCGGGAGCCAACTGAAGCCACCAAGATGCGCAGGATCGGCCTTCAGTAAACGCACCACGCAGTGCAGCGCACGACGTGCCGCCGGCCACTGCTGCCGCTGGCGATAGACTTCGGCTAGATAATACTGTGCTGGCCAGCATTCAGGCTGGATATAAACCAGCTGCTTTAATTGCTGCTCAGCCTCTGCTGTACGTTCTTGCCAGCGATAGACCAGTGCCTGAATAAATAAGCCATCGACTGACCAAGGTTGCTGCTCTAACACCTGATCGAGCCAGGTTTGTGCGGCATCCCAGTGCTGATTCTGTGCTTCTAACCAGGCCGCCAGTACCGCAACACCGAGATCCTGACATGGCTCGATGCTGATCAACTCTTGTAAGCACTGACGCGCCAGCCCCCAGGCCTCTTGTTGAATCGCTTCTCGTAGCGCGTGACGGCCTGTCTTTAAATCCACAGTGCAAGAATAAGGCGCAGCAGGGCTCGGCTCCATCTTAGCAATAGGAGGCCGGATGGGTTGAGATTGGGGTTGAGATTGAGGCTGAGCCAAGGTGATGACCCCAAGCGCAGCTGCATCCAAGTGGGCGGATGACACGCGGGTGGGAAGCTGCGTTTGAGCTGGTGCGGTGATGGCCGCAGTCGTCAGGGCTGGTCGCAACGCTTGGCCCTGCACAAAGTAATAGAGCCCCTGCTCTTCAACCAGAGAGAAGACGCCCAGATCATTGCCGAGGGTTTCTGACGATCCCATAATCAGTAGGCTGTTGGGTGCCATCATTTGACTTAAGTGGCGCAGGATTTTATGCCGTGTTGGCGCATCAAAGTAGATCGAAACATTGCGAAAAAAGACCACATCATAGGGCTGAGTAATCTGTGGCGGGGCCACCAGATTCAGCTCGAAAAAGACCACCTGCTGCTTTAGCTGATCCAGCAGCTGCCAATAGCTCCCCTGAGGCTGGAAATAACGCTGCTGAACAGCAGCACTAACCCCACGAAAGGAAAAGGGGGCATAGCGTGCCTGGCGCGCCTTGGCCAGCACCTGCTGATCGATATCACCACCCGCCACATGAAAAAGCGATCGAGCCGAACCCGGATAGGCCTCATGCAAGGCCAGCAGCAAACTATAGGCCTCTTCTCCTGAAGAACAACCTGCACTCAGAATCCGCAACGGGCGATGCTCAGCCTGCGCCAGCACACGTGGTATCAGCTGATCGATGAACAGCCGAATATATTCGACTTCACGGAAAAAATAGGTCTCATTGACGGTCAGCTGGCTAATCAACTCCTGCAATAAGTCTGGCTCTTGCTGCAAACGTCGCCAGTAGTCCCCTCGCCCGCAGGCATGCTGCTGACGCAGACGCTGCACCGCAGTAGACAGCCGGGCCGCGGCCAAACCTTCCAGCAGTAAACCTGCATGCTGATAGATCAGCGTCTTGATGGCTTCAAGCTCCTGATGCGCTGCGGCATTTGACATACTATCCACCCTGACAGGCCATCAAGCGATAGAGGGCGGGAGTCTGGCGCACGGCAACTTGCAGCGCTTCAGCTAGCGCCGTCACTGGTAGCACTTGATCCACGCCACCGCGCTCAATCGCCTGCTGGTTCATGCCAAAAATCACCGAGCTGGCTTCATCCTGCGCCAGTGTTAGGCCTCCAGCTTGATGCACAGCCAGCAGGCCTGCCGCGCCATCCTGCCCCATCCCAGTCAGGATGACGCCGATTGCACGCTGTTGAAAAACCTCCGCCACCGACAGCAGCAGTGCATCACAGCTGGGGCGATAAATATCCTTCTGCTGACGAGCCAGCAGCGCCAAATGCCCTTGCTGACTGACAACCAGATGCGATTCAGAAGGCGACAGATAGACCTGACCTGCACAAGGCAGCTGGCCATCCTCGGCCACACTGACATGCAAAGGTGTATGGCTATTCAGCCACAGCGCCAAGCCCTCCACAAAGCCATCGCTCATATGTTGGGCAATCAGAATCGGTGCTGGAAAATCCGCGGGGAGCTGGCGCAGAATTAAGGCCAGCGCTTGCGGTCCGCCAGTCGAAGAGGCGATCACGACTAAACGCTGCGTTTGAGGCTGTGAGGAGGGCAACAGAGCAACAGAGTGGGCAACAGGAAGCGGTGCAGCAGATGCGCGGCGCGTTCGGGTAATCATCGGTATGCCCGCCAGTAAACGCACCTGACGAATAAACTCTTCGGCTTCTGCGGTGCTCACCTCAGGCTTGGGAATCACCTCCAGCGCACCCAGCTCCAAAGCTTGATAAGCACGCTGTGCATCGGCTTCACTGCTGACCACCAAAATCGGCAGGGCTTTGGTGTGCATCAAGGTGGCGATAGTCTGCAAACCATCCATGACCGGCATATTCAGATCGAGTGTCAACAAATCCGGCTGATGACGCCGCACCAGCTCGATCGCCTGCTGGCCATCTGCAGCCTCGCCCACGACCTCAATACCGCCCGCCTGCTCCAGTAAAGCGACGAGCAACTGGCGCGCCAAGGCTGAATCATCAGCCACAACAAGACGCAGAGGGCGGTTTTTGATCATGCCAGCGACTTCTCTTTTTGGGAGTGCGATGGGTGGTCATGAACAGACTGTTGCGCATGAAAAACATGTACCAAATTGGATAAAGTGGCAGCCATTTGCAGCATTTCTTCGCTGATTTCAGTGATCTGACGCACTGATTGCGCATTATGCGTGCTGGCAGCGGCAATATCACGCAAGGCCACCACCACCTGACTACTGGCCGTCTTTTGCTGACGTGTCGATAGTGAAATTTGCTGGGCGGCATGACTGGTTTGTGCAGCCGCCGCCACCAGCCCTTCCAAATCAGCCGCAGTCTTTGAGCTGACTCGCCGGCCTTGCTGAATCGATAAGGCCCCCTTCTCTGAAGTCATCACCAGACGCTGAATCGAATCCTGTATTTCTTGGGTGCGCTGTTCAATTTCGCGCGTGGAGTCGGTCACACTATCGGCCAGACGTCGTATCTCAGCGGCGACCACAGAGAAGCGTTTACCTGATTCTCCTGCACTGGAGGCCTCAAGAGCCGCATTAAAGGCAATCAGCTTAGTCTGATCTGCCAGCGTATTGATCAAATCCATCACACGACTGATTTCTTTCGACTTGGCACCCAATGCCATAATTTCAGCCAGGCTTTGCTGGTTTTCTTCATCGATCAGCGCCATGCGCTGCTCCAGATCCTGCATTGCCTGCGCCCCTTCCTGACTGCTTTGCAAAGTCACATTGGCCACATCGACCACGGATTGGGAATGATCGGCAATTTGCGTGGAGGAGGTCGACAGCTCTTCCATCGTTGAAGTGATTTCAGCGACAGAAGAAGACATCTCCTCTATCGCGGCGGCCATGGTTTGACTCATCGCCTGTTGGATATCTTGCTGGTGATGCACCAGACCCGCAGTATGGGCCAGTCGGTGCGCTGATTGGGACAACTCACCCGCGCTTTGCATGACCTGAGTGATCACCTGATCAAGGCGCGTAAAGAGCTGATTACTCTGCTCAGCCAGCTGGCCGATCTCAGCACGGTCTTGAACCTGAATCGGCTGCTTCAAATCCAGGCTCTGCGTCATGCTGATCAATTGACGCTGAAAGGCCATCAAAGGCCCAATCAAGCTGTTAGAGAGGGGCAACAGGACCAGCAGGCTGATCAACAAGAGCCCGAGTGTCAGTAGTAGCGCATCCCGCCACTGCTGCTGAATCGGCGCGATCAAGGCATCGCGCTCAACCTCCACCACTACAAAACGCTGTATTTCTTCCAGCCAATAGCTGGCCACAAAAAAAGGCTGCCCGTGATCGACCTCTGATCGGGTGATCTCGCGCACTTGAATCGCCTCTGGATGGAGCAAATCAGACCAGAGAGGCTGTTCAGCGACCCAAGGCAGGCGACTGGTTTCGTGGCTGATTTCTATCTGCCCATTAGGGTGAACCAAGGAGGCACGCCCTAAACCGGCCAAACGATAATGACTGATCATCTCACCAAGGGCGCGAGCATCAAGGCTCACACCAGCAACCAGCAGCGGCTGGTTCACGCGCGCATCCTTGGCTCGGCTGGAATAGTTGACAAACATCCGCAGCCGCCCTTCGGCATAAGCATTGGTATCAAGATTCAGCTCATAAGGCACCTGCCGTGCCAGATAGCGATAGTACCAGCCATCTGAAGCCGCCTCAGGATCAAAAATGCGCTGATGAATTTGATCCCCCTGAAAATAGAAGTAGTGCACTTCACCCGCCACCGAAGCCGCTAAAAAAGCGCCCGAGGCATTCACCTCATCACGGACTTGGCGCAAAGCCACTTCGGCATCAGCTCGCCCAGCTTCAGGCAGTCCTGCCTCGATCCAACGGTGTAAAAAGGGATTCTGTGCCAGACTGCGCGACAGCTGAATACTGGGGGCAAGATCGAGTGCCATCTGTGCGCCGAGATGCTCAAGACTTTGCGGCAACTCCTGCTCGAGAAGATGCTCGACTCGGTTGGTGACAAAGTGGCGTGATTGCAGAGTCAAGGCGACTAGCAGCATCACCCCCAGTGCAAAAGCAAAAGCCAAAAACAAACGCCAACGCAGGGGACAGCGATACCAAAGACGAGCGAGCATAGGACAGGATCCACAGTCAGGGGTTAACTAGAACACTTGCTTAGTTACATTTAGTAACTTTAATGCTCGCGCCAGCCGAATGCAAGGCCAGAAGGCCGCACCCATCCGGAACGCCTAGGATCAAAGACAGACTAGAGCCATTTTTCTTGCGCCGTGAAAGACACAGTCAACCAAACCTCGACACCGCGCTGCTTGAGCCGATTCCAGATATAGTTGCGCAGCTCATCCTGCTCCTTCATCGTCTCAAAAGTGCCCTGCGCAACCAGGAAGTTGATCTCCAGATCATAGCGCCGCCCAGTTTTGGCCAGATACCACTCGCTTTCTTGAATTGGATAGTTCGCCTCAATTTCCGTGACCAACTCATCCACTCGCTGCTGATAGGAGTCTTCAGGGGCTCTGAGCAGCACTTCTGAGATATTGGCGCGCAGCACTCGAAGCGGCAGCATGACCGCAAAAAGCGAGATCAGACTGGTGAGCGCAGGATCGATATAGGGCGTCCATTGATCATACCCCTGATGTTCCAACCAGGCGCCGATTAAGAAACCACACAGAATACCCAGACTCAGCAAACCATCGACCAGCCATTCCTGCATATCCACTCGCAGAATACTGGAATGACAGCGCTGTGCCAGATAACGCTCAATACCATAGAGACTAAAGCAAAAGAGCGTCATGGCGCTGGTGTAGTAGAGCGCAGACGACATCTCCACCTGATGCCCACCTGCAAAAATGACCGTGACACCTTGGTAAAAGGCAAAACAACAGATACTGAGAATAAACAGACCGTTGACCACATTCACCATAGGCTCAAGATGGCCATAACCATAGTGAAAGCGTTCATCATCCGGGCGCGTCAGTAATGCGGCCACATAGATATTGAGGCCAGTCATCCCCATGCTGAGCAAGGAGAAAATACCATCTAGCAAGATCGCATTGGATCCCAGATGAATCCCAAAATAAAAACCAGCGGCTGCGGCCACTAAAGTGCCAGCCAGAGAAACACGGAGCGCCGTTTGCTCAATACGTGCACGACGATTGCGATGCATAACTACCTAGTGTGCAATAAAATGAAAGAAATCAGGGGTCAAGTAGAGGCTAGCCCACTCTACTCAAGTGGGCCAGAGAAAGAGGACACTGGATTACCAGTGCCCTTGATTTTCCATGCTGATCCACGGCTCCTGTGGCGCTAAAGGCTCCCCCTTTTGCAACAGCTCAATCGAGATATGATCTGGTGAGCGGACAAAAGCCATACGCCCATCTCGCGGCGGCCGATTAATCAGGATGCCGGCCTGTTGCAAGCGCGTACAGGTGGCGTAGATATCCTCAACCTCATAGGCCAGATGCCCAAAATGGCGGCTATCAGAGGGCAGACCATCATCCCCATCCCAATTATAGGTTAACTCCACTGGACACTCTGGCTGACCAGGCGGTGCCATAAACACCAGAGTAAACCGTCCTTGCTCGCTGTCATGACGGCGAATTTCTTCTAATCCGAGATGCTGATAAAAAGCCATGGAGGCCTCAAGATTTTGCACTCGGACCATAGTATGTAAATAACGCATTCTCTTCTCCACATCCTGCAATCGATGATTCAAAGACGAGGTGATATGACCCCGTCTCCGTTGGCTGACCCGTCGCTGAGCCCGAAGTTCACAAGTGGCTTAGAAGTTCACCAGCGGCTTAGTAGTGACCCAGCAGCTTCCACCACAGAGCCCCGACCACCACCCAGATCAGCAGGTTAGCAACGCTCATCACAAAACCCGCTTTCCACCACTCACCTAAGGTGACATAGCCCGAACCAAAAATCACTGGCGAGGTGCCCGTGGCATAGTGTGTCAACGTCATCATAATCGATGAAGTAGCCGCCATAATCAGCACAAAGGGCATCGCCGGTGCGCCCAAGCTTAAACCAACAGTCAAAAACGCTGCCATCATCGCGGTAATGTGGGCCGTGGTACTGGCAAAAAAGTAATGGGTATACAAGAACACCAGCACCAGTAACGCCGCAGCGCCTGGCCAACCTATGCCAAGCAGCCCGATCCACTGTTCCATATTGGCCGAAAACCAGCTGATCAAACCACTCTCATTCAGCTGACCCGCCATCATAATCAACGCACCAAACCAAAGCAGTGTATCCCAAGCATTCTTCTCTTTGAGCACATCCACCCAAGTCAGCACCCCAGTGAGCAGCAAGAGGCTCAAGCCAATAAAAGCGGTCGTCGTGGTATGAAAGCTCCAGCCCGCGCCCAGCAACAAGGCAGGCAGATCCGCCCACAAGAGCAACAGCACTAAAAAGACCGAGAGCATGATGCCTTCATGGCGGCTCAAGGGGCCTAATTCAGTGAGTTGATCCCGCGCGACCTGCCTGGCATTCGGTGTTTCTTTAATCTCAGGTGGGTACAGCTTATAGAGGATGTAGGGCATGGCCAGAATCGCGACCATTCCAGGCAGCAGCATTGCTAAAGCCCAAGTCAGCCAGCTCAGCTGAATCTCAGCCCCTGTCGCAGAAGCAATCAACTCCACCGTTAAGGGGTTCGGGGCTGTGGCCGTGATAAACATCGCTGAAGTGATGGGGTTACTGTGATAATTCACCAACGCCAAGTATTTGCCGATCCGATTGGATGTTCCCTGCTCAGGGCAAGACTGATAGCCCTGCGCAATCGAGCGCATAATCGGATGGATAATGCCGCCACCACGCGCCGTATTACTAGGCGTGACAGGCGCGATAGAAAGCTCTGCCAAAGCCAGGCCATAACCTATGCCTAGCGTTCGCTTGCCGAGCAGTGAAATAAAATAATAGCCAATGCGCGCGCCCAGACCGGTTTTGATCAAGCCGCGTGAAATCATAATCGCGACAGCAATCAACCAAATTAAGGGGTTGGCATAGCTACTGAGTGCAGTATTGATTGCCTGACCTGGGGTATCCCCCGTCACACCTGTTGCGGCCACCAAAGCAATAGCAATCACAGAAATCGCGCCGATCGACATAGCTTTGCCGATGATCGCGATAATCGTTCCAATAAACAGCGCTAGCATCAGCCAGGCTTGTTCCGTTAACCCTTCGGGCAAGGGAAGAAGCAACCACATACCAAGAGTAACCAGCACAGCCATGGCGGTCGGCCAAGGCTTAAAAGCAAGAGAAGCCATAAACAATAAGATCCTGCAGAGGCAATGAATGTAGACTTTAGTCTAGCATATCTATCATGACCTACAGAGATCTCGGCTGATCTATTCAGCCACACTTGTTTACTCTTGGCTTGCTTCTAAGCTGGCTAACCAGGCCTGATAGCGCCTTGCTGCTGCAGCGGGTGCCTCCATCATCGGAAGATGACCCATCTGTGGCATGAGTTCATGCTGCCCATCAGGCAAGTTTTCACGCAATGTCTCCAAGCCTGAGGCATCAAAGACCCGATCCTGCTCGCCCCATAAGGTGAAAACTGGCATGCTAAGTTCGGCCAAATGCTGTTGCAAATAAAAGGGATCTTGCTGCTGTTGCTGCCATAGACGCACATTGCTTTCAGCGCGCTGGATCGCTTGATCAGCAGCTTGCTTATAAAGTGGACGCGGCCACCAAGGCCGTTTGACAAACAGCAAATCCAGTAAAGCAACGAATTCATCCTGATCACGAGCAATCAACGGGATTTCTCCCTGTGCAACACGGCGTTGCATCTCACTGGCAACGGCCGTCTTGACACCATGAGGACCACCAATAAGTGCCAAGGAAGCAACACGCTGCGGATGATCCAGCGCATAGCGTGCCGCGAGCGTCCCTCCCATCGAGTTGCCGGCAAGATGGAAGGTCTCCACCTCTAGCAACTGTAAAAAAGCATGTAAACGCTCTGCCTGAGTCTGATAATCATAGCTGGCGTCATCTAAACGCGAACTGGCCCCAAAACCTGGCAGATCGGGAATCAATATCCGAAAATCCGTGCGCAAAGGGCGCACAAACTCAACCCAGTGATCCTTATCGGCAAAAATCCCATGCAATAACACCAGCACCTGCTGGCCTTCGCCCCCAGCAAGATAATGTACCTGATGATCACCCACCTCGATTTGGTGCGCAGTTAAGCCAGACAACTGTCGATTGAGCTTGAAAAGCGGATCAACGAACACGTTGGGCAGCAACCAATAACAGCCTACCAAGAATAAGCCAAGAGCAAGCAGTAATCGCATCCCTCTTCCTCTTAAAGAGCATCGCTATTAATAAAAAGATGCTCAAGCACCTTTTTAGCTTCTAAAGCCGCATTGAGATTTCCTTGAACATGCGCTATTGAGATTGCTCCCTCTTTCAACAAAGCAACGAGGTTTGTGGCATTCTCAGCGACTCCTTTTGGAAGGAGCAAGATATCAACATGTTTATGAATCAGCTCCACTATACTGGCTTTGTGCTCAGCGCAGGCTCGATGAATGGCATGATCGCGATCACCAAATTCAGCGCTGGCATTAATAAAGAAGCAACCATTAAATGATTCAACATCAGCGACTCGACTATGAAACCAATCATCTAAAGCATTAAATAACTCTAGCAATGCGGGTTTTCCTGCTGAAACAGAGTCAAGTCTTGATGTCAACCAAACACGGTAATGAAGGTCACGATAACGGATCGTCGCTTCGATTAAATGCTCTTTGCTAGGAAAATAATGATAAAGCGTTTTCTTGGCTACACCAGACTCTGCCAACACACGATTGATACCCACAGCGTGAATGCCATGAGTGTAAAATAGTTTAAAAGCGGTACGAACCAGTAATTCTTGCTTATCCATTACAGCCTCCACATCAGACGAGAGAAATCAATCTTGACACCAGCAGACCAACTTGTCTACCCTAAAGGAGACCAATCTGTCTACATATAAGGACTCACCTATGGATAAGCGTTCGATCACCAACTCACACCATTTTGTCTCTCTGCTTGCGGGACTCGGGGCCATGTTATGTATTACTGCACTGAGCAGTCTGGATAGACTAGCTCCATCATCTGTCTGGTTAATGGCCCCCTTTGGTGCAACCATGGTGATTCTCTTCGGATTACCCGAAAGCCCGCTTGCACAACCTAGGAATATCCTTGCCGGACATCTTTTAACGACCTTGATAGGGCTTGCCATGGCAGCCTTGGTAGGTGTCACACCTTGGTCGATGGGATTAGCTGTAGGTTTAGCAGTCAGTGTGATGCTACTCACCAGCACAACTCACCCACCAGCAGGGGCCAATCCACTGGTTGTTATGCTCGCAGGCGAACACTGGGATTTCTTATTGATGCCAGTCGCAGCTGGTGCCCTAGTGATCATCGCATTCGGCGTGATCTATCATCGGTTTATTTCTAGGCAACCTTACCCAAAACGCTGGTTTTAAAAGCTCCTACAGGCAACAAACTCACCTTTCCCTACAGGCAAAGTTGTGCTGGTAAACTCACCTTTTGCATGCAGCGCGCCAATAAATTCTTCCAGCTCTTCTGCATGCGAAATGGCATTATCGCAAACAAGCAGTCCACCAGGCCGAACCAGAGAGACGATTTGATCTGCAAATCGGTTATAGCTGGATCGATCAGCATCCAAGAAAACCAAATCAAAGGGCTGATTCATAGCTCCGAAGAACACTGCACAGTCAGCTTCAACAAGATTGATCTTGTGGTCAAGATGAGCTTGTTTAAAATTGCTTCTGGCTTGGCTAGCTTTGAATGAAGAGATTTCAATCGTTGTCACTTGCCCATCCTCTGGTAAGGCAGAAGCTATCCATAAAGTAGAATAACCATTTGATGTCCCAATTTCTAATACACGCTTTGCGGCACTCGCTTTGATCAGTACAGCTAGAAACTCGCCTGTATCCCTTGTGATATTGAGATACTTGCGATCTCTTTGCTCTATCAATGCATCATTTTCCTTACCTAAGCGCTCGAGTTCTTCAAGAAGGTACTTAAGCTGCATGTCTAGACTCCCATCTTGGCTTCACTGTAACACCTTGCTCTCGTCATTCATGGTGGAAACAACAATCACCAATGAACCCAGAAAGCAAACTATTGAGTCTTATTCAGATCCCCTAGTCATAGAAATGATTGCAACAGCGAGCAACGGCTTTGTAGGTTTATTTTTGCCTTTGTCCATACACCAGTTTCACCACAAGGAGCATACGGATAAAGATTCGCTTTAATCTGATGACTCACTTCACCTCCTGGTTAGTGAGGGCATAACTCTTCAATCAGCTAACATGTTGCCGGTCGACTGTATTGACTTGAAGTTTTAGGCACATATAGTATGCCCATGCGATTAACGCCAATTGGAGCGGCATCCTTATCAACAAGTAAACAGCACCCCATTGATGTCCCCCTATACCCACACTGTTCAGCGCAGCATAAATATTTGCAGGAAAGAACACCACAAATACCAAGATAGCTATTTTTGCAGCAATCCGTTGGTATTTAGGAATAAAAAGTGCGACTCCAATCAGAAGTTCAAGCACTCCAGTAAAATAGACAAGCTCCAAGCGCATTGGCAACCAAACCGGCAGCATATCTACCATTTCATCTGTTTTAACAAAATGACCAATAAAAAAGTATATAAAAGCAACACCAAGCCCCCAGCAAGAAAGCTTGTGAATATCCAACTTACGCCTGGTGACCCTTGACATGACAAAAGCCACTAACAGAGGAAAAACCAAAATCGATAAAATGATGATTGGCGTCAACATAAAACCCTCGTGGTTTAATAATCCTTATTTCACCTAGAACCCTGAAGCGCGTGGAATATTTTTTAGAAAAACTTACATCAGTCACCAAGAATAACCGACATCACAAAGCCGAGTAAGACGAATTATGGTCTTGCCCCACTAGAACGGGGCAAGCACAATGTTCGTCAGCCTGCACTTGCTAGGGCACTATACACGCCCTGGACGCATGAAGTGACTGCGTTCCTGCTCGACTATCTCCCTGAACGCGCATCTTTCAGAATGATCATTTATCAGGCCCGTTGCCTGCATAAAGGCATAGGCGGTTGTGGGGCCAACGAATTTCCAGCCCTGTTTTTTCAGAGCTTTCGACAATGCAATGGACTCTTCTGAAGTTGATGCCGTCTGCGGCTCAGGCAAACTATTCTCATCTGGTTCGAATCGCCAAAAGTAAGCAGCTAGTGACCCTTCTTGCTCCACAAGCTCTATCGCCTTTTTTGCATTATTGATCACTGCTTCTATCTTTCCACGGTGCCTGACAATTCCTTTATCCTTTAATAATCGTTCAATATCAGCGTCATTGTACTTTGCCACCACATTAAAATCGAAACTTGAGAAGGCAGCACGAAAATTCTCTCGTTTAGCGAGAATCATTCGCCAGCTCAAGCCAGATTGAAAGCTTTCGAGGCACAACTTTTCAAACAGCCTGATATCGCCATCAACCGGATAACCCCACTCATTATCGTGGTATTTAAAGAACTCCGGAGCAACCGAGCACCAGCTGCAACGCAACTCTCCATCAGGACCTCGAACAGTAGTGTTCATCGCTCCCCCCCTCATTCAGCTAGAAGAAAGATCAAACGCTCATCTGCTTTCTTTAGCTCAATTTCAAGTATTTCAGCCATAACGACATTCTCAACCACACATAGATCTTGATTAACTCGGTTTTCAAGGGATTCTTGACTCAGCAAGAGCAGATCCTCCAAGACCGGGTTGAAGACTGTCAGCTACCAAGAAAACCTTACTCTCAAACTCTCGCTTGATACATTGATTGTGGTCTTCCCCAGCAGAAGGTTCTGATGTTTGGCATAAAAACGGGTGATGCCTGGTGTTCTTCGGCAGATCCGAGCCACTCGAGCCTTAAGACCCATCTCACGCATCAGGCGGGCCACCCGCTTGCGGGCAATGTTGATACCCTTTTGGCGCAGTTGCTGATGAATCGTGGGGCTCCGTAGCGTCCTTTACTGGCTGAAGGCGTCCGGTGTAGGGCCGGAGGCCCGGAACGTACTACAACAATTTGTTAAGTGATTCCAAGCTCTCAGGGCCGCCCTCCAATCGAACGCACTCAGCGGATTCTTGCTCCCATGGCGCGGCGGATGCTGTGTGGAGGTGAACAGAAACCCTTGATACGTCAAGTTCATCGAGCAAACCGGCTGGAACCCAAACCATCCCGGTGCCCCGCAGGCTATTTGGAACCGGACTCCCACAACTTGAGCAAAAATCGCTCCGGAAACCACTTGGCTTTTGGTACGACCGGATCTCGCTTTGACCTGAGACCCAACGAAAACTAGAACCCTGCACAAATGTGGCAGCGTTAGCGGCAGCCCCTGTGGCTTTGCGGCACAGCGAGCAGTGACACTGATAGAGATTCCGTATCTCCCCATCAATTTCGAATTTCACGCTTCCGCAGAGACATTCACCTTGCATCGATCAGTCCTTTGGCACTTAACGCCCGCAGCACGCGCGGCTTTGTAGTGGAGGCGCAGCCGCAACGCAAAAACCGTCGCTGTGCCTGCGATTGTTAAGTTGCTATTCGTAGAATGCACTATTATCTAAATACATTCCCTGTTCGTAGAAATCAACTTTTCTCACATCATCTACTGGAGCGAAAGCTTTGAATGTGAATGGAACTGTATAATCTGTAGAAAAACTATCACTTTTTGAACCGTAATTTAATGTACACTCAACATAACCGAACCCATTGAATATCACCTGATTAGGCTCTATCACTTCGATGTTATAACCTTCAATAGCTACAAAATCCACTACAGTTTGCGAGGATATTTCTATTAAAGCCTCATGCGAATCAAAAGCAAGAGTATTGAATACTATATCGTGGACTTCTTCTTCGACAGCCTCAGTGACATGAGTCTTTATCTCATGAATTGAGTCCAGGATACCCGTGAATGAAGAAAGCAAACCTTTTAAAAACACGAAAGCTTCTTTGGGGTTAGCACCCATAGCTTTCTCATTAACATGAGTATATTTATTAAGCTTTTGATATAGGCCTAAGTACTCTTTAGTTACTTCTTCCGCCTCTTCTTTTACCCAATCAGGAACCGTAGCATCGGCAAAGTAACCTTGAGTACAATATTTCAGCTGCTGCTTACGATTTACTTCATATTTCTCAGACAAACGCTCATACCAACAAGCTAATTTAACATCTTCTACAGGCGCCAGACGGTTTGTAACTCTTGTAAGTAGCTCCCTGATAACGAAAGCGAAATTATTGAAACGTATTGAGTTTCCCATATCACAATAGTTTCGGAGAGCGGCGGTAAAACCTCCCGCTCAAATCCAGCATTAAGACGAGAATATAAACATACGACTTCAGGAATTTCTTTTAATCGCTTTAACTTCATACACCCTCGATAACCAACTACAACTTAACGCCCGCAGCACGCGCGCCTGCGGAATGGAGCCGAAGGCGCAATGTAGTAGGCGTCGCCGTGCCTGCGATTGTTAGCATTAGGCGCCTGGTGTTTTGACATTTCTGACGTCGATACTAAACAGTAGCTGGGATATATCCGAGGGATAAAGCTCCTTATCGCGCATACCTACAGACTCACGAATTTGGAGACACAATCTCGTGAACGATAGGATTTCTTGTTCAGTTTGCAACGTACCCCCAGCTCTCAAAAAATCAGCTAGATGATGAACAACACTAGCATGGCCATAAACACAAATTCGCGATTTGGCGTCCGCTAGATTTGAAAGCTCCTCGGTTACGACCGTTCGCTGATCTTTACGCTGAGCCACAGCTATTTTCGATACAGAATTCAGAAAATCAGAATAGGCTTTGTTTTGGAGCTCAGATAGATTGTTTGCCGCCTGATTCTTCCAGTTGAAAAAGCCCTGCAGCAAAGCACCAATGACCACGCCAAGAACACCGATTACCGGCACTATAGTTACGAGCCCATCTTTCACTCAACTACCTCTCGAAAATGCTAACGCCCGCATCACGCGCGGCTTTTTAGTGAAGGCAAAGCCGCAACGAAAAAGCCGTCGCCGTGCCTGCGATTGTTAGCAGGCTATACCGTTTATTCCGGAGATACAGATACGCTCCGACGGTAATTTCTGCTACGTATTGCATTATCAATCTGGTTAAGAATTAGCGCCCAGCACGGTGAGACCCTTGGGTTGGCCCGCTTCTGATTGCTGTGTTTGACTAGCTGATATTTAACCATAGCCATATACGCCAGCGAAGCCAGGGGTTTGTTGTTCCAGGTTATTGGTGCCAGCTCTGGAGTGCTCGGTTTCCCCTGCTTCCATTCATCTGGCAGGCTGGGGTTGATTGCCAGTCCAGTTGCAATACCGACCATTGCAACGCCATTTTGTAGCACTTGCTCGGCGATCGCTTGACGGCGGATTCCACCCGTTAGCATGACCGGCATTCTGGCAACTTGCTGAATGTCTTTGGCAAACTCCAAAAAGTACGCTTCGCGTGCCAGTGTCCGCCCATCGCGAGCCTTGCCATGCATCGCAGGTGCTTCGTAGCTGCCACCGGATAGCTCGATCATATCCACGCCAAGGTAGTTCAATAGCATAACGACTTCGCGAGCATCTTCTGGGCTAAAGCCACCGCGCTGAAAGTCTGCGGAATTAAGTTTTACGGCGACAGCAAATGTCGAGCTGACGGCCGCGCGAATACCACGCACAATATCCAGCAGCAGGCGCGCCCGGTTTTCAAGCGAGCCGCCCCATTGGTCGGTGCGATGATTGGTCAGCGGCGACAAGAATTGGCTGATTAAATAGCCATGAGCCGCATGAATTTCAACACCATCAAAGCCGGCTTGCTCGGCCAGCTCGGCCGTCGCAATAAAGCGCCCAATCACCTGCTTAATGATGTCCTCAGTCATTGGCTTAGGCTCTGAAAAATGCTTGGACAGCTTGCCAAGCTCAACAGCAACCGGCGATGGAGCCCAGGTTTTCTGACCGAGATTACCCGGCATTTGACGACCGGGATGATTAATTTGCATCCAGACCTTCGCTCCATTGCGTTGCCCCGCCTGCGCCCAACGGGCAAAACGGGACAACTGTGCTGCATCTTCCAACACCACGCCACCGGGGCCAGTCATTGCCCGACGGTCAACCATAACATTGCCGGTAATCAACAAACCGGCTCCACCTTCGGCCCAGCGTTGATACAGCTGAATCAACTTACCTGAAGGGGCAAATTGCTGATCTGCCATGTTTTCTTCCATCGCCGCTTTGGCGATCCGGTTTTTTATGGTCGTGCCGTTGGCGATTTGTAACGGGGTGAATACCAGCATTACTGTTCTCCTGTTTGAGTTATGTGGTAACTCTAACCTTAAAGTAAAGCTCAAGGTCAAGATCATTTCTCCGCTTGACCTTAAACTTAACTTTAATCTTAAGGTGTTAACCACGAGCAATGTTGCCCTGAACTGAGAGGAAAGAACCCATGAAACTCAATCACATGATTGTCATCGCTGGCTTAACCCTAAGCGCTACGACCATGGCCCTAGCCACTGTAGATGATTCAGAACTTCCATCGATGCAAACATCATCAAAAACACAAACCCGCATCATCGATATTGGTGGTCATGACGTACCAATACTAGCCGGTGGTCTATATGACCGTTATCGCTCCAACTCTCCACTGTCGGTCATTGCGGCGGAGTCTCCCGCTACAGATCTCAGCTGGTTTCACACATTAGAAAGAACCAAAGTAGATGTTGGTTTTGAGACGTGGTCGCCAATTTTTTACTATGAAAACACCAAAGTCACCGTTATTTACACAGCTAACTTGGATCGACTCAAAGAACTTATGCCCGACCAAGTACTGGAACATGTCCAACCGCTGCAGATCTGGCCGGGACGTGGCCTCGTCGCACTGACTGCCTATGCCTATCACTATGCTGATAGCGACAGTTACAACGAAATCTCTCTGGCCATAGTCACCAACAAACCTGGAGGTACTCGCATTGGCATTGCTAGCTTGCTGGGGCAGTCTTGGTCTGATGATTTTTGGGGCTATGTGCTAAAGCTTCCGGTAGATACAGAGTTGGCCAATGTTCGCGGTATCGTTGGCTATAACTTACCGAAATGGCTAACCAGCATACACTACGAAGCGAACGCAAATACCATACGCTTTGAGGTCATCGACCACCAAACTGGCGAGTTAGATTTTGTGCTGGAAACCGCCCGATTAGCTGATCCGTCGTACCAGCCTAAATTAGTGACCAATAATTTCGTCAATCTAGATCGACATGGCACCTTAACACATGGTTATGCCGTGTCTCGTCACCTTCGCCATGGCAATAGCCGCAACAGCGATGATGTCGAACTAACGCTGTATGACGGTAGCTTCGCAAACTTCATGAAGTCACTGCAACTGGGCAATATGGTGCGCTATGAATACGTTCCTGACTTTCAAAGTGCGCTCTACACCCCGAAGCCGCTTTCGGTGCGTTAAACGGAGAGCATGGTGATGACATTGAACACGCAACAGAACAACCTAAACGATGCGGAGCTGCTCCTTGCCCAACAACAACAAGCCTTTTTAGCGGCTCCGCCGCCAACGTTGAAAGAACGGCAAGCCAAACTGTTAACCCTACGCAATGCGGTGTTGACCCACCGCAGCGCCTTTGAGGCAGCGATTAGCCGTGACTTTGGCAATCGCTCAGCCTATGAGACTGCGTTATTGGAAATGACGGTCGTGATTCAAGCCATTGACTATCTGCGTAAGAATTTGCGCCGTTTTATGCGCGCGCAACCTCGGCATGTCAGCCTGCTCTATCAACCCGCCAAGGCCTATGTGCAATATCAACCTTTAGGGGTGGTGGGCATTATGGCCCCGTGGAACTATCCACTTGCGCTTACGCTCATTCCTTTGGCGACGGCTTTGGCCGCAGGTAACCGCGCCATGTTAAAGCCCTCGGAATTAACCCCAGGCACCAGTGAACTGCTGCAGCAAATGCTGGCAGACACTTTCGCGACGAACGAAGTGGCCGTGGTATTGGGCAATGCGGATGTCGGCGCAGCCTTTAGCCAACTGGCATTTGATCATTTGTTTTTTACTGGCAGCACTGAAGTTGGTCGCAAAGTGATGGCTGCTGCCAGCGCAAATTTGGTGCCAGTAACGCTGGAGCTTGGCGGTAAAAGCCCTGTGGTCGTGCAGCAAGGGCAGGTAAACCGTCGCACCATCGATAGCATAGTCTTTGGCAAGCTGGCGAACGCTGGGCAAACTTGCGTTGCACCGGATTACGCATTGGTACATCAAGACGATCTGGATAGTTTTATTGAGCAATATAGTGCAGCCGTTGGCCGCAACTATCCGCAAGGGCCTGCCAGTTCAGACTACACTTCGATTGTCAGCGAGCGTAACTATCAGCGTCTAGTAACACTGCTAAACGATGCCAAAAGCTTTGGCGCCAAGGTGATTGAAGTCGGTAATTCCCCGGAGCAAGCTACCAATCGACCGCGTACGCTGGCACCTACATTGGTGATTGATGCTACGGACAACAGCGCGATCATGACCGAGGAAATTTTTGGTCCGGTGCTGCCAATCCGTACCTACCAAACCATGGACGAAGTGATCAACTACATTAATGCGCGGCCACGACCACTGGCCCTGTATTACTTTGGTAATCACAATGCCACTCGTAACGCTCTGTTGAGCAGCACCACGTCCGGAAATGTCGGGATCAATAATACACTCCTGCACGTTGCCCAGGATGATTTACCTTTTGGCGGTGTTGGTGCCAGTGGCATAGGTGCCTATCACGGCATTGAGGGCTTTCGTGCGATGAGTCATGCAAAAGGTGTCTTTAGTTTGGGGCGATGGAACCTGTCTCGCCTGATTAAAGCGCCCTATAGCAAACTTGCCGACCTTGCCTTGGCCTTCATGCTGGGTCGAAAAACGAAATAGCGACGAGCTTACAAGCCCGGTGCGCAATGCGCCGGGCTTATTCACCTTCTCTCACCAACCCCAGTTGCGACAGCACCCGTTTCGCATTGTCACGACAATCCATGTCGTCAGGTTTGGCATTAATCTCAGCTAACAACTCAAGCAACTGAGCCTTGTTGGCTGCTAATCGACGTTCCAAGTCTTCAATATCCTGTACTTTTTGCTCAAGTGCACCCAGCAACGACGAGTGGTCCCAAGCCTCTAAGTCAGACGGTAACAGCGTACTAAGCTCTTCCAAACTAAAACCCGATTGTTGCGCAGTGATGATCAGCTTGAGCATCGTCAATGCTTCGGGCGGATACGATCGATACCCATTGGCTTGCCGTGCAACCGTTTTCAATAAGCCGATACGCTCATAGAAACGAATGCGGGAGGGAGCCACCCCTGTTAGGGCCGCGAGTTCACCTATCTTCATCGTCATTTATTCCAAATCAGCCTAAGCTTAAAGTTAAGTTTAGGATTTTGGCAGTAAAAAACAAGAGGTATTGCCGCTATGTACGTTTAAAACTGAACGCGCGCAGTTGCAGCAGCTCATCTATTGAAGGAACCTCTGAACAATCGACAAATTTTCGCTCCACGAGCCGATAACATGATCATATAAAAGCTGGGGACTACGTTTGTACACGCTTTTCGCCGGAACAAGGCCGATTCAACCGGCTTATCCGACCCTTTTGGCGCGTTTCAGATGCAACTTTCCCGCAGCCCTTTCCTCATAACCTGTTTGATAAGCACCTTCCCGGCCAACACCAGGTTCACCACGACGAATAGCTCCGTCTTTGGCTGC